>JAZQVR010000039.1:0-89530 GCA_045631965.1 Acutalibacteraceae bacterium
ATAAGACCTGCTCTGGGTCTG
This sequence comes from Acutalibacteraceae bacterium, assembly GCA_045631965.1. Classification (GTDB taxonomy): domain Bacteria; phylum Bacillota; class Clostridia; order Oscillospirales; family Acutalibacteraceae; genus UBA8612. The sequence continues at coordinate 22 of JAZQVR010000039.1, forward strand.
CCTTCGTCACGGAACTTTGTCTGAATCTGGTATATCATAAAGGGGTATTTGTTGTAGCTGTTTGCATAGTCGCGAACAAGGTGAACAGCAGCCTCTTCGTGAGTCATACCGAGAACCATCGGGCTCTTGTTTCTGTCGCTGAAGCGAAGAAGCTCACTGCCGATTGATTCGTATCTGCCGCTTTCTTCCCAGAGAGAGGCGGGCATAACAACGGGGAACTGAACTTCCTGACCGTCGATTCTGTCCATCTCCTCACGGATGATGTTTTCAATTTTCTTTGTGATTCTGCGCATAGGCATATATGAAGAGTAGATGCCGTTTGCAACGTTTTTGATGTAGCCGCCTCTGACAGTGAGAGCGTGGCTTTCGATTATACAGTCTGACGGCTTTTCTTTAAATCTTTCGCCGACGAGTTTATCGAGTTTCATTTCAAAACCTCCAAAAAGTAACTTCAAAATTACAACATCCCTTATTTTACCTTTATATTATAAAAAAGTCAACTTTATATATAGAAATAACCCCGATTTGTAGGTTAGTACAAATCGGGGTGAATAATATAACGCTTGTTTGTTTTAAAATGCGAAGTATTTCTCTCTCTGCTTCTTCATTCTGCCCTGAATTGCCTTGAGCTGAGCCTCGGCATCCTCTTCGCCTGTGATGTATTTCTTCATCAGCAGACCCTCTTCATAGCAGAGCTCATCGTGAAGCGGGAAGAAGTTTTCGTAAAGGAAGCTTGCATAGCGTACAAGTCTGAAATCACCGACCATACGGTATTCGGCACTGATTGTATCTACTGCAACGCTATAGAAATCTTTGATTGAGCCGATAAGGCTTTCACGTGTGTTTTCGGGAGCAAATACGATAGTGGAGCAGATGAAACCGTTGCGGTTATTTATACTGCTGTGGCTGTCTGTACTGCCGACAATAGGTACTTTGTTGCCCTTTGCACACTGATCGTAGTAGTAAATAGTCTGGAAGCCGTTCTGCTCAAAATAGCTTCCGCCGCCGAGGACTTCAAAAGCATCAAAATTGCCGTAATCGAACATAGCCTGAGAGAACTTTTCGGGAACCTGGAAAACGTTGGAAATCCAATAAGGATGTGCAAAAATGCAAAGACCGTCTGCCTTATTTACCTGCTCCTTTATCCAGCGGCAGCAGGCAAACGGAAATCTTTCAACACCCTCGGGGATATCCATTGTATCTGCAAGTGCATTCACCTCGGCTTCAAAGTCCTCACGGGACATCATATCGGGGCAATTGCCGTCAACAGCACGAAGGGCTTTATCCTCACCTATTTCTTCGATAAGCTCGTCATCATAAGCGAGAGCATTTACTGAATAAAGACCGCCGAAGTTTACCATATGAACGTCGTTGACGTACTTATGGGCATCTGCCCTTGTCATATGTACCTCTTCACCGGGAACGAGGGTGAACTCAAGCGGAACGTCCTTGAAAGCGTTGATAGCTTCAAGTGAGCCGTAATAGAGCCTGTGGTCAGTTATGGCAAGGAAATCGTAGCCGTGTCTGCGGTAGTTTGCTGCAACAATTGCGGGTGCCTGCTTGCCGTCTGAACGGAATGTGTGCATATGCAGATCGCCTGCAAACGGATATCTGCCGACAAGGTCTTCGTTTACCGAATAAACGGAAAACTGAAAATCCTTCTTCATATCGTCCTTGAGAAAACGGATATAGTGCTCCTGCTCGCCGCGGAATGTGTGCCTGATGCGGATGCATCCGTCAGCATCGGGCTTAACGGTAAATTCCTTTGTTGCAAGAGAAGTGTTGGGGTAAGCCCAGAGCGGACCTGTTGTGAGCGGAAGAATTTCCATATAATATTCATCTTTGGTAAATGCAGAGTGTGCACCGAGCGGCTTGATTGTGATTTCAATCTCTTTGTCTTTGGGGAATACTTTCGGAAACACGTCGTAGTTGTGAAGCTCGTTTACCATTTTCAGTTCTCCTTTGCAAAGTTTTCGGGGATTTCTGCTGCGAATATAGAGTAGGGTAAATCCATTCTGCTGATGTTTTTTACACTTCCGCTTGTGGCAGTGTAGCTGATTTCGTAATATGTGAGGAATTCGGATGCAAGGTATTGTATGTAGTATACGTCATCCTTTTCTCGCATTGTAACCGTAAATTGCGGCTTTGTTTCACCGTTGATTACTATCGTCGAAGTGACTCTGATTGCGCATGTGTTGTTGTCAAATTCAAATGTCTGGATGAAAGTCTGGCCTTTGAATGTATATACACCATTGGCTTCAGTAATTTCACCGTCTTCAGGCTGTTTGCCGCTTGCTATGTATTCGAATATGCTGTTGATGTAATTGGGAGAGATGAGCATATCTTCAATTTTTCCTACAGGAACATTTTTGCCTTGCTCAGTCTTTACAAACGAATCGTAAGCGGTAATCAATTCACTGTTGAACCATGTTTTGAAGTCAACCTGTACGGGCGGCTCTTCTTTTTTGCAAGCTGCAAAAGTTAAAATAAGCGAAAATATGAGCAAAATCGAGGTGAGTTTTTTCATTATATCTGCCTCCTTATAAATCTGCCTTTATTGTACACTTGTCAAAACGCTTATGTCAACATAAAATTGACATAAAGAAAGTGTAATGCTATAATTAATTATTCTTTTTAAGGCGGTGAGGTTTTGGAAGAGAGATATATGCGTACGGCGATGCTTATCGGTGAGGACGGTGTTGATAAACTTAAGAATTCATCTGTTCTGCTTTTCGGTGTCGGCGGTGTAGGCTCTTTTGCGGCAGAGGCTCTTGCGCGTGCGGGTGTAGGTCATATAGGCCTTTGCGATAATGATGCGGTTTCTGTTTCCAATATTAACCGCCAGCTTGTTGCACTTCACGGTACTGTCGGTAAATTAAAAGTGGACGTAATGCGTGAACGCATAGCGGATATCAATCCTGCTGCAAAGGTCACCGTTTATCCGTGCTTCTATTCAGCTGAAACAGCAGGGGATTTCCGTTTTGAAGATTACGACTATATTATTGATGCCATCGATACCGTTACTTCAAAATTGCTGATAATAAAAACCGCAAAAGAGAAGAATATTCCCGTTATCAGCTGTATGGGTACAGGCAATAAGCTCGACCCGACAGCGCTTACGGTTACCGATATAAAAAAGACGAGCGGCTGTCCGCTTGCCCGTGTTATGAGGAGAGAACTTAAAAACCTCGGCATAAATTCGCTCAAGGTTGTTTTCTCTACCGAGCAGCCGATAAAACCGCTGTTTCAGCCTGATGAAACGGGCGAGAAACGCTCTGTGCCGGGCAGTGTTTCGTTTGTGCCGTCTGCCGCGGGTATTATTGCCGCAGGCGAGGTAATAAAAGAACTGGTAAAATAAAACAAAAGTCCGCTGAAGTTTTTAAATGCTAAACTTCAACGGACTTTTTTATATCTTCAAAATTATTTTCAAACTGAAAAGCCTTCATACCTGCTTTTCTTGCACCCTCAACATTGTCTGCTCTGTCATCAATGAACAGACATTCTTCGGCTTTAAGGTTGTACTTTTCAAGCAGATGTTCATAGATTCTCACGTCGGGTTTTGTTATGTGTACGTCTGCCGATATTACAATTCCGTCAAAAAAATCAAGGTCGAACTGCCTTGCGAAATATTCGTAAAAGCTTTCTGCGGCATTGGAAAGTACGTAAATACCGTAGCCTTGTTCTTTTACAAGCTTGCAGAATTCTTTTGCTTCCTCAAGCGGAGTCATACAAATATCCCATTTTTTACAGCACTTTTTAAGGTCATCGCGGAATTCTTCGGGCACTCTCTGCCGGACTCCTTCGTAAAGCTCATCAACGCTTATAAGTCCGAGGTCACGCTGCACCCATTCAATTCCGCCGAAAAGCTCTCTGAGAATAACGGGTCTCGCTTCTTCGCTTATTTTCAGCATCTCCATAGCCGCCTGCGGATTGTAATCGAGCAGCACATTGCCCATATCAAATATAATATTCTTTATCATAAGAGATAGCTCTTCGTCCTCTCGATAAACTGCTTGGTGTCGATTGCGTCGAGTCGGTGAGCGTCTGTGCCTATGTTGAAGTATACACCAACCTCTTTGCCGATATGATACATTCTGCGGCAGAATTCGGGATAGCCTGCCATTGCGTTGAGGTTGAGCTCAAACGCTGTTTCGTGCTCTCTGCCGAGTGTCAGCAAGTCACCGATTTCGTTGTCGGTAAAGCAGTTGGGTACACTGGTTCTTTCAAATCCTACATTAAGCTTTTTTGAGTTTGTCAGATACGTGTCGTGGAATGGGTGAGCGATACAGTCTGCTCTGTCGGATTTAATGAGATTAGTCAGTGTTTCAATTATATGTCTTTTGTATCCTTCGGGGCTTCTGTCTTCGGGTTGAATCCAACCGCCTGCGTGGTAATGATTCTGTGCCCACAGTCTGTAATCCAAATCAATATCGTTGTTTGCATAGCTGAAGTTGTTTGTGCCGTATGCAGAAAGCTCTGCACCGATGAGGAGTTTGACGGGGGAGTCGATTGTTTTGGCAGTCTCACGTAATGATTTCAGTGATTGACGGAATTCTTCCTCATCTTCTTCAAAAGGAGACACGTGGTCGGTGATTGCTATCATCTCAAGTCCGTTTTTTTCGGCTGTACGGACGATATCGTGTAATGTCATTTCGGGCTTTGCACAGCCTGAAAACGTTGAATGTATGTGCAGATTCTGCCTGCAGAGTGTATCTAAATCGTATGTGGCTTCGTGAAAATACATAATAAATACTCCTGTAAAAAGACTTTTAACTAAAATATAATAACTCATTTTTCGGCAAAAATAAAGACAATATGTTAAAATAATAAATTTTCTTTTAAATTCTTAAAAAGAATAACGATTTGACAAAGCTTAATTATAATCGCAATTGGACAGAGATTGTCTTATTTTGGCACACAAGGAGTTTTTCTTATGAGCTTTATGAATATTGCCACGCTTTTCGGCGGTCTTGCGTTCTTCCTTTACGGTATGAATGTAATGGGTAACGCACTCGAGAAAAGTGCGGGTAATCAGCTTAAAACAATTCTCGGAAAACTTACTTCAAACAAATTCAAGGGCTTTTTGCTTGGCTTGGCTGTAACTGCTGTTATCCAGTCTTCGTCTGCAACTACCGTTATGGTTGTCGGCTTTGTTAACTCGGGTATAATGCAGCTTACTCAGGCTGTCGGTGTCATAATGGGTGCAAACCTCGGTACATCGGTCACTGCTTGGGTTCTCAGCTTGACAGGTATCGAGAGTGATAACTTCTGGATTTCTCTGTGTAAGCCTGCAACCTTTACACCGATACTTGCACTTATAGGTATAATTCTTAATATGTTCTCCAAAAAAGAGAAGCGTAAGGATATCGGCGTAATTTTGCTTGGATTTGCCGTGCTTATGTTCGGTATGGAGATAATGTCTGATGCGGTTGAGCCTCTTACTGAGCTTGAGTGGTTCAAAAATGCACTCGTTATGTTCAGTAATCCCGTGCTCGGCATGCTTATGGGTGCGGTTGTTACCGCTGTAATTCAGTCTTCTTCGGCTTCTGTCGGTATTCTTCAGGCACTTACGATGACCGGCAGTATCAATTATATGACTGCTGTTCCGATTATAATGGGTCAGAATATAGGTACCTGTATCAGTGCCATTATTTCTTGTGCAGGCGCAAACAAAAATGCAAAGCGTGCCGCGTTTATTCACCTTTATTTCAATGTTATTGCTACTGTAATACTGCTTACAGCTTTTTATACCGTGACCTCTTTTGTTGAAATTCCGATTCTTGAAACTGCCGCTAACCCGCTTGGTATAGCTGTGGTTCATACAGGATTCAAAATTGCAGCTCTTGCGATTCTTTTCCCTGCTTCAAATCTTCTCGTCAAGCTTGCCAACCTTACTGTTAAAGATAAGGGTGAGGATGAAAAGACTATGCTTCTTGATGAGCGTCTTTTCAGCACACCTGCAGTTGCTGTTGAGCAGAGCCGCAAGGTTACCGCAACAATGGCTCAGCTCAGTATGAAAACATTGATTGATGCTATGCAGATGCTTTCGTCTTATGATGAAAAAACCGCAGAGAGCGTACGAAAAGGTGAGAAAAAGGCCGATACCTATGAGGATACTATAGGTGATTATCTTGTTAAGCTAAGTACCCACAACCTCAGCGACAGCGACAGCCGAGAGCTTACAATGCAGCTTCACCTTATCGGTGACCTTGAGCGTCTGAGTGACCATGCACTGAATATCCTTGAGTCTGCCGAAGAGCTGAAAGAGAAGAAAATGTCCTTCTCGGGTAAGGCTCAGAAAGAAATGCAGAATATAGTTGCCGCAACAACTCGTATTCTCGAGCTTTCGATAAATGCTTTTGTTAACAATGACCTCGAAAGTGCAAAGCTTGTAGAGCCTCTTGAGCAGGTTATCGACGTGCTTAAGGAGGATATGAAGCACGGTCATATCGAGCGACTTCGTCAGAAGGAGTGCACTATCGAGCAGGGATTTGTTTTCAATGACCTTATTACAAACCTCGAGCGTGTTTCCGACCATTGTTCAAATATTGCGGCTTGTGTTATCGAAACAGCTCACGCAAGATTTGATATGCATAAGTTTGTAAGAAGCCTCAAAAAAAATTCAGAGGAATTCGATGCAAACTACAACAAATTCCTCTGCGAGTATTCAGTGCAATAATAACTTATATTATAACACCTTCACAGCTGTCGTTATCGGCGGCTGTGATTTTTATTCTGTAATATTCTCCGCATTCCGCACCGCTTATTATTCTGATTGGTGTGTAGTTTGCGGTGTAGCCTGTGCATACTCCGTTTTCGTCTTTCGTTTCTGCGAGCACTTCTACTGCTTTGCCGATTTGAGAATTAAGGAAATCTGCTCTTATTTCATTAGTAAGAGCAATCATTTTATGTGCACGCTCTTCCTTTGTCTTGCGGTCGAGCTGATTCGGGAATTCTGCGGCACGTGTGCCTTTTCGCTGTGAGTAGGGGAATACGTGAACCTTTTCGAAGCCTATCTTTTTTGCGAAAGCAAGTGATTTATCGAATTCCTCTTGAGTTTCACCTGCGAAACCTACCATAATGTCGGTTGTGATTGTGCAGTCTTCAAAATTTTCACGGAGTCTTTGGCAGATTTCTTCATACTCTTCGGCAGTATAATGTCTGTTCATTCTTTTAAGTGTTTCCGTGCAACCGCTCTGAAGTGATATATGAAACTGAGGGCAAAGCTTTGGCTGTGATTTAAGCCCCTTAATCATTTCGTCTGTCATATGGTCAGGCTCGAGTGAGCCGAGCCTTACTCTGCGTATGCCCGGTGTTTCGCATACCGCTGCAACCGCATCGCATAATGTAAGGCTGCAGTCTGTGCCGTATGACGAAAGGTTGATTCCTACAAGCACAATCTCCGTATATCCGTTTGCGGCAAGCGAGGCGGCTTCTTTTTTTATTTCTTCGAGCGGTTTTGAACGTACTCTGCCTCTTGCATAAGGAATTATGCAGTATGAGCAGAAACGGTTGCAACCGTCTTCAATCTTGATTGCGGCCCTTGTACGCTCGTCAAAGCTGCTGATACTGCACGGTGCGAATTCGTCACCCGTATTATGCTGAATTATATCAACACTGCGGTTGCGGCTTTGCAGATATTCCTTTATCATTTTCGGAATATCTTTGTTGTTTTTGTTGCCTGCAACTATGTCTGCCGCATCAAGCTCGCTTGCAATCTGCGGGTATGCCTGAGGCATACAGCCCGTAAGTACTACAACGCTGTCGGGGTGAAGCCTTTTGAATCGCCTGACAGCCTGCCTTGTTTTTTTGTCGCTTTCCGCCGTAACCGTGCAGGAATTTATTATATAGATATCAGCCTCTTCGTTTGAAGGTACAATCAAAAAACCCTCACGCATAAGTGCTTCGCTGAGAGCCTGGGTTTCGTATTGGTTTACCTTACAGCCGAGTGTGTAAAAAGCCGCTTTCATAGCCGTCTCCTTCGGTTTGTTATCGCTGAAAATAAATTATAACCTAAAAATCTGTTTTACGCAATAATATGCACAGTAATTTATTCTTTTTATCTTTCATATAGCTTGATATGAAAGGGGAGATGTGAATTGAAAATAAAGCTGATTAAGCTGGTTTCACTTGTGCTTTGTGTTTTGAGTGCTTTTTCTGTTTCGGCTGCAGCGGCAGACGGTGAAAGTGGTGCTTTCCCTGTTACCGTTAATGCGAAGTCTGCAATTCTTGTTGATGTTTCAAGTGGTCAGGTGCTCGCCGCAATGAATGAGCACGAGCGGCTTTATCCTGCTTCGGTTACGAAAATTATGACGCTTTTGCTCGTTATGGAGGCAATCAATTCGGGTAATCTTAATCTTAATGATACGGTCGTTACAAGTCCTACGGCTGCGTCAAAGGGCGGCTCGCAGATATGGCTGAAAGAGGGCGAGTCTATGACAGTAGATGAGCTTCTTCGTGCAACGGCAATCTACAGTGCCAATGACGCCTGTGAGGCTCTGGGTGAGCATATTGCAGGCAGTGAAGAGGCGCTTGTCGGTATGCTTAATGCAAGAGCTGCGGAGCTTGGTATGACAAACACTCATTTTGATAACTGTACGGGCCTTGATGATACAAGCGATACGCATCTGACTACTGCCTACGATATAGCACTTATGTCCGTTGAACTTCTCAAACACGACCTTATAAGGAAATATACTACCGTCTGGATGGATTCGCTGCGTGACGGTGCAACAGAGCTTGTCAATACAAATAAGCTGATTCGTTTTTATGACGGTGCAACGGGACTCAAAACAGGCACTACATCAAAAGCCGGCTGTTGTATTTCAGCTTCGGCGGAGCGTAACGGCACTCACCTTGTGGCAGTAATTATGGGCAGTCCTACAAGTGATGACCGCTTCGGCGGGGCGAAAGCTCTTCTCAACTGGGGTTTTTCAAACTATGAAACCGTCACTCCTGTGCCCGATGCTTCTCTTGTTGCCGATGTTAAGGTCATAGGCGGATATAAAGACAGCTTTACGCCGACAGTTGAAATGCCGCAGGCTATGCTTCTCAAAAAGGGCAGTGCGGCAAAACTTGAGCAGACGGCTGAGCTTGCAACGGATGTGCAGGCACCCGTTGCCGCAGGTGAGAGAGTAGGGTCGTTGATATTTAAACTTGACGGTGAAATCGTTGCCGAATATCCTATAATTGCACCTGAAGAAATAAAAAGGCTGGACTTTTTTGAAGTTTTACGCAGATTTTTATCTTCTTTTGCAAGCTTTACAAAACAGAAGGGGTAAACATAGTAAAAAAATATTAAAAATGTTTAAAAAATTAGCAATTTTGTATTGCAATAAAAATGATTTTCGGTTAAAATAATCATTAATAATATTCTACTTTTAAGGAGAGTCGGCATTATACGCAAAATGCCGCAAGCAGCAAAGTCTATGGCAATCAGGTTAAACAGTTCCTATGCAGGCGAAAGAGCTTCAGCCTGTGAGCTCGCAAAAATCGAAGCAGAAATCATAAACGCACACAATATGCTTCACGACGGTACCGGCAAGGGAAGCGATTTCCTCGGCTGGGTCGATCTGCCCGTCAATTACGATAAGGCAGAGTTTGAGGCTATCAAAAAGGCGGCTGACAAAATCAAGTCCGATTCACAGGCGCTTATCGTTATCGGTATCGGCGGTTCTTACCTCGGTGCACGTGCTGCTATCGAGTTCTGTAAATCCTCCAACTATAATCTCCTTGCAAAGGATACTCCTCAGATATTCTTTACAGGCAACACAATCAGTTCTTCTTCGGTTGCCGAGGTTATGAGCCTTGTTGAGGGTAAAGATTTTTCAGTAAACGTTATCTCCAAGAGCGGTACTACCACCGAGCCTGCCGTTGCTTTCCGTGTATTCAAGGAGCTTCTTGAAAAGAAGTACGGCAAGGAAGAGGCAGCAAAGCGTATATACGTAACTACCGACAAGGCAAAGGGTACGCTCAAGTCCCTTGCAGACAAAGAGGGCTATCAGACTTTCGTCGTGCCCGATGATGTCGGCGGCCGTTACTCCGTTCTTACAGCTGTCGGTCTGCTTCCCATAGCAGCCGCAGGTATAGATATCGACGCACTTATGCAGGGTGCGGCAGATGCCCGCGAAAAATATTCTGTCCCTTCACTTGATAACGATTGTTACAAGTACGCCGCAATCCGCAACCTTCTCTACCGTGCAGGCAAAAAGGTTGAAATGTTTGTCGGCTACGAGCCTTCATTCACACTTATGTGTGAGTGGCTCAAGCAGCTCTACGGTGAGAGCGAAGGCAAAGAAAACAAGGGCATCTATCCTTCTTCGGCGATTTATTCCACTGATCTCCATTCACTCGGCCAGTATGTCCAGGAAGGCGAGAGAATGCTGTTCGAAACAGTGGTTTATTTCGATAAAGTAAAGGCTGATGTCAACATTGAGGTTGACCCCGAAAATGTCGACGGCCTTAATTTCCTCGCAGGCAAAACGGTTTCTTTTGTAAACCGCAAGGCCTTTGAGGGCACACTCCTTGCACATACCGACGGCGATGTTCCCAACATCGTGCTTGAGGTTGAGCAGATGGATGAGTATAACCTCGGTGAGCTTATCTATTTCTTCGAAAAAGCCTGTGCAATTTCAGGCTATGTGCTTGGCGTAAATCCCTTCGACCAGCCCGGTGTAGAAAGCTACAAGAAGAACATGTTTGCGTTGCTCGGCAAGCCCGGCTACGAAGATATGAAAGCAGAGCTGGAAGCAAAACTCAACAGATAAACAAATATAAAGGAGCGATTACTATGGTAAAACTTATTCTCGGTCACAAAGGTGCAGGCAAAACAAAGAAGCTTATTGAGCTTGTCAACGCAGCAGTTGAGAAGTCCAGCGGTAACGTTGTTTGCATTGAAAAAGAGGCAGCTCTTACTTACGATATTACTCACCGCTGCAGACTTACAGCGACCGACGACTATAAAGTAAGCGGTTACGATGCATACTACGGCTTTATCTGCGGTATCTTCGCAGGTGACCACGACATTACAGATGTATTTGCAGATGCAACACTTCGCATCGGCGGCAGAAACTACGATGAGCTTGCAGATTTCCTCCTCAAGGTTGCTGCTATTTCCGCTAAGGAAGAGAAGGATGTTGTCTTCACAGTATCCGCTGACAAGGAAGAAATTCCCGCAAAAGTATTCGAGGTTTGCGAAGTACTGTAAAATTTAATTTTTTTCTTGACAAAGTGCAACGGAAACGATATAATAATCGTTGCGTGTTATTCGGCACGGCGCTCGTGTAACCTTTACGGAGGTATCAACAAAGGTGTTTATAGAGCTTGAACCAATTTTTAACAACATAGGCGAAAAGCTGGAATTTAATTACGACCTCGATTTATCCGATGTCGATGTTTCCACTTTATATCCCTTTGCCACACCGATTAAGGTCAAGGGCAGCGTATTTAACAAGGCGGGTATTGTTCAGCTTGTTGCTGATACAGTTTTTACTTATTCCGCACCTTGTGACCGTTGCGCACAGCACACAGAAAAAAATCTTTCAATCCCCGTCGACCACGTGCTGGTCACTTCGCTCAACGACGAAGAAAACGATGAGCTGATTCTTGTTGAATCGCTTCGTTTCAATCTTGATGAGCTTGTTACGGAGGATATTTTGCTCGGCTTGCCGACAAGGCATCTGTGCAAGGAAGATTGCAAAGGTGTTTGTCAGTATTGCGGCAAAAACCTGAATCACGACTCATGCAGCTGTTCTGCACCGATAGACCCGCGTCTTGCGGCGTTGCAGCAACTGTTGAATAATAACGATGAGTAGAAGTTACACACCAGCAAGGAGGTTGGCGAAATGGCAGTTCCGCAGAGAAGAGTCTCTAAGGCAAGAAGAGACAAGAGACGCAGCAGCGTATGGAAGCTTAATGCACCTGAGCTCGTCAAGTGCCCCAAGTGCGGCGAGTACAAGAGACCGCACAGACTGTGTGCTAATTGTGGTTACTACAATGGCAGACAGGTAGTTGAAACAGAGGCATAAGCTTTAGGCTTTAAGGCAGAGAGTTTTGTTACGCTCTCTGCCTTTTGCTTTTAATTTCGGGCAATTTCGTCGTCGCTTCAGGCTAGAAATACCTTTGTATTCCGTCGCCTTTGCTCCTTGAACTTGCACCAAAATTAAAAGCAAACCGATTTTATATCTATTAACGGGTGAAACTGATGAGTGTATTCTGTTGGGATTTTGACGGCACGCTTGCCTACTGCAATCATTTATGGAGCGGTAGCGTTTCCCGTGCACTTAATGAAACCGTTTCAGGTCACACCGTTACTTTTCAGGATATAAGGCGGTGCAACACAAGCGGCTTTACGTGGCATACTCCCGATGAGGATTTCACTGATCTTGTCGGTGAAAAATGGTGGGAGTTTATGAATGCCCATTTTTTCAGAAGCTTTGTTTCGCTCGGCATTGATGAAAAGCAGGCGAAGATTGCAAGCGAAAAGGTTAAAGATATAATTATGCTCCCGTCAAACTATAATTTGTTTGATGATGCTGTGGCTGTGCTTGAGAAAGCAAAAGAAAAAGGACACACCAATATAATTTTATCCAATAATTATCCCGAGCTTGAAGATATAACCGATGCTCTGGGTATTACAAAATTTTTTGATAAGCTTATTGTTTCGGGTCTTGTCGGCTACGATAAGCCTCGAAAAGAGATATTTGATATAGTAAAATCTTTTTATCCCGATGAGGATTTTGTTATGATAGGGGATAATCCCGTTGCTGATATTATCGGCGGTAAAGCCGCAGGTATGACAACGGTTTTAGTCCACAAAGGATATGACAAAAATGCAGATTACTGCTTTGATAATCTGCTTGATATATGTTCGATAATGTGAAATTAAAGTGAGGTGACGGCAGGTGTCAGTTAAAATTACCGACGTTGAAAAAGGCTCAGTATGCTACAAAAAAATATCCGGCGGTGAGACACTTATCTCCGTCAACTCTCACGAGATCAACGATGTGCTTGATTACCGCTTTTACAGCAGTGAGTGTAAACTCAGACTTGAAATTGAAAACGAAAAGGGCAAGCGTCGCACCGTTAAAATCAAAAAAGATGAATATGACGATTTGGGTCTGTGCTTTGAGACCTATCTTATGGACAAGCACCATTCCTGCAAAAATAAATGTATATTCTGCTTTATTGACCAGATGCCCAAAGGTATGAGGGAAAGCCTTTATTTTAAAGACGATGATTCTCGTCTGTCTTTCCTTTTCGGTAACTATGTTACTCTTACCAATCTTACCGACCGCGATATTGACAGAATTATTGAGATGCATATAAGTCCCGTCAATGTTTCGGTTCATACTATGAATCCCATTCTTCGTGTCGAGATGATGAAAAATCCCAATTCGGGTACGTCTCTTCGCTATCTTAACCGCCTTGCCGATGCAGGCATCAAGCTCAATACTCAGCTTGTTCTTTGCCCCGGTATAAATGACGGTAAAGAGCTTGAATTCAGCCTCAGCGAGCTTGGCAAGCTCTATCCTGCAGTGCAGAGTATAGCCTGCGTGCCCGTAGGTCTTACTAAACACCGTGAGGGCTTATATCCGCTCGAAGCTTATAACGAAAAAACGGCAGCCGCAGTTATAGATACGGTTGATGATTTCAATGCTCATTTTAAATTTTTCAAAGGCGAAACTATTGCTTTTGCTGCTGATGAATTTTATCTTTGTGCAGGCCGTGATATTCCCGATGCTGATTATTACGGAGAATATCCTCAGCTTGAAAACGGTGTCGGAATGTGGCGCCTTTTAGAGGAAGAGTTCATTTCTGCTCTTGAAGACAGCGAATATGAACTTACCGATAACAGAAATATAACTGCCGTTACCGGTGCTGCGGCATATCCGCTTATAAAAAAGCTTGCAGATATGGCGGAAAAAAAGTATAATAAACTAAAAATAAACGTAATTAAGATAAACAATGATTTCTTTGGCGAAAGCGTAACCGTAGCAGGCTTGCTTACGGGTCAGGATATTGTTGCACAGCTTGAAGGCAAAGACCTTGGCGATGAGCTTATAATTCCCGATTCCGCTCTTCGTGACGGTGAGGAGGTATTCCTCGACGATATGACGGTAGAGGAGCTTTCGCATAAGCTTGGTATCCCTGTAACCTCGTGCGTTGCAGACGGATACGAGCTGTTGGAAAAATTTACAGGAGGCGAGATATAATATGGCAAAACCGATAGTTGCCGTTGTCGGCAGACCTAACGTCGGCAAGTCGACACTTTTCAATAAGCTTTGCGGTAAAAGGCTTTCTATTGTTGATGATACTCCGGGTGTCACTCGTGACAGAATTTTCGGCGAGTGTGAATGGCTTAACAGAAATATGATTCTTGTCGATACAGGCGGTATTGAGCCTTATTCGGACGATATTATCCTCTCACAGATGCGCCGTCAGGCACAGCTTGCAATCGACAGTGCAGATGTTACAATCCTTGTTTGCGATGTGCGTACAGGTGTTGTTGCGGCTGATGAAGAGGTTGCGGCGATGCTTCAGAAGAGCGGCAAGCCCGTTGTGCTTTGTGTAAACAAGTGCGACTCAATAGGCGAGCCTCCGCTTGAATTTTACGAGTTTTACAACCTTGGTCTCGGTGATCCTATTGCTGTTTCTTCGGTACACGGTCACGGTACGGGCGATCTGCTTGATGCTGTTCTCTCGTATGTACCCGAAGAACAGGAAGAGGAGACGGAAGACGATACAATCAAGGTTGCTATTATCGGTAAACCCAATGTCGGTAAATCCTCACTTGTAAACAAGATTTCGGGTGAAGAGCGTGCGATTGTTTCAAATATCGCGGGCACTACGCGTGATGCTACGGATACTCATATTGAAAATAAATTCGGCAAATATGTTCTTATCGATACCGCAGGTCTCCGCCGTAAGAGCAGGGTAGACGATGCTATTGAAAAGTATTCCGTTTTGCGTGCCAAAATGGCTGTTGAGCGTGCAACCGTATGCGTAATTATGATTGATGCTCAGGAAGGCTTTACCGAGCAGGATTCAAAGGTTGCGGGTATTGCTCACGAGCTTGGCAAGGCTTGTATTATTGCAGTAAATAAGTGGGATGCAGTAGAAAAAGACGGTAAGACAATGGATTCCTACCGTAAAAAGCTGATGAACGATTTCTCGTTTATGTCATATGCACCTATTATTTTTATCTCTGCCAAAACAGGTCAGCGACTTGACAGACTGTTTGAACTTATCAACTTTGTCGATGAGCAGAATGCGATGCGTATCCAGACAGGTAAGCTCAATCAGGTGCTTGCCGATGCGACTGCAAGAGTACAGCCGCCGACCGATAAGGGTAAGCGACTGAAGATTTACTATATGACTCAGGCGTCCACACGTCCGCCGACGTTTGTATGCTTTGTCAACAAAAAGGAGCTTTTCCACTACAGCTATCAGCGTTACCTCGACAACCAGATTCGTGAGGTCTTCGGTCTTGAGGGTACTCCGACACGCTTTGTAATTCACGAGCGCGAAGAAAAGAAAAAATAATCAGAATATCTTTCTCAACTCAGCACTTATTTCATCGGTGCTGAGTTGAATTGTTTCAGGCTCTTCTCCGAATACTGTGTATTTGCCTTTTTCTTGAGTTATAAGTATTCCGCATATAGCGGAAATTATAAGCGATATTATAAAAATCGCAGTTAAATAATACTTTATTGTGTTTTTCAAAAGCTTTCATCCTTGGCTTGAATCAAGTAGTTTTGCAAGTGCGTTGCCTAATAATCTGCCTGAATACGCGGCTTCTTCAAGCGTATTGGCACAGCTGCCCATTTCTACAAGCAGGTTGTTAGGTGATAAATCCATATTGTACTTGCGCTGGCAGAAATAAACGGGTCGCATCAGTCCGGGGTACATTTCCTCGCATACGCTTTGCAGGTTCAGTGCGAATGTCAGGTTTTGCTTCCAGTTCGGAAAAGATTTCACCTTGCCTTCTTCACAGCCGGTTATTATCATAATTTGTGCCGCTTTTTTGCCGAGGATTGTTGCAACGGGTTTTATTCTTACTCCGTCGTCCTGCTCTATTGCATCGCGGTGAATATCGAGCACTATCTGTATACTCGGATACTTTTTTAGGTGTTCTTCTACGCTTTTGCGCGAGTGGTCATATGCACCGTTGTATGATACATCGTGAATCTCTGTGTCGTGTATTACATTGTATCCTGCGGCTTCAAGCTGCTCTTTGATTTCAATTCCGACTCTTACCATATTGCGGTCTGATGAGTTACTGCGTGTGATGTAATCCTGCGCATACCAGCCTCTGTCGAGCATTTCATAGCTTTCGGTTGTGTGAGTGTGAAAGAGCAAAACGGTAGGCTGTGATTTATCAGCTATATTTATAGCAGGCTTGGCGGTAAGAAAGCTGTTGAGGTCCAGCCCTTGCTGTGTGCTTGTGTTGTTTCTTACCAGTATATTGCTTACGGTAGTTGTAACGCTGCTTTTTCCGTACTGCTTTTCTGCTATTTTGCCGTCCTCAATGTCGTTATTTGCACCTGCCTTTGCCGAATCGATAAGCAAAGTGATATCTTTCGGTGTTGCGGTAAGGCTCTCCAATGGGTTTGCTGTGTATACAGTACGGTCAGCCGATTGCAGGTTTTCTTCATTCGTTTCAGAGCTGTCAAACAAAAGGTTAAAATATTCTTTGGTCGAAGCTGCTTTTTCTCCGCTTTGGCTGATAAGCTCCAGTAACGGTGTAACAGCGTTGCTTTTAATTCCTGCGGTAAGTGTGACAATCAGAATCATTGCCGTGATTACTGAAAATATATCGTAAACCGTATCAAACTTAATTTTCACTTGAAATTCCTCCGCAGTCAAATTATATTTATATATATGACTGTCGGCGGCTTTTTTATGATACCAGTGAGTATATTTCTTCCGGACTCATATCGGGCTGCAAGGCTGTGTTTATTGCAGTTGCGACGAATTTTGAAGCACGCTCGATTATAAGGTCAATTTCACGCGGTGTTACCATCATTGTCTCTCCGCTTTTTTCAAGATTACCTGACGAGCCCGTAAGGTCATAGGCAAGCGTTGCGGCATCTACTACCGTCGGCACACCGAGTGCGATTACGGGCACTCCCATTGTGTCGCAGCTGATTTCAGCTCTTGCGTTGCCGACACCGGAGCCCGGTGTTATTCCTGTGTTGCAGATTTGTACTGTGCATCCGAGCCGCGACAGCCTGCGTGAAGCAAGTGCATCAACGGTTATTACTGCGGCAGGTGATACCTGCCTTATTATTCCTGCGAGAATTTCGCTTGTTTCAATTCCGTTTTGACCGAGTACACCGGGTGTTATCCTTGCTACGGGTCGCAGTGAATCAAACCCGATTGATTTTTGCAATTCCTTACCTATGTGCCTTGTTGAAAAAATCAGCGATGCACATTCAGGCCCCAATGCATCGGGTGTTATCTGCTCGTTGCCGAGCCCTGCTACGAGTACAAGACCATCCGTCGGTAAAAGCTTTTTCAGCTCATTTGCTACAGCTCTCATTCCGTCGCCGAATATGTCGGTTGCCGCCCCGAATCCCGGAAGTTCTACGGTAATATATGTGCCCATTTTCCGTTTGAGTGCTTTTTCACCGTTACTGTTTGTAATTCTTATTTCGGTTATTTTTGTTTTACCTGATGATGTTTGCTTTTTTTCTATTCCGTCAGTTGCAGATTTGCTGTTGATTTCGTGCTGTTCAAGTGCTAAATCGGTTCTTAAGTCCATAAGTTATGCTTCCTTTCGCAAATAGTATGTGATATTTAAATATTTTTAAACTTTTCTTAAAAAATAACTTGCAATTTGTTTTAATAAATGATAATATACATAGATGTGTGATAGTAAAAAGGAGGTGTACTCAAATGCCGAACATCAAATCAGCAAAGAAGAGAGTTCTTGTCAACAAGACAAAGGCTGCTCGTAACAAGTCAGCTAACTCTGCACTCAAGACTGCGATCAAAAAGGCTAACGCTGCAATCGAGGCTAATTCTGCAGATAAGGATGTCCTTGTAAAGGCTGCGATCAAGAAGATCGACCAGGCTACAGCAAAGGGCATTATCCACAAGAACAATGCCGCAAGAAAGAAGTCTGCTCTTACAGTTAAGGCAAACAAGGCTTAAGCAGCTTTATTCGAGGCCGATGTATTTGCATCGGTCTCGCAGACTGCCTTGCAGTCGCTGCGGCCGACCTGTGTCTCTCACTTTTCGGGGGAGATAGAGGTCGGCCGCATTTTTATACAAGTCTTACCGAACTTTTTGTGTTTAAGTATTGACTTTGCAACAAAATATAGTTATAATTTTATTAATCCAAAATTTTCAAGGAGGAAAATATAATGGCTTGTTTCAAAAAAATACTTAAGGTAGTTGGTATTATCGCAGCTATTGCCGCTGTTATTGCAGGCATTTACTTTGCTGTTAAGAAGATTAAAGAGAAGAAGGCTGCCGAGGCAAACGAAGAGGAAAACTACGTTTCCTGCTCATGCTGTGAGGCAGAAGCATAAATTTAGTTTTATTAAAACTAAAGAGGTACGGTTCGTGATTAATGAGCCGTACCTCTTTTTTGTTTGGTCAGATGAAATATTGCGGGTTGTTTTTGATATAGTTTCCGCCTGCTTCAAAAAGGTCAGTGCCTTCTGTAAGCGTTGCGAATTTTTCGTCAAGCTCTGCGATTTCTTCGGGTATAACCGATGCATCTTCGTTGTCTTCGTCGTAACGCTCAAACATCTCTTTTACTATGGTATATACTTCAGTGCTGAGTATTGCTTCGGCTGCTTCAAGTGCATCGCTTGTAAGCGGCTTTTTGCTCTGTGCAAAGAAATCGGAAAGCTTGCCTTTTTGTGAGTCGCTTGCAAGATAAAAATATGCGTAGACAAGTTTTTGTGCAGAGGAGAGCGAGAGATAAAAAGCAGAGGTGTCATCTGATTTCTGACACACTGCTTCAAGGTTGAGTGCAATGCCCTCAAAAAGTGTGTCGGCAGGAGCGTTTGCAATTATTTCTCCGGTCAGCTCTGCGTATGCATCGCGAAGCTCTTTTGCGCGTTTGGCTTTTGCGAGGTTTTCGTTAAACTCTTTGCTGTGCCTTGATGATGCGGCAAAAGCTTTTTTGCATACAAAAGCTGTGAGTACAATCAGTACAAATAAAAGCAAATAAAGAAACCAGAAATGTTTGATGCTTTCAATAAATCCGTCCATTTTAATCTTCTCCCTGATCTATTAAAATCTTGTAAATATCGCCTTTTTTGAAGCCTGTTGCCTTGGCGGCTAACTTTGCCGCTTCGCTTGCAGAAACGCCTTTTCGGAGCTGTTTTGCGGCGAATTCAACAGCTTCTTCGATTGTTGAAGGCGTTTCCTCTTCTTCGGGAGCGCCTTCGATTATAAGTACGATTTCACCTTTGAGATGTCCGTCGGCAAATTCCTCTGCGGCTTTGCAAAGGGTGGTGTGAATTACCTGCTCGTGAATCTTTGTTATCTCACGAACAATTGCGATTTTACGGTCGCCGAGTGCCTGAGCCATATCCTTGAGTGTTGCAGGCAGCTTGTGCGGTGCTTCGTAAAAACACATTGTGCGTTTTTCATTTTTTATCTGTGCCAGATGCTCTCTGCGGCTTACCTTATTTACGCTTAAAAAGCCTTCGAAAGTGAATCTCTTGGCACTCATACCCGATAATGCGAGAGCCGTAACGAATGCACACGGCCCGGGTACGGATGCAACAGGTATGTTCATTTCGTGGCAGAGCCTTACAAGGTCTTCGCCCGGGTCAGACACTGCAGGCATACCTGCATCCGTTACAAGACAGCAGTTTTCACCGGCTGCAATTCTCTGCACAATATGCTCTCCGCGTTCCATACGGTTGTGCTCGTGGTAGCTTACCATAGGCTTTTTTATTTCAAATCGGTTGAGGAGCTTGAGAGTAACTCTCGTATCCTCTGCGGCTATAAAGTCACAGCTTTCAAGTGCTTCTATGGCACGTGGTGAAAAATCGCCGAGGTTACCGATTGGTGTACCGACTATATAAAGTGTTCCGCTCATTTTATCACTCGGCGTAGCCGCCGTATATCCTTTCAAGTTCTTTTTCGTCATTCATATAAAGTGTTTTTTCTGTTAAAAGTGAGGCTTTTGCATCCTTCTTGCCCTCAATAAGTACAAGCCAAGGAGCACTCTTTTCGTTTTTTGCTACAAATCTCAACCTTTTCGGCTCGATTTTGTTTGCTCTCATCGAGCAGATTATGTCCGTCAGCCTTTCGGGTCGGTGACACATACAAAGCCTGCCGCCTGAGCGGAGAAGCCATGCCGCTTGGTTTACAATATCCTCAAGCGTACAGCATACCTCGCTGCGGATTATTCTGTGCGGCTCGTCCTCGCAGTCGTATCCGCTGCCGATAGGGAAGTAAGGCGGATTGACGGTAATCAGGTCAAAACTGCCTGCTTCAATCTCTTGCTTTAATTCTTTGAGATCTTTGTTGAGTACGTTCAGCTTGCCTTCAAGTGAGCTGAGCTCAATGCCTTTTTGTATAAGCTCACACGCATCGGGCTGAATTTCAACCGCTGTTACAGGGTGATGCTTTTCTTCTCTTAACATCAGCAGAGGTATAATTCCGCAACCGCTGCAAAGGTCGCATATTTTTTCCTTGCGTTTAGCCTGAGCAAAATCGTACAGCAGAAAAGCATCCGTACCGAATGTGTGTATATCGCTGAGTACGGCAAATACACCGCTGCCAAGCGATTCGGTTTTAAATTCAGCCATAGCTTTTCTCCTTTTCAGCATATTTCATATTATTATAATACATATCTTAAATTCTTGCAAGTAAAAAAACCGCTGTCCGGTAAGAACAGCGGTTTAAGTTATTTATCAGCCTATAGCTCTTGCGATCTCCTGGAAGAGAACGTAGATTCTTGTATCCATAAACCAGGCAAGAATTTTTTCGATAAATGTCATCTCGACAACTTCTTCTTCCCATGTGAGAGGAGCACTGCCGTCGTCAATAACGAATGCCTGAGTCAGGCACATACCGCCTTCGCCGAGAAGCTCTGCACGGATGTATGTGAAATCCTCTGCACCTTCGATTGTGTCGAGGTCGAGTGTATATGAGCCGCTGCCGTCAACAGCCTGTTTTGCGATAACCTTACCGTCTGCAATCCACTGAATCTGAGTTGCATCGGAGTAGTCAACGCTTACTGTGTGACCGTCTGTGATAACATTTGAGAACATCGGGTAGGGGAGATCGCTGCCGATTACGTCAAACTCTTCTGTCGGGCCAATCTCAAAGTTGTTGCCGCGAAGCTTTCTTGTAACAGAGAAGAAAGCACCGTTCTGCATTGTTTTGTAAACATTTTCTTCTGTGTTTTCTTCCATCATAAATACCATAAAGGAAGAATCGATTGTTGAAAGCCAGTGAGCATCTGTATTGCTGTAGCCCATAACGTTTTTGCCGTAGGGCAGGCAGTACATAAGAAGATTATCCCAGAGAACTCTGTCGTAACCTGTTGTACCGTTTCTCTCGTTGAATACCTCTGTGCCGAGGCAGGAGTCATACTTGAGGAGAAGATCGCCGAAGTATTTGATCGTTTCGGGGTCATTTACAACGTCGGGATTCTGGTTGGACTGAAGCCAGTCGCCGGGATGATTGATGTGGGAAAGACCGCCGTTTTCTTCGACGAAAGCAAGAGCCTCTTCGTAGCTGTTTTCGCCGCCGTCCCAACCGTTACCGATATCGGATGAGGAGAAGTAGCCGTTAACGTGGCTCTTTGTAAGGGTAATGAAACCCATCTCGTTACCGCCTGTAACGCAGGTCATACCGTAGCCGCGTGCTGTGCCGTCCTCAAGAGGATATGTACCGCTTGTGATACCTTCATACTCTTCGTCAGTAAGGCAGTTGACTTTGTTACCGAGAATGTACTGGTAGAGGTAAAGCGGAAGCTTTGCAGGCTCTTTGTTCCATTCAACGCCTGTTACGCCGTGGTCAGCGTTTGCAACGAAATCAAAGCCTTCGTTATAATAGCCCTTGATCATTATGGGCAGGTCAAGCTCAGCATCGCTGTAGGTTGTGTGAGTGTGGGTTGTGCCTTTGTATGCACCCCATGCGTTGTCGCCTTCCCATACAACATCAGCGTAGGGAGAAACGATTGTGTAGCTGTTGTCTGCAGCAAAGGACATAATACCTGTCTGGAGAAGGAGAATTGCTGTGAACAGTATGCTCATCAGTTTTGCGGATTTTTTCATAAAGCATAACCTCCGATAAAATTTAATATATTATCTCACATTTTGTTTATATTGTCAATCGGTCAATATAGCTGCACCGTATGCAGGGATATCTACTTCGTTATATCTGATATCCGTACCGCCTGCAAGCAGATTTGCACCGTGCCAGTCTTCGGGCAGATAGTAGGTGATAGGGTGTACGTTGCGGTTTGCAATCAGCATAATACGGTTGCCGTAGGTGATTCGTACATATGCTATACAGCCTGCCGCCTCGGATACGGGATGAAAACTGCCGTCACATAGTGCGGAGTTCTCTTTGCGTATTTTGCCGAGTATTCTGTACCACTCTATAAGTTCTGTATTTTCGTTGCCCCAAGGATAACAGCCGCGGTTGAACGGGTCTTTGTATCCCGTCATTCCTGCTTCGTCACCGTAATATATGCTCGGTACACCGGGTAAAGTAAACTGAATAGCGGCGGCTGTTTTGAGCATTTGTATTCCGATTTCAAGCTGGCTGTCCGTTAAAGTGTGGCTTGCCTGCCATTGTCTGTCGCGACCTTCGCAGCTTTCGCCGACAATTGCCGTAATCGCACGCATTGTGTCGTGAGTGCCTATATGATTCATCAGCACAGGTATACACTGCGGCGGATAGTTTTCGAGTATCGTCAGTATCTTATCCATAAATCCGTTTGCGATGCCCGTGCGCATAAAGTACATTATTGCATCGGCAAAAGGATAATTCATAACCGAGTCAAGCTGACCGCCCAGCAGATATCTTCTGCGTTTGTGGTAGGCAAGCTTGTTGGATGCATCCTCCCAGACTTCGCCTATGATAATAGCGTCGCTTTTTTCGCTTTTTACACAAGTGTTGAGCTTGTCGAGAAATTCGTCGGGCAATTCGTCTGCAACATCAAGCCTCCAACCCGAAGCACCGAGTTTCAGCCATTTTTTTATTACACCGTCATCGCCGAATATAAAGTTGCAGTAGCTTTCACTTTTTTCGTTTACATTGGGCAGCGTATCAAAATCCCACCAGCACTCGTAGTCGTCATTCCATCTGCGGAAGCTGTACCACGAATAATACGGTGATTGCTGTGAGTTGTAAGCACCCAAGGCAGGATATCTGCCTTTTTTATTGAAGTATATGCTGTCGTCACCTGTGTGGTTGAAAACGCCGTCAAGGACTATGTCAATGCCTTTTTCTTTGGCTTTGTCGCAAAGTGCTCTGAAATCTTCTTCGTTTCCGAGAAGCGGGTCGATTTTCATATAATCCGCTGTGTTATATCGGTGGTTGGAGTGTGCTTCAAATATAGGATTGAGATAGATGCAGGTGACACCGAGAGAAGCTATATAATCGAGCTTTTCTTCAATTCCCTTCAGGTTGCCGCCGAAGTAATCATTGTTGAGCACTTTGTCGTTTTCGTTCGGCTTCCATTCGGGTTGTGCACCCCAGTCGTTACGCAGTATGCGGTCATCGGGGATATCTTCAAGCTCTGTTTCAGCTTTATAAAATCTGTCAGGGAAAATCTGATATATAATGCCGCCCTTGAGTCTGTCGGGTGTGGTAAACTCCTTTTGATAAACAGTCAGCTGCCAGTCTTCACCGTCGCTGCAGAATTTGCCGAGGTTGCCTGCAACTCTGCGTATTTCACCCTTACCGAAAGGAATATCAAACTCGAAATGATACCAGTAAAGTCCAGCCGTTTCAGGTGTGAAGTATACTTTCCACCATTCTTCGCTTTGACCTTCCATACAGTCCCAACTGAGAGCTTGTCTGCTTTCGGATTCACCGTCGCGGTGCCATACAAGCCTTACACCGCTGCACTGCATATCACGCGGAAGTATTACACGCAAACAAACGGTGCAGCCTTCACAGATTGCACCGAAAATGTTTTTATGAAATTCAAGTCGCGGATTGTAGGGGATGTAATGCATACAAACTCCTTACGGTCAGTTAAAATAAAAATGCTTTTGCAAGAGCAAAGTAGATAACGAGTGTAACGATGTCAACAAGTGTTGCAATCATAGGACCTGCCATAAGTGCAGGGTCGAGCTTTACGATCTTGGCAAAAATCGGAAGCGAGCAACCAATGAGCTTTGCGACAACGATTGCAATGAACATAGCCAGCGAAACAACGAGGAAAACTTTAATATCGCCTTCGCTGAATAAATACATTCGCAGTATGTTGGCTGCACCGAGCACAAAACCGCATATTGCGGCAACACGAAGCTCTTTTAAAACTATTTTGAAGTAGTCTTTGATTTCAATTTCGCCGACTGCGAGACCGCGGATGATAAGTGTTGAAGCCTGACTGCCTGCGTTACCGCCTGTACCCATAAGCATAGGCATAGAGGCTGTCAGCGCAACAAAGCCTGAAAGCAGGGTTTCGTAACCCTCTATAATCATACCCGTAAACGTGCCCGAAATCATAAGAATAAGCAGCCAGAGAATACGGTTACGTGCAAGCTTGAATATACCTGTTTTGAGGTACTCGTCATCTGACGGTGTCATAGCCGCCATCTTTTCAAAGTCCTCTGTGACCTCTTCTTCCATAACGTCGACAGCGTCATCGATTGTGACAATACCGACAAGCCTGCCCTCGTTATCGGTTACGGGCACACTCAGAAGGTCGTATTTCTGGATTATATCGGCAACATACTCCTGGTCATCAAGTGTATTGACGCTGATGAGCGAAGCATCCTCTTCCATAATTTCGCTCAGAAGAGTGTTGCTTTCGTTGAAAATAAGCTCCCTCAGGCTTATTGTGCCGACAAGGTGACGCGCCTGGTCGATACAGTAACAGGTGTAAATCGTTTCTTTGTCGATACCTGTGCGGCGGATGTTTTCAATAGCCTGCGCAACCGTGTAGTTATCGTGAAGCTGAACCATCTCGATGGTCATAATACTGCCTGCGCTGTTTTCCGGGTAACGCAGGAAGCGGTTGATAAGCTGTCTTGTTTCTTTATCTGCGATTTTGAGGACACGAGTAACTACGTTTGCAGGTACTTCTTCGAGGAAGTCGACCGTATCGTCAAGGAAAAGCTCATCGACAAGTTCACTCAGCTCTCGGTCGGTGATTGAGTTAACAATATTCATCTGGTCTTCGCTTTCAAGGTAGGCGAAAACCTCTGCAGAAATATCCTTCGGCAGTATACGGAATACAAGAAGCTGCTGTTTGGGTTCGAGCGAGCTGAAGAACTCGGCTATATCAACCTCATTCATTTCAGAAAGCTCTGATTTAAGTGTGCCGAACTTTCCTTCGTTGAGTAGTTCGAAAAGTTCGTCAAAAATCTTTTCATCCATAAAAAATACCCTTTCCGCATATCGTTCTATGCAGAAAGGGCAATGCAAACTGAATCGGCTCTCTGTTACCCGAGGAGGGTGGGGAGGCCAATGCACGCTGAGCCGAAAGCACAGAACGAACGCTGTTTTGTTTTAAAAGCCGAGCAACATAAAGGTATGCTGTCCTTACTGTCCAAAACAGTTTGCCTCCTTTAATAGAGAATTTGAAGCATTACAGCTTCATCTATTCAATTTTAGTCTTATAAAATCCCTTTGTCAAGATTTTATTTGCTTTTTTTAGCGGGAGCTTTCTTGGCTGTTTTCTTTTCTGCAGTCTTTCCGGCAGTTGCTTTTTTAGCCGGCTTCTTTTCGGACTTGGCTGCGGGCTTTATTGCAGGCTGAGTGTTCCAGATGTTTGCGGCATATTCGTTGATTGCTCTGTCAGCTGCAAATCTGCCTGCACCTGAGATGTTCATAAGTGACATTCTGTTCCAAGCTTCGCGGTCTTTCCAGAGCTCCTCTGCTTTTTGCTGAGCCTGACGGTAATCAGCAAAATCAGCAAGTACCATATAGGGATCGTGGTAGATGATTGATGCGCTTACATCGGGGAACATCTTGCCGTTGATACCCTTGTTGACAAAGTCGATAACCTTGTGGATTTCGCTGTTGTTTTCGTAGTAGGTGTGCGGATTATAGTGAGGCTTGAGCTCGTTGACTTCGGGTGTTTTCATACCGAAGATGATGATGTTGTCTTCGCCGACAGCATCGTGAATTTCGATGTTTGCACCGTCCATTGTGCCGAGTGTGACAGCACCGTTGAGCATCAGCTTCATATTGCCGGTACCGCTTGCCTCTGTGCCTGCAAGCGAAATCTGCTCGCTGATATCTGCGGCAGGCATAAGTGCCTCGGCCATTGTTACGTTGTAATCCTCAACGAATACAACCTTGAGTCTGCCTCTTACATCGGGGTCTGCATCGATAAGCTTGCCGAGCTCGCAGATGAAGTTGATGATTCGCTTTGCAACTACGTAGCCGGGTGCAGCCTTTGCGGCAAAGATGTATGTGTGCGGTGTGAAATCGCCGTCGGGGTTTTCTTTGATTGCGAGGTATTTTGAAACAATCTGGAGTGCGTTGAGGTGCTGACGCTTGTACTCATGCAGACGCTTTACCTGAACGTCAAAGATTGAATTCGGGTCAATTGTAACGCCCTGCTTTTTCTTGATGAGCTTTGCAAAACGCTCTTTGTTTGCAAGCTTGATGCTCTCGAGCTTTGCAAGCACTTTCTTATCATCCTTGAAGTCACGAAGCTTGATAAGCTCATCAGCGTTGTATGTGAATCCGTCACCGATAAGAGAGGTGAGATAGCTTGTAAGCTCAGGGTTGGACTGGTTGAGCCAGCGGCGGTGAGCAATACCGTTTGTAACGTTTGTGAATTTTTCGGGTGTGTGGCGGTAGTAATCGTTGAACACACTGTCCTTGAGAATCTGGCTGTGAAGTGCGGAAACACCGTTTACGCAGTGACCTGCAACAACGCAGAGGTTAGCCATACGTACACTGCCGTTTGCAATAACAGCAGTGCGCTCAACATAGTCAGC
Source organism: Acutalibacteraceae bacterium (assembly GCA_045631965.1). Classification (GTDB taxonomy): domain Bacteria; phylum Bacillota; class Clostridia; order Oscillospirales; family Acutalibacteraceae; genus UBA8612. The sequence goes on from JAZQVR010000039.1 coordinate 27,135, forward strand.
ATCCTGTGTGATTGACCATGCATAGCCTCTGTAGCGGTTGTCGATTTCTTTGGTGATCTGGTAAATTCTGGGAAGCAGACGGCGGAAGAGGTCCTCGCTCCAGCATTCGAGAGCTTCCTTCATAACTGTGTGGTTGGTGTATGCAACAGTGTTGCTTACAATTCTCCATGCATCGTCCCAACCGTAGCCGCATTCATCGAGAAAAATTCTCATAAGCTCGGGAATTGCAAGTGTGGGGTGAGTATCGTTGATGTGAATTGCATTCTTTTCTGCGAAGTTTTCGATTGAGCCGTATGTGCGCAGATGACGTGCAACAATATCCTGAATCGAAGCAGATACAAGGAAGTACTGCTGCTTGAGTCGCAGGCTCTTGCCTTCGGGGTGATTGTCGGAGGGATAGAGCACCTTGCTGATAACCTCTGCCATAGCATTCTGCTCAACAGCCTTGAGGTAGTTGCCCTGGTTGAAGTTTTCCATATCAAGACCGGGAGCTTTTGCGGACCACAGACGAAGTACGCTGATAGCCTTGCCGTCCTTACCGGGTACGAAAAGATCGTAGGGTACAGCCTTGATGGGTGTGTAGTCTTTGAGCTCAACGTGATGGTAGTGAGCATCCCAGAAATCTTCTACCCAGCCTTCAAAACGGATTTCCTGTGCGCTCTGCGGGCGCTCCACAAGCCAGGCTTCGCCGCCGGGAAGCCAGAAATCGGGCATTTCTGTCTGCCAGCCGTCAATAATTTTCTGCTTGAATATACCAAACTCGTAAAGAATTGAGTAGCCCATACCGTTATATCCCTGCGTTGCAAGACCGTCGAGATAGCAGGCGGCAAGTCTGCCCAGACCGCCGTTACCCAGACCTGCGTCGGGTTCGTAATCGTAAAGCTTTTCGAGTTTGATGCCGAATGAAGTAAGTGCCTTATCTATAGTATCGGTAAGGTTGAGGTTAAAAAGATTGTTCTTGAGTGAACGGCCCATAAGGAATTCCATTGAAAGGTAGTAAACACTCTTGGAATCTGTTTTTTTAGCCTCGTGTGCAAATTCCGCTCTGCCCTTGGTAAGCATATCGCGGATAACCATTGCAACAGCCTTGTAGTAATGCTCGTATGTTGCTTCTTCGGGTGTTACGCCGAAAAAGTGTGAAAGTTTGCCGGCGATAAGCTCTTTTGCTTGTGCCGTAGTTAATGAATAATTCATACAAAACCTCCAAAAATATTGGTAAAAAGCTGTGTCTTTTATGACATCTGTATACATATTATACTAAAATTGCACTAATTTCAATACCTAACAGAAAAAATATTATAAAAAAGATTGATTTTTTTAAAAAATCAATCTTTTTGTATCATTTATATACTTGCAATGCTGTTATCGAGGCCGAAACTGACACTGAGTGCCTTGTTAATCCTGTTCATATCAACTGCATCGAGGTTGCCCATTTTTTCTTTCAGACGCCTTTTGTCTATTGTTCTTACCTGTTCGAGAAGTACAATCGAATCCTTGGCAAGTCCGCAGCCGTCAGCATTTACCTTGATATGTGTCGGCAGCCCTGTTTTGTATTTCTGGCTTGTGATTGCCGCGGCTATAACAGTAGGGCTGTATTTGTTGCCTACGTCATTCTGCACGATAAGTACGGGGCGTATTCCGCCTTGTTCCGAGCCTACAACGGGACTCAGGTCTGCGTAGTATATTTCTCCTCGTTTTACATTCATAAAAGCTCACTCTCCGATTTGTATCTGCGGCATCGTTGCCTGTGTAATTATTTTTGCCGCCAAGCGGTGTACTTAATCATCGGGGAGCTGATTTTTTTTACTAAAATATACTATGTAATATCTTTGAATTTGACAGTGATATCCTTGTCTTCATATTCAATAAAAGTCGGCGTGCAGGTTTCTTTATTTAAATACATTATATAATTGCCGTATTTTGATACACCTTGCAGTATATACGTTTCTTCGTTTTGGGTTGCGCTTACAGGCAGTGTAACGATTGCGGAGTATATCGCACCTGTAAGCTGAGTCTGATGTTCTGTTTCGCCTGATGTGAATTCAAGCTCGCCTAAAGAATAGGTGAATTTTTCACCGTCTGTTGAGATTGTGAGACCGCGTATTTCTTCGGGCGAAGAAAAAACAGCGTTGCAGCCGTTTTCCTTACAGGTGAAATCGGCTGTGTACGCTGTTCCGTTAAAATGGATATTTATTTCTGAGTTAAAAACGCGGTTTACGCATATCTCGGCAGGCTCGCTGTTGATACTGCAAGAGCAGAGTATAATACAGAGAAATACCGATAACGCGATAAGCTTTTTCATTTCTGCTTTCATCCCCTTATTCGTAGTGTGAAAGCAGCCTCGGTAAAATTTTAATCATATCTGTCGGAGTCATACCTGTTTCGGAGATTGCCTTTGCCGCGACATCACCGCAAGCACCGTGAATGTATACACCTGTCACTGCCGCTTGCATAAGCGAATAGCCTTGTGCGACAAGACCTGCGATAATACCTGCAAGCAGGTCGCCGCTTCCGCCGCGTGCCATACCTGCGTTACCCGTACGGTTTACATAAACCTGCTCACCGTCGGATACAACGGTGTTTGCACCCTTGAGCACAACAATAATTCCGAACTGTTTTGCAACAGCTTTTGCAAGCAGGATTCTGTTGGACTGTACTTGTTCAATACTCAGCCTTAACAGCCTTGCCATTTCTCCGGGATGAGGCGTGATAATCGCTCTTCCTCTGACTGCTTCCAGCATATTTATATTCGCGGATATAATATTTATGCCGTCAGCATCAATTACCGTCTGGCAGGAAGTGGCGTTGAGCAGCTCGTCGACAACGCTTGATGTGCCGAGAGTGTTGCCGAGTCCGCAACCGACCAACATACAGTCTGATTTTTCAGCGGCAGGAATCAGTGAATCGAGAGCACCTCTTACAAGAAAACCTTCTTCACAGCAGGGGAGCGGCATCATAATCGGTTCATTGAGCTTGGGTGCGATTGCAGGATAAGCTGCATCGGGAAATGCACAGGTTACAAGACCTGCACCGATTCTTACAGCACCGGAAGCTGCGAAAAATGCCGCACCGGGATACTTTTTGCTGCCGCAAACGCTGAGCACCTTACCGTAATCACCTTTGTTTGAAAGTGGATTGCGTTTGTCAAATTTCGGCTTGAAGTTTTTGGAGAATACAAAAAATTCTTCTTCAACAACGGACTCGTCAAGTCCTATATCAACTGTTTTCACTTTGCCGCAGTAAGAGCAGGCAGGCTTGAGCACGTGTGCAGGCTTACGGCAGCTGATTGCAAGAGTAAGGTCAGCTTTTATACATTCGCCGTTTACCTTGCCTGTGTCACATTCTGCACCGCTTGGCAGGTCGATTGCAACTACCTTTGCCTTTGAATTGTTTACAGCTGCAAAAATTTCAGCCATACTGTCATCTGCCTTGCCATTAAAGCCGAAACCGAATACGCTGTCGATAATAACGTCGGCATCTTCGATAATCTGAGCGGCATTTCCTTTTTCCGTCAGCCAATCGGTAACAGGTATACCGTTCATTCTGCCGTACATTGTAACAGCATCGTCAGCGACAGGCTGACCGCAGGCGAGAATAACGCTCACACTGTAGCCTTTAGAGTTAAGGTATTCGGCAGCAACAAAGCCGTCACCGCCGTTTTTGCCTTTGCCGCAGATAACAGCGACTTTTTCGTTGAGCTTTAAATATTCTTTTTCTGTCATCATAGCGCAGGCAACACCTGCACACTGCATCATGTCAAGGTAAGCGTAGCCGTTTTCGTTGGCATAAGCCTCGATCTGTTTCATCTGAGCGGAAGTGTAAATTTTCATACTCTTGCCTCTTTTTAGTGAGAGTTGACCAACCCGTATTGCGAGTTGGTCAACATTCATTGATTATTATTTTGCGACACCTTCAAGGAAGTTGACCTCATCAACCTTGCCTTCGGAGTCAATACGGAATGTCTTTATCTCGTGCGGCAGGAAGTCAACCTTGAATGCTGCATCGAGCATATCGCACATAATGTATGTGCGTGTCTTTTTGCCTTGAGTTTCAAAGCATCTGATGATTGCGTCGCCTGAGCCGTCTTCACAGAATTTGATTGCTGTTGCAATAATGTTGTCAGCAGTGATTTCAAGGAAACTGTCCTTCTGCGGTTTGCCGCTGCCCTTGTGGTAGCTTTCTGCAACTGCAACGGGTCTGCAGTTGAATTTTGCGGCAAGCTTCATAATCTCTGTGCTTTCAACTTCGCCTTCATGCGGGAAGATTGCGTACTCAAATCTCTGCATACCTTCGTCTGTGAAGTTGAAATCAGCAGCAGGTCTGGGTGAGTAATGGTCTGCGAAAATTACATTTCTCAATGCGGTCATACGCAGGGTAGTGTCGGGACAGTCGTAGCTGTACTTGCTGTCGTTGATAACTGCAATACCTGCACGCTTGCCGCCGATTGTTGATGTGATGTCAGCCCACTGCTGTGTCGGCTCTTCTTCACCGTTGCAGGGACGCTTGATGTAGCCGCAGGGCATTTCATAAGTTGAAATCGCATCTGTGCCGCCGATATTGAACGGAATCTTGAGCATTGTAAACTGCTCGCTCCAGTTAGCCTTGCACTTGACTCTGATTACCTTCTTGCCCTCTGTCAGGCAGAATTCCTGCGTGAGAGTTGAAGTACCGAATGTGTACTTGATTCTGACGCTTGCACGAAGCGGACCCTCCTCAACAAGCTCGATGGATTTTACATCCATAAGACCCTTTATCTTGTTGAATTTGAAAACATTGTGAGCCCATGTATCTGTTTCGTGGTCGTCGATAACCGTAGGTATTGCAAGGAATGAGTTTTCAGCATAGTTGATACCGCTTGTCTTGTCAACAAGCTTTGAAATGCCGCCTGCTTCTTCTGTGAACTCAACTCTGATAAGCTCGTTTTCCATATAGAAAACTTTATCATCCTGGCCGCAGGTGAGAGCACTCTTCTGCTCAGGCTCGTCAGCTTCAAAGCTGAGCCAATATGTTGCGTAGCCCATTGCAGGCACCTTTGCCATAAACAGTGTGTCAAGGTGGCTGTCGTTGGAGCGTGAGGAGCGTACGTTCTGGAAGAGTACGTCGTTACCCTCGCTGTCCGTTACCTTTTCGCTCAGGTGATAAACGCGTACGGGCATTTCAATATCGAATGAAAGGGGATTGAATACAACAATAGGTCTGGGGAAATCCTGCCTTGCACCGAGGTTGCGTACCTCCGTGCATACGGGGTCTGATACACCGTCAACCCAAGTGTCAATCTGTCTTGCAATCTTGATAAGTGCTGTGTTGTAAATCTTTGCCGCAACGTCAAGTGCGTAGCCGCTGCTTTCCTTAACGTCCTCGTAAGCTTCCATAATGGAACAGCCGCAGAGAATATCGTGGAACTGGTTGAAGCAGACGTTTCTCCAAGCCTCGGCAAACTCTTTTGTTGCAGGTGTTGCACCGGCAACCTTTGATGCTATTGTATTGAATTTTTCTGCCGCCGCAAGCTGATTTTCACACTTTCTGTTGAGCTGCTTTACAAGTGATGTTGCAGAGTAGCAGCCGCTTGCGTGGTGCTGAAGGTCATCGGTCCATACGGGGATGTCGAGCGGAGTGATGAGCATCTCGCGGAAGTAATCATCGGGAGTTGAGAATTCAAGCTCGCAATACTCTTCTTTCTTCATTTCTTCCATAAGGTATTCGATGTCGCCTCTGGAAGGACCGCCGCCGTGGTTGCCGATGCCGTAGAACAGCATCATACCGTGGCCGGAGTTGTCTGAACGCTCTGCATATTCTTTGATGTGCTTCTCAAGGTGCTCGGGGCCGCTGTGACCGTAGCCCTCGGGAATGTGGTAGGTGAGAACTCTTGAGCCGTCGGGGCTTTCCCACCAGAAAGCATTCTGCGGAATTTCAGCATTTTCGTGCTGACCGGGACGCATCATAACGTATGCGCACATACCGCCCTGACGAAGAAGCTGGGGCATCATACCGTTGTGACCGAAGGAGTCAACATTGTAGCCTGTCTTGCAGATTTTGCCGAATTTTTCATAATAATAGAGCTGGCTGTAGAGAGCCTGACGTGCAAAGCTCTCACCGCTGGGCATGTTACAGTCGGGCTGTACCCACCAGCCGTTGACTATGCACCAGCGACCTTCTTCAACTCTCTGCTGAATCTCTTTGAACATATCGGGGTCGATTTCCTCAACCCAGCGGTAGTATGCTGCGGAGGAGCAGGTGAAAACAAAGTCGTCATATTCGTTAAGTCTGTCAAGTGCGGAGCGGAATGTCTGCATTACTTCGTTGCAGCCTTCCTGCCAGCGCCACAGCCAGATGGGGTCAAGATGAGCGTTGCCGATAAGATGTACTTTTGCCATTTCTTTTTTCCTCCCTTATTCCTCGATAAATCCGTAGTACATACCGATCCAGTAGCCGAATGTATATACGTAGCAGCTTTCGACAACGTGAATTCCGCCTGAATCCTCATCTTTGAATTCCCAGGGGTTACGGTCGAATTTTGCAATAAAGTGCTCGTCAGGCTGAAGCTTTGCCGATGTTTCGATATAGTCGTAGTTCCAGCGGTGCTTCTTTGCAATATCGAAGCGGGTATCCATACTGATACCTGCGGCAAGACGGCTGACGTTGAAACGCTCAAACCATTTTGCGTTCTGCTTGAGGTCAATACCCTCTGTGCCTACGCTGAGAGAGAAAGGATACTCATAGCCGGGAGTGTTTTCGCGGCATACCGTACCTCTCCAGGTGTTGAATGCACGGGTGTAGATATCAAGCAGTTTCTCGTCTTTTTCAAGAATTGCGAGCATCCAGAATGAGGATACTGCAAGCATGTTGTCGCCGTACATAAGCTCTGCGGCAATATCGTTGCCCTCAAAGAGAGAGGTCTGATATGCTCTGTCGTAGTGCTTGAGTGTAAGGTCGGCGTAGCCCATATCGATGAGCTTGTTGTATTCGTCAGTCCATTTGCTGTCGCCGGTGATATACTCTGTGACTTTAAGGTAGGCGAGAAGCTCTGCGGAGTTAAGGCAAGCGTCTGTCCAACCCATAAATGTGTTGAAGTAGTCTTCATTCCACTTTGCCCATGTTGTAGGCTTGCCGTCGCACTCTGTGAGCTGATAGCCGCCGTCGATAATATGTGTCATAAGTGCGGTTGCAGTCTGCTTGATAAGCTCATCAAGGTCGGGGTCAACGTCTGCAAGGAACATATGTGCAAAGAGCATCTGCATAAAGTGAGCGGTAACCTCGTCACTGCTTGTATCACCCTTGTAAACCATACCCTCTTCGGTATAGCCGTGCTCTGTAAAGCAACGGCGGAGTCTTTCGGGAATGGGTGCACTTGCATCTATTTCAAGGCCTGCAATACCTTTTTTCTTGGAGAATGATGTTTCAACGCAGGTAGCTTTGTTGCCGCTTATGCGGTAAAAAAGACCGTCATCGGGAATAGGCTCGTCGTGCATCATATAGCTTCTTGCAGGGAAGCCGTTACCTCTCTTTGAAAGGTACATAAAGAGAAGACAGGTTTCGCAGGTGCGTATTGCAAGCTCTTTTGCCGCAATTGTCTCTGGTGCATCAGCGCCGAGCTCTCTCTTGAGTGTTGCATAGCGGAAGAGAATACCTACAGAGAACCATGAGGAGAAACCGCCGTCGTTATCGCAGTGACCGTAAGGTACTTTAGAGCTCAGGTCTCTGGGGATTGCAAGACGCTTCTGGCTCATCATACCGCGTCTGCTTACAATGTCGAGCGTCTCCTGAAGCAGCATTTCAGCCTTTTCTCTTGTTGAAAGAGGCTTCATCTCTATATGTACAACGCCTGTTTCGGTCTGTACCCAGCAGCCTTTTTCGCCGTCGCCGATAATCGAAACAACTTTGTTATCATAAAGGTAGCGGTTGGCTGTGAAGTGCATAACCTTATCTTCATCGTCTTCCTCAGCAGGACACCAGCGTGTTACGCCGCCGTTTGAGCCGAGCCACATTGTGCCGTCTTCGTTGACAGCGTGGCAGGTGTAGTCCTTTTTGCGTGAGGGCAGGGGAATCCTGACTGATGAAAGGTCAGGTTTTACCGATTCTGCCGAAAAGAGCTCGGCAGGCACTGCGGAATTATCCTTTGCGTAGAATGTGCAGAATCTGTTGAGTGTGGTGCGAAGCTTGATAGTTTTCATCTTGTCCTCCTTGATAAGGATTTTGTGTATTGACTTTTATTTTAAACAAATTTAAAATCTACTTAAGTTAATTGATTGGGGTTGTAATTTATGAATATTGAAAATAAATCGCTAAGAGAAGCTTATGCTTTGCTTGAGAATACAACACCGCTTGGCAGAAATGACTGCGGAAGCGTGTGCGATGCAGTTTGCTGCAGTGATGCACTCGGCGACAGTATGGAGCTTTTTCCTTATGAAAAAGAGCTGTTTGAAAAGCTCGATGGCTTTGAGGTTGTCGACGGTGAGATTCCTGCTGTTAAGTGTAACGGCACCTGCGAGCGTGGCACAAGGCCGCTTGCCTGCAGAATATATCCGCTGTTTCCGCTTGTTGTAAATGAAGACGGAGCAGAGAAAATTCGCGTTATTTATGACCCTCGCGCAACCGTATCGTGTCCGCTGTGCGAGCATAAAGCAAGGCTCGACCGCCGTTTTGTCCGTGCTGTCAGAAGAGCAGGCAAATATCTGCTTGAAGATGCAAATACAGCCGAATACCTGCGTAAAACAAGCGAATACCTCACAGAGCTTATTGAGTTTGAGATAAAGCTTGGATTATAATTGCTTATGTAACGGCAGCAACAGCTGCCGTTTTTATTTTTTAATATATATTTAATTCATTTTATATTATCCTTTTAAATTTTGCAAGGTCTTTAACAAAAAATTCATTCTTCGAGCGGCTCGATGCCGCCCTCAATAAGTGTGCGGAAGCAAGCATCGCGTATTTGTGATTCAAAACGTATACCGTCAATATGAAGGTATCTTATATATGTGTAGTCATAATCGCTGAGCGGCCTGTCGAGGTAATCGTCCGAGTGAGCGGCAATTATTATTTCGCCGTCATCTTTTATGTCGGTTATTATAATGGTATGATAATATGTGCCTTCTTCGTTGCCGAGCTGAATTACGTCGCCGGGCTCCATTTCTTCGCGGGTTGCTTCGTGAGCAAATGGGCCTTCCTCTTTGTTCCTGGTTATAAAATCATAAAAAAACGCAACTCCGCTCCACGAAGGTGTTCTGTCATTGGATGATATATAATACCAGCCATAAGTTGGGGTATAGTTCATTACACAGCCGCCTGCGAAAATGCACTGTGAAACAAAGTTCGTGCAGTCGCCGCCTATTCCGTTGAAGCTGAAGAACAGCGGATTGCGGTCAAGTGCCCAGCGGCGTGCATATTGCAGAGCGTTTTTTCTGTTATATTCTTTGGTTACAAGCATTGCCAAAACCTCCTTGTATTATTTTACGCGTTGATTTTGCTGAGAGTGCTTGTACATAAGTTTTGCAAAATATAATTCTGCAGTCTTGTATTCGCTTTGTAACATCGCTCTATAACAAATCGGTAAATTTATACGAATTGTTATTATTTTTTTATTGACTATGCCATTCTTTTTTGGTATAGTGTCTGTGGAGACTTTAGATTAGGTCCTAAACTTATTTAAAAATCAGAAAGGAAATCAGACCATGAAAAAGCTTTTAGCACTCCTTATGGCATTCGCACTTGTTTTCTCACTTGCTGCTTGCGGCGGCGGTGACGATTCGGGCACAACAGCTGTAGTTGTTGACCTCAACAATGAAGAAGAGATGGAAAAACTCGAAGACGATCTGTTAGGCGATGCTTTCGCAGATCTCGGCGGCGATGAAGAAACTACAGCAGCCGATGCTGCAACAGACGCAAATGCTACTACAGACGCAAACGCTACTACAGATGCAAATGCTACTACAGACGCAAATGCTACTACAGCTGCAGGCGAAACAGCAGCTCCCACAACAGCAACTCCCACAACAATGTCCAAAGAGGAGTTTGTAAGGTTCTACAACGCTGAAACAGCAAAGATCGCAAAGAGCGGTAAGTACTCTTTCAACAGAACTTGCTCATACATCAACCCCATCAACGTTGGTAACGCAACAAACACACTCAACAACATCATCAAGCTTATCGATAAGAACTCCAGCCTCGACACAGTTGTTGGTGACTTCCTCGGTATCGGCACAAAGACAGGCAAGCTTCCTCAGGATGAGCTCAGCGATCAGTACAAGATTAAGGCTTCAACTCTCCAGGCAGGCGACCTTCTCGAGTTCAAGGCTTCCGGTAACACATACCAGTTCAAGCTTGCTGATGCAACCAACCCCAAGAAGACAGGTGCAACTCCTCTCTCCCGCTTCACAAACGACTTCATCACACACGAAGAGGTTGTTGACGGTATTGCAGGCTTCACATCTGCTATCAAGGTAAACAGCACAACTGTTAACTACAAGCTTGTCAACGTTCAGGTAACTGTTGCTAACGGCAAGATTTCTTCTATCGTTTATGTTTATGCATTCGATGCACAGCTTGCTCTCAAGGCTGCAGGTATTGATATCAACGGTACAGGTGCTGCTAAGACACAGGCTACATTCACAAACATCAGCTATTAATCAGCGTATTTGTTGAATTATCCGACCTCCGCATCTCTCGATGCGGAGGTCTCTGTATATCATAATTACATAATTGGGAGCGCTGCGTTATGAAGAAAATATTGGCTTTTATTATCGCACTTGCTATGGCTTTTTCTTTTGCAGCCTGTGACAGCAGCAGTAAATCAGACAGAAAAGATGAGCATAAAAAACATTCAAGCAATAAGCGTGAAGATTCATCCGACAAAAACGATAATAACCATTTTGGCTTTGGTTTCTACGGCTACGGCGAAGCCGATACTACAATTCCTGATATCAATAATGACGAGATTGAGCGCTTGGAAGAGGATCTTTTAGGGGATGCTTTCTTTGATGATGAACCGGAAACATTGGACGAAGAAATAATAAATGATTTCTTTGGTGGTTATGAAGAAGAAACATTCCCGGAAGGTGAAATCTTTTTTGAACAAATCCAGTCTGATGAATTAGAAGAGCTTGAAGAGGAGCTTTTCGGCTCGGAAGCGGGTATGGCAGAGCAAGCGGCAAGAGAAGAAGGATATATTTATTACGGCGAACGAGTCTATTAAGACGAAACTTATTGATTTTTTATCGTATATTATTGTGTGTGAAAAAAGCTGTGAAGGCTTTAAAACCTTCACAGCTTTTAAATTTGTATCTTTAATTGTTTATCCGAAAAGACCTTCGAAAAGGGGAATCTTGAAACCGAGCTGGGTGTTGTCGTAGTATCTGCCGATGTTGTTGACAAAGCCTGCGATAAAGCTGATTACATCAATAAGTGCATAGTACCACTTGGCAGGTGTTTTGTATGTGTGACCGCCTTCATTGGTTGTCTTTTCAATGGTAATACTGCCGATTTTTTCGTCGCTTTCAAGTGTGTAAGAGTTGATTACTATTGAGTCTTCGCTGAAGTCGATGAGGTTGTATATCTTCTCTTCTGTAAGGTAATCGTGGCCGATGTTTTCACTAAGTCCTACGCTTTCGTCGTTTCGGGGGTTATTGATTGAGCCGGATACCATATAAATTGTGCCTTCGGGGTTAGTTACAGTGCCGCCGTTTTCTGTTGCGGTTACTGTTTCGTTGTTGTAAAGTACGTTGGAAATTGTGTAGTAGTGGCTGTGACCGAGTAAGCAAAGGTCAATTCCGAATTCGTCTGCGATAGGTGCCCACATTAAGCGAAGCCACTGGTTTTCACTTTCGCGGCTTTCGATTCTTGCACTGTAAAGGTCGTGATGCATTACCGCAACTCTCCACTTGACGTCAGGGTTAGCTTCAACGGCGTTCTCTACAAATCTGCGGTGGTCGCCCATGCTGATATTGTTGCTGTCCATCATAAGGAAGAGTACGTCGCCCTTGACAAACCAGTAGTCTGTGCCGACATATGACTTGAGTCGCATTTCAGCAGTGTTGGGTTGGAATGTGAAGTAGCGGTAGTCAACGCATTTTCTGTCGTGGTTACCGATTGTTGTTGCAAAAGGAATTGACTTTATGTAAGGAGTAGAGCAAAGACCGACATATTCTTCACGGAGTCCGTCGCTTGCCTGGTCACCTGCAGAAAGAATAAGGTCAACAGTGTTGCCGTTAAGTGCAGCTTTTTCAGATGCTGCAGTGATTACTGTGTTGAGGTTGTATGCTCTGTCACGGATGCTGTTTTCATCAACATCACTTTTGGAAATGTGAATATCGGTTGTGTACATAGCGGTGAATGACTTGTCATTGTCAACCGTGAATGTGTATGTACAGCTCTTGAAATCGCCTGACTCGCAGTAGTAGCCGTATGTACCTGCCTCAAGGTCATTGATTACAGCGCCAAGTCTGTAGTCGCCCTGCGGTGTGGGATTTGCTGTTGTGTCGAATGTGCCGATTTTGTTGCCTGCAGCGTCAAGGAGTGTTACTGTGCCGCTGTCAGCATCGGAATACCATGAGATGTATCTTTCAGTTTCGTTGCTGCCGGGAGTCATCATGATAGCCGCGTCTATAATTTCTGTTGATTCTGCGTAATAGGAATTCCATTCGTCTTGTGTGAAACTCTGTGCATTTGATGAGAATACAGTGCCTGTAATGAGTATCGCAAACGCCATTACAAGCGAAAATGCTTTGGTAAACCGTTTCATTGTTTATTCTCCTTTAAAAATATGATAAATCATTATATATCTGTTTGAGAAAAAATGTCAAGTACAGGGTATTATAAATGTTAATTTTATTTCTTTTGTTGACCGATATCGGCGTATGTGGTAAAATTGATTTATATTAATTGTCAGGAGTGTGTTTTTTATGTCCGATTTTAAACCTGTACTCAGATTTATCGCTTCGAGCGATATTCACTATAACCGTGAGGATCCTTCAAGGCTTCATAATTACGAGCACGGTCTTGCACTTGCATATGAATATGCCGCAAGTCAGGAATACGATAAGATTGATGCACTCTACGTTGTAGGCGATTTTGCTGACAGCGGAAGCGAAGAGCAGTTCAACGATTTTCGTAAAACCCTCGATACTTGCCTCAAACCCGAAACAAAGTGGATGCTTACAATGGCAAGCCACGAGTATTTTTCTGACGGCGGCGAGGAAGGTGCACTGAAAAGACTTGAAGAAATTATGAAGCAGGAGCCCGATAACCATATAGTTATCAACGGTTTCCATTTTATCAGCGTTACCACAACACGCGGTTGTAAATTCAGCGATGAAAAGCGTGAATGGATTAAGAAAGAGCTTGCCGCAGCCGCAAAGGACGATCCTTTCAAGCCGATTTTCTTCTTCCAGCATCCCCATATCCAGGGCACTGTTTACGGTAATGTATATTGGGGTGAAGACGAGATTACCGATATCCTTATGAACTATCCGCAGATTATCGACTTCTCCGGCCATTCTCACGCACCTGTCAACGATCCGCGTTCAATCCATCAGCAGCATTTTACCTGCGTAGGTACAGGCAGCTTCAAGTATTTTGAGCTTGATGAGTTCGATAAGGTTTACGGCACGGTACCGCCCGGTGAGCAGAATGCCGCACAGTTTATAATTGTCGAGGCTGATGCCGCAGGTAAGGTCGTTATCAAGCCTTATGACGTTATTACCGAGAGATTTTTCGGCTATGAGTGGACTGTTGAAACTCCGTGGGATCCCGACAGCTTTACATATACCGATGAGCGTTATCTTACCGATGTAAGACCTTATTTTGCACTTGATGCAAAGCTTGAGCTTACGGTTGACGGCAACAGCGTAAATGTTAAGTTTGACCAGGCAAAGATTGAAGAAGACAGGGTAAACGACTATAAAGTAACTGTCAGACGCAAGTCGGATAACGCTATTGTCAAGCAGGTCTGCTTCTGGTCAAGATACTATCTCAACGATATGCCGAAAACCGTTGAGCAGAAGATTATTGAGCTTGAGGCAGGGGAGTACGTTGCGGAAATTACCGCACAGGGCTTCTGGAAAAACAAGTCAATCAATAAGCTCTGCGGTGAATTTGTAATTAAATAATATCTCTCGCCCTTCTTTCATAAGATAAGAAGGGCGGTGATTTTATTATGCTTACCGAAGTATTCAAGGCATTTTTTCTCGGTATTGTCGAAGGCGTAACAGAGTGGCTTCCCGTCAGCAGTACGGGTCATATGCTCCTTGTTGATGAGTTTATGCACCTTGATATGAGTGAAGAATTCAAGGAAATGTTTTTTGTTTTGATTCAGCTCGGTGCAATTCTTGCGGTCATTTTTCTGTTTTGGAAGCGGATGATTCCTTTTGATTTTGATAGCGGTATAAAACTCAGAAAGCAAACGGTTTCGTTGTGGATAAAGGTTGCTGTCGCTTGCATCCCGGGTGCGGTTGTTACCTTGCTTTTCGATGATGTAATCGAACGGTATCTGCATACACCATCAGTAATTGCCTCGGCACTTATTTTTTACGGTTTGGCTTTTATTCTTGTAGAGTTAAAAGCCAAAGAACGAAGCGTAAAAACACGGTCTCTCGAAGATATTTCGTACAAACAAGCCTTTCTTATAGGTCTTTTTCAGGTGCTGTCAATTATTCCCGGCACATCACGCTCGGGTGCAACGATTATCGGCGCACTGATTATTGGTGTGTCGCGTGTTGCGGCGGCAGAGTTTACCTTTTTTCTTGCCGTACCGGTAATGCTGGGGCTGAGCTTTATCAAGCTTTTCAGTTTCGGCTTTGATTTTTCGTCGGCAGAGGTTGCGGTGCTTGCTTCAGGTTGTCTTACGGCTTTTGCTGTTTCTCTTGCCGTTGTAAGAGGTCTTATGAGCTATGTGAAACGTCGTGATTTCAGGCTTTTCGGTTACTACCGTATAATCCTCGGCTCAATAATTTTTGTCTGTTTTGCGGTTTCAGGTAATATTTAAATCAAAGGAAGTGCAGTTATGAAAACTTATCTCGTGTTTGCAAAAGACGTTGTAACAATTGTGTTTACGCTGCTGTTTTTGCCGGTTTCATTTCTTTTTTCACCTGCAGAGGGTTATGAAGCAGAAAGACCCGACGAGCTGAAGACGAGCTTTACAGTGGTTTCCGATATTCATACCGAAGGCAATAATTATCAGACATTTATAGAGTATTCCGAAATTCTCAACGAGGTTAAAAACAGCAAAACAAATGATACCCTCGTCTTTCTCGGCGACAATACAATGAACGGTCAGAATATTGAAAGCTTTTATTTTTATACAGCTCTGGGTTTAACAAGACCTGCCGAAAACCTCATAATAGCACCGGGTAATCACGATTACGGAAACGGTCAGGGCGATTTCGGTAAATTAAAAAATCGTTTTATCAAATATTCAAACTATGCAGGCTGTAAAACCGATAATATTTATTATTATAAAGTCATAGACGGCTGCTATTTCGTTGTGCTTTCGTCTGAGTCCCATACGGCAAACAGTATGGAAATTTCCGATATCCAGCTTCAGTGGTTGAAAGATATCATTAACGAAGCCGCCGCAGAAAACAAACCTGTTTTTGTTTTCTCTCATCATCCTGTTAATTATATCGAAAACGGTTCGTATGACAGGCTGTCCGATGTGCTCAACGATTATGAGAAACTTATATTCTTTTGCGGTCACACTCACTTGCCGCTGAATTCGCATTCTGTATACACTGAAAACTCGGTACAGTGCGTAAATATCCCCAAATCTACCGAACATGCAGTCGAGGGCTACGAAACAGGTATCGGTGCTGTAGTTGATGTGTATGAAAACGAAGTCCGACTCAGATTCCGTGATTTTGATGACGGTTTATGGGTTGAAGGGTATGAATACAGCTTTACCTTCTGAAATAAAGTGTCCGAAAGCTCCGGAATTTCCGGGGCTTTTTGCTTGTAATGAATCTTATGAATTTGGGTTAAAATATTAAAATAATTATATTGAAATTGTGCAGTTTGTATGATATTATATTCTCTAAATAAATATTTATATTTATAGAAAAGGAGTAGCTTTATGGAAATACAACTTCAGGAGCTTATTGAGCAAATAAAGAAAGATGGCGTACAGGCGGCTGAAGCTCAGGCAGAGGCAATACTCAACGCCGCTAAAACTGAAGCGGATAAGATTATTGCCGATGCAAAGGCTGAGGCTGAAAGAATTACTGCCGATGCAAAGGCTGAAAACGAGCGTACGGTAAAATCTGCCGAGGATGCAATCCGTCAGGCGGGTCGCAATCTGCTTATTTCCTTCAGAGAAAGCGTTGCAAAAGAGCTCAAAGCAATAGCAGGCGAAAATGTCAATGCTGTATATTCATCCGATGCTTTTGCAAAGCTTATCGTAAATGCAGTCGAAAGCTGGACAGCAAAGCCCGATGCAGAAGATGTGGCTGTTATCCTGAATGCGGCTGACCTTGCGGATCTCGAGCAGACCTTGCTTGCTGCTCTTAAAGAGAAAATGCTTGGCGGTGTTACGCTCAAGGCTAACGATAATTTCGATGGCGGTTTCCGTATTGCCGTCAAGGGCGGTGCGGCTTATTATGATTACTCTGCCGAGGCTGTTACGGATATGCTTTCCAACTACCTCAGCCCCAGAGTTACCGCACTGTTGAAAGAGGCTGAATAATTATGGCTGAATACTATCTTGTGTCACAGCTTCCGTCGCTTGACGGAATTGGTGACAATATGCCGTTGCCTATTACCGAAGAGCGGTTTACAGAGCTTTGTAACCGTTTCTTAAGTAAAAAGGCACGTGATGTGCTTGACGGTCTGACACTGTTGCCCTCAAGAATTCCCGAAAAAGCGGGCTCGGCTTTGGTTGAAGCGTGGAATGATGGTGAGCGCAACCTGCGACTTGTGCTTGCAAAGCTGCGTGCGGAAAAGACGGACAAGCAGTTTAATACCGAGAGCAAATCTTTACCTGTTGAGCTGATGCAGACAGCACGCGCGGCTGTCGATGCTGAAAGTCCTCTTGAAGCGGAAAAGCTTCTCAACCGTTACAGGCTCGATTTTCTTGAAACGCTCAGACCGATGGATACATTTTCGCAGGAATTTGTTTTTTATTACGGCTTGAAGCTCAAGCTGATTTTGCGTATCAGGCAGTTTGATACGGCAAGCGGTGAAGCCGCTTACAGAAATATTTATGACTCCATTATTAATTCGGACAGATCGGAGGTTAAACAATGACCGAAACTAAAGGTAAGGTTGTAAGCGTAAACGGCAACCTCGTGTCCGTCAGGTTTGACGGCAACGTTTCAATGAATGAGCTTTGCTACGTTGTTGTTGACGGCACAAAACTCAAAAGTGAGGTTATCCGTATACGCGGTGATATAGCGCAGATTCAGGTTTACGAAATGACAGGCGGCATCAAGTGCGGCGACGAAGTCGAATTCGACGGCGATATGCTCTCGGCACAGCTTGGTCCGGGTCTGCTTGGTCAGATTTATGACGGACTTCAGAATCCGTTGCCCGTATTAGCCGAGCAGGCAGGCTGGTTCCTTCAGCGCGGTGTATATGCAGAGGGTCTTGATGCTGAAAAGAAGTGGGAGTTTACACCTACTGCAAAGGTCGGCGATACACTTCGTGCAGGTGAGTATATAGGCACAGTTCCCGAAGGTCCTTTTACACATAAGATTTTTGTTCCTTTCTATCTGCTTGGCACATACAAGCTCAAGTCAATAGCAGAAAAAGGTGAGTATACAATCAACGAAACGGTTGCCGTTATTGCAGACGAGCGCGGCCGTGAGGTCAACGTTTCAATGTCATTCAAATGGCCGGTAAAGCGTGCTGTCGATTGCTACAGCGAAAGACTTGCACCTGTCGAAACAATGGAAACAAAGGTGCGTCTTATCGATTCGCTTTTTCCTGTAGCCAAGGGCGGTACTTATTGTATTCCGGGGCCTTTCGGTGCAGGTAAAACCGTTTTACAGCACACAACATCCAAATATGCCGATGTTGATATTGTTATTATTGCCGCTTGCGGTGAGCGTGCAGGTGAGGTTGTCGAAACTCTTACCGAATTCCCCGAGCTTACCGACCCGAGAACAGGCCGTTCACTTATGGAGCGTACAATTATCATCTGTAATACTTCGTCGATGCCCGTTGCATCGCGTGAGGCTTCGGTTTATACTTCGGTTACTCTTGCCGAGTACTACCGTCAGATGGGTCTTAATGTACTTCTTCTCGCTGACTCTACTTCGCGTTGGGCGCAGGCTCTGCGTGAAATGTCAGGCCGACTTGAGGAAATTCCGGGCGAAGAGGCTTTCCCAGCATATCTCGAGTCTTATATTGCGGCATTCTATGAGCGTGCAGGCTATGTCCGTCTGCCTGACGGAAGCACAGGCTCCGTTACAATCGGCGGTACGGTTTCACCTGCAGGCGGTAACTTTGAGGAGCCCGTTACTCAGGCAACCCTCAAGGTTGTCGGTGCTTTCCACGGCCTTTCGCGTGAGCGTTCCGATGCAAGAAAGTACCCTGCAATCGACCCGCTTATTTCGTGGTCAAAGTATAAATGCGTTATTGATTTTGCAAAGTCATCTTTCTTCAAAGGTATGATTTTCCACGGTAACGAAATCAACTCAATGATGAAAGTTGTCGGTGAAGAAGGTACAAGCCTTGCGGACTATATAATCTATCTCAAGTCCGAGGTGCTTGATTCGGTTTATCTTCAGCAGAACTCGTTTGATTTGGTTGAGTCAAACTGCGGTACTTCACGTCAGCGCTATGTCACAGATAAGCTGGTATATGTACTCGGCAGTGACTACGCGCTTGATAATAAGGACGATGCGCGTGATTTTTTCAACCGTGTCCGTCAGAGATTTATCGACTGGAACTATACGGAATTTGAAAGCGATGCGTTTAAAAATGCAGAGGGTGAAATCGATGCTCTTTATAATGAGGGTAAGGGTAAAACAACCCGCGAGGCAGAGCTTTTGTTAAAAGGTGGTGAGTGATAATGAGCAAGGTTTACAATAAAATCGAATCCGTTACAGGTAACGTTATTACCGTAAAGGCAGATGGCATCCGATACAACGAGCTGGCTCAGATCAACACCCGCTTCGGCAAGTCGCTCGCTCAGGTAAATAAAATTGACGGTGATATTGTTTCGCTTCAGGTTTTCGCAGGCGGCAAGGGTGTTTCAACAGGTGACGAGGTGCGCTTCCTCGGCCACGAAATGCGTGTCTCTTTCAGCGATGACCTTATCGGCCGTATCTTCAACGGCTCGGGTGAGCCGAGAGATAAGGGCCCCGCATTGAGCGAAAATATGCAGCCTATCGGCGGTCCTTCCGTCAACCCGACAAAGCGTATTCTTGCTAACCGTATGATGCGTACAAATATCCCGATGATTGATATGTTCAATACTCTGGTTGTTTCGCAGAAGCTTCCGATTTTCTCGATTTCGGGTGAACCTTACAATCAGCTTCTTGCACGTATCGCTCTGCAGGCTGAGGCAGATGTCATTGTCCTCGGCGGTATGGGTCTTAAGTATGACGACTTCCTTTACTTTAAAGAGGAGCTTTCAAACGGCGGTGCACTCAGCAAAACAGTTATGTTTATCCACACTGCATCCGACCCGACGGTTGAATGTATGATGATTCCCGATATGGCTCTTGCAGTTGCAGAGCAGTTTGCACTGCAGGATAAAGACGTATTGGTGCTCCTTACCGATATGACAAACTTTGCCGATGCGATGAAAGAAATTGCTATAACTCAAGAGCAGGTTCCCTCTAACCGCGGTTATCCGGGCGACCTTTATTCACAGCTTGCAGCCCGTTACGAAAAGGCGGTTGACTTCAACGATTCGGGTTCCGTAACCGTTCTTGCAGTTACAACAATGCCCGGTGATGACGTTACTCATCCCGTACCCGATAATACAGGCTATATTACAGAAGGCCAGTATTATCTCAAGGGCGGCCGTATAGAGCCTTTCGGCTCTCTTTCACGACTCAAACAGAATGTCAACGGTAAAACCCGTAAGGATCACCGTGCGCTTATGGATTCAATGATCCGTATGTACTCATCCTATAAGGAAACTCTTGAGAAGAAGAATATGGGCTTCTCAATGAGCCGTTGGGACGAAAAGCTGCTTAAATACGGTAAGCTGTTTGAAGAAAAGCTTATGGATTTGTCGGTCAACCTTACTCTTGAGCAGGCACTCGACCTCGGTTGGGAGATTCTTGCAGAGTGTTTTGAGAAGGATGAAACCGGCATCAAGTCCGACCTTACAGACGAATTCTGGCCTAAATAAGGGGGACTGAAAAATTTGGCAAAAATCAAATTAACTAAAAATGAGTTAAAGGTACAAAAGGATGCACTCAAGATGTACCGGAGATATTTGCCTACACTGACACTTAAAAAACAACAGCTTCAGGCCGAAATAAGAACAATAGAAGCAAAAGCCGAAACGGTAAAGAAAGAGAAGGCGGCGCTCGAAAGAGGCTTCAACTCGTGGATTGCCGTTTTCAGCGAAAAAGATGCTTTCCCTGACGGAATAATTACCGTCAGCAATATCCGCAAGGGTTACGGCAATATTGCAGGTGTCGAAATCCCAACCTTTGAGGGTGCGGATTTTGCAAGAGGGGACTATGATTTGTATGAAACTCCGCTTTGGGTTGATATAGCGGCAAATCATATGGAAAAAGCAATGCTTCTTGACCTTGAGGCAGAGGTGTTATATGAACAGGTAAGGCTTCTTGAGGCGGAGCTTCTTGCAACCTCACAGCGAGTAAACCTGTTTGAAAAGGTAAAAATCCCCGAAACTCAGGAAAATATACGAAAAATTTCTATTTATCTGGCAGACCAACAGGTCAGTGCCGTTGTGCGTTCCAAAATTTCAAAACGCAAAATTGCCGCTCGTGACAGCGCATCTTCAGAGGAGGTGTACTCGTTATGATTGTGCCTATGAAAAAAGTTTCTCTCATTATTATGGGGGATAAAAAATACGAAACGCTCCGTAAACTGCGAAAACTCGGTATTCTTCACGTTGAAATTTCCGAAGGCTCGGGCAAAAAGCTCGATGAGCTGAAAGAAAAGGTTTCTATGCTTGAAACTGCGGCTTTTGCAGTAGCTGATAAGAAGCAAAAGAAAAAAATCGAGTCGGTTAAAGTTGAAACTTCAAAGGCTTTTTCCGTGTCGGAGGATATTCTTTCTCTGACGGAAGAAAAGAAGAATCTTCTTGTCGAGCGTACATCTCTTTCTGCAGAAATCGACAGGCTTGCAGGCTGGGGCGAAATCAACCCTGATGAAATCAGAACTCTTGCCGATAAAGGCTACGAGGTTTTACTTTACGAAACCCCTGAATCGGTTTATGCAAGTCTTGATGACAGCGTGAAAACACTCTGTGTCAACAAGACAAAAACTACGGTCAGGTTTATTGTGCTTACAGCGTGTGGCGATGTTGAAAACGAAGCCTTGGAGTCACTCAAAAACTTCTGCTTTGATTTACCTTTGGTTTCAACGGCACAGATGAGGCAAAGGCTTGCCGACATCAACAACCGTGTCGAAGAAATTGATGCGAAACTCGGCTCGTATGCAGCATATACCGACAGCATCGGTAAAGCCGTGCAGAGATGTGAAAAGGATATCGAGTTTGAAACCTATTCAACCGGTATGGCAGAGGAAACACTTGGTGATAAACACAGCGTTTCTTATTTCACAGGCTATATCGAAGCCGAAAACGTAGAAAAGTTAAAGCAGGCGGCAAAAGAAAACTCGTGGGGTCTTGTTGTTGAAGACCCGACAGAGGAAGATAATGTGCCTACCAAGCTGAAAAA
The DNA here is from genome assembly GCA_045631965.1 of Acutalibacteraceae bacterium. GTDB lineage: Bacteria > Bacillota > Clostridia > Oscillospirales > Acutalibacteraceae > UBA8612. Next base: position 48,947 of record JAZQVR010000039.1, read on the forward strand.
CAACAAGTTTGTAAGCCTTATCTATCCGCTTACCGACTTTCTCGGTACTGTGCCGGGATATTTTGAGTATGATATTTCGGGCTGGTTCCTTGGCTTTATACTCATCTTCTTCGGTATCATTTTCGGCGACGGTGCTTATGGCTTGCTGATTACCGCGGCAGCTGCGGCGCTGATTATCAAAGCCCGTGCAGCTAAAAAAGAGGTTTCGCCGGCATTCCTGCTTATAGGTCTTTTCGGTGTGTCGACAATTTTCTGGGGTACGCTTACCTGTACGTGGTGCGGTCTTCCTGCCGAGCAGCTTCCCGTATGGCTGCAGAAGCTGTCTATCCCCGTAATCTCAAACGTATATGCCGATAAAATATGGTATCCTTTCTGGACAAACGGTCAGGCAGGTCTTACAACTGCACAGAATCTTCAGATATTCTGCTTCTCGCTGGCTCTTGTTCAGCTTGTCGTAGCTCATATCAAAGCCGCGGTACGCAACCGTAAATCTATAAAGGTTCTCGGCGATATAGGCTCTGCGTTACAGCTTATCGGTATCTTCTACGTTGTTTTAAGCTTCGTTGTAAATGCTGAGGTGTTCAGCTTCGGACTTGTGCTCGGCGGTGTGCCTGTCGGTACGGTTGCGCTTGTGCTTGTCGGTGTGGGCTTTGTGCTCAGCTTTGTTTTCTCGAATTATGAGGGAAGCGTTATCAAATCCGTGCTTGCAAGTCTCAAGAACATTGTTTCTGTTCTGCTCGGTGTGGTAAACGTCTTCTCGGATATAGTTTCTTATATCCGTCTTTGGGCGGTAGGTCTTGCAGGTGCGGCAATTTCCGCAACGGTTAACGAGCTTGCAAGCCCTATGCTCGGCAACTTTATGTTTATGATTCTTGCGATTGTGCTTCTTGTATTCGGTCACGGACTTAATATGATTCTCAATGTTCTGTCTGTTATTGTCCACGGTATACGACTTAATACGCTGGAGTTTTCATCGCATCTCGATATGTCCTGGAGCGGACATAAATTCAAACCTTTCAAAGAAACAAACTGATAATTAAGGAGATATTATTATGAATTTAGGATTATTAGCAACAGCTCTGTCTATGGGTATTGCCGCAGTTGGTTCGGCAATCGGTATCGGTATCGCAGGTCAGGCATCAATCGGTGCATGGAAGAAGTGCTATATGAGCAATAAGGCAGCACCCTTCATTCTTACAGTTTTTGCAGGTGCTCCTCTTACACAGACAATCTACGGTTTCCTTCTTATGCAGCAGATGCAAGGCTCCGATAAAGATCCCGCATTCCTTCTCGGTCTCGGTATTGCTTCAGCTATTGCAATGGCAGTTTCTGCTGTTGTTCAGGGTAAAGCAGGTGCTGCAGGTGCAGATGCACTTGCTGAAACAGGCAAGGGCTTCTCACAGTACATTACCGTTGTCGGTCTTTGTGAAACAGTTGCTCTTTTCGCACTCGTTTTCAGTATGGTTGCTCTCGGCTAAAATTTTATTTCACCAAATCAAAAACCTCCGCAATTTGCGGAGGTTTTTTATGTTTATCCGTTGTATTCTGCTGCATATTTTGTAAGATCAGGTGAGTTGGTTCTTGTTTCGTAGCCTTGCCATGCAACAACTCTGTTTTCGCAGGGGATTACGAGCAGATTCTGTCCGTTCAAGCCGCCTTTGTTATACGAATCCTTTATACCGTTGGGTGCAAATTCATACTGTCTTTCAAGTACGGTTTTTACCCATTCTTCGCTTACTATTCTCTTGCCTGCATATTTGCCGCCATTCAGATAAACTGCACCGAGTTTTATCATATCTTCGTTGCGGATGTAAAGCCCTGTTGCACCTATTGCGTGTCCCTGAGGGCAAGAGCTCCAGGCAGCTTCTTTGAATCCGAGTGGAAGGAATATGTTCTCCCAGCAGAAGGGGAAGAGTGTCTTGCCTGCAACCTCGCTTATCATTCTTGAAAGTACGTAGTAGTTGGCATCTTCGTAATGTTTTTCGGTGTCGGGAGGGCAAACCCACTTTTTAAGCATTATCTCTTTCAGATAGTCAGGGTCGTATTTCGATGCATCGCATACGTCAGTGTCAAAACCTGACGGTACACCTGTCATATGGCGTATAAGCATATCAACCGTTGTCTGTTCCCAATATGGGTCATAGCCATCGGGGCATTCGTCACCGAGTATTTCGGTTACTTTGCTTTCTGTGCTGATAAGTCCTCTGTCGCAGAGTATACCGACGGCGGTAACGCTGTACATCTTTGAAATTGAGTATATATTCTGTGAAGCGTTGTTTTCTTTTATTTCAATTTTTTCGGGCGGATTATTGCCCACAATTTCGGCAATCGAAAAGACTCTTGCCTGCGTCTCTCTTATGTACTGTGCGAAATCATCAAGAAACTTGCTCATAGTCTGTCTCCGGGTAAAGTGCGTCACGTATTCTGTCCGGGTAGTCGGTCATAATCAGGTCAGCACCTGCGTTGGCAAGTGCCTTTGCATCGTCTGCATTGTTTACTGTCCAGTACTGCATTGAAATACCGTACTTGTGCGCATAATCAATGAAACTCGCTTTGCCGAGATTACCGAGAAGCAGTTTACCGTCGTCCCAGTAATAAGGCATCTGCAGTGCGGTGTATTTTATTGAATCTTTGTCCAGCTCTTCGTCTCGAAGATAGCTGCTGTAAAGCCCGACAATCTCAAACGGGTTAGCCGACCTGTTTATTTCACCTGCGTATTTTGCGTCAATATACATAGATACGTCAGGCCAGAAGCTTGCAACAATAACACGGTCAGCCATATCGTATTCCTGCATAAGCTCATATATGCCGTCAACAATCTTAGGTGCCCACGGTGTAGGATACTTGACTTCGATAATATATCTGTATGTGTCGGGCACTTGGTTTTCAACACAATCAAAAACATCTTTGAGTGCGGTGATTCTTATATCGTCGGGTATATCGTCACCTGTTAAGCCTCTGTAAGGGTAGCTGTCGCCTGATTTGAAGTTTTCACCCATATTGAGGTTGCGAAGCTCTTCGTATGTTTTGGAGAAAACCGTTACGCCCTCTGTGCCGAAGTGTTCTGCGCTGTTGCTTTCTTCATCAAGCGAAAGGCTGTGGTAAAGTACGATTTCACCGTCTTTTGTCATCTGAACATCCATCTCAATTATTGCCGAGTCACTTTCAGCATATTTGAGGTTTGACTTAATTGCCATAAGTGTGTTTTCAGGTGCGGCACCCTTGCCGCTTCTGTGAGATGAAATGCGTGTGCTTCCGTAATCGGGCAGGAAGTAGTTTTCAGTGTTTTCGTTAAGCACCTTAGGCTCTTCAACTGCAGGCGGAGCAAATGAGCTTATGCACATAACGCCTGCAACAAGAAAAGTTGAAGCTTTACTGAATACCGTAATCAATATCTCAAAAATCTGTATAAACACACAATCAGCCTCTTTCGTTGTTTTGAAATCGGAATTATTATATCACTTGTTTTATATAATTACAACTTTTATAAATATATTTCGCAGCAGCTTATCAATGCTATATCATAAAAAGTAAGCTGTTACAACACGGAGCGTAAATAGTGTTGTTTTGAATCAATCTTTATTTGCTTTTATGATATGATTTATCACCGCTTCAGAAAAAATTCACCTTGCACTATTGCTTAGCGGAATTATATGTCATATAATAATTAAAAAATCAACAAAGGATGAGAGATTATGAAAAAATCTACTGAAAGTACCGGCGAAAAGCATTTGGGTACTGCAGTGTCAAAAATTGTTCTTTCAGCAATGGTAGTGTTTTTGCTTTTTGTTTTTATCGCTGCTTTGTTTTATACATACTATAACGACGGTGCACAGACACTCGTTGACCTTATGAACAATGCCTGAAACGGAAGGTGATATTATGTCGCAAAAAATGAGGCTGCAAAATAAGCTTGCACGTTTGGGCGTGTTGGTTCTGATGTGCGTGTTTCCTTTTTTTATAACTAAATCTTACCATAATATTACATTCAGCAAATATTTCTTTTTTTCAGCAGTCGCGGCGTTTGCGTTGGCGTCGTGTTTGTTGGCGTCAATTAAAAACGCAGGTTCTTTAAAACCGGATAAACATTTTTTCAGCGGTCTTTCTGTAACGGATATCTCAATGTCAGCTTTTGCGCTTGTTGCTGTATTGTCTACCGCTTTTTCGGATTATCCTCTGGCATCTTTCAGCGGGAGCGGTGGCAGACGTATGGGTCTGGTGATGATAATTGCACTGTTTTTCGCCTATATTTTTATTTCTCGTTTTTACATAATCGGTGAAAAGGATTTTCTGATTTTCGGTGTTTTCTTTTCTGCGATGTGTTTGTTTTCTTTTGTGCAGTATCTCGGGTTTAATCCGTTAGGTTTGCTTTCGGGTGTATCGGAAGAAAGAAAATGTAAATTTATCGGATTTATCGGCAATATAAACGTGTTTTCTTCGTATATAAGCTTGATTTTACCGATGTTTATGTATATGTTCTGTTATGCTGTTGAAAAGAAGAAAAAAATTGCAAGTATGATTTTCTGTGCGTTTGGCTTTATTGGTCTGATTATTTCAAACAGCGATAACGGTTATGCAGGTATTGCACTTGCTTTTGCAGTGCTTGCTTTTATGACGTTGAAAGATAAGACACTGTTCAGGAATTTGTTGCAGTTAATTATTGTTTTCGCAGTTTCAGGTGCGATTGTGCGACTTCTTGGTGTGGTTTTCAGCGACTCAAGGTCGCTTTCATTCCTCAGCAGGGTTGTGACAAATAAATTTATTGTTGTTGCCGTTATTGCTGCTTGTGCCGTGATGATGTTTGCCGTCAGCAAAATAAGTGATAAAGTATTCTCTTACGGTAAAAAAATATTTGTCATCACAGCTTTTTCAGGTTGTAGTGTTGTTTTGCTGATGTTTGTTTACTTTAGCTTTATCAACCGCGAAGTCAATATAGGTGCTCTGGAAATCTATCTGCGTTTTGGCGATGAATGGGCAAGTGATCGCGGCGGAATATGGATACGGACTTTTGATGTGTTTAAACGTTTGCCGCTGTCACAGAAACTTTTTGGTACAGGACCCGATACGCTGGCATTTGCTGTTGTAAACACCCTTGGTGTATCGGCTTTTGAATCGCTCGGATTTGCCTTTGACAATGCACATAACGATTTGCTTCATTATCTTGTAACGCTTGGTGTATGGGGTATGCTTGCGTATGTTTTTGCCGTTTTTTCTGCAGCAGGTGTCTGCATAAAATCAAAAAATACGGTAGGAAATATCCTTTTGATTTGTATTGCTTCGTATTTTGTGCAGTCGTTGTTCTGTATAACACAGCCTATAGTTACTCCTTTGTTTTTTGTATTTATCGCATTTGCTCAGTGTAAAACCAAGGAGAAAGCTTAAATATATATTTTGGCAAAGCATAAGTTTTAAACAGTTTTATTTAAAATATTAATGAAAGGAGATATTATACAGTGAAGAAAAAGATTGCAGCAATTCTTGTTGCCATAATTCTTGTTTCAAGTCTTGGCTGTGCATTTGTTTCATCTGCTAACGATACAGTTGCATCTTATTCTGTAAGTGAGCAGAGTGCTGACCTTTACGGTTATTCAACAGGAACGGATACCGATTGGTCAACCGGTACGGATACTGACTGTGCTACAGGAACAGATGCTGAAGGCGATATAGACATAGGTGAAATCATTTCTAATGTTTTCAGTGCAATACTGAGCTTTTTCAGTTGGCTTTTCTCGATTCTCGGCATTTAAATTTTAGTGTTTTTACTCCTTGTGCTTTGCCTTAAATAAAAAAAGTCTGTCCTGTAAAAGGGCGGACTTTTTTGTTATAATGTATTGTGTTTAACTTTTGTGCTGTTGCTTTGGGTTTTATGCTGCAAGAATTTTGTTATCTTATAATTAAATAAAAATCATTTGCGACTATGTTGGTAAAAAAATCTTACGATTTTCTTTTTAAGTATTGACTTTTTAATGAATAAGTGAAATAATATCACAAGAGTTATTTGTCAAAAGGTGATATTTTATGTTGTATAAAAGTGTTTTCTTTGACTCGTCGCACGAATACGTTGCCAAGCTTGACAACGGAGTTTATATAATAGGTTTTGCTGACGGAAATGCTGTCGGCACGGACGGAAAACGCTATCGCCATATCGTGCAGTTTGATGCTGACGAAAACATAGTTGCAGACGGTTGGCAGGCTATTGAATGAGTTGATTTTTTTCTCCGCGTGTGCTAATATCTTCTTGTTAATTCGCTGTTGTTTTGTAGGGGACGGTCTGAAGTGACGTCCCGTAAGATTAAGCAACAAAATAAGAATCTTAACGGGAAAGGCTGTATGGTAAAAATATGAATACTGCTGAATATTTGAATTTAATCGATAAAGTAAACGAAAACGGCAGATATAAGGCGGATTGGGCTTCGCTTGCCCGCCATAAAGTGCCCGATTGGTATATGCACGATAAGCTCGGTGTGTTTATCCACTGGGGTATTTACAGCGTGCCTGCCTATGGCAACGAGTGGTATTCACGCGGTATGTACGAGCGTACCGCACCTGAGTTTGAACATCACAGAAAAACCTACGGCGACCAGAGCGTATTCGGTTATAAGGATTTTATACCGATGTTCAAGGCTGAAAAATTTAATGCTGCCGAGTGGGTTTCGCTTTTCAAAAAAGCAGGTGTTAAATATGTTATGCCTGTTGCCGAGCATCACGACGGATTTGCGATGTATGATACCGAGTTCAACCGTTGGAATTCAACAAAAATGGGTCCTTGCCGCGACGTTGTAGGCGAGCTGAAGGCAGAGTGTGAGAAGCAGGGTCTTAACCTTTGCGCGTCTACTCACCGTGCCGAGCATTATTTCTTTATGAATCCGGGCAGACTGTACGACAGCGACATAAACGATGAAAGATATGCCGATTTTTACGGACCTGCCGTTTATACCGAGGAATTTGACTCGGAAGTACTTCATATCACAACCGCCGATACATATTCGACAGGTGCAAGCAGGGAGTGGCTTGAAGACTGGCTTGTGCGTACCTGCGAGCTCGTCGACAGGTATCAGCCGTCAGTGCTTTATTTTGATTGGTGGATTCATAACCATTCGTTCAAACCCTACCTCAAAAAGCTTGCTGCTTATTATTATAACCGTGCTGAAGAGTGGGGTAAGGAGGTTACAATCAACTATAAGCACGAGGCTTTTCCGCCTACTGTTGCAACCTTTGATGTTGAGCGCGGTGCCCTTACGGGTATTTCACCGATTTATTGGCAGACAGACACCGCAATCGGCAAATGTTCATGGGGCTACAGAGCAGACAATGAGTATAAATCATCGCGTCAGGTTATCTGCGACCTTGTCGATATCGTTTCCAAAAACGGCAACCTTCTGATTAACATAGGTCCTAAATCTGACGGCACAATAACCGACGAAGAAACAAAGGTGCTGCTTGATATAGGCAAATGGCTCGAAATCAACGGTGAAGGCATTTACGGCACTACTTACTGGAAGCAATTCGGCGAAGGTGAAGTAAACGCAGAAGACGGCTTCTTCAAAGACGGCGACGAAAAAGCATTCACAAGCGATGATTTCAGGTTTACATACAAAAACTGTTACCTCTACGCATTTCAGATGCGCCCGTCAAAGAATGTCGTAATCAAGAGCCTTAAAAAGCTTTCTTCTCACGACCATATAATCGAATCCGTCGAGCTTCTCGGCAGCGATGAAAAAATCGACTTTGTAAGAGATGAAGAGGCACTTAAAATCAATCTCAAAGGCGATTTCAGAAACGATTTGCCGATTTGTTTCAAAATAGCAATCGGATAAAATCAGAAAGGAAATAATGACTATGTTAAGCATAATAAATAAAATCATTACGCTCATTCTCGTGCCGATTTATTTCAGCGTTTTTTCTCCTACACACCCTGTAATTGTTTTATTTAATCAGCCAAAAGAGCTTGTTTCGCTTTCAGAAAACGGAGTCGGTACAGCCGAAGACCCTGTTTATCTTACTGCTCACAGAGGTGTTCACGCACTTGCTCCCGAAAATTCGCTTCCGTCTTTTGAAGAGGCTGTCAACAACGGCTATTACTCTGCCGAGTGCGATATTCAGCTTACCAAAGATAACCGCTGGGTTGTAATCCACAACGCAGAGGTTGACGGCAGATTCTGTCAGTATGGCAGAATCGATGAGCTTACACTCGAAGAGCTTAAAACCTTCAGCTACAACTGGGGTGCCAACCTCTGGAAGTACAGAGATTCGCGTATCCCAACACTTGAAGAGTATCTCGATGTTTTTGTCGGCACAGATACAAGACCGCAGATTGAAATCGGTATCGAAAACTATGATATGCTCTATGTTATTGTTGATGAAATCTGCAAAAGAGGTCTTGAAAAACAGGCGATAGTGCTCACCTATAACCTTGAACAGCTTAAGGCAATACACGAGCTTAACCCCAATATCGAGCTGTGGTATCTTGTAGACGAAATGACTCCCGAAGTAATTGCCGAAGCCAAAGCACTTGGCGATAACGTATGGCTTTCCGCAAACTATGAAGCAAATACGGCAGAAAACATCAAACTCGCAATAAGTGAAAATATCAATTTCTCACTCTTTACCGTAAATACGGTTGAAGAAGCAAAAGCACTCTATGATATGGGTGTGAGATATATCGAAACAGATATACTTTGTAATTGAAAACACCCTCCGTGCAACTGAAAGTGTACGGAGGGTGTTTTACTGATAAAATTATATGCCGTATTTTCCTGTTGTCATATCCTGAAACAGCGGTATTTCAGGCTGAATAAATGTCATAACGGCAAACAGCACCGCTATCACGCATAAAAGCGCAAATGAAACCGCAGATGATTTGTATAAGCCGATATTGTTTTTCATAATCAGGTTTTCAAGGTAATAAACTACACCCGCCGCGATAAAAAATATTGCTATATTAAACCAATCTGCGTTAACTCCGAATATTCCCGTGTAAGTGTAATAGATTACGGGAATCAGAATCAAACCTGTTACCGTGCCTGCAAGCTTTGCGCACCAGTAGTTTTCGTAATCTTTGCCTATGAATTTATATTCTGCCAAGGCGAAGATAAACATAGGAACAAAAAGCAATTTTATATGCTCCCATATCGATTCGTTTACTGCTGAAAACGGTGCGAGAATTATGCTCTGATCAGTCCAATCATATAGGAAGTGCAGAATAACTCCTGCAACACACGTGAAAATAAATCCGCCGATTTGCCAAAGCTTCAATGATCTGTTCAAATCTATCACCCTTGCAAAATATATTCTGTATACGGCGTTACTATTCTGCTTTGTAGAGTGAAAGCTGTTTGTTTTGGTCGCAGATGCCGAGAAAAACCTCTTTTTCATTTTTAAAACCTTGTTCTCTTATTTGCTTGTGCAGCCACTTGGAGTCAAGTCCCATTCGCTTCAGGTTTTCTTCAAGTATCCTGCCGTCCATAATTACCTCTGTGCTTATATGCTCGGCTTGAGGTGTCAGGTTCATATCTTCGGGGGTTATAGGACGTTTTGTGCTTAATGGCAAAACGGTAAGCCTGCCGTTGTATTCAAAAATTGCCGTCTGGATATCCGATAAATTGAAGTAACCTTCCTGCCTGCACATTACCATAAATTCGCTTAAATCAAGCTTTGCTTTTTTAAGGTTTTTGCGGTAGATTTTTCCGTTGTTCATAATTACAGTCGGCGTTCCGTTAATGAATTTTCTCGCTTTCGGGAGTTTGGATGTTGTTACGGCAAGCAGAAAAGTTACCGCACCGTAAACGACCATTGCAATCAGCGGATGCAAGGGCTTTTCAAGCTCTGTTGCAAGCTCAGCGGCAATTGAGCCGATTGTTATACCTGTGATGTAATCAAAAAAATCAAGCTGCGACATCTGTTTGTGTCCAATAATTTTCGCTATAATAAACAATGTCGCCGCCGATAATACCGATGTTAAAACAACCTTTAATATATCCATATCAAAGCCTCCGTTTTAATAACAGTATTCCCGACAGCGGCAAGAAAAATCCTTATCCTTTTTTGTTTATATTTTCACATATCGACCTTTGCGTTGCAATTGTTACAAGTGTATCACCAAGCTGTACCAGCACAGATGCAAGCAAGGTCAATTCTTCATTGGTCAATTTGCAAGCCAGGCTGTTTGCAACAGCGGTCACAGCCGCTGTAAGCTCACAGGCATTCATACAAAACACCTCCGCTGTTATTTTATGATAAAACAGCGTAAAAGCTGAAAGAAAAATCATATATATGAGAAAATTTCAATCAACGCTTGAATATCATTCAATGAATACTTTATTGTTTTTTATCATCAGGTGAGATATTATTTAATCAGACCGGTCAGCAATCTAATCCGAGGTGATAAAAAATGACTATTTATTTAAGCGAAAATATTAAAAGACTCAGACTTGAAAAAGAGCTTACCCAAGAAGCGCTGGCAAGCTTTTTGGGTGTCAGTTTTCAAAGTGTCAGCAATTGGGAGAGAGGGGAAAGCTATCCAGATATCACGATTCTGCCTGAAATTGCAGGCTTTTTCAAGGTGAGCGTAGACGAGCTTCTCGGTGTTAATAAAGCTGAAAATGAGCATGAAATAAATAAAAAAATAGCTGAATATGATAATCTGACTGACCATACGCTGATGCAGGAAATCATATACGATTTAAAAGCAAAATTTCCAAATGATTTCAGAGTGTTAATCAGATATCTTTGCTGTCTTGTGAGATTTTCAGATGATTTATCAGCTGTTTCAACCGAAGTGTTTTCAATTTACAATAATATCCGTCAAAACTGCACTGATGACAGAATAAGAATAAAAGCCAAGCGCGCAATGATCGAGTTTTACCGTTCGCAATTAAATTCAGATAACTCAGATGTTATGTTTGAAAAATGCGAAAAAATCATCTGCGAAATGCCTGATATGCGTGATAGCCGTGAAATGTTCTGTACCTTTTATCCTGTAACTCATCCTAAACACGATATTAAAATTCAAAATGCAATTGAAGAAAGCTTTTTGCTCCGCACAACATTTTTCTCACACTATTATTTCTATAACGACAACTGTACGGACGAATGGCAGATTGAAGCCTCAAAAAAAGAAGTTGAGCTTCTTGAATTTATCTATGATGACGGTAATTACGGTAAAATGTGGAGAACCGTAATGAATCTTCATGGACATATCGGAATGAAATATCATATTATCGGAGACGATAAAAACGCACTTATCTATTTCAGAAAAAATGCAGAGCTTGCGGTTGCTTTTGATAGTATGGAGCGCATAACCGTCATGCATTCAGCGATGTTTGAGGGCAAGGAATTTGATAAACACACTCTCGGCAGTACATTTGTTGCCAAACGCAGGGTAAAGGAGCTTTTAACTGAAACTTATCCGTTGTCCGATGAATTTAAAGAAACTGATAATTTCAAGCAAATTATTTCTATGCTCAGCTGAATATTTTAGATTAAAACGGTTGCAAAATCATATGACTTTTGCAACCGTTTTTGTCGTATTCAGGTAATAACTACTTGCATTTGTAATAATAAAATGATAAATTAAATACATAACTCAAAGAGGTGAAAGTATGAAAAATTTACTGAACACACCTATCGATATTTACGGCAGAAAAATTAACAACAGAATACTTTTTCAGCCTATGGAGGGCTGTGACGGTACGGCAGATGGTGCAGTCGGCGAGCTGACTCGCCGCAGGTATATGCGTTTTGCCGAGGGTGCTCCGGGCATCATCTGGTTTGAGGCAACTGCAGTGTGTAACGAGGGCAGGGCTAACCCGCGTCAGCTTTTTATTAACGAAAATACGCTTGACAGTTTTAAGAGTATTGTAAGCGAAATCAAAGCAAAATCTATGCAGCTTTACGGCTTTGAGCCGATTATAATCGTTCAGCTTACTCACAGCGGACGTTACAGCAAGCCAAACGGTACACCCGAGCCTATAGTTGCGTACAGAAATTCTCTCTGGGAAAAGGGCAGGGAAAGTCAGCCGTTTACAGTGGCTTCCGATGAATACCTTGCAACAATTCCCGATATGTATTCCAAAGCGGCAAAGCTCGCTCTTGAAGCAGGCTTTGACGGTGTAGATGTCAAGTGCTGTCACGGCTATCTTTTCAACGAGATTCTCAGTGCGTATGAGCGTGAAGGCAGCTACGGCGGCAGTCTTGAAAACCGTACAAGGCTTTATTTCGACTGTATCGATGCAGTAAAAGCCGCTGTAGGCGATAAGGCTTTTGTTACTACAAGGCTCAATGCCTGCGATTGTTTCCCTTACGGCTACGGTTTCGGAGTAAATGAAAAAGAAGAAATCGACCTTACCGAAACAAAACAGATTATTGAAATTTTAAAAGAAAAGGGTATTGAGCTTATCAATCTTACTATCGGCAATCCCTATCTTATTCCTCATATCAACCGACCTTATTCGGCAAAATCTCCCGAGGACGGCAAAATCGGAATGAAGCGTGTGTATGACGTTACCAAAGAGATTACCGACTCATTCCCGAATATTAAGTTTGCCGTTTCCGCTCTGTCATACGAGGGCGAAAATGCTGTTGATTATGCTGATGATTTACTTTCAAACGGTATAGGTGATTTCGCAGGCTTCGGCAGAATGACGTTTGCCTATCCCGATTTTTATAAAGACTATCTTGAAACAGGTGTTCTCAACAAAAACAAGGTCTGTATAAAGTGCGGTAAGTGTTCGGAGCTTATGCGTGCAGGTACGGTTGCAGGCTGTGTTATCAGAGACAGCGAAGTGTATATGCCGTATTACAGCAAGTTTGTAAAGTAAGGAGAGAAAGCTATGGTTGCAATTGTAACGGGCGGCAGCAGAGGTATCGGCAAAGCTGTTGCAGAAGAACTGCTTAAAATAGATTACAGCGTTATTGTTACGGCAAGAAACGAAACCGATGATATAAAAAAGCTGAAAGAATCTTATGCTGATAAAGTTTTCTTTGTGCCTTGTGATATTTCTTGCGAACAAGACAGAAAAAATCTTTATGAATATGCAAAAACCAATTTCGGTAGTGTTGACCTGCTTGTAAATAATGCAGGTGTTGCACCTCGTGAGAGGAAAGATATTCTCGATATCACTCCCGATGATTTCGATTATCTTACCGATATCAACCTTAAAGGTACTTTCTTTGTCACTCAGCAACTTACTCCTTTGCTGATTAAGAGCAAAAATGCACGAATAGTCAACATCTCGTCAATGTCTGCGTATACAGCTTCGGTTAATAGAGGAGAGTACTGCATTTCAAAAGCAGGTATATCAATGATAACAAAGCTCTTTGCGGCAAGGCTTGCCGAGTATGGTGTCAGCGTTATCGAAATACGCCCCGGAATAATCGAAACCGATATGACTGCAAAGGTAAAAGAGAAATACGAAAAGCTTATTGCAGAGGGTATTACACCGATTAACAGAATGGGTCAGCCCGAGGATGTTGCAAAATGTGTACGCTGTGTTGCTCTCGGTAACCTTGACTTCTGCACGGGTACGGTTATTGACTGCGACGGCGGATTTAACGTGAGGAGATTATGAGTAAAATATATAAGTGTCTTATAATAGGCAGCGGTGCGGCAGCTTACAGTGCGGCAGATTGGCTTTACCGTGAAGGTGTTCGGGATATTGCTGTAGTTACTGAAAACCGCCTTTCGGGTACATCCAGGAATACGGGCAGCGACAAGCAGACCTATTATAAGCTTTCAATGGATGGCATCACTCCCGACAGTCCGTACAAAATGGCATCCGATATGTTTTCGGGTGGCTGTTGCGACGGCGAAAAGATGTATATTGAAGCCGCCAACAGCCGTAAGTGTTTCCTGCGCCTTTGTGATTACGGTGTGGGTTTTCCGACCGACAAATACGGCTGCTATCCGGGCTATAAAACCGACCACGATAATACTCTGCGTGCAACCTCCGTCGGCCCTCTTACTTCAAAAGTTATGACCGAGAAGCTTGAAAAGGTTGTTACCGAAGATAATAAGACTCCTGTTCTCGACGGCCTGCTTGTTACCGGAATTCTGACGGATAACGATACGGCTTACGGTGTCAGAGTGTTGGAGTTAAAAGCCGAAAAAGAATACTGTATCTATGCAGAAAACGTAATCTGTGCCACGGGTGCACCTGCCTGCATTTATCGGGACAGTGTTTATCCCGAATCACAGCACGGTATGACGGGTGTGCTTATCAGCGCAGGAGTCAGAATGTGCAACTTTACGCAGTGGCAATATGGTTTGGCTTCTGTGGATTTCCGCTGGAATGTTTCGGGCAGCTTTATGCAGGTTGTGCCGAGATTTGTCAGTGTTGACAGCATTGGTAACGAGTACGAATTTCTTTACGATTATTTTGACGATATACATAAGGCATACAGCCTTGTTTTCCTCAAGGGCTATCAGTGGCCGTTTTCTTACTGCAAAGCCGAAGAAAGCTCGGCAATTGACCTTGCTGTACACAGCGAAATGCTCAAGGGCAGAACGGTTTATCTTGACTATACACGCAATCCCGTAGGCTTTTCCTTTGAAAACCTCTGCGATGAAGCAAAGGATTATATCCTGAATGCCGATTGCTGTGCCGATACACCTTTAGCAAGACTTGAAAAGCTCAACAGTAAGGCTATCGATGTCTATCTAAGGCAGGGTATAGATCTGCATAGCGATATGCTTCGTATAGCTGTGTGCGCTCAGCACAACAACGGCGGTGTTTATACCGACAATAATTTTGAAACCGATATAAAAGGTCTCTATGTTATAGGAGAAGCCGCAGGTACGTTCGGTCTTTCAAGACCCGGCGGCTCTGCGCTCAATGATACTCAGGTCGGCGGTCTTGTTGCGGCAAAGCATATAAAGAATAAACCGTCAGCCGAATACAAAAGCTTAACGTCTGAAACAAACGATAAAAAGATTGAAATTGCAGATGTTGACTATTCTCATTTCAAGACGAAGATGAGTCAGGTAGCTTCTTTCAAGCGTGATTACGAGGGCTGTGTTTCACTTCTTTCAAAAGTCAATTCTGTGTTGGAGAGCTACCCGAAATGTCACAGAAGTCTCGCCGAATACTATCTCGACTTCGATATGCTTGTAAGTATGAAAGCACTTCTCGAAGCAATAATCATCGAATGTCCCGAAACAGGCAGCCGCGGCGGAGCGATATTTATCAAAGACGGCAAAATTGTACCGGAAAACGCTATTTACAGAGATTATCTTACCGTTACCGCAAACAGTAAGGCTGAGTTTGTAAAGGCAACACCCGTTCCTTGTGAGCAAAAAAGTTTTGAGTACTATTTAAGTAAATTGAGCGAAGGATAAGCGTTATGAACAGTTTTAAACTCGGTCTTTGCAGTGTCACATTCAGAAAAAAGAGTGCTGAAGAAGTGGTTGAAATAGCCCGAAAAGCAGGTGTTGAATACATCGAATGGGGCGGAGATATCCACGTAAAAACTATCGAAGACGCACGTGCTGTCAAATCAATCTGTGATAACGAGGGCATAAAAATCAGCTCTTACGGCAGCTATTTCAACAGTGCGGAGTACGACAGCGATAAGTGGACTGAAATCTGCAAAATCGCCAAAGAGATGGGAGCTTCTTCTGTCAGAATATGGCTCGGTAAAAAAGACAGCGAGGAAACAAGCGACAGCGAATATTTTACTCTTCTCGAAAACACAAAAAAGATGTGTGATATGGCTGCAGAGTATTCTCTTCTTGTATGTTCCGAATGTCACGATAACACCTTCAACAATAATACCGATGCCTTTTTGCGTATTAAGAATGATTTGCAGAAGGATAATTTCAGAACATATTTTCAGTCCAGATATTTCCGTATGGAATACGACCTTGACCGAATTGACAGAACCTTTGATTTTATCGAAAACGTGCATGTATCATACCGTGATCTTAAAAAAGAGCAGATGTTCAGGAAGAAGGACAGCCGTTATATAGATAAACTCCTTGAAAAACTCATAAGCAAAGGCTTTGACGGTATCGCTATGGTCGAATTCGTTGATTTTGACAGCGAAGAAGTGTTTTATAAGGATGTAAAAAAACTCAGCAGCCATTGAGGTGAATTACAATGAAGATAGCATTACTCGGCGAAAACAAGGAGAAATTCAACCTTGTTTTTCCCGATGAAGCAATAAATAAAATCAAGCTCTACGGTGAAATTTCGGCTGAACTTATCGGCAGAAAAAATATCGAAAATCACAAAAATTTTCTCGCGGAGTGTGAGGTTGCTTTCTCTACCTGGGGTATGCCTGCTCTCAGTGAGGAAGAGATAAAAAAATATATGCCAAACCTTAAATGCGTGTTTTATGCCGCAGGCTCGGTGCAGTATTTTGCAAGACCTTTTCTTGACTGCGGTGTCAGAGTCTTCAGTGCTTTTGCCGCAAATGCCGTACCTGTGGTCGAGTATACCGTGTCGCAGATTCTGCTTGCATCAAAAGGCTTTTACCAGGGTGCAAAGCGTTACCGTATCTGTCTGCCGTCTTCCTTTGCCCATACTCAACGCTGTAAAGGCAATTTCGGCATCAAAGTCGGTCTTATAGGTCTTGGAGTAATAGGCTCGGGTGTAGCAGAAAAACTTAAAGACTATGACGTTGAAGTTTTGGCCTACGACCCGTTTTGCAGTGAAGAAAAAGCAGGTAAGCTCGGTGTAACTCTCACAGACCTTGAAACAATTTTTCGTGAATGTCTTGTTATAAGCAATCACCTTGCCAATAAAAAAGAGCTTAAAAATATATTTAATGCTAAGCATTTTAAGCTGATGCAGAAGCACTCAACTTTTATAAATACGGGCAGGGGAGACCAGGTTGACGAATTTGCACTTGCAAAAATTCTTCTTCAGCATCCGTCTGTAACTGTTGTTGCAGATGTGCTTAAAAACGAAAAAACACCGTTTGCAAGCCCTCTTTTCTGGTGTCCCAATGCAATCCTTACTCCGCATATTGCGGGTAGTATGGGCAACGAAACTCACCGTATGGCTTACTATATGATTGATGAGCTTGGCAGATATGTTTCGGGCAGTAAACCGAAATACGAAGTTACAAAAGAAATGCTCAAAACTATGGCATAATAAAAAAACGAGGTTGCACAACCTCGTTTTTTTATTTGGTTATTCTGTAATTTCTACTTTGAATATTGCTTTGTTTTGTGATACGCCAAGTTTGCCGAAAAACAGACAATCGAAATTCTTAACCGTTATTTCCTGCGGAGGTACAACGGGGTATGCCGCATCGTATGAATCTGATTTATGCTTTTCGTTTACCTTGTTGAAAAGATAATTATTGCCGATTCTGTGTACAAACAAGCCGTCAATTTCTACTCTTTGCGGCAGATAACAAGTGTAGCCGAAATCGTGGTCTTCCGAGTTTTCTGCCTTTATGATATGGCTTGATACGCCTGTGGGATAAAATTCACAGTTGCGGATAATAAGCTCGCCGTTCCATGTCGAGCCGTAGTCAGAGCGAAGGTCAACAAAGTCTTCAGCTAAAACGGTTGTGTTTTCAATCAGAGCAGTACCGCTGCCAATCAGCTTTATTCCGTGGTGACCTAAAACAGAGTTTCTGACGGTTGCATTCAGTACGCCCTGATGTGCATCAAACCTTGAAAATACACAGCCGTCGTATACAAGATTCTTGCAGTAGTTTGTGCCTGCAATTCCCCAGTAATCGGTGTCGGTTATATCGTTTGTCTGGTTGCAGTTTATAAACTTTGCGTTAACCGATGATGCCGCACCTATATCGTAAGTGCCCATTGTTACGCTTGAGCCTGCCGAGCCTATCGTTTTATACTTTTTGTGGCCTGTAAATGTGCTGTTTTTTACCGTCACGTCAGCACAGCAGGAAAGGCTTACAAATGCCGAGTACGGTGAGCCTGTTTTGCCTTCGTTTGTTATATCGTGATATAAACCGTCAATAACCGTATTGGAGCGTCTTACCACAATACCTCTTGCGTAGTAGTTGTATTCGGATGCTGCGTTGTTTGCAATAGTTGTAAATCTGCCGCCCTTTATTGTCAGCGTTTCGCTGTCGACAGGGTAGGCTACAGCGTTTGTAATTGCGTCAAAGTCCCAGATAAGCGGAGTGTCGGGCGAGATGTTTCCGCTTTCGTCAACAAGTATAACGTCTGTCTGATTGCTGCCTGAATTCTGGTTCAAACCCTTGCGGATGTAACGTTTTACGTTTGAGTCTGTCAGCACAACAAGGCTCTTGCTCTCAAGCGTTGTGCCGATGCTTGTTGCATCAATTTTGAGCGGAGAAACCTTATCTGTTATGTTTACCGAGCCCTGTGACGGTGCAATATTGAATACCCATGCACTTCTGTTTTCGACATTTGTGTCGTCAATTATAAATTTTGCGGTTGACCAGTCGGTGTCGGTCATAATGTAAGCTGTTTTGTTTTTGCCGCCTATGTAATACGTTGCGGTTTCGTTTGCAAGTATGCTTAAACCGTTTTCGTTTGCATACTCGTGAGTTTTTACGATTGCATCCAAGTCGTCAGCTTTGCCGTCGCCTTTAGCGCCAAATTCTTCGTATGTTACATAGTCTGTGAATGTTTTGGTGTATTCATATCCGTCTTTGAAATCGTAACTTCCGTTAGCGCCAAGCAAAACTTCATCGGCAAAAGCGGTAATACCCCTTGAAATACCAACCTTTGAGCTGCCTTTGATATATACGTTGCCGTTTTCAACCTTCAGGCTGAAGCTGTCCGTATCGTAAAGCTCTTGGCTGATTATAAATGCTTTGTCAGCACTTTCGGCTGTATCAATGTTTTTACCGCAAGCCTTGTGAATCTCATCACAAAGAGTCTCGGCGGCATTTGCATACAAGTCACCGTCTGCCGCAATAACAGAGTATTCGTCAACGGATGTACCGTTTACTGTTATATCCTCAAGCGGTCTTACAATGTAAGGACTTTCGTAGTTGCCTTTTGCAAGCTCGCTTTTAAGCTCTGCTTCAGAGAAAAGCTGTGAAAAAGGAGCAGTAAAAAAAGAAAAAACGCTCATTACTACCGCAATTATTTTTGAGAACATTTTTATCCTCCTTAATTCTTTTTTGTTATGATTATATAATACCATAATAAAAACAACTTTTCAATAAATAGTAACGCATAAAAATCCTTGCTGTGAAAGCAGGCAATACAGCTGTAGCGTGTAAAATAAAAAACCGCTTGTGCGAGCAAGCGGTTTTATTATATCCGGCGAACACAGTTCGTCCCCATAATGTCATTTTGAGCGATAAGCGAAGAATCTTTTTGCTCAGCCCCTCTGACAAGGGAGGATTACAACACAGAGAACCGACCCCTGTGTTATTGCTTCATATGCCGAAGGCATATATCATCTTTATGGATATGCCTTCGGCGTATCCATAAAGGATATCATATCAAAGATATATCACCCGTTCCGCAAGGAACGGATATCATTGAAAAGAGTCACCTTTTCATTAAGTTTAGCCGCAACAAGGTTAGCAACCGCAGCACCAAGGCTGTGACCGGTTACAAGAATAATAGGATTCGTAAGTTCAGAAATATGATTTGATAAATTTTCTGCAACATCATTTTTCATTTCTACAAATTTATTATCCCAAGGTACAAATTGAGTTTTGAAATTGTTATCCCAGTCATCATCGGTTACTGAGCCACGAATAGCTACAACAACCAATTGTTTTGAATTTGTTAATTGAGAGCTCCCCGTATCGCTGCCAATATTATATGTGCTATCATATAAAGACCATTGAACCATAGTTCCGCTTGTGCAATCAAATGTTGAAATATCATCATTTCCCTCACCTCCATATTGGTATCATTGGTATTTTCAGCAACCGCTAACTCAATATTTCGGTACGCTATGGTATGCGCACCGGCGGCAGTTGGATCTCGTTCTTGGGTTATAGGGTCAACATCGTAATTGTTTTCTTGGATTTGAGTTTCTACAAAGCCGTGATTGATCAAGAGTTCTGCCGCTGTATTATCCACATCACCCATATACAACACAGAGAACCGTCCCTTGTGTTACAATAATTTCTTGACATCCAGCTTCAAAATTGAAAACTTCTCGGTCAAGTTGACTAACCAAATCCATTGCCCAATCCAACGGTGTAACAGAACCTCTGATTGACACGACAATCAGAGGTCTACTGTTATCATCTGATTCAGTTTCAGATAATGTTTCGTCTATTTCGGAAACACTCCCGCCAGATTCAATAGTGTTTCGAATGTTTTTTCCAGTATCGGATCCAACCACGGGAATATATATACTAGCCCCCTCACCGCTACTGAGGACAGCATTACCATTAGCATTGATATCATTGTTATTATCTCCTTTTGCAGAATTATTTTTAGTAACACAGAGAACCGTCCCCTGTGTTACAATAATTTCTTGACATCCAGCTTCAAAATTGAAAACTTCTCGGTCAAGTTGACTAACCAAATCCATTGCCCAATCCAACGGTGTAACAGAACTCTGATTGACACGACAATCAGAGTTCTACTGTTATCATTTGATTCGGGTTCAGATATTGTTTCGTCTGTTTCGGAAACGCTTATATTAGATTCAACAGAATTTCGAACGATTTGTCTATTATCGAACCCAGCCACGGGAATATTTCTACAAGATAAGCTATTGGTATTGATGACATTAGTAACATTGCCATTGATATCATTGTTATTATCTCCTTTTGCAGAATTGTTTATAAATTTTATTTCTCGGTGTTACATTGTTGATTTAATTTTTAAAACAACCTTTTCAACTCATCGGAATCACATTCTTTCTGAATTGTTAATTGAATTATAACACAATATGAATAAATTGTAAATACAACCGAGCGAAATATTTTTAGTTGCAATAAAATTATTAGTATAAAATCCCAATGAGCAACAAAAACAGACCTCTTGAATGGCATTTAAGAGGTCTGTTTTATATCGATGTATATTACCTTGCAAAAGCTCCATTTAAAAAGGAGGTGAAGCTCTGATTCAGAGCGATGATTAATAAAGTATCTTCATTCGCCATGTTTTTGTTTTATTCGGAGAACAATGCCCCGTGTTGTGTTTTATTGACATTTATGAAACGGTATGCTATGTTTGTTATGGGAAATTGATTCCTAAAATTTTTTCAGGAGGTTTATTATGAAAAAACTTATTGCACTTCTTATGAGTTCAGTACTTTTATTTTCGCTTGTTGCTTGTTCGGGTAATACAGATACCGATAAGGACAAGGATAAGGATAACGACAAAGAAAAAACTTCAGCAGTTGAAAATGAAGATGCTGATGTATCTGAAGACAATTCTCAAACTGTTAGCCGCGGCACAATTGTCGGAAATAGATATACAAATGATTTTGCCGGAATATCGTTTGAAAAGCCCGATGACTGGAACTATATGGATGATGAAGACCTGATACAGCTAGTGAATGCCGGTATGTCAATTATGGATCTTAATGAACTCCAAGAAACACTTACTAAACAGGCATCGGTTTATGATATGGCAGCGGTAGATCCAACGGGCGGCAACTCTGTAATGGTTTTATATGAAAACACAATGCTTACTGCATACAGAGAGATTTCGGCTGATGAATACATTGATGCGCTTAAAACTCAGCTTGCTTCTGTAGCTGCACTTGAATATGATTTAGGCGAAGCAGAGGATGTAACTCTCGGAAATACACAGTTCAAAAAGTTAACAGCAACAGCTGCAGTGACAGGCGTTGAGCTGACTCAGATATATTATATCCGTGAATGCGGAAAATATATAGTCGGTGTTATCGCCACAGCTTACAACACTCCTGTTGAAACAATAGAAGCAATGTTCAATTAAGCCGCTTCTTCCGAACAGCATAAGACTTACCGAAAGGATGTCTTGTGCTGTTTTTTCTTTGTTTAACAATACAAGGGACGGTTCTCAGTGTTAACGGTTAATGTTTAGTGAAGTTTGGGCTTTTGCCCAAGTGAAGTATTGCGCTGTCGCACAAAGTGAAGTTAAGTGTGCACAGGCACACTTAATTCAAAAGCTGTTGGTGAAGAAAAAATATAATCGGGTGCGGGTGTCCCGCCCACTTCTTCACTATTCACTATTACTTCCCAAAATCCCGACCGAATAATTAGTAAAAAGTGAAGAGTGAATAGTGAATAAGTAAAAATCCCGTTCTCTGACGAGAACGGGATTTTTGGTGGAGACGGAGAGGATCGAACTCTTGACCTCTTGAATGCCATTCAAGCGCTCTCCCAGCTGAGCTACGCCCCCATGTTTGAAGTAATAAGTAAAAGTGAACAGTGAACAGTGAAAAAGTAGTGAAGAAGTGTAAATTCTTTTCTTTGAACGGTTTGTATAATACCACACATTACGCAATAAATCAAGTGTTATTTCAAAAATAATATTAAAGTGGTGGTTTGTAGGGAACGGTCTGTGACCGTTCCGCAGTGAAAAACAAAAAATCAGGAAGTCCTTGTCTGAACTTCCTGATTTATACTGTGTTACATTCCGAGTGCTTTTTCTGCTGCTTCACGCAGGCAGAAGCCTGTCATTACAACTGCATCGTTGTTGTATCTTTCAAGCAGGTCGGAAAGGTTCGATTTGTTTTCATCGGTAGGTGAAACTGAAGTGTCGAGCACTGCATCGAGCAGGTCACAGCACATAGCGAATTTATCAACCCATTTCTGCATTTCCGCAAACATAGGTACGCTTGTGTCCCTGAGCATTTCGAGACATTCTCTGTTCTTTGCGTTAAACTCGGCAAATTCCTTTGCGGCTTCTTCCGCTCTGCCTGTCGACATAAGGAAGCCTATGTGTGAAAGCTTATCGCTCATATATACACTTGCGTGCCTTGACACGCAGGACACTGCAAGGTGGTCGGCAATATAGCCGAAAAGCTCTGCCTTGTCGCCGAGAATCTCACTGTGAGCATTTTTGATTGACTCTTCGCTGTTGTAGCTTTCAGGATTCCAGAGGTAATCCGCAACCGTCATCAGCGGTATTTTGGAGCATTCTGCATACTCCATAACATTTGAAATAAGACCCTCACTGTGCTTGTAAAGGTCAGCATCTCTGCCTACAATCGGGCCAAGGTGCATTTCCTGGAACATCTCGCAGTCGTTTACAGGGTAGTTATCCCAATAAAGCGGCATGTGCTTTGTGCTTCTGAGGAATCCGTCAGCCTCGCGTGAAGTCTGTACCCTTGAACAGATTTCCGCACCTGTCCAGAATAAGCTGACATCGCCGGGAATTCCGTTGCCGAATTTTGTTATATAGTATTCCGTTTCGTCGCCGTGATACTGAGTCGGGCAGACTGTCATTACAATATCGCCGTCGATTGCCTTGAGTGCGTTGTATGTGCGGTTGATAAGGTTGATGTGTGCATCAACTATGCTGTCAAATGCCTTTGCATCGTCATCATACTGGAATTCATCGGGGATATCGTCAAGCAGCAGTCCGAAGCCCCTGACACCTATTGAGTAAACGTTTCTGAATTTGTTTATAAGCGTTTCAAAGTCGGACTCGGATGTGTAGTGGTAGGTGAGACCGGGGCCTATACACCAGTGGAAATCAAGCTCGTTTTCAGTAGCAATTTCAAACAGCTCTTTCAGCTCACCAAGCTCTTTTTCGGGGTAGGGGTCACGCCATTTTTCGCGGTGATATATATCGTCCTTGGGTGCATAATAGAATGTGTTCATTCCGTAGCCTGCCATAAGTTCCATTACGGAAATACGGCAGCTGTGCTCCCAGGTTTCACCGTAAAATCCCTCAATATATCCGCGCTTGCGGAACATCGGATAGTCTTCAACACTGCCGGTTTTAAGTTCATTTTTACTTATGAGCTTTGCAAGCGTGTGTGCCGCTCTGAATACACCTCTGCCTGTAGAGGCTTCAAGTATGGCTTTTTTATCTGTAACGGTAATGAAATACTTCTCACTACTCAAAGCTGAAAGCTCATCGATATAAGTTGTCTTTTTTGTGTCACTTATTTTGATCTCAACGGCATATTCGCCGTTGAGATCAATATCGTAACTGCCTAATACTTTTTCTGCTTTTTCCTTGTAATCACCGCTGATTATGACACCGCTGATATTTACGGTGTTGCCGTCGAGGTGATTTTTCTGTATCTTCGGATAAATCAAAGGTGTCTGATCTCCTTTTTGTATTTATTTATCAGTGCGTTGTTTATTTCGTCGCCGCCGTCAACGTTAGAGCTTGCAAAGTGCTCGGGATTGAAGCCGCGCTTTGCACAGTTGTCAACAGCCTCGGCAACAATTGCATTGAGAATAAGTGCACCGGTTACGGTGGAAGTGGGACAGATTTTGCCCTCGATTCCATCAACCTCTACGCAGGCATCGCCGACACAGCCGAAGTTGTCGAGCACTATGTCAGCAATTTCGCAAAGCCGCTTGCCGCTCTTGTGGCGTGATGCACCTGCGTATGTGTGCTCAAGGTTAGTCAGTGCAATTACGTTGAGTCCCTTTTCTTTGCAGAGCAGAGCCATATCAACTATAACGCCGTTTCTGCCTGAGTTAGAGATGATTACAACCGTATCACCCTCAGCCATACCGTAGTCGGCAAAAATCTTGTCCGCATAGCCTTCTACACGCTCTGCGTTTGTGCTTTCGCTTGCAGAAATGTGGAGCATAAGCGGCTCAACAAGAATCGGCTGAATATTTACAAGTCCGCCTGCACGGTAAAACAGCTCTTCGGAGAGCATATGTGAATGACCTGTGCCGAAAAGAAAAATCTTTTTACCGTTAATCAGTGTGTCGGCAAAAACTTCTGCCGATTTTTCAATTGACGGTGCACCCTCGGTGCTGATTTTTTTGATTATATTATTTGTGGTTTCTATGTATTCAAGATATTTTTTCATTTCAGATTCCTCGCAAGCTCAAGTGCACTTTCTTCGGGCGGCACTGTGAGAAGTTTAATTTCAAGGTCGGGATAAAAAGCTTTGATATCGTTATCGAAAATTTCGGTAAAAAGCGTGTTGTGCACAAAGATTCCGCCGTAAAGACCGAGCACAGAGCTGCTTTTAACTTTGTCGAGCAGTATAAGTACCGTTTTTGCAAAGCTGTGAGCTTCGTTAATTACGATGTTTTTTGCGGCTTCATCGGTCTGAACGAGTTTTCCAACCTCCGAAGCAAAGCCTGCAATTTTATCTTTCGCAGTTTCTTCCGAGTAGATAATATCGATTGCATTGCGGAAATTGTCCACGCCGAAATAGCTTTCAGCCGCAGCAAGCAGGGGAGAAGCTTCACCCTTGTCGCACTTTTCACAGCAGACTTTAAGTGCGTTTACAGCTATAGCGTAGCCTGAGCCTTCGTCACCTATGATGTGACCCCAACCGCCTGAAACGAGCGTGTTTCCGTCTTTATCCGTACCCGTTGCCATTGAGCCTGTGCCGCATATCGCAACGCAGGGGCATACAGCATCGCCGACTGACTTGAGTGCAATATAAAGGTCGCTGTTCATTTCGATTTTTTCGGCTTTGATATTGCCGCAGAGTGCTTTGAGAGTTGCTTCGTCAGCTTTGTCATCGAGTGCCGAGCAGCCTACGAAAACACCTGCAAAACCGTCGCAATTAAGCTCGTTTTGTATTTCGCCGACAAGACTGTCGAGGTTATCGCGTGCGGCATCCATTCCTACCGAATAGAAGTTGATTGTTTTACCGACTTTTTTGAGTATTATATTTCCGCTTTCATCCGATACTGCGGCAGTTGTTCGCGTACCGCCGCCGTCTATACCAAGGTAATATTTCAAAACAAAAACTCCGTTCTGCTTTTATTGTGCGTCTTTTGCAAGTGCATTGAGAGCAGTCATTATCGATGAAGCCGAAGTGCTGCCTGCAGAGAGCATCTCTTCATAATGTCTGTGGTACTTGCCCCAGAGCTTTTCGCCCATATCGGTATTCCAGAGTGAATCTGCAATAAAGGGAGCGTAATCGTTATCGGGCACGATGTAGCCGATAGCGTCGTTGCAAAGACCCATTACAAGTACGGTCTTGTCTTCGCCGATGATATCTGCAGTGCACTCAATCTCCCAGTCCTTGCCGAGGTAAGCTTCGGTCTTGTCAACTACGTTGCCGTATACAAGCTGGGGAATAAGCTCGCCCGGTACGGTGAGCAGTACTATGTCTGTGCCGAGCTCAACATAGCCGACCTCTGTGATGATTGAATATCCGCTCCGGCTTTCACTGTCTTTAACCGTTGTGAAGCCGAGAAGCTGTGATGTTGCGCCGAGCTGTAACAATCCTGTATCGAGGTTAACCTTCACTTCAGACATTCTGACGTTGAGCAGGGGAGCAACTTCGACTGCGTTTTTCTCTGCTTCGATTATAAGTCTTGCAAATTCGTAGCCGAGGATTTTTGCGGCTCTGTAATCTTCAACGGTTGCGTCTGCTGCGATTTCTGCTGCAACTTCGTCAAGCACGGATTCGGTTTTAACACCGTCTTTCCTTACGGAGATAGGTGACTGTGCACCCTGGATGAACATAAAGTTGCTTCCGCTTTCATTGAGCTTTTTCTCGATGTAGGCAGGGAAGTCTGCGGAAAGCTTTGTTGTGGCGCGGTTGATTGTTGTCGGGTGTGCACCTATGTTTGTGAATACCGTCGGGCGTGACTCTGCGTTGTCAGGCACAAACTTGAAGCAGGCAAAGAAATTCTGGTAGCCTTCCGTGTCGTAACGCTTGTTGCGAAGGTAAGAGTGTTCGTCATCCTGATAGATGCCTTTTTCATCGTCACGGGCAATTCTCTCTGTTTCATAGTAATAGAGAGTGCCTTCCTCCATATCCGTATATGCGTTGGCGATTGCCTCTGCAGTACCTTCAATCATAAGCTCATAAAATTCGCTGTCGATGCTTCTGATTGTGTTGATGAAGGGCAGATTTGCCGCAATATTGTGAAATACCTGCGGTATGAGCACAAGGCCGAAGCCCTGCGTGTCTATAACCGTGTGGCAGTGGGTTGCGTTAATGTTGATTGCGATTATATCGCTTGTTATTCCTTTTGCCTTCAGCTTTTCTTCTGCACGTGCTCTGATTGTGCGTATATCTGCGTTGCTTACGCCGATGCCGTCGATTGTTGCAAATATTGCAGTGCCTCTGTCTGAACCGTCGTTGAGTGCAATTGCGTGTGCCTGCTGGTCATCGTAAACCGAGTCAACCTGCTGTGTGAAATAGCCGCCTGTGTAATATTTTTTTGAACCGTCTGCAAGGTTGTCGGGCACAAGGCTTGCCTTGGCAAAGCCGAGACTCCATTTTGCACCTTCGGCAGGTGCATCGAGGAAATCTTCAGTGCCTTCGTAGAAGTTTTCGCTTTCGCCTGCAAAATACTCTTCAGCAGTAGGGATTGACGATGTCGGGAAAAACGAGCTGAGAAGATTGAAAGCACCGTTAATTACGGAGTTTACAAGGTTAGTTGCAATAATTATGCCTGTGTTGTCGGCTGCCTGACCGTCTGCTGCAAAGGCGGTAGTGCCCATTGAGAAGAGCATAACGCCGGCAAGTATAAATGAAATAACGGATTTTATTGATCTTTTCATTTTGATGTCACTCCTTATTTTACGGTTGAAATGAGCTTATCCATAGCCTCAAGCAGTGTGCGTGCTGTTTCACGGCCTGTTGAGTTGGTTTCTTCGTAGTGGCTTCTGTCAAATTTATCGACACCTTTATCGATGTAAGGTGTTTTTTCGTTAAGCACAAAGTCATTGTCGGGGATTATGTAACCAAGCTCATCGTTGCAAAGACCGATTACAAAGTGATGCTTTGCACCGCCCATTTCGCTGAGCACCTTGTATTCGGCAGCTTTGCCTGTGCCAGATTCCTCTGCACTGAGGAATTCGCCGTTGTAAAGCTCGGGGAAAAGCTCGCCCGGTATGAGGTAAACACCTATGTCACCCTTGCCGAGCTCAAGGTAACCGACTTCGGTGTGGATAGCGGCCACGCTTCTTGTTTCACAGCGAGCGATATCGTTGTTGAGTACCTTGAGAAGACGGGCAAGGATAAGTACAAAATTCTGTGCCTTGATTTTGACGGGAGCAGAGCTGATGTTGATAATCGGCTCAATCTCTTTTTCGTCATCGAGAGAATTTGAAAGCTCGCCGAGCATTTTGCCGAATTCTTTTGTATAAGCTTCGCAGTCAATCTCGTTGCGGTAAATCTTCTTTATCTCTTTTGCCGATATCATACCGCCGATTGCACCGTTGAAAAATACGGCATTTGCTCCGCTGTTTTTCTCTTCGATTTCTTTAATCATATAAGCGGGGAAGTCTGCGCTGATTTCGGTGATGCGGTCGCCCATAAGCTCTGCGTGTGAAGCGAAGTTGAGTAAGTAGATGTTGCCGCTTGCATCATCGGGCTCGAAACGCAGACGTGTGAACGTGCAGTCATATGTATCGGGAGTTCTGCAGTCAAACTGAAGGTCTTCGGTTTCTTTTGATGCAAGGTAGAGCTTGCCGTCCTTACGGTTTTCGTATGCTGATATGATTGCATTTGCCGTACGCTTTTTCAGCTCTGTCATAAAAGCTTCATCTCTGCCGCTCTTATATATCTTTTCGCCCCAAAGGCCCTGAGTGTCGATTGATGCGTGTGAGTGAGTAGAGCAGATATTGATTGATTTAAGGTCGGGTATCTTTTTGCTTTCAAGTACGAGCTTTCTGATATCATTAATATCCTTACGGCTGATACCTACTGCATCAACAGCGCACATAACAACGCCGCCTCTGCCTGTGTTGTCGTCGATATATACGGCTCTGGAATATATGTCGTCAATAACACCTTTTGCAGGGTGGTTTGAGTCATAGCCTGCAATAAAGTATCTGCCCGAAGCGATATCGTCGGGTGTGAGCACAGCCTTACCGAAGCCGCAGGTGAAGCAGGTGCCTGCTTTGTCGGTAAATTTCTTGTCACCTGTGCACATGTATCTGTTTGCAGCTTCATCAGGAGTGAAATAGCTTTTGGGCATTAATGATATTACGGTTTTTGAAATGGTTTCTATGGATTTTCTTACAAGCTTATCAGTGTTCATAAAACACACCTCCATATTAATACAAATACATTATACACTGTTATTTCTAAAAATTCAAATAAATACTTGATTTTTTTGTACAATATTTGTAATATTATTATTAACAATTTCAGAAAATTAATTTTATCGGAGGTTCTTTATGCTTTCAATCAGGAAATACGAAGAAAAAGATTACGACGGCGTTTGCTATGCCTGCCTTCACAGTGATGAAGACGAGGATATGTCTGAGGAACTGTGTGAATTTGTGCTGCATACCTTCTGCGAGTATTACATAGAGAAGGAGCCCGAAAACTGCTTTGTGCTCGATGATGACGGCAAGGCGGTTGGCTATATTATCTGTGCTGAGAATTTCGATAAGTTCAAAGAGACGTTTTATGCCGAGTATTACCCGAGATCCGTTCATCTGGGTCAGGGTCGTTTAGATTGGGCGAATGAAGCCTACCTGCTCCATGAGAAGTTCAAAGAGGATTATCCTGCCCATCTCCATATCGATATCCTTCCGCAGTATCAGCGCGGCGGTAACGGCGGCAAGCTTGTTCAGACGCTCAGCGAGCACCTTTCAGCCAAGGGAATCAAAGGCGTTATGCTCACAACAGGTACAGGCAACACAAGAGCAACCAATTTCTACAGAAAGTACGGCTTCGAGGAGCTTGAAATTTACGATACCGATATCGCTTTCGGTAAAAAACTTATATAAATGAATAATATTCTGCTTTTTGGGTTAAACTGTTTTTACCGCTTAATCCGGAGGTGAAACACAGTGGAAAAGCAGAATAAGCAGAATAACAACCAGCCCCAGAAGAACAACAATCAGCCTTCTCAGAGCAAGAATAAATAACCTAATTAATGAAAACCGTCGGCTGTTAGCTGACGGTTTTCCTCTTGACGGCAGGTTAAGTTATGTTATAATAAAACAAAGTCTATAAAGAAACGGACGGGTGATAAAATGGAAAGATTTGCAAGATTCAAATATCAGCCCTGTATTCCTCTGGGTGAGGACGGCCGCTGTGTTACAGCTTCGCTCAAGCATACTCAGCTTTCACGCCGCGCGGCTACGGAAGGTATGGTTCTGCTCAAGAATACAGACGGTGCTCTGCCGCTTAAGAAGGGTGAGAAAATCGCGCTCTTCGGCAAAGCGACCATTGAATACATAAAAGGCGGCGGCGGAAGCGGCGATGTAAACGTGCCGTATATCCGCAATATCTACGAAGGCTTCTGCGAAAAAGATGTCAGCATCTATATGCCGCTTGTCGAGTTTTATAAGGATTATGTCAAGCGCGAGAGTGTCAATATTCCCACTCAGGAGCAGATAAATGCAACCTGGGATATTGTCAACGCAATGGAATTCTGCACCAAGCGTGACGATATGACTTACGATACCTTTGCAAGTATGCATGTCAAAGAGCCTGCAGTGCCCGATGAGCTTATCGAGTCCGCTGCAAAGGAAGCGGATACTGCAATTATCACTATCAGCCGTTTCTCTGCTGAGGGTGTTGACCGCAGACCGCAGGCAGGTGACTGGTATCTTTCCGATATCGAAAAAGATATTATCGATAAAGCAGGCAAGCTGTTTAAAAAGGTTATAGCCGTTATCAATTCAGGTGCGGCAGTAGACTGTGAATACTTTGCGGAAAACGATGCTGTCAAGGCACTTCTTATGTCGTGGCAGGGCGGCCTTGAGGGCGGTGCAGCTATCGCCGATATCCTTTGCGGTGATGTCAATCCTTCAGGTAAGCTTGCCGATACAATTGCAAAATCCTACGATTATTATCCTTGTAAAGATGATTTCTGGGAGTGCTTTGACCACCTCGATTATTCCGAGGATATCTATGTCGGCTACCGCTATTTCGAAACAATTCCCGGTAAAAAGGAGCTTGTTCGTTATCATTTCGGTTTTGGTCTTTCATATACAAGCTTTGCTTTGAGCGGCAAACTCTGCGGTGTCGACGGCGACAGTGTGGTTGTTGCCGTAACCGTTACAAATACAGGCGACGTTGCAGGTAAAGAGGTTGTACAGGTTTATTATTCTGCACCTCAGGGTAAACTCGGTAAGCCTGCAAAGGAGCTTGCAGCATTCAGAAAGACAAAGCTTCTTGCACCCGGTGAATCCGAAACTCTTGCGATTACTTTCAAAGTCAGCGATATGGCGAGTTTTGATGACCTCGGCAAAATCAGCAAATCAGCTTATGTGCTTGAAAAAGGTAATTATGAATTCTATATCGGCACATCGGTAAGAGATTGCGAAAAACTTGTGTTTGAATACGAAGTAAAAGAAGATACCGTAACCGAGCAGCTTTCACAGTGGTGTAAGCCCTTCAAGCTTTCAAAGCGTATGCTTTCCGACGGCAGTTTTGAAGCTCTGCCTCAGGGTGAAGAGAGCTATTATTACGGTGAAAATCAGCCGTCAGGTGCGGTTGCACCCGAAAAGCCGGTGATGTTTGATAAAGTCGGCGATGAAATTTCTATGGATGAGTTTTTCGCCCAGTTTACTCTTGAAGAGCTTATGGATTTTGTCGGCGGTCAGCCGCCAACGGGTGTTGCAAATACAGGTTGCTTCGGTCCGATGAAGCGTCTCGGCGTGCCTGCGATGCCTACTGCAGACGGTCCTGCAGGTCTGAGACTCAATACAGAAACCGGTATTCCCACTACAGCATGGCCGTGTGCAACTCTGCTTGCCTGCTCATGGGATACCGAGCTTAATTTCCTTGTAGGTGCAGGCGGCGGTGCGGAAATCAGAGAGAACAATCTTGCAATCTGGCTTGCGCCTGCCCTCAATATCCACCGTGATCCGCTTTGCGGCAGAAACTTTGAGTATTATTCCGAAGACCCCTGCCTTGCAGGTAAATGTGCTGCAGCAAATATCCGCGGCGTACAGTCGCAGAAGGTTGCTGTTTCAATGAAGCATTTTGCTTGCAACAATAAAGAAGCAAACCGTATGGGCTGTGATTCACGCATATCCGAGCGTGCACTGCGCGAAATCTACCTCAAAGCCTTTGAAATTGCAACAAAAGAGGCAAGTCCCTGGACTGTGATGTCATCCTACAACCTTATAAACGGTCAGCATACCTCCGAAAGCTATGAGCTTCTCACCGAAATTCTCCGCGGTGAGTGGGGCTACAACGGTATGGTTGTTACCGATTGGGGTGTCAAGAATGACCCGGTTAAAGAGGTTAAGGCAGGTAACGATATGAAGATGCACTGCGGTTATCCTGCTGACCTTATGGAAGGCTACAAGGCAGGCAGAATCACAAGAGCAGACCTTGAGCTTTGCGTAAAACGCATACTCGAAATGTTCCTTAAACTCGATTAATACAAAATTCCGTATTGCTCATAACGGAGTGATACGGAATTTTTTGTTGTCAAATATTTCTTGTACAAAACTATTGAAAAAAGTTTTAAAATATGTTAAGTTTAAAACAAGATATTGTATAAACTTTTATGTAAGGCGGTGTATATATGCCTCTGTTAAAAAAAGGCAAAAAAAGCAAAGCTGTACAGGAAAGCGTTGACTACAAGGGTAACCGACGTTATGTCGGCAGGGCAGAGACTGTTGCTTACGTGCTTAACGATGCTGCGGCTACTCTCAACATAAGCGATTTTTACGAGCGTTATATTTATGACGTTGTAAAGATTGACTTCGGTTATCTTGCTTTTCACAACATATTCGCTACTGTATGGGATATTATCAACGATACTTTCATCGGTGTTATTGTTGAGCGTACCCGTACACGTTGGGGTAAGTTCAAGCCGTATATGCTGTTTGGTCAGATTCCGCTTATGGTAATAGGCTTATTCTATTGGGTAATACCTTTTATCTTCTCGGGTGCATCTTCTACATATATGCCTAAGCTCATCTTCTATTCGGTTATGATGATGACTCAGGAAACAGCAGGTACGTTTACAAGTATCGCAAACACAGGCTTTATGACGACAATTACGCCAAACCCTGTCG
Organism: Acutalibacteraceae bacterium; assembly: GCA_045631965.1. GTDB lineage: Bacteria > Bacillota > Clostridia > Oscillospirales > Acutalibacteraceae > UBA8612. Next base: position 81,915 of record JAZQVR010000039.1, read on the forward strand.
AGCGAACAAGGCTTATCACAATGGCTCACCTGCTTTCTCATATTTTCGAGGATTTACCAAAGCAGATATTCGGTATTTTCTACGACCTTGTTATAAACAGTAAGCTCAATTGGGAACTTCCCAAGCTGTTCGCAGGTTTCGGTCTTGCCTGTGCAATTCTTTCTACGGTGTTTGTTATGTATTTCTTCCTGCTCAGCCGTGAAAGAGTTCAGCAGTCTGTTGAACGTCCGAGTATAATCCAGGGTCTCAAGGCTATTATAACCAATAAGCCTATCCTGATTCAGGTTCTTTCTTCGTTCCTGAGCGGCTTCAGCATCAGCAAGAGCAGAACAAATTTCTATATCGACGTTCTGGGTTCAATCACCCTCAAAACAATCGTCGGTATTCCCGCATTCCCTGTCAAGTTTATCAGCTACAGCTTTGTTGCTCCGCTTCGTAAGCGTTTCTCAACCAAAACTCTGTGGATTTTCGAGGATGCATGGACGGATATGCTGTGGATGGCAGTATTCGGCATAGGCTCTATCAATAAGAACTTTATGAAGAAGGGTGTTATCCTGCCTGTAATGGCTATCGAGGAAATACTCGAAATGTGCGTCTACGGCTTGCGTCGTGTTATTCCGAATGAGATTGTCAACGAGTCTATGGACTACTGTGAATGGAAGAATGGTTACCGTGCTGAAGCTATGACGGGTGTTGCACAGTCGCTTATCGGCAAACTTCAGAATACCATAATGGGCAGTGTAAACGCAATCGTAATGAAGAAAATCGGCTACCAGCAAGGCCTTGAAATCGGTACACAGACCGATAAAACAAAGTGGTGGATTTTCGCTTTGGGTACAGGTATTCCGATTATCACAAGCAGCCTCGGTATTATTCCGAAGTTCTTCTATCCGCTCGATGCAGCACAGCGTAACCAGATGTATACTGAGCTTGCAGAGCGCCGCAGCAGAATGGCTGAGTTTATGAACGATGCAACTGCTGAAGAAGCAAAAGAAATTGCAAAAGCAGAAATCAGCGGCGACTTTATAAAATAATATGTTTTTATCACCGCAGTAGCGTAATTGCTTCTGCGGTAATTTTTTTTGCATTTTCGCTTGATTGTTTTAAATCGATGAAGTATAATCGTAATATAATCATTAAGTGCGGAGGATGGTTTTTATGTTTAATAGATTAAAGAAATCTCTTTCGGTAATTCTTGCTGCAGTGTTTGCTTTTACAATGGCAATTCCTGCTTTTGCAGCGGATGAAAAAAAGAATTATATCATCGATAATCCTTACGAAGAAATTGACTGGGATACCTGGGACGATTATAAAACCCAGCTTCACTGCCATACAAACGCAAGTGACGGCTTTTTACCTGTTCAGCAGTTTTGTGATATGCACTATGCACTCGATTATGAAATAGTTGCCCTTACCGACCACGGTACGCTTAACCGTGGCTGGAATGTTGTGCCCGATACAGTGCCGCTTATGCGTGTTATCAAAAAAGAGCGTACCAACAATAATGCTCCTATAATTCCTGTTGAGGAAGAAGCCTATCAGGGCTACCTCAACGGTACGAATCCTGACAGAAGCTATATTACAACTGCGGGCGATACTCTTACCCGTACAACAACAAACGGTATGCTTGATGTGCCGCTCGGCAACGAGCAGAATATGGCAACGCCTTTTGCAGATTGTCACCTTACAAGCTACTGGGCAGAGTACGGTCAGGGTTATGCAGGCGTTTACGGAGATTATGAAACTCCATGCCGTGAGGTTGCAAAGCTCGGCGGTATAACCTTCCTCTCTCACGTAGGTGAGTATGTCTATCCCGATAAGGATTCAGCAGACCATGTCGGTCAGAAGATTGATGAGTACTATGTAAACAAGTTTGCAAAAATCTTTCTCGACAATCCGGGCAGTGCACTCGGTATGGGTATCAACTCTGCAACCGATGCACATACACGTTGCGACCGTATTCTTTACGACCAGATTCTGCAGAAGACAATTCCCAACGGCGTTGTACCGTGGGGTAATACCTTTGCCGATTCACATAACGAAACATCACTTAACGATGCTTATACAATGAGCTGGATGCCTGAGCAGAGCCTCGAGGCTTTCCGTACCTGCCTTGAAAAAGGTCAGTTCTTCTCCGTTTCCCATTATTCAAACGGTGTTGAGCTCAACGGTATGGAAGAAATGCCCGGTTTTGTAGAGCAGGATGTTTACGATACCAAGTCATACTGGCTCGATAATACACCGCGTGTAACAAGAATTACCGTTGACGAAGAAAACGATACAATAACAGTTGAGGGTATCAACGCAAATATCATCACCTGGGTTTCCGATGGCAACGTTATTATGCGTCAGGAGCTTGTCGACGGTAAAGCAACTCTCGATCTTCATAGCGATGAGCTGCTTGACGAAGCAAACCTCTATGTAAGATTTTATCTTTCGGGCGACAACGGTATCTGCTACGCAAACCCGATGGTCCTCAATGTTGAGGGCGAGGACTTTGAGAGCGTCGATGTGCCGGAAACTTATGACCTTCCGTGGTTCCTCCGTGCTTTGGTGACAGTGCTTGACGTTACTGTTTTCAAGTACAATCCGATTATATGGTCTTTCAAGTATTTCGGTCTCGGATACAATCCGCTTTCGCAGTTGTTTAAACTTTATTGATAAAAGGAGCTGTAAAACAAAAGTTTTTACAGCTCCTTTTATCTTTATTTTATATACGCTTTAAACGGTGCGGAGTATGCTTTAGCCCACTGCATAACTTTCTTTCTGTCCCAACGTCTCGGCATAGCCGCACAGGCCGCCATAACCTGAGCCATTCTGCTGCCGCAGAGCATAACTTTTTTAAGTATTTCGGGTCTCTTGCAAACCGCCTTTGCCTTGATTACAAGGTCAAACGGGTCAAGCTTGAACTGACTCGTGATGCTTGTGAAGTTTGCGGTCATTGTTATGTTATCTTCGTTGAGCATACCCGAATCAAAACAGTAATCAAGCTCGTCTGGAGTTAAACCGAGCAGCATATATTTTACGCACTCGAGCGGTGCAAGACCTGAGCCGAGAGCTTTGTAGTATTTTACCTGGTAATCCCACAGTGTTTCCGCGCTGTATGATTCGGTGAAATCGGCTACAATTGTTTCTGTAAGCATCTTTGCCGCCTTGAGTGAGTTTGCAATACCCGAGCCGATGAGCGGCACTGTCATAAATGCACTGTCACCGATTGCGGCGTAACCGTCGCCAACCATAACCGAAAGGGGATGGCGTACAGGGATTTCGACAAACTGTCCGCCTCTGACTTTTTCTTTGCCGAGTCGTGGCGAATTTTCGCGGAGCATATCTGCGTAAGATTCGAGCTTTTCAAGTGTGAATTCCTCAAATCTGCCTACAAGCAGGTCTGTATGCTCTTCTTCGGAAGCGACCCAGCTTATGCACTTTTCACCGCCTGCAAAGAAGTTGACTCTGAATTTAGCCTCAACCTCTTCATCGCTTGCCTTGTTGTAGAAAGCTCTGTAAATTGTGATCTTTTCTTCGCGTTTAACCTGCTTTTCTATTCCCATCGAGTCGGGCAGATTAGTCCTGACAGGTGAGTTGATTCCGCAAGCATCAATTACGAGGTCGCCTGTGAAGTCACCTTTTGACGTTTTGATACCGATTACTCTGTTGCCGAGCATAATGGGGGAGAGCACTTCGCAATCGTACTCGATTTTAACTCCGCAACTGAGTGCATTATCAATAAAATGAGTGTAAATGTCTTTGCGCTCCATCTTGATTTCAAGCTCATCATACGGTACGTGCTGTGTGAGCGATTTTTTTGATGTCGGTGCAAAGAAAGTCATATTCTCTTTGTATTCGTATTTGTCCTCGGGCGGCATAGGCATTTCTGCTATATCAAGTGCAGCGGGTGCAAATATATCGGTCCAGTCGTAGCCGAGTGTGCCCTCGCTCTTCTTTTCGTAAACGGTTACGTCAAAACCGCGTTTTGCAAGCATGGCGGCTGCGGCAATACCGCCGTGACCGAGACCTGCAACAATTATTTTTTTACCCATAGCAAAATACCTCCTGCCAATCTATATGCTAATTGTATCACTTTTTTTCATAACATCAAGTAAGTTTTTGTAAAATTATTGATTTAATATTTTTGCTTTGATATTATATTGTTATAAAGTAATTATTTTGCAAGGGATGATTTTTATGTCTAATCAGTTTATTATGCCGCGTCAGGTGTTTTACGGTGAGGGTGCTCTTGCCGATGCGGCTTCTTCAATATGCTCACTCGGCAAAAAAGCTCTTGTCGTAACCGACCCTATGATGGTAAAGCTCGGCAACGCAAAGCTTGTCTGCGACGTGCTTGAGCAGGGTGGGGCAGAGTATGCTGTTTTCGACGGTATTACGGGCGAGCCTACCGATAAAATGATTGATTCGGGTCTTGCTGTTTATAAGTCAGAGTGTTGCGATTTCCTTGTCGCTGTCGGCGGCGGATCACCGATTGATGCTATGAAAGCAATCGGCGTGCTCAGTGTTTCGGGTGGCTCTATCAACGATTATCTCGGCAAGGTTATCACAACTCCCGTACCTCCTATGGTTGCTGTGCCTACAACAAGCGGCACAGGCTCCGAGGCAACACAGTTTACAATTATCACCAACACCGAAAAGGATATCAAAATGCTCCTCAAGGGTGCAGTGCTTATGCCCGATATCGCTGTTGATGACCCTGCCTTTACGCTTACAGCTCCGCAGTCCGTTACTGCCGCAACCTGTCTTGACGCACTCTGTCACGCTGCAGAGGCTTATACCTCACGCAAGGCACAGCCGCTTACCGATGAGTTTGCACTTTCCGCTATCAAAAAGATTTTCAAGTACCTTCCTGTTTGCTATAACGATGGCAGTAATGTCGAGGCTCGTGCCGAAATGTCACTTGCCGCACTTGAAGCAGGCGTAGCTTTTAACAACGCTTCCGTTACCGTAATCCACGGTATGAGCCGCCCGATAGGTGCACTCTTCCATGTGCCTCACGGTATCAGTAACGCGATGCTTCTCTCTGCTTGCTTCGGTTATGTTTACGACGGTGCTTACAGCCGTTTTGCCGATATGGCTCGTGCAATCGGTGCCGCCAATGCTGCTGATGACGATAAATCAGCAGCCGAAAAATTCATCGCCGCCTGCCGTGAGCTTTGTAAGGTCTGCGATATTCCGACCCTTGCCGGATACGGTATTGATAAGGATGCGTTTTTTGCCGCTATGGATAAAATGGCAGGCGACGCGGTCGCCTCAGGCTCACCTGCAAATACAATAAAACCCCTCGACAAAAACGATATCCTCAATATCTATAAATTACTCTGGGATTAATTTTCATATCGTTATTAAAAATAAAATCATATACCACATTCGAAACCGTAATGTGTTAATAAAGTGAAAACAGTTAAAATTGCACTGCCAAATTTTGGCGGTGCTTTTTTGTTGTGTTTTTACAAAAAGAACAAATGTTCTAAAAATATCTTGACTAAGTCCCAAAAATAGGATTAGAATATTGTCAAAGGAAGGCGAAAACAGCAAAGGAGGTGATGTAAATGTAGCGATAATGCAGATTAAGTCAACTTAAATCAAAAGGAGATGAGAACGGTAAAATGCTCTGCCAAAGCAAAATTAACGCAGTAAAATGAATGGGCCGAATCAGAACGGCTTGAAAGAAACAAAAAATTTAAAAAAATTAAAGGAGTAAATTTAATATGATAAAATATTTCGATTCACTTAATGAGTTTTTCAACAAAGAAGACAGAGACGTAATCAGTGGTGACTATGTGCAGACCTACGGCTATAACGCAATTAATGACGGCGGCAGTGGCTTGTATAAGGTTAAGAGTGTTTCTGCTACCGTGTCAAATGCGATTACATTCAACGGTCTTGAAGTAACGTGTAAGGGTTGTACACTTGAGCTTATTCCCGAAAACGGCACTGTCAGAGTCGAGCAGTTCGGTGCAGTAGGTAATTATAGTTTTGAAAATATGACTGCAACTGAAAAAACTGCATTTTATACCAAAAACAAAAATGCTGTTCAGGCTGCTATTGATTCTGGTGTTTCATCTGTTGAGTTTGCCGACAAAACATATATGGTTGACGGTAACATTACTATATCTGACAGCGTAAACGTAATAGGCAATTCTGCTGTTCTGCAGCTTGGTGAAAGCTGCGATACAATTATTAAGTTGTACAAAGCTGACAGTTATGTAGAAAATGTCAACATATATGATATTACGCTTAAGGGTAAAGATGTAAATTCTGATTGCACTCTTCTTTTGGGTGAAAATGTTGCTAAAACTAATGTAGATAATGTAAGGTTTGAAACAGGCAATTGTGCTATTAGCATTACTACCGGTTATGAAAATTCAAATGAAATCAATATACGCAATTGTAATGCTATAAATGTTATTACAGGATTTGTACTTGATAATGTTATTGATTTCAAGATTAATAATTGTAGAATTGAGCTTGCAGACAGCGATGGTAGTGAGGATAGCAAAGGCTTATATTTTAATCAAAAAACATCTTTTGGTGTTGTTGAAGACGTTAGTATTTATAATGCTTACTATGCTATTTATTACGAAGGTGACAGTGAAGCTTGGGACGGAATTGCTATTGAGAGGATTCTTTTCAAAAATCTGCTGATTGATGAATGTGATTACGGTATAAGCACAAGCTATAATGAAATTCCGCTTCATTTTTCTAATGCGATGCTTGTAGATGTTGATTACGGATTTAATCTTGAATGTACAAAAAATATTGAAGTAATCAACTCTTCGGTTCTTATTAAATCACCTGCTGATGCGGCTGCTAATGCTGCACCTGTTTGTGTTAATACATATGCAAAGGCTAAATTTATTCATACTCAGTTTGATTTTCCGCATAGTTTTAGTAAACTAACTACTTACGATGTAGGAGAAACGTGTGAACTTAGTTATGCAGACTGTACAATGCAAAAAACAGATATTGCAGGTGTAACGGGTGTCGTTGAACCTACAGGCTTTGGTTATATTACCGATACGCATTCATTAGCAGCTAAACTTATCGAAACTTTTGATGCGTGTGAGTTCAGGAGCTATATTAAAGATTATAAGCTGACAACGGGTGAAGGTGAAAATGCCGTTACTACTTATAACTTACCTATTGAAATTTTTTCACCTTTTGATTCAGGGTCAAAACTTATATTTAAGAACAGTCGTTTTATAAACGATACAACTTGTGACATTCCTTATTTTTGTATTTTTAATGGTAATTGTCCCGATAATATCGTTGTCTACAACTGCTTCTTTGAAAATTATGAATATTCAACCGGAGAAGGCGAAAACAAGGAATACCCTATTTTTGGTAAAGTATCGAATAGCGTTTTGAGCTTGGATGTAAGTAATTTCAACATCTTCGCAAAGTGTAATATGCGTTCGTCAAAGCCGATACGTAATACAGGTACTACAATCAATGAAATGGTTACGTATGAATAACGGTAGACAAAATGAAAAGGAAGTGATATAATATGAGTATAAATTTCACATCGTCACTTATTGACGCAATGGATGTCTCTTATACGAAGGGTGATTTTGTCCGTACTCTCGGCTTTTTTGCTCCGGGCG
>JAZQVR010000040.1:0-4622 GCA_045631965.1 Acutalibacteraceae bacterium
TATCAAGAATTCTTAATGAATCAAACAATGAATGGGACAACATCTTATAATCCTCAGAGCCATAAAAAATATACGGCACTGAGAGCTTACCTGCGTCATCGTCATTAAAAATCATAGCATAAACACCCTCTGAATTGCAAGTGTTTATATATTCGCAAAAATCTTTATACTCACCTTTTACTAACGTAATCTGAGCATCGGGTGAGTAATGCTTATATTTCATTCCGGGTGAAGCTGCCTGCTGTCCCGGCTCAAGCTCTGAAAGAACAGCTTTGTCAACCTCAACCTCGCCGAGCACGCTTTCAAGCTGCTCAAGCGAAACACCGCCGGGTCTGAGAAGCCTCGGTTTATCACCGACAAGTGAAACAACGGTAGACTCAACACCTACGTCGCACATACCGCCGTCAACTATGGCATCTGCCCTGCCCCACATATCATCGATTACGTGCTGTGCGGTAGTCGGGCTCGGACTGCCGGAAAGGTTAGCAGACGGAGCGGCAAGCGGCACACCTGCGGCAGATATTATTGCACGCGCGGCACAATGTGACGGCATACGCACTGCTACGGTTTCGAGACCGCAGCTTACTTCGTCGGGAATTCTGTCGCCCTTAGGCATAATAATCGACAAAGGTCCGGGCCAGAATTTCTCTGCCAGCTCATAAGCTCCTGCAGGCACAGAAGACACAACCGTATCAAGCTGTGAAATCTCGCTGATATGAACAATCAGCGGATTATCCTGCGGTCTGCCTTTTGCTTTAAATATTTTAGCGACTGCAGAGCCGTCAAAAGCGTTTGCGGCAAGGCCGTATACGGTTTCTGTCGGTATGCCTACAATTCCGCCCTCACGCAAAATACCGCCTATCTCATCAAGCATCTGCAAATCTGCTTCATCATATCTGAATAACTTTGTTTCTGCCATTTTAATCTTCTTTCAATCTGTTATTCCTGCGCACGGAGTTTTTCTGCAGTATCTGCAGTTATAAGTGCGTCAATCATTTCATCGAGACTTCCGTTAAGAATTGCTTCGAGCTTATAGAGCGTAAGACCGATTCTGTGGTCTGTCATTCTTCCCTGCGGATAGTTGTAAGTACGGATTCGTTCGCTTCTGTCACCCGTACCTACCTGAGAACGACGCTCACCTGCAATCTCACTCGCCTGCTTTTCACGCTCTGCCTCAAGTATTCTTGAGCGAAGAATACGCATAGCCTTGTCGCGGTTTTTATGCTGACTGCGCTCATCCTGACACTCGACAACAGTACCCGTAGGCAAGTGAGTTATACGGATTGCAGACTCCGTTTTGTTGATATGCTGACCGCCTGCACCGCTTGAGCGGAATGTATCGACCTGCAAATCCGCAGGGTTTATCTGTATATCAACCTCTTGAGCTTCAGGAAGTACGGCAACGGTAACGGTTGAAGTGTGAATTCTGCCCTGACTTTCGGTTTCGGGCACACGCTGTACGCGGTGGACACCGCTCTCGAACTTAAAGCGTGAGAATGCGCCCTCGCCGCTTATCATAAAGCTGATTTCCTTGAATCCGCCAAGCTCCGTTTCGTTGGCAGAGAGAATCTCACTGCTCCAGCCCATTGTCTGGGCATACATTGAGTACATACGGTAAAGAGAGTTTGCAAAGAGTGAAGCCTCGTCGCCGCCTGCGCCGCCTCTGATTTCTACAATAACATTTTTATCATCATTGGGGTCACGCGGAAGGAGCAAAACTTTCAGCTCCTGCCGAGTCACCTCCGCCTGCTCTTTTGCCGCTTCAAGCTCCTCAAGAGCCATCTCACGAAGCTCGGCTTCAAGCGAAGAGTCATTGAGCATTTCCTGAGCACCCTCAATATCGGCAAGCGCCTTTTTGTGTTCACGGAATTTTTCGACAACGGGAGTGAGATGCTTCATCTCCTGCATATACTTTTTATAAAGCTCCATATCGGACATTACATCCGGCTGACAGAGCTTTTCATTTATCTCTTCAAATCTTTGTTCAACCTGTGCAAGCTTATCAAGCATAAATTAACCTTCATCTTTTCTGTGTTTTATTTTTTGCTGACCGGTATAACATTTCCGTGTCACACCATATACAACGCAGACAAAAATCCGCAACTGTGCAATATCGCCGTAATGAATCGCATCTGCGTATACTGCCTCATATTAAATCATTATTGGGATATTATAACATATATATACGAAAATATCAATCACTACGGGAATGTAAAACGAGAAAACGCATATATATAAATCAACGGCAAAAAACCAGCAAGGGAGGGAGCGGTGCAAAAACTGCACTGCACAGTAAATGAGAAGATATAAACCCGAAGGCAAATTGATATCTACACCGGAAAACCGCGCAGCGCTCGCCGATATCGGCTCACTCACTCAGGCATACAATAAAAAAACAACACTTGAATCAAGGGTATTACTCTGCGATAACGAGCATAACCTCCATCTCGACCTCGGACCTATGAGAGGCATTATTCCTCGCAATGAAGGAGCTATAGGAATTGAAGACGGCAGTGTACGTGATATTGCACTCATCTCGAGAGTCAATAAGCCTGTAGTGTTCCGCATTACTGAATTTGAAGAAGACGGATACGGCGAAAAAATCGCAATACTCAGCCGAAGAGAAATCCAGCAGGACTGTTACAACGAATACATTTCCAAGCTTTCACCCGGTGACGTAATTGATGCAAAAATCACTCATATCGAAGGGTTCGGAGCTTTTGCCGATATAGGTGCAGGGCTTATAGCACTTATGCCGATTGATGCAATTTCAGTTTCACGAATACCACACCCGAACGTGCGTTTTTCAACGGGCGACGATATAAAGGCAATTGTAAAAGATATCGCTCCCGACGGTAAAATAACGCTCTCTCACAAGGAATTACTCGGCACGTGGGAACAAAACGCGCAGAATTTCAGACCCGGTCAGACTGTACCCGGCATTATCCGCTCAGTAGAAAAGTACGGTGTTTTCGTTGAGCTTGCACCTAATCTCGCAGGGCTTGCAGAGCCGATACCCGATGTATATCCGGGTCAGCACGCAACCGTCTATATCAAGAGCCTGATACCGGAAAGAATGAAAGTAAAGCTTATAATTGTAGATGCTTTCAATGCAGAATATCCGCCAGACAAACCTCAATACTACACCGACACCAAACACATCAGCCGATGGATATATTCACCTGAATGCTGTTCACGGCTTGTGGAAAGCAATTTCTGAAAAATAATGCTCCGCCGATTAAACTATCAGCGGAGCATTATTTTATATTTCAATATCAAATACCGTGTTGAATATATTTGATGCTGCCATCATTGCGGCAAGAGATGTTATAACAACAAGCTGCTCATCATTAAAAAATTCTCTCAGCTCGTCAAACTGGTCGTCATAAACCTCGTGAGGATTATCCGCAACGTTTCTGCCTAAGGAAACAAGTGCCTGCTGTGCGGGTGTCATAATAAGCGTATCAAAATCCACACCCTGTTCATCGAGGAAACTTTTGAATATTGCAGAGCAAGCCATACAGTCGTTTTCAAATGATATTGCATAACAGAAAAGATTCACATCAAGCTCTGATAAAAAGCCTTTTGCCTCATCGCAAAGCCTGTGAAATCCGTTCATCACCTCAAATGCCGTAACATTATGAAGCAAAGTCATTTTTATATTATTGGGCTTTGATTTTTTTGAATATTCATCGTAAGCTGATTTTGCTTCATCGCTCATATTTCCGTATACAATCGGCTCAATTCTCGCCATTTCGATGTCCTCCCGATACTTAACTGTTAATATTTTAGCCTCATACGGCGTTTCTTGCAATAGTTTTAGTTGATTTTAAAACAGATATTTGTTATAATAAGTGTACATATGCAGAAAGGTGCAATTATTATGAACAAACTTCTTATAACAGGCGGTGCCGGATTTATCGGTGGTAACTTCGTCTACTACATGCTTGAAAATTATCCCGAAACTCAGCTTGTCTGTCTCGATGCATTGACCTATGCAGGTAACCTCGAAACACTTAAAGGTGCTTTCAAATCGGACAAATTCACTTTTGTAAAAGGTGACATAACCGACCGTGCTTTTATATATGAGCTTTTTGAAAGAGAAGGCTTTGACGCAGTTGTCAACTTTGCCGCAGAGTCTCATGTTGACCGCTCAATCGAAGAGCCCGAGGTATTCCTCAAAACAAACATCCTCGGCACTCAGGTGCTTCTTGATGCCTGCAACAAGTTCAACGTACCGAGATTCCATCAGGTTTCAACCGACGAGGTTTACGGCGATCTTCCCCTTGACCGCCCTGACCTTTTCTTTACCGAAACGACACCAATTCATACCTCGAGCCCATATTCAGCGTCAAAGGCGAGCGCAGACCTTCTCGTTCAGGCGTATCACAGAACCTTTGGGCTTCCCGTTACCATTTCACGTTGCTCTAACAACTACGGCCCTTACCATTTCCCCGAAAAGCTTATACCCCTTATGATTGCAAATGCGCTTCACGATAAGCCCCTGCCCGTTTACGGCGAGGGTATTAACGTTCGTGACTGGCTCTACGTTGAGGACCACTGCCGCGCTATCGACCTTATAATCCACAAGGGCACGGTAGGCGAGGTTTACAACATCGGCG
>JAZQVR010000041.1:0-6613 GCA_045631965.1 Acutalibacteraceae bacterium
GTACTTAGGTACGGCAACGGATTGCGATGAACCTGAAACAAGAAAGAACGAGAGTCCGTTAAAAATCGTCATCAAGGTAAAGGTTAAGGATGCAAGCGAGGCGGCAATCGGCAAGGTAGACATCAACTCCAAAGAGGGTGACGACCCCATAGAGATTCCGTCGGATATATCAAAACCCTCGCCCGATAAATTCATCGAAGCAACGGACGAAGAATTCGCGGAGTTCCTTGGATTTTTTGACAAGCTGTACTTCGCATATTGTGTTAATGTAGAGCCGATTAACTATGACTGTACGCGCGCTTCTGCACAATACGTTGTCGACAAACTTATTCTGGATCCGTTCACATCTACCTACTGCTATTTTTACGGTAATCATGAAAGCTGGATAGACCCGACTCAGACTCCGGATCCTTTAGCAAAATTTGACCAGCTCTATTACATCAAAGTACCTGCTGAAAATGTTAAATGGATATGTGAAAACATATTTAACGTTAAGGTTGAATCATTGCTTGAGGATGACATTGAGAATTCTCTGTCTAAATTCAATTTGCATTATCTGCATGACGGTTATTATTACCAAAGCGAGGCCGGTTTCGGCTATGGCTCAGAATACTCAGTAGAAATTGATGAGCGAAAGAGTGTAGGCAATAAGTATGAGCTTGTTGTAGAAATCTACGGAGCCACATACGATTTGATGGAATCTTACAAAGTCACCGCCGCACTCAAAGAAATTGACGGCGAAAAATACTGGTCTGTATACAAAATTGAGCCTGTAAATTCGGGCACTGCTAATCAACCCGAAATACAGCAGCCCGATACAACCCCCTACGAAAGAGATGCGGCTGTTTACAACGAATATCTCACAAGCGGCGGTATAGATTCGGTTACTGAGTACTGGGACAGCAATGCGACACTGGTTGAAAGCTGTATGGCAGATTTTAACGGCGACGGTTCATATGAGCTCATACTTTCACTCACAAACAGCGACAATCTGGGCGTAAGAGGCTACGAATCATATCACCTCTTATATACAATCCGCAACGGCAGCGTTATCAAGCTTGAAGAAGCTTACTATGGCGGAGGCTCAGGTGGCGGTGACGATTTATCTGTTATGTATGATAATCAGATAAACGAATATGTAGTTATAAAGGATTCACTTATACGCGACGGTTCCTGGGCAAATACTTATGATTTCTTTGCATACCGTGTGAGCGGCGGTCAGCTTAATGAGTACTTTAACTCAACGGCAGGTTTCGTAAGCACGGGTAACAGCACCTACGGACCCATAGCAGAAGAAATCAAGAGTGAAACCGATTACTACGATGAAGATGAATATGGCGTACATTATTACGAGGTAAACGGCAGCTACGTAACAGAAAATGAATACGACCAAACACACTCCCGTTTTACCGAGCCGACAGAGAGCACTTATCAGATGAAAGAAGGCACATACTCAAATCCCCTCGGCTTATAAGAAATAAAAATTACGGCACACTCTCATTTTGGTTGAGAGTGTGCCGCATTTTTTGTTTATTCGGTCAGACAGGTTAAGCAGACTTATGCAAAACCATTGCCGACGTCAGATTACCATTCTTCGGATGCTGTTGATGCGTAAGATGTATTCGGCGAAGATGTTATTGTATTATTAACAACAATTTCACCGTCTACAATAGCAAATACATTCCAGTAATCGTATGAACCGAGATTTGTAGGAACGTGGAATTCTGCTATAAGAACATTGTTTTGTTCAATTGTAACCTTTGCACCGGATGTTGCCAGGCTGCCGCTGCCTGCATATCTGTGCAGATAATAGTAGTACGGCTCTGTTCCTACAGCCTTAAGAGTAATATGCTCCGGTCCGTAACTTGAAGTATCATCATAGTCGAGATTACAGATGTTTTCTCCGTCATAATACTGGTTTTTACGGGAGTAGTATACATGGAAGCTCTCACCGTTCACTTTACCTTGTACGTGAGAGTCAACGTCGCGAGGATTCTCGCCCCATGTTAATGTGATAAGGTAATCATTACCTTGGGTTTCAGGTGTTATGGTACCATCCTGGTTTCCGCTCTCTCCGCCCTGGACAATGATGTTGAACGAGGCTTTTGTGTAACCGTCTTTTTCTATAACAATTGTATAGTTACCATAGGGTAATTCAACGGTATAATTTCCGTCTGAATCGGAAGTTAATGTAGCCAAAGGCTCGCCATCTGTGTAAATAACATTCCAGTTCTTATAGACTTTCAGGTTTGCACTGGGCACACCGTAACCGCTCAACGAATTGATAATTTTACCGCTTGCTGTGCCGACCTGTGATTCGTCACCTTCGACCATAAGGAATGTTTCCATATAGTTGGTTGCACCTGCGCGGATATTGCTGTAACAGCTGTAAGCAATATATCCGTTTGCGGATATTTTGATTTCGCAATCGCCTATCGGAAGCTCTAATGCATACTGACCGCTTTCGTCAGATGTTGTGCTTGTATACAAAACGCTGTCAATATAAACTTCGATGGTTGCGCTGCCGATAGCTGTAATTCTGTCGGATGCCTTACATACTTTACCGGAAATATTACCGGTGGGTACTTCTTCTGCAAATCGGTAATTGTTAGCTGCGTCTCCGCCGAAAATAACCGGTGTGGAACCGATACCGCCGTAACGGGAATCAGAGTCATCATTACCGTATGTTGCCTTAGCTCTTTGCAGAGCTTCGCTCAATGTATAGAATTTTCCGTTATTGGGGTTAACCTTAAGCATTTCGTTTACTGTGCCGTAAAGCATAGCAACGTTGTAACTGCGCAGGATGGTTTTGCTGTTGGCTACAACAGCTGCACCCTTGGATGCAAATGCTTCAGCAAGAGCGGAACGTCCGCTGTCACACGCTGCGAGATAAACAAAAGAGTTTGTCATATCGCCGCAATATTTCTGGATATATCTTGAAGAAATTATAACCTCATCATAGCCGACAAGCCAGGAGTTGATAATGCTGTTATCAACACAGTTTGCGTAATATTCGGGATCCCAGAACCATGCATCCCAGTCGAACTCTTCGCCTGTTACAAGGCAAGACTTAACATAAAAATCATAATAGCCGTGTCCGTGCCACAATATAACCTGATTGGGTCCGAAAGAACGGATTTTTTCCAATGTAACGGCATCATCATCGCAATTGTTGGAATTCTGGAACTTGTAGTTGGGTAATATGTTTCTCAGATTCTGAGCGGAAACATCCATCATCTCCAGAATATAATTGACACCTTCGGGAAGATTATATGCAGTCGAAGCGAATGCATTGCCGCCCATTTGAGTGAAACAGGGCTGCATTGTCATAATAGTCGCAGTAACATCTTCTCCGATAGCATCGGTATCGGGATCTTTGGGTGTATATACCATAGCAAGACCTGATGTCATTTTAACATACAGGCTGTTTTCCTCTTGCATATAATGGAGCACGATTTTGTCATCCTTTGCCTGATCGAGCTCCTCGGTAATTGAGCTTAAAAGCTGGTCATAGCTGCTTTCAGGAACATAACCTGATTCGTCAGCAAAGCTCTCTTCTATAGACTGCACACGCTCAGCCAACTCGTTGTAGTAGTCTTTTGCTTGCTGTGCTGTATATTCATCCGGTTTTGCAAAGCAGTAAATCGTAATCGGCTCACTCTCGACTTCGCCTGCTTTACATTTGTATTCAAAGCTTTTGGTCTCATCACAGCTTTTTTCCACTTTTGCTACACAAGTGTAAATAAGATCGTTTGCAACAAGATCGCCGTTTTTGCCGTTGTCATACATCTTGGCAACTTTGTCGTCGTCATCATAAAGAGCAATTTCATCTGAAGCAACGTTAGCTTTGACAGTGAAAGTAATTTCAGTTTCGGTATCAGGTACCAGATAAAGATTTGAGCATGTAATTTCAGTTAATGTAATCTCTTTATTATCTTCTTTATTTTTCAACAAAAAGAACACTACGCCGCCGATTATAGCAAGAACGAGCAATGCAACTATGCTTATAATCAGAGCTTTTTTGCCGTTGCCGGGCTTCTTTTCCTTCTTTTTCTTTGAATTGTCAGGAGTAACAGAAACAGGAGCAACAGGGTTAGGAACAACAGGGTTAGGAACAACGGGATTAGGCGCAACCTGATTAGGCATTTCTATTTTTGTTCCGCAAACAGGGCAGAACGGTGAATTGCCTATGTCAGTTCCACAGGATTTACAAAACACAATAATCTCTCCTTTTGTGTATTTTTTGAAACAGTAATCAAATACGGCAACGCCAAAACTTTTTTCAATAATGTTTATTTGGTATTAAAACTATATTTACTACTGTCACCAATAGAGTATACTACCAAATTCAACAAAATTCAATATAATTATTGAATTGTGACAATTAAAAATTAGTTAAAAGAGTTAGATTTATTGTGTTATCATATCAAAAAAACAAAGCAGACTCGTCCATTCGGACAAATCTGCTTTATTTGTATTTAAAATCCGGTAAAATCACTGATTCAATAAATTGTACTTTATTGAATTCCGTCTGTAATTTCCTCAAAAAATTTATTTGTGTATCTGTTCATTTCTTCACACAAGGGAATTGTTTCAGGCAAATAACAGGTGTTTTTATTCAAAACATTTCTCTCCATAAATTTCAATGTATCAACCAAAGATTGTCCTCGGACAGAACCGGTTATCAGTGTTTTAACAATTAAATATGTTTTGCCGCCTTCCAAAACATGAGCATCATGTAAGATTTTTCCTTCGATAGTTTCAGGAATTTCACTTCTCTGTGATTCCCATGCTATTTTTATTATTTGGGCAATCATTTTCTCATCATAACCCTGTGTACTCAACCACTGTTTAATTCTTTTTTCATCGCTGTATATAAAGCCGTGAAAATATGCAGCTAATATCAAACATTCTTCATCAACACTATAATTGCTGATAGATAAAATTTTGTCAACCATTTTTCTCACTAACTCAATATGCCACATATTATGCATTATGTCTTTATCTGCATAATAAGGAGTTACAAAATCAAGTAATGCCTTTTCGTTCAACATATTCTATTCTCCAAACATTATTTTTGATTTGCTTTAGCTGTGTTAATGGATTTTATAAGTAACACCCGTATTGTCGAACATAATCTGTCTAATTCTTTGTACTCTATATCATCAACATATTCTGTCTTATATAACATTTCTAACCATTTGCCTGTTTCACTGGCTTCTTTTAAAGCGATTTGCAACTTAGCAATAAAATCAGCTCTTCCGTGTGCGTATTTGCTTTCAGCGATATTTGCACATATGCTTGTTGCGCTTCTGCCGATTTGATTGGAAATCACCGTTTCTTTTTGAGTTTTAAGTTTTTTGCAAAGGTTCAAAACATCAACAGACAATTCCATTGATAAAGCTCCAAGTTTATCTTCTTTCATATTATCACCCAATTTCATTGTATAACAATAAGCAAAAAAGTCAATCCGTTGTGCCATCAGGCACACTTCATTGGCACAGCCACTTCATTGCTTAAGCACATCATTTGCCGTAAGGCAACTTCATTCTTTTATGTCCGCTTTTCAGACAATGAAGTTGACAGCAAGCTGCCAACTGAAGTACTCTCTTTGCTCGTAATGAAGTTATGTCCTACGGACATAAATGAAAAATCGACAAGCCAAAGCTTGTCGATTTTGGCGGAGAAGGAGGGATTTGACTCTCGCACTGCGGTGCTCGGTCATTCGCGGCTCTCGGTGTCCACCGGACACCGATTCACTACCGCTCCTACTTCAAATCCCTCCAACATAACACAAAAAAACAAAGCAGACTCGTCCATTCGGACAAATCTGCTTTATTTGGCGGAGAAGGAGGGATTTGAACCCTCGCGCCAGTCACCCAACCTACTCCCTTAGCAGGGGAGCCCCTTCACCACTTGGGTACTTCTCCATGGTAAATTAGTTTAAAAATATATAAACCTGAAAAGGTTATTTTAAAAGTGGCGGAGAGAGTGGGATTCGAACCCACGGTACGCAGGACGTACGACGGTTTTCAAGACCGTTCCGTTATGACCACTTCGGTATCTCTCCGTATTTGCCTAATGATATTACCACATACAAAGGTAATTGTCAAGTCTTTTTTGCAAAAATATTAAAATTTCACTGTTTACATTTATGAATACAGGTGGTATAATGATAAAAAAATCAAAGGAGTCGGAGCATGGGATTTATTGGAATTGTACTGAGAGCTTTAGTGTCTGGCATTATTGCCGTTGTGTCTTTTATGGCACCTTGGTTTATGGGTGATTATACAGCACCTAATGCACCTCTCGACAGAGAAGAATGTCTGCTCAATTTTGCGGCGATTGCAGATATGCATGTTGATACAGAGGAATACGATGAAGAAGATTCAATTTATACAGATATAACACACCACGCTTTCCTGCCGGATTTTGAAGAGGCTGAAGAAAAGCTGGATGCACTTGTGCTGGCAGGTGATATCACCGAACACGGTTATGTTGCACAGTGGGAGAAAACCGAAAAGATTTTCACATCCTATGTCCTTGCTGATGAAATAATCCTTGCAGCCCGTAACCACGACTTGTGGACAGACGGTGATGCAGGAAGAACTGC
>JAZQVR010000042.1:0-94367 GCA_045631965.1 Acutalibacteraceae bacterium
TCGTTTCTGTCCTTTCACCATCAGCACATCGTTTTCAATTGAATCGCAGTAGAAAAATTCCTTCCACTGGTCTGCGAGTACTCCGCCGAGTGCGCCTATACCTGCTTTAATAAGTCCCATATTTAATTTCTCCTTTCAGAATTGTATTTGAATTATTTGATAATCAGTCTGCCGGTAATATTACGGTCAAGCTTTTTATCTTCCTCAAAGCCTATATGTGTAAGAAGGACGGTGAAATCGATATCAATTGCATTGTATGTATCGCAGATTTTTCCGATTTCCTGTGCGGCTTCGTTATATCAACGAATGAGCCTATAATGCCGTCGTTCTTTGTCTGCGAAATAACATCTTCGGTAATTATGCCGATGAAAAGTATTTTCATTCCGTCAACTTCTGCAATATAATGCGGCTTGAAAAGTCTTGCACCGTTTGTTTTGATATGCAGGTTGGCGTTAATAATAGGGAACTTTGCACATTTTTCGATAAAGAGAAGGTGTGCGATGCCGTAATCCGTTTCGTGGTTACCGAGCGTAACAACGTCAGGAGAGAGCATATTCATAATTTCAATTGTTGAAATGCCCTTGAATTCGGAGTCTATAACAGAGCCTCTGAACATATCTCCCGCAACACAATACAGAGTGTTTTTTTCTTCGTTGCGCACCTTGTTGATGTAGCCGGAAAGCATCGAAACGCCGCCGACAAGATCTGAGTTTATTTCTTCAGAAAGAAAATCTCCGTGCAGATCGTTAGAGTGCAGAATAACCAGCTTTTTCAAATTTTTTATATCGATGAAAATAATCCTTTTGTTTTATAGATTAATTTTACATCATATATTAAATAGAAAAGAAGTAGCCCCAAGGGATACTTCGAAAAATCAAGGGCTACCTTTAGGGCTACCGTGTCAAAAACGGGTTGTTTGGTTTGTAGGTGTTGCACAAATATTATGAGGTTTGACATACATTGCATACTATGATATATTTGTTCTGTATTAAGAATTAAGGAGGGATAAAATGACAACTGTTTACGGTATAGTTTCTGCCGTTGCGCTATTAATGGTCGGCGTTTACTTTATGGTTGACCGTAAGCGCGATATATGGCTTATGCTTCTGTTTGGTTCGATTGCGGTATGCGATGCAGGTTATTTCCTCCTTTCGGTTTCCAAAACTCTTGAAGCTGCTTTGTGGTCAAACAGACTTGCTTATCTCGGCAGTGTTTTCCTTCCATTCTTTATGCTTATGATGATAATGAATCTGTCAAGATTCAAATACCCGAAGTTCTTGCCGAAAATATTGATTGCCCTGAATACGGCTATGTTTTTAGTCGCTGCCAGCGGCGGTTTTCTTTCCGTTTACTATAAAACGGTAAGCCTGGGGTCTGTTGACGGTGCGACGATACTTATCAAGGAATACGGACCGCTTCATAATACATATAAGGTTTACCTTTTTGCATACTTCGCCGCAATGGTTGCGATTATTCTTTATACAGCGATAAAGCATACAGTCATTTCCGTTAAGCATTCAGTGTTCCTTGCCTTTGTTGTTATCGGCAACATTGCGATGTGGCTTGTTGAAAATATACTTGGAGCAGATTTTGAATTCCTTTCAATTTCCTATATAATTACGGAGGGTCTTATTCTTTTCCTCTACGGAATACTTCAGGATTACGGACTTGATGATACAAAGGAAGTTTCCGTAACAACCAATCCGGAACCGACCGAAAATTCAGCCGTAACGGTATCGGCAAAATCATTTACCAAAGAACAGATAGAAAATGTTTTAACCGGTTGGACGATACTTGGTGCACTCTCACAGCGAGAAAAAGAAGTTCTTGTATTTTTGCTTGAAAACAAAAAGCGTAAGGATATAGCAGAAGCTCTTTTTGTTACCGAAAGCACTATCAAAAAGCATACATCGGCTATTTACAAAAAAATCGGAATAAAAAACAGAGCGGAGCTTTTTGAAAAAGTAAATGAATATTTGTCCGCTTGAGTTGTGGTGCAAAATCCCGAATTTCCGTTTGGTGTTGTTTTGCTCAGATTGTAACGGTAAGGGCAGACCAAACGGTCTGCCCTTGTTGCTTGATGACAGCGGCCTTCCGACAGCTTTTTTACGTTAAAGATAACGATATTTCAAATTACGGAGATATTATGAATAAGATTACAGAAATAACAGATTTTCTTGCACCCGAGCTGGATGTGTATGCACGGTTAAGTGAGGTGCAGCTGTTGAATCGGGAGTTCCCCGAAAAAGGCTTGTTTATAGCGGAAAGCCCCAAGGTTATTGAGCGTGCTCTTGATGCAGGATACGAACCTGTTTCGTGCCTTATGGAAAAAAGGCATATTGAGGGTGAGGGCAGACTGATTCTTGAAAGAATAAAAGATGTTCCTGTTTTTTGTGCGGAGTTTGATATTCTGACTCAGCTCACAGGCTTCAAGCTTACAAGAGGTATGCTGTGCGCGATGAAGAGAAAGCCTTTGCCAGACGTAAAAAAGCTTTGCGAAAACAAAAGCAGGGTAGTTGTGCTTGACAAGGTTATGAATCCCACAAACGTAGGTGCAATAATCCGCTCAGCCGCGGCACTTGGGATGGATGCTGTGCTCCTCACACCGGGCTGTTCCGACCCTTTGTACAGACGTGCCGCAAGAGTAAGTATGGGCACCGTGTTTCAGATTGAGTGGACATTTTTGACCGATGACTCTCTTGATGAAATAAAGGCTCTCGGCTTTAAAACGGTGGCTATGGCACTTAAGGATAATTCTTTGTCTGTCGCCGACCCCATATTGGCAGATGAGAAAAAGCTTGCAATCATTATGGGTACAGAGGGCGATGGGCTATCGGACAATACCATAGCCGATTGTGATTTCACTGTAAAAATACCGATGTATCACGGAGTTGATTCGCTCAATGTTGCCGCCGCTTCCGCAGTAGCATTCTATCAGTTGGGTAATAAACATAGTGACAATTAATATCCAATGTCAGTTGACTTGCAGGATAAAATCGAATTTACGAAAGAATACCCGTTGCCGCTTTTGGTAAAACAATAACGAATGTATCGAGAGCTTTTAGTTTGCATAACGAAAAAAGAGGCTGTCACACTTTCACTGTGTGACAGCCTCAGTTGTTAATATTATTGGTTGTGGTTTGCTCTTATTTCTTCAAGCTCTTCAAGAATCTTTGCGTGTTGCTTTTCGTCAAGTGAATACTTGTGAATCGGCAACGCCTGAAGGATACAGCCTGCTGCAGGGATAAATGTGATAAGGATAAGCATTGCGGTTGTGATTTCGGGATATGTTGATGCGAAATCAAGAGCATAATCCTTGCCTGCTGCAGATGCTTCGGCAATATTGTTTGTAAGTGTATTGATCGTGTCCGTGTAATTTACAAGGGCAAAAACAAGGTTTGTTACAATCGCGGTGATAGCTGCTGTGAGCTTTGATGTGAAATTGAGACCGGAGAAAAATACGCCGTCATTTCTCTTGCCGATTTTATGCTCCATATAGTCAACGCTGTCCGCAATCATTGTGGTGTTGTAAACAGTTGTAATACCTGTAAGGAAGCCGCCGATGAAGAGCATTACACCCATGAATACAAGGCTTGCCGTGCTTTGGAAGCCAACAAAGAATATGAGTATGTACGGAATGGCGTTAAGGTAAGAAGAAACGAGATAAACTTTTTTCTTGCCGAATTTTTTTGCAAAATATGTGCTTCTGTTCATTGCGATAATCATACCTACAAGGAACGGACCGCCGAGCTTGACGAGCCACTCGGTTTCGCTGCCGCCGTTACCGAGAACCCATTTGCAGAAATAGATACCTGCGGACAGCAGGAGTGTTTTGGTACAGCCGAGTATATTTGAAGCAAGAGCACGCAGGAAAAGCTTGTTTTCCCACATAATTTTCAGGTTTTCTTTAAGACCCGTATCCTTTTCTTTGGGAGCCTGAGTAATTCTCTCACGGATGAACGGGAAGGGGAGTCTGAAAAGAATACCGCCGACAAGTGCAATTGCAATAACGGCAAAGAGATAGCCCTGAGGCTCGGAAAAATATGCAAGGTCGGAGTTGGCTTTGCCTGTGTTTTCAAACAAACCGAGGTCAATTGCACCCAAGGCATCCTTGATGGGGTAGAAACCGACAACGATGATACTGCCGAAGCTGGAAACTATTCTTGCCGCGGAGATAAGCTTGGAACGCTTTTCCTCATCGGGTGTCATAAGTGAGGTTACACCCCAGAGCGGAATATCGCCGAGGGTATAGAGTGTTTCCCATAAAAGGAAGGTTAAGATAACAAATGCGATTTTTATTCCGAGAGGGAAGTTGGTAATCGGCAAAAACATAAGGATTGTAGTAAAAGCTATAGGCAGGGGAACAAACTTGAGATAAGGTCTGCACTTGCCCCAGCGAGTATGCGTTTTGTCGACAACAGTACCCATAATAATGTCGTTGATTCCGTCCCATACTCTGGAAATACCCATTATTATACTTACCGCGATGGTAGGAATAATAAGTATATCGGTATAGAATACCTGCAACACAGAGCCGATAATGGCATAAATAATGTTCTGTCCGAACATACCGGCAAGGTATACATTACGCTCTTTGTTTGAATAAGGGCCGATGTCCTTGGTAGCATCCGGATAAGATTTGCACAAGAGTTCTTTTATTTTGTTTAACATAAAAAGCAACCTCCGCATATTTCATTGTAAAAATATTAGCACATCCGATATGGATTTTCAATAAATATATTCAAATACAAAACATTTTCTTTAAAAACATAATGAAAATCTGCAAGAGTTATGATAAAATGAAAAGCGGAACAAAACAGAAAGGACAACGGGATTATTGATATGAGCAAAACAAAGCACATTCATACAATTGCAACCGGACACCTTGACACTGTGTGGAACTGGGATTTTGAAACCACTCTACGCAAGTATATCCCTCATACGTTGAGGTGGAATTTTAATTTAATTGAAAAATATCCCGAGTATGTTTTTAATTTTGAAGGGGCATACAGATACGAGCTTACAGAGGAGTATTATCCCGAGCAATTTGAAAAGCTGAGGGCTCATATCGCAAACGGCAACTGGTACCCTTGCGGCTCTGCGTGGGAAAACGGCGATGTCAACACGCCTTCTCCCGAAGCTCTTTTCAGAAACTTTCTTTTGGGCAACAATTATTTTGAAGAAAAGTTCGGCAAAAGAAGCAAGGATGTGTTTTTACCCGACTGCTTCGGATTCGGATACGCTTTGCCTTCGATTGCAAGGCACTCAAACCTGTACGGCTTTACAACGCAGAAGCTTTCCTGGGGCAGTGCCTACGGTCAGCCTTTTGATACAGGCAAATGGTATGGCCCTGACGGCAACTATATAATAGCAAGCATAAAAATGGGCAATTACGTTGCTGTTCTGAATAACCTGAGGAAGAATAAGACCGTAAAACAAAAGCTTGAAGAGAATGAAGCACACGGTCTGGATTTTACCGAAATATTTCACGGTGTAGGCGACAGAGGCGGCGGACCGATTCCGCCATCGGTCAGAAGCCTTTGCAGAAATATGAAGAAAAACGACAGCTCTGATATAAAAGTGCATTCTTCGCAGGCGGATAAGGCTTTCAGGCAGATTATGGAGGATATGACCGAAGAACAGCGGAACAAACTGCCTTCGTGGAATAACGAGCTTCTGCTTACTGTGCACAGCACAGGCTCATATACTTCCAGAGCATTGGGCAAGCGCTGGAACAAACGCGGCGAAGAGCTTGCTGATATGGCGGAAAGAGCGGCTGTAACCGCCGCCTGGCTCAGTGCGGCCGAATATCCGCAAAAGCAGCTGAATACAGCCTGGAAAAGAATAATCAACCACCAGTTTCACGATGACCTGCCCGGCACATCGCTGCATCAGGTCTATCTCCGCTCGTGGAATGATTACGGCCTTTCGCTCAATCAGCTGGCAAACGAATATGAAAACAGCGTTTCGGTAATATCGGCAATGCTCGACACATCTTTCTGCAAAGGTGTTCCGTTAATTGTAAACAACCCTATTGAAACTGAAAGAAAAGGCTGTGTTACGGCTACGGTCGACGGCGTTTATAAAAACATAGCGGTACATAACGCAAGCGGTGATGAATTACCGTCACAGGTTGTAAGCGTAAAAGACAACAAGACGGTTATTGCTTTTGTTGCAAAAATGTCACCGTGTTCGTTTGAGGTTTTTGACGTTACGGAAAGTGCGGAATCATATAAAAACGAGTCCGCACTTAAAGTGACGGATAGCTCTCTCGAAAACGAACGCTATATTGTTACACTTGATATAAACGGTGATATCGGTTCAATTTACGATAAGGAGCTTAAAAAAGAGCTTCTGTCTGCTCCGATAGTGCTCGGTATTTTCGATAATTATGAGGGCGGTCATCTCTACCCTGCGTGGGAGATACAGTACAAAGATATTATAAGAAAGCCTGACAGGATTGCTCGGAAGGTTTCGTCAGAGATAACCGAGTGCGGCCCTGCGAGGTGCACTGTTCAGGTTAAACAGAAATCGGATGATTCTGTTTTTACCAACAATATTTCTCTGTCAGCAGGCTCCGATACGGTCGAAGTTCAGTGCGAATTTTACTGGAACAGTCAGAGAACTTTATGTAAAAACGTGTTCAGCTTTAACGCTGAAAACAAGGAAGCGACTTTCGACCTTGGCCTTGGTGCAATAAGGCGAGGAAATGCAAACGAAAAGGTTTATGAAGTGCCTGCACAGAAATGGGTCGATATTACCGACAGCAGTGATGCTTACGGCGTTTCGGTAATAAGCGACTGCAAATACGGTTGGGATAAATTTGACGATAAAACGTTGCGTCTTACTGTTGTGCATACACCGATGAATAACTCGCGACCTCAGTCTATGCAGAGTATGATGGACCTCGGACTTAACAGATACGGTTATGCGATATGTGCACATAAGGATGCGGATCTGACAAGGGTTCAGACTGCTGCACGCGAGTTCAGCGCGCCGCTGACTGCGTTTGTTGCAGATAAACACGAGGGTATCCTCGGCGCTTCTTACAGCTTTGCAAGCGTTTCAGACAATGGTGTGATTATCCGTGCAATCAAAAAGGCAGAAAACAGTGACGAAACAGTTGTCAGAGTTAACGAGGGCAACAACACTCATCACAGTAATGTTAAACTTAAGCTCGGCGACGGAATTATCAGCGCAAGAGAAATATATGCATCCGAAGAGCATATAGGTGATGCGGTTGTCGATGACGGTTATATCGTATTTGATATGAAGCCCTATGAGGTGAAAAGCTTTGCACTCACTCTTAAGCCTTCGGAATATAAGGGCGGGAGCATTGAGCAGGCCCCCGTTGTCTTGCCTTGCAATACAAACGCTTTTTCAACCAATAAAAACCGCTCTTCAAGCGGTATATGCGGTAAGAGTTATACAATTCCCGCCGAGCTTGTGCCCGATATAATTACAAGCGGCGGTGTGGATTTTGTAACAGGAAAGGGTGAGCTGAATTGCCTGCTTGCAGACGGGCAGACGGTTGCACTCAACCCTGAATACAACAAACTCGTTCTTCTTTGTGCAAGCCTTGACGGCGATAAAGATTTCACATTTAAGGTTGATGAAACTCCTGTCGGCATAAAGGTTAGCGACATTGAAGAAAGACCTTTTGCCTGGGATATGTACAGCCTGAAGCGTACGGCAAAGATTAAGACGGATGTTGTAGGCTGGGAGTGCACACACACTCATTCAGCCAAAGGCGACAATTATGCACATCAGCTGTTTTTCTTCAGGTATGAAATTGATACAAACGGTGCGAAATCATTTACTTTGCCAAAAGATAAAAACCTTATGATTATTGCGGCAACTCAGGTGAAGCGTAAGAGTGAATGCAAGTGCACAACACCGCTTTATGATACAGTCGAGCCGAGAAAGTTTGACTACAAAATTAAAGGTGTTAAAGATAAACTTAATTATGCTTACAGAAAGTTCCTGAGTCACTGTCTGCAGATAGATAATGTGGCAAGGGTAATGTATCTGTATTACAGGCATTGATAACCTGACGGAATTTTATGACACAAAATGAGGTGAGCGATTTATGCTTTTTCAAAAAATCATCAGCTTCTTTCTGGCTGTAGTTACTTTTCTGGGCTATGCTTTCAATTTTCAGAAGCCTGTTGATGAAGCAGAATACGAAGTTTTAACACAAGAGGTTGAGCGTGATATGAGTAAATATGCAGGAATTCATTCTGAAATCAAAGATTGCGGCGGTGTACCTACTCTCTATATAAACGGTGAGCCTCACGCCGCCGTAGCGTATATGACTTATCTTGAAAAGTTCAATGAATACGATGATTTTGCAGCGGCTGGTTATCAATTCTATTCCGTACCCGTTCTTTTCTCGGGCAGATGGATAAGCATTACGGACGGTCTTACTCCGTTCAAAAAAGGTATTTTCGATGTTAAGGGTGCTCCCGATTTTTCACTGTTTGACGAAGCTGTTGAGAAGATTCTCGAAGCCTGCCCCGATGCTTACATAATCCCGAGAGTCAATATAAGTATGCCCGTGTGGTGGGAGGAAGAAAATCCCGACGAGCTTAACTATAAGGACGGCAAGGCTTGCCGTGAGTCTTTCTATTCCAAGAAATGGCGTGACGATGCAATCGCTTTTTTGCGTCAGTTTACACAGTATGTCAACTCCTCAAAATACGCTCCGCATATTGTCGGCTACCAGATAGCAGGCGGCAATACCGAAGAGTGGTTCCACTTTGATATGAACGGCGGCTACGGCAAATGTGCAGAGGATAGCTTCAGGGAGTTCCTTGCCGAGTATTATCCCGACACAGAATATAAAGGCTTGCCCGATATCAGCAAGATTGACCAAAAGGGCGATTACATTAACGATGAGTATCTTTCACGCTATATAGAGTTTGCGAATTTTAAGGTTGCAGAGGCTATAAGCCACTTTGCGCAGGTTGTAAAAGAAGAAACGGGCAACAACGTTGTTGTCGGCACATTCTATGGTTACACTCTTGAGGTGTCAAATTCTTTGCAGGGCAATCATGCACTCAATTACATATTGCAGGATGAAAATATAGACTTCATTTGTTCGCCCAATTCATATATCGGTGTCCGTAACCCCGATTGGGACTGGACTGAAATGTACCCTGCCGATTCAATCCGCCTTCACGGCAAAATGTGCTTCCAGGAGTGCGATATAAGAACTCACCTCACGCAGGTTCTTTCGCAGAAAGATCCGTCAACTGACCCTGACGGACTTCTTGAAGCACCCGTATGGCATCCGAGAGGATCGAAGTATCAGGCTATGAACGAAATCCGCAGGTCATTCGCCCGCCAGCTTATCAAGGGTAACGCACTGTGGTGGTTTGATATGTGGGGCGGTTGGTATGCCGACGAAGATATCATGGCTGAAATGGCAACCTACAAGGAAATCTATGAGCAGAGCATAACCGATGCAGACAGAAGCTCAAAGGCAGAGGTTGCAGTATTTGTCGACGAAAGCGCTTATAAATATCTCACAAGCGGCTCGCTTCGCGGTATGTTCCACGACCGCCGCCGTGAGCTTGGCCTTATGGGCACACCGTACGATATGTATGACGTAAATGATTTTGAAGCGGTTTACGAAAACTATAAAGCTGTTATTTTGTTATCACCTGCAAAAACAGTAAATATGGAAAAAGCGCGTAACCTTTGCATTGAAAACGACGTGCCGTATATTATGACTTCACCGCTTAAAGATAAATTCAGCGTAACCGAGCTGAAAGCTTTCTGCAAGGCAAACGGAGTTCATATCTACTGCGAAACCGAAGATATCATATACGTAAACGAAAACTATATCTGCATTTATGCCGTTACCGCAGGCGAAAAGACGCTTGACCTCGGCAGAGAAAGAAGCGTCAGCGAACTTCTCGGCGGCACTTATCAGAGCAAAACAGATACCGTCACCATCGATATGCAATCAGGCGAAACAAAACTCTTCAGACTCGACTGATTTATTAAATAACAAAACCACTTCATATTATGCTCTCTTAGCGTGTATGAAGTGGTTTGTATTTTTCCTCAAGAGTTTGACAAACACCAACGGAAATGATAGGATTATAAAAAAGACCCTCGAGGTGCGAAATGGATTCGAATTATCATATTCACAGCTTTAACGATACGGTTGTTCCTGCTACTTGTAAGGAGTGCGGATATACCCTGCACAAGTGCGAGTGCGGCTACGAGCATAAAGATAATTATACCCCTCTGGCAGAGCACAGCTTTGAACTTGTCGAGGAGTTTGCTTCTACTTGCACCAAGTCGGGCAAAAAGCGTTACCGCTGTGCAGTGTGCGGTGAAGAAAAAGAAGAGCTTTTTTCTGTCGGACACAGCTGGAGAGAGTGGAGCATCAAACAGCACCCCACCTGCACCGAAAAAGGTGTGCAGATGCGTATCTGCTCTCGTTGCGGAGATGTTGAAGAGAGCGAGATTGAAGCAACGGGTCACGAGCTTATTTCACCGAAACCGTCCGAAACTCAAAAGGGTTACACAGACTATTTCTGCAAAAACTGCGGTCAGACGGTTGCCGTACCTTCAGCCTCGCAAAAGCTCAAGAGCTTTTTTACTTCGCACAAAAAAGCGGTTATCGCTGTATCGGTTTCGTTTGTTATGGCGGTGGTGTTTTTACTGGCGGGGATAAAGTACGCTGCACCGTTTTATAATTACTGTCGTGCCGAATTGCTGATAAAGCAGGGTGAAGATACCGAAGCGTTTTTCCATCTGAAGAAGTGCGGCTCGTTTCTGGATAGTAAAGAGAAGCTCAAGGATTTCAAGTTTGTTTATGATAAGTATATTGTTTCGTATGACTATGGCAACGATAACTTATTTATTGTGTTTGAAGAGGTGCCAGAATACGATGAAGACGGTAATAAGATTATGGCGGTTAGTTACGACGAAAACGGTAATGTGACCGGCAAAACCGAATACCAATACGATGAAGACGGTAATAATATCATGGCGGTTAGTTACGACGAAAACGGTAATGTGACCGGCAAAACCGAATACCAATACGACAAAAAGGGTAATATGATAAGGTTGGTTAATTACAAAGACGGCAGAGTGATTATAGATAATAAATATGAATACGACAAAAACGGCAATATGACGTATTGGGGAGATTATGATTTAGACGGTAATGTGAATGAAGAACGCAAATACGAATATGAATACGATAAATATGGTAATATTAAAATTCAGAAAGTGTATTACGGAGATACGAAATACAGATACGAATATGAATATGATAAAAACGGTATAAAAACGCTTAAAACCTGTTACAACGAAAACGGCAAGATCGAAAGTAAGTATGAATTCAATGAGTACGAACAAATAGTACAACAGATTGAATATAACGAAAACGGTGAGTTTATGCATAGAATAGAATACGAATACATCAACCCGAGGATTATATGCAATTCTGAAAATGAGTGATACGTAAAACAAAGATAATCGGTGCACGGATACTATCCGTACACCGATTATTTTTTTGTTTTTTATACCGCTTGTGATGAAATCAGTTTTTTTCATCGGTCGAATCCAAAACATTTTTTATGTAATGTGTAAGCTGAGTGCTTGACACACCGTCGGTATGCGGTAAGTAGACAATTTCAACGCCGAGCGGAGCAAACTGCTCTTCGATTTTCTGCCACTGCGGTGTACCCTGCCAATCGGAGCCGACAAACATTTTGTCAAAATGATACCGCTCCCATGCGGCAAGCTTGTTCTTGTCGGGCTGTACAACAACCTCGTCGACATATCGTATTGCCTTTATTATTTCTGCTCTCTCGTCCCAAGGGATGACGGGAGTTTTATTTTTTTCTTTAAGAACAAGCTCATCCGTGCTGACACCGACTATGAGGTAATCGCACTGCTCTTTAGCACGCCTTAGAATATTGAGGTGGCCGATATGAAACATATCATAAACACCGGTTGTATATCCGATAATTTTTTTCATATTTTTCACCTTTCATCGCTTGAATTTGACGAGCATTTTTTTGACAATACCCAAAACAGCAATAAGTTTTTTTCTGCAGAATATCAGCGATGTAAACAGCGTAACTGCCGCTGCAACCGCACTGCAGATAACTCCTGCCAGAATCCAATTTATCCACGAGTCCAAAGCAATAAATCGCAGAATAAGCTTCGATGCAACGAAAACCGCAAGAACATTAAAGGTGGTTAGAAGCATCATCGCAACAGGTTTATAAAGAGGTCTGTTGATGACATTTTTGCTGAGATAAACCGCATACTGGAAGGTACGGAAAAGGTTGGCGACAAGCGTGCCGACAGCGACGCCGACAAGACCGAAACGCCACACAAGAATTACCGACAGAACGATGTTTATACCGGCTTCTGCGACGGCACCGTTTTTGGTCTGCTTATAATGACCCGATGCCTGAACGACAGTGAGATAAGGCTGGCGCAGGCACATAACCATCTGTGCAATAACCGCAACAGCGGCAAATACAGGCTCAATGTAATTGACGTCGGTAACGTTATTTGTGTAAAGCTTTACAAACGGAACAATCAGCACAAGGGCAACCGAAAAGGCAACCGATACGAAACAGCACATAAAGAATTCGTACATTTCAAGATTTCTGTATGCGGTTTTTGTTTCTTTCCTGGCAAACATATTGCCGAATGCCGCTTCAAGGCTGCTTGTGAATATCGAAAGGATTTTGTACATTCCGTTTATTACAAGGTGATAAACCGTATAAACAGAAACCATCTTTACATCAGTAAGTACGGTAAGCACAATAAGGTCAGTATTGTTGTGGACGATATTGGCAATCGAGTGCCACATTACATCCCAACGACCCTTAAGACCTTTTTTGTCAGCAGGTACAGTGCGGTCGATTTTATATTTACGCCTTACATACAGCGCAAGCACTATGGGCACGAGCACATAAATTACTGCACTGCCGAGCTTTACAATAAAAATATTCTGACCGTTTTTCATCAGGATTACCGCAATAACGGTATTGAGCACGGTCGCTATGGTTGCTATTGCGTGGTAGATATACTGACGCTGGTCAGCGGTAAGAAGTATCTGGTAGGTTACACCAAAGAAATACTGTGAAAACGAGCTTGCACCAACTATTACAACCAGCAAGCCTGCTTCAAATGCAGGGATAGATGTTGTTGATATATAAGGGTATATAAACGCAAGCACACCGATATATGCGAGAAGAACCATACCGACCTTACGCATATAGTTTTCCGTTGCTTTGACAATACCGCTTATGCCTTTTGTATCATCATTCGCCAATACCTTATATAAAGCAAATCTCGTTGAGCCGGCTATACCGACCTGCAGTATGGTAATAAAACTAAGAAACTGATTGACGGAGGAAACTACGCCGTTGTAATCAGACCCGAAATAAAGCAGCAGATATCGCGGCAGTATGAGACCGCATACAAAGTATACAGCTTGATAAGTACCGTTTACTACTGTATTTATAAGTGCTTTCTGCCCTCTTGATTTCATATAGGTTTCCTCCTTTCACATAATTTCAATTAAAGCTTATTTATCAAAAACAACTTTCGTAAACAGTTTGAGGTTTGATTGACGTTCTTCCTCAGGCGGCAGCTTCATATAATCACCGTAAATACGCGTCAGATAATCGTCAAGCTTTTCGGGTGCATAGTACTCCCTGTTTTCAAACTTTATAAGCTGAGGTTTACCGTAAACAGAAGCCGGCATACACTGCTTAGAATATTTATAGTGGCTTGCCATTGAGCAAAGTAACCCCGTATCAACATCTTCATATCTCCTGCAAACAGCATCAAACTCAGCATTGAGTTTATTCATATCAGTCCAAAACAGCAGTAACGAAAGAATTTTTTTAATATACAGATTTTTAAAATCTTTTCTGTAACATCTTGCATGCTTTATATATTTTTGTTTTCTTATTCTATTTATATCCTTAGATTGTTTTTGTTGAAGAGTCTCATCTGTAGGTGCATTATCAAGAGGAAAGATATCAATATAAATCGGTAATATTTCTTCTTTCGGGTTAATATCCTGAAGCTTGTCATAAAGCTGAGTGTTTTTTATTCCAACCCTCGCGTGAGGATAAGAGTATTTGGGTGTATTTTTATAGTTTTTGAGAAAATATCGTCCGTCAAGTTTAGTTGCAGAAAACTTTTCAAACTGTTCATAATCTCTTCTGGGCATAGCGATGTCAATATCGACATCCCACGGTATAAATCCTCCGTGTCTGACTGCCCCAAGAGCTGTACCGCCTATGATATAGTACACCAGACCGTTTTCAACACAGACTTTGTGCACCTCGTCCATTATTTCCATCTGAAAGTCTTTTATTTTTTTTATTTCGGCTACAGTCATTTTCACACCAACCTAAACTAATTACAATTATACAATTTATATTGTTTTAAGTAGCTTTCTAAGCTTTGACTTAAAAAACTTAAGCTTCTGTCTTACAGTTGATTTAATCAAAAAGCTCTTACTTTTCACACTGATATCGTTACCGTCAACCGTACCGAACAGTTTTACCAAATCGCATGCCAGATCGTAATACACACGCTTGACAAAATGATTAATTGTATCAATAAAATCACCTTCACCTTTAATATATCTATCAAAAGGTATCAGCACAACATTGGCTTTTCCAGTAGCCCATTCTTCAATCGCACGATTCATCACGATGTGCTGAAGATGACGACCTGCGTAAGATACTTCACACTTTTTTTTAAACTCGCGTTCCGAGCCGAGAAGAAGAACCAACACCGTATTTTTGTCGAGCAAAGACCTTATTTTATCTAAATTTTGTATAGTTTTATGAGCGTCTGAATTATCTTCAAAACAATATTTCTCGCTAAAATCGCAAAGCAATTCTTTCGTAAAATCAATTTTTGATGTAAAAATTTTACCGGACAAATAATCATCCTGATTTTTAGGGTCGGTAATATCGTAGTATTTCTCACAAAGAGCTATTTCACAGCCTGTATTTTTATTACGATAAATACCAAGATTACCGTCAGTCAGCATTGAAAGCACAATAAAATCATATTTATCTTTGCCCATTGAGGTTTCAAAAGCACCGACATCCCAAAAATCGCTTTCCGACAGCAGGGTGTGTTTTTGTTCTGCAGTAGCTGTCATGGCAGTTACAATCTGCGAAGTATGATTATGACCTTCAATGTAAATACCTTTATCATTTACATAGGCAAATTCCGTAACGGCATATTCGCCAAGATTCAGAAACGCATACATCTGCGACATATCACAAGGACCTTTAAAGAGAATTTTTTTAGACATATTTTCTGACACAAGCGATGATTTATCGGCAGAATTGCAATTGTTATTTATCCAATGCGGATTTTCCGTTTTATTAAGAGGCGAAACAACATCACCGGAAACATCCAGTTCAGGACAACCAAGTAAAAAATATACGTACTGTTCTACTTTCATACCGAGCGTACGGCACGAAAAAGCAAAATGAATCAGACGGTTATTTTTAACGGCAAAAAAGCCGACTATACCGTAATCACCAAACTTGTCACTGACTTTTACGTAACCGCTTCTAATACTGGGATCTGCAATCAACTTTTCAAAATCTGTTTTATCTTGTCTGAATTTCGTATAATTAAGCTGGTTACTGCGCATTAAAAGCTCATATATACGTTCTGTCTCGGTAGCACAATCATAAAATATATCGACTTCAATTGCACAAGAGCTCAGAAATTCTTCGTTTGAGCCAAAATCATTTCGTGCCTGCATTTTTGATTCGAGCAGCTTATATTGATTAAGGCGCTTGTTATCCTTATCACTTTTTTCAGCTTTTTCAGCTTGTGAAATAAGTTCTGATATTTCATCAGGCGACGCCGTCAACAGACCGGGACAAAAAGCTTTAGCCTCTTCAAGATTTTGAATGTTATCATCTATAAACAAAACATTTACAGCTCGCAGCTTCATTTCTTCGATTATAGTCTTCACGCGATAACCCTTAGGTGTCCAATCAACCGACGGAAAAACAAAAAGCTCCCAAACACCTATATTTTCCAAGAACTTACGCACAACAGCTTCATCATTCTTTGAACAAATCGAATTAACAATACCCATATCAGTTGTATTCTTCAAAAAATGTATGTTTTCATCAAACAATGTAACGCTTTCTTCACTGATGGTGCCCTTCCAAAAAGTTTCATCCAAGTCCCATATAATAAGCTTTATATCCGTTAAATTCATTCGCAACACCTCTTCAGTATGCTATATTATTTTTTTAGTTTCAGATTCACCGTTTTCATAAAGCGGCAAATTCAACACCATAAACGCCAACATAATCTGGAACGGAGGATCAAAATAAAACAGCTCACCAAGAAAGAAATACATAATACAGATACATAAAATAACACTATAATTCAAAAAGCTTTTTTTATGTTTTACTATCACGCTCTGCGAAAGTATAAATCTGAGTGTTAACAATAATAATGAACCACCTGCAATTCCAAGGTAGTAAATAACTTCAATATATGTATTGTGTGATCCGTGATGTGCAATTAATTCTGCAGTAATGCTTCCGCCAAAAATTCCGACAGCAATATTTTGTATTAAATACTTAATATATGTTACCCACAAATCAAATCTGCCGGTTGTGAGTGAGCTGACATCCATACCGTCTGCTGAGTCACTTGCCATAAATCGGTCTACAACTGTTTGTAAGAAAGGTATCTTACCGGAAAAAGCAAGCACGACCACTGCAAACGAAAGCACTGTAAGAATTATAGCTGCCGAATAATTGCGTTTTCGTACAAATGTATACCAAAGAAATATCGCTGAAACAACAAGCATCAATGCAGCAGATTTACTGTAAGTTTGTATAAGGAAATAAACAATCGGCACTGCCAATAAAGCAGCAAAGTAAAACTTAATTTCTTTTCTGTGATACAGAACAATAAGTAAACACAGCGAAATTATCATTCCTACCGCATAATAGTTCGGGTCACTGTAAAGACCTGAAAAACGAACAACAAAATTATCGAAATTTATGTTACCTATGCTTTCGGTATTTATATAAGAGCTGATTTTGAAAACAGAAGAGTCTGCAAGCTTGAAGAATGAGGCAACTATATTGCCGATAATATAACTTAAGAATATCTCTTTATGTCGGATTTTGACCTCACTGTTAAGAATACTTGAAAGGAGCAAGATGTTACATATAAGTTTTATAGTTTTGAACAGGTTGAATTCTCCGCCCACAAGCTCACCTATAACAACATAGGCGGCAAACAGCACGACCAACAATGTAGCCTTACGCGGAAGCACAAGATGAAACACAACGTAAAGCAACATCAAAATCGTCAAAAACGATTGTGTAGTTGGTGTTATGCGGAAGATATTTGCCATAGGCATAACAAAAAACAGCTGCAAAAGCGTTGATTCGTGGTCACAAAAAACAATCATAAAACCGCATATAAGAAAGGCCGCCAGCGAAAAAACACTTCTGTATGTGCCAAGAAGTATCAATGCAGCAAGAACGGCAGAAATTGCCCATCTTATTTTATCGCTTCGGATTTGTAACACTGCCGCTCTCCCCTTTCATAAAAATCTCATTCCTCAATAAGTGAGGATACCTTTTCAAGTGACTGTATATTCGTAAATTTTTGTGTATTGATATTTTGGCTTGCCTGATTAAGAAGCTCTCTGTCACTCATTAGAGCTTCAAAGCTTCTGCGGATTCCCGTATCAGAATTTTCGCATATAAAATCCTCTTTACCGTCATTAAGCATTTCGTA
This sequence comes from Acutalibacteraceae bacterium, assembly GCA_045631965.1. Classification (GTDB taxonomy): domain Bacteria; phylum Bacillota; class Clostridia; order Oscillospirales; family Acutalibacteraceae; genus UBA8612. Next base: position 17,809 of record JAZQVR010000042.1, read on the forward strand.
CGATGAAAGAGTCTCGGTTGTAAACACCGGTGTTCCAAGGCACTTGGCCTCCATATACACTACAGGTGCTGCCTCATGATAAGAGGTGAGCATAAACAGGTTTGCGTTTTTTATATAAGGATACGGATTATTCAGATTACCGAGAAGCACGATTCTGTCGGATAAGCCTTCAGATTCGATAACGGATTGTATACTTTCACGCCGGGGCCCGTCACCGCCTATATACCAAAAAATATCCTCGTGTTTGTGCATTGTCGGAGCTATAGCCTTTATGGTACGCTCAATAGCTTTGCACTCATCAAGACGGCAGGCTGAAAAGCAAACAAAGCTATCCTTCGGGTAAGATACTGCTTGCGGCTCCTCGCTCTTTGACAAAATCATATCTGTATTTATAAAGTTATAGCAGTAATCCATTTTATCTGCAAGCTCGGGATTGACCGATTTGTACGCCTCTGCCACAGCTTGAGATACACCGACGATTTTGTCAACCTCGCGGTAATACTTACGGTTAAAAGCTTGATAGTTTTTAAAAAAAGTTGCATCATAATGCAACCACGCGACTTTTTGTTCAGCTTGTACACAGCTGTTAAGCACCCGCACATAGCCTGACATAAGGTGTTTTTTTTCGACCTCCTGGCGGTAAGCAACTGCAAGGTCATATCCGCTGAGCTTTGGCTGGAATTTTGTGGCAAGCCATATGGGAAAACGGTTGTCGAATAGCTGTGACCACACTGACCCCAACAATTTAAAAAGAATTATAAAAACGTTGCACGTTTTCAAAGCTTCTTTAAAAGACATTCCTATTGCTCTCAAGGCAAAGCAGGGTTTGAGTACGTTGACCCTGCCGTCAAGTCTCTCTTTCATAGGACCGACCGGATTATATACAAGCAGGTCAACGTCGTATTTCTCACACAGCTCATTCGCCATATTAACCATTGCAGATTCAATTCCGCCCATGCCAAAATGATTGTTTATGAGAATAATTCGTTTTTTTGTCGCTTTCATCGTTTTCTCCGTTATCGGTTGTTTTTGAAATCTCTGCTGCCCTTGAGCATCAGTTTAAAGGCATCGGCTACAGTGAGCTCTTCCTTGCAGAGGCTAGAATATCTTATTGCAAAACGAATGCTGCGCAGTACAGCTGTTCGCGGATTTATAGCCGCAAAAAGTGCACCTTTATCATAGAAAAGCTTGGCATTGTTACCTTCAAACCAAGTGGAGGTTGAGTCGTCAATTTCAGCAACGGTTATCGGCACGGCATAAAAGTGCATACCCGATTTTACTGCCTGGTTTGCAAATATTACGTCCTCGCCTGCAGAGTGTCTTGCTCCACCGCCGAAAAGAAGGCTGAAGCAAAGGTTATGTCTGCGAGCACTTTCAAGCCTTACTGCCATTCGCGGTGCACCGTATCTGCCGCAATTATACCAACGTACACGTTTAGTTTTTGTTATTTTTGTCCTTTGCCTTGTGCCGCCTTTAAAATCAAGGTTGAACGCTATCATATCAGCATCGGGATTATCCTCGAATGCTTTTATTATCATTTCCTCATAGCCGTCATAATAACGTACGTCATCATCGGCAAACAGCACAATATCACCGCTTGCTCTCATCAAAGAAAAATTTCGACTTTGACCTATGCCGCGTTCGGGTAGCGAATAAAACTCAATCCGTCTGCCTCTGTGCTCAAAAACTTCTCTTGAAAAAGTGTCGCACTGGTTGACGACAATAGCATCGGTACTGATATTCATTTCATCAAGCACATTGTGATCGGTTCTGTGCATTGTAGGTATAAGGGTTTGCACCGTCATTCGGGTACACCTCTCTGTCAGGAGTTGATTAATATATCTGCAATTCGTTTGCAGGCATTGCCGTCACCATACGGATTAGATGCTTTTGACATTGAATCATAAGCCTGCTTATCGGTAAGCAAACGCTTGAACTCGTTGTAAATGGTTTCTTCATTTGTTCCGACCAATCGGAGTGTGCCTGCGGCAATACCCTCGGGACGCTCTGTAGTGTCACGCATTACAAGCACGGGCTTGCCAAGGCTCGGAGCTTCTTCCTGAATTCCGCCGCTATCGGTCAGAATAAGGTAGCTGCGTGCGAGAAAATTATGAAAATCAAGAACATCAAGCGGCTCGATAATGTGAAATCTTTCGTGCTCGCCAAAAATTTCTGAAGCAGCCTGACGAACGGCAGGATTCATATGAATCGGATAAATTACCTTAAGGTCTTCGTGCTCATCTGCAATACGCTTGATTGCACGGAACATATTCCGCATCGGCTCGCCGAGATTTTCTCTTCGATGTGCCGTAAGCATTATAAGCCTGCTGTCTGCCGCCCACTTAAGCTCAGGGTGTGTGTAATTTTCGCGAACCGTGGTTTTAAGTGCATCTATCGCCGTGTTGCCTGTAACATATATACTGTCTTCACATCTGCCTTCGTTAAGAAGATTCTGTTTCGACATTTCGGTAGGTGCAAAATTGTATTTTGAAATAATACTTACTGCCTGGCGGTTAAACTCCTCGGGATAGGGGGAGTAGATGTTATAAGTACGCAAACCCGCCTCAACGTGACCTACGGGTATCTGCAAATAATAGCATGCAAGTGCCGTAACAAACGTAGTTGATGTGTCACCGTGCACGAGCACAACATCAGGCTTTTCATTTTCAAGTACAGCCTTTATTCGCTCAAGTATATTGGCGGTAACATCAAAAAGCGTCTGCCTTTCCTTCATAATCGAAAGGTCGTGGTCGGGCACAACGCCGAATACATTAAGTACACTGTCAAGCATCTGTCTGTGCTGGCCAGTAACGCAAACAACCGTTTTAAGTTCTTCACGCGTTTTTAGCTCTTTGACAAGCGGACACATTTTTATAGCTTCCGGTCTTGTGCCGAAAACAAGCATTACTTTCTTCATCAGGCAACCTCTGAAAACTGAAAAAATTTATATCAGATAAAGTAAACCTTACCTATATCTTTTGAGCAAACTCTGCGTGTATCAAAAACTATCTTGCCGCTGAGCTTATGCTCATTCTGCTTAATCTCATTGTGACCGACCATTACAACTACCATATCAACACTGTCCAGAAATTCATCAAGGTCGTGATACTGATGCTCTGTAATATCCTCTGATATGTAGGGGTCGTAAGTTTTTAGCGGCTCGGCAAGGTGACGGCTTTGGCTTTCGAGAAGCTGGAGTGTTGGTGACTCTCTGCAGTCGTCAACATTTTCTTTATATGTAAGTCCGTAAAGTCCTACACGGCTCAGGTCTTTAAGATTATTTTCATGCATTATTTCGTGAATTTTATTGAGCACATAGTCGGGCATACTGTCGTTTATATCCATAGAATCTTTTATAATCTTTGTAAGATTCGGATAATCGCCGACAAGAAACCAAGGATCAACGCTGATACAGTGACCGCCTACGCCGGGACCGGGCTGAAGAATATTTACTCTCGGATGCATATTGCATATTTTTATTATCTCATAAACATCCATACCGTCATACGCACATATTTTTGCAAGTTCATTAGCAAAAGCAATATTGACAGCACGGAAGGTGTTTTCGACAACTTTTGTCATTTCGGCAGTTCTGATATCGGTGACGACAATCTCACCCTGACAGAATGAAGCATACAATTCCTTAACTTTTTCACCAACTGCTTTGTCATCTGCACCGATTGTGCGGTTATTGTGAAGCAGCTCATATATCATATTGCCGGGTATAATTCTTTCGGGTGCATGGACAAGGTGAATGTCCGTACCTATTTCAAAACCGTTTGCCTCAATTGCAGGACGAACATACTTATCTATAGTTCCCGGTGAAACAGTTGATTCAATAACAACAGTTGCACCTTTACGGCAAACCTGCATTACACTTTTAATAGCAGAAACAACATAGCAGGCATCAATCTTTTTTGAGAACTTATCATAAGGAGTCGGAACGGAAACAATATAAGTATCCGTTTCGATATAATCTGTCGTAAACTCAATACCGCCTGCAACAGCTTTCTGAAAAAGCTCGTCAAGACCGTTTTCCTTAAAAGTTGTCCTGCCGCCCTTGAGAGTATTGACAAGCTCGGTGTTGTAGTCTGTACCGACAACCTTAACACCGTGAGCCGCAAGCATAAGAGCCGTCGGCAAGCCTATGTAACCAAGACCTATAACATTTACCATGATTATGCTTCACCCTTATCATTAATCAAATTTTTTAATAGCATTTCAAAATCATCAGCTATATGACGCCGCGAATATTTTTGTCTTATCAGATTTTGAGCAAATGTGCGGTTAACACAAATTTCGCTGTAAACATCAACCATTCTGTCAAATGTTTCAATAAGTTCAGTTTTTTGCTCTGGAGATACGCAACATCCCATTTGGCTTTCGTTAACAATATCACATGAATCTCCTTCGGCTACAAGTAAAACAGGGCAGCCTACACCGAGTGATTCATATATTTTTGTAGGGATACTATCTTTCATTTTGGCACTTTTGAGCGGAATAAAACTGAGTTTAGCACTTGTAAGTATTGTATAAACTTTGTCATGAGGAATAATTCCGCAAAAAGTAACGTTATCAAGACCAGATTCCTTCGCAGTTTTTTCGAGAGAATCTTTCTCTGCTCCAGTACCAAATAAAAGAAATCTGACATCTTTATGTCTGGTAGCAGAAGCAATTTCAAAAACAGAATCAAGTCCTTGAGCAAGCCCTATGTTGCCTATATAAACGCATGTAAACCCGATGTTAAGAGCATATTTGCGAATAATTTCTTCATCTGTTTTGCTGTTCAGAATATTTTCATCAAAGCCGTTACCTACCAGTTTGATTTTGTGTAAACATTCTGACGGAAGTTTGCTTTTGATTTTTTCAACTTTACCCGGTGAAACCGTTGTTACCATATCGGCGTGCTTATACATAAATGATGTTATTGCCGTAAACAGTTTGCAGTAGAAACTGTTTTCTCCGAAACTATTCATTTCAAGAGCAACATCCGGCCAGATATCACGGACATCATATACTAGTTTTGCGCGCTTGATTTTAGCAATCAACCAACCTGAAACACTTACAAGTGGGGGAGGAGACGTTGTAATAACAACATCTGCCTTACCTGCTCTAAGTGCCGTTAATAACGATGTGAAAGCGAAGCTCAGATTGTTAAGCATTCTCATTAAAGTTGTTTTTTTTCTCATCTTTATAGTAGGAGAAAAAAGAATATGTTCATTATGTGATTCAAGCTTTCCGTTGCTTTTGTTGGCGGAACTAGTTATAACGGTAACCTCGTTACCATTGGCGATAAATGTGTCTGCAAATGATTTCATTCGGTACGCACACGCCGCACAGGTAGGATAATATTCATCAGTATGAATCAGAATTCTCATTTATTTACAAAATCCTTTTCTTCTTTTTTCACCATCGCTGTAGTCTGACCTTCGGCAGTGCCGTGGGTGCTTTCCTTCATAAACAGCACCTTGAATGTAGCCATGATCAGTCTGAAGTCCTGAATAAATGACATATTGTTTATGTACATCAGGTCCATCTGCAACTTGTCCATAGGCTCGGTGTTGTATTTGCCGTAAACCTGTGCAAGACCGGTCAGACCTGCAGGCACCTGTAAGCGAAGATTAAAAGCAGGCAATTCCTCGAGGTATTGTTTGGCAATCTCGGGTCGCTCGGGACGTGGGCCGACAATGCTCATATCACCCTTGAGGATATTGAAAAGCTGAGGCAGCTCATCAAGTCTGCAGGCACGGATAAATTTGCCGATAGGAGTTATCCTGTCATCATGATCTGTTGCAAGTCTCGCAACGCCGTCGCTCTCTGCGTTGACACGCATACTGCGGAATTTGAGAATTTTGAATTCCTTTCCGTCTTTTGTAAGACGTACCTGCTTATATAGTGCAGGGCCTTTGTCGTACAGGCGGATTGCAATTGCTGTTAAGGCCATAACAGGGCTGAGAATGATAATACCAAGAAGGGAACATAAAATATCTGCAAAACGTTTTATAAGCAGATACTCGATATTCAACGTTACCCTTGAAATCTCAAAAACCGGTACGCTGAACATATCGAGATGTGTTGCACCCATCATAAGTATGTCACCGGTATAGGGGGCGGCATAACACTGAATGTTCTTTTCTATACAGTGCTCAAAAATCCGGTTGCGCTCATCTGTCGGCAAATCAACAAGAAAAGCAACTTCGTAGTTTACTGTATATTGCTTCCAATCGCAATCATCTGTATACTTAACCGTTTCAACGATTTCAAAATTCTTTTTACGCAGGTAAACCTCTTTGAGGTGAATGAGATTTGCTTCACTGCGATAGAAAATAACAGATTTTTTAGGTGCATTAAGACGGAAATAAATACGGTTTACGATACAAGTCCATATACAGTCGGCGACAATCTGAAGCAAGAAGAAGCCGACCAACGGCAGGGGATTGAACACCTTTGAGTTGGCAACAACAAAAACCACGTAAAACGCAACATTTGTTACCAAAGCAGCAAGTGACTGAGAATAAATCAATATAACGTTGCTTGTCATACCGAAATCGTATGCTTTGTATGTTCGCAATGAAAACAGAAGTACGATAGTATACAAGCCGACAAAGATCATAAATCTTGTATCGCCTACGCCGTGATAATTGTATCTTGAATTGTAAAAATCAAGGCAGACTGCAAATATACCGATATTCATAAGCATATGAATTAATTTGCAACCTCGGATAATGGTAGTGTAAGCAAAACTTTTTTTGTTGGTATTGATTTTTTTCTTGCTCACTGTAGCACCACTCTTTCGAAAAAACTTATATCATAATTCGCATTACGGATTATTGTTTGCCGCTTTTGGATTTTAAAAGCGAAAATCCGTAACGGTGAAATTAAATTTATTTTTGTATTGTTAAAATGTTCAACGACTTTTTACCGCTGAATATTTCTACGGTTGTTGTATTAAGCTGACTTGTTAAACAAGACCTGTGTTTTCAAACATTATCAATACTTTTTCAAGCGACTCTTCGTTCAGGTTATTTATTTGTTCAAGTTGTTCTTTTCTCAACTTTTTCTTTTTCCCGACTGCGAACGAAAACAAACGACAAATTTCGCAGGCAGGGGTCAAAAAACGGTGTCGGTTCAATATGGGATACTGATTTTTCAGCTTGTCATAAGGCAAGAATAGGCGCGAGGCAATATATCTTTTTTTACCGCCGGCAATATTTCTGCATGCTGTATGACGTGTTTTATCTGAACCGAAGTTGCCGCCGTCAAGAATGAAGCTTTGCATAATGAGAGTTGTTTCATCGTGCTCATCTGAATCAAACCATATCCTGCTCAGCTTTGCAACGCTTTCACCGAAACGGACAAGGTCAGCTTTTTTTAAAAGTTCGTAGGGGAATCCGTCGGTTGTGTTATGAATGAGCAGGTATAAATCAATGAAGGGGCGTATGCCGCAACCTCCGCGGAGAAAATGCCTTGCCATATGGGCGATGTGGTAAAAAAGGAGCATATCTGCGTTTATTCTTTGCTCAAAACAGCCTTCTTTGACAGGTGAAGCGTAAGACCATACCTCGGAAAGAATCTTAACTGCCTTTTTGAAATGTTTGTTTTCGAACAACGAAAAATGAAGGTCTACACATATTCCTTCCTTTGAAATGAAAGTCATATCGTGGTCGCTTGTTTTACCTTCGCTGAAGCCGAGAATATCAGTCAGCACACTTGCCGCACGCCCGATATCCTGCTCGTGCACAAGAATATCTATATCACAGCTCGTTCTCATCCAGGGTTCCGGATAAAGCTCAGCGAGAACAGCGCCCTTAAGCGGTATAAACGGTATTTTCTGCGACTCAAACGCATCTTTAACCTGCTTAAGAGTGAAACTCATATTTTCATATCTGTATATCGCAAAAAAAGTACTGTCGCTGTATGCGCCGCTTGCAGTGCTTGAATCAAGGATGCCGCAGGCTGAAAGCGCGGCACCGACAAGGTGCGATACATCGTGTGCTCTCGAGAGAGCATACAGCTCGGCGAGCAGACTGTCGGTCAGCTCGCATCCGTCAGGCAAAGCAAGCTCTTTGCCGCACACGGCTTTTGCTATGAGAGATGTCAGTATTTCTGTTTTATAAGCATCCATACCGTTACTCCAATTCGTTATTTCAGCTTTCGCCAAATTTTCAACAGAAGCGGCCTTGCGGGCTTTGAAAGCTGCCACATTTCACTGCGGAGTCTGAAATTTTTATCGGCACAGCTGAATTTTTTGCCGCCGCGCTCAATATACTGCACAACTGCGATGACCTGCGAAGCCGAAATAGTTTCACACCAGCTTTGAGCATCGCCGTTCATCAACAGATTACCGTCGGACATAACCTTACGGATTCTGTGAAGCACTGCTGTACCGTCACTGCGTTTGAAGAGTACCATGTCGCCGCGTTTAAGATCTTCGGCAGCAAAGCGGCTGAGCCATACAGTATCTCTGCCCTCAAGCAGAAAGGGACGCATACTTGTGCCGGTAACGCAAAGCGGCACAACAGCATCGTCGTTCAATATATTTTCAAGCATCTGAGTGAATTCAGATGCGGAACAAACCATCTTTTCCATTACTTATCAAAAACCGTATTGTAAGTCAATTTAACTGCTTCATCATCTGCCCTGCATTCAAGAAGCCATACGGACACTTGCGACTGTAAAGTATCAAATGCGGCAAGCGCAAGGTCAAGACATTGCTTATCCCAGTGTGGAAAAAATACGTGAGGCATAAGGTGCCCGAGCACACCGAGTGAATCGAGCTTTGTTATTTTATTAGCAGAAGCCTGTATCGGTATAACAATCGCTTTCAGTTCCGTTTTTCGGTTAAGACAGTATTCGGATGAACCCTTCCACGGTAAACCGTAAGCGAAAGCTTTATTTTCTGAAATACGGACAAGTGTTTTGTCGCCGTTGATTACTTGTGCACCGAGGTGCTCAGCCCAAAGGCTTGCCTGAGTAGTTTTGCCTGTTCCCGAAAAACCGGCAAACACTACGCCTTCACCGCCTATATCGACGCACGATGCGTGAAACAATAAGCCGTCAGAATACGCAAGCTTTGAACATACAGCGGCAAGCGGCAGGGCATATTCACTGCCGATGCCATTGAAATATACCGTAGCATCGTTCCACTCTTGGTCGGCACACAAAAACTCACCGCCCGGAAGACGAAGGAAGTGTGCTGACGGCACGTCGCAATATTGAATACCGTAAGCTTCCGGCAACGAATCCGCAAAGCGGATAGTCATTATCGGCTCGGTTGAATCGTTGCAGGCAAAGCCGCTGACAAAATCCGTGTTATCTGCCTGCCACTCAAAAGGCAGGTCGCCAAAACTGACCCTCATCCGAATGTATATTTAAAGCACTTGAAGTATACTTCAGCACCGTAGCTTTGAATTTCCTGGTAATAATCGAAGAATGTGCCGCTGATAACATGAACCTCGGCGCTGGGGACACTCGTATAGATGCCGCGGCAGCCGTCTATGTTCTGGGTGAACATAATGGTAGCGGAACCTGAAACCTCAGAAATACCACCCGAAACGGCGATGTTTTCATTAAGGTTGATAGCGAAAAGTTTACTTTGGGGAGCAATGTACTTTTTCTTCATAACTTTTCTCCTTTTTTGCTGAATACAGTTCATACAGCCTTCTGGCCATATCACAAAATTCTTTATCAATCCGCTCAGGGTCTGAGCTCTCGGCACATAGAATACCGGGACAGCGTTGGCAGAACATTTTCCACTTACATTCGCTGCATTCGGGCGGATTTTTAATTTTATCGGTAAGCTCACACATAAGCCTGTAATCGGTTGCAAGGTCGCCTGAGTATTGAACATAAGGTTTGTCGACGAAAGAGCAAAGGTGTAAGCGCCCGTGCCAGCTGACGCGGAAAGAAACATCTTTTGCGGCACACCACGCAAAGGGTGAATCGGACTCGGGGAATCTGCTTGCCTCGAGCCGCTCAAGAGTAAGCTCATCGGAAAAATCTGCAGCAGAGAAACGGGATGTTTCTATAGTGTTGATAGAGTTGCGCGAAGATTTGAGTACGTTTATAGTGTGCTGCAGGCTTAAAGATTTTTCTGCCGCAAACTCGTACATTTTCTTCAGGTCATCGGCATTCTCGCGGACTATTGTGGTGCTGAGTGAAATCGGCACGCCTTCCGCTTTAAGACGGTCAATCGATTCGGATACTTTGCTGAATCCGTCAGTTACGCCGCAGGTGCGAAGGTAGGTTTCGTTGCTTGCACCGTAGATTGATATCTTGACTCTGTACGGCATACCCAGATTACGGAAATTCTCTATGGCAGCATCATCGATTAGATAGCCGTTGGTGAGTATGGAAATAAGGAAGCCCATTTTGTTCAGCTCACCGTATATCTTCCAGAATTCCGGATGAACAAACGGCTCGCCACCCGTGAGGGCTACATTGAGCGTACCCATATCTTTTGCCTGCTTTGCAATTTCAATCCACTCATCTGCTGTCAGTATTGTGCCCTGGGCGGCGGCGCGCTTTTTGTCAAGCCGCACGTAACACATAACACAGCTGAAATTGCAGAACGGAGTCAACTCAAAATTTGCAGTAACAGGTGCTCGGTTTTCTTTCGCCCACAGATTGAGCGAATTCATATAGTCGGATTCAAAACGGTCACAGTCCATCATTCGAGAGCCCCCTGCTCACGCAAGCCTGTAAGGAATTTTTCAACATCTGTATTGGCGGTATCACTGTCAATTTCGTAATGCTCTGTGAGCAGACAGACAAGCTCGTCCGTCTCAGCACCTTTTTCAAGTGCTGACCACAACAGCTCTGCACTCTCTGTAAGGGCAATCATACCGTGTATTTCCGAAGTCATTTTACCTGTAGGTACAGCCATTACCTGTGGCCCTATGCGACGCACTATAAAGCCGTCTTTAACCTTGTACATGTCTGTGATACACCCACTTTCACTAATTACACTATATTTATGTGATTATAGCATAATAATTAAAGCAAAGCAATATATTTATATCTAATATAGTAATAAATAAAGAAAAAATACGCCCGCCCTTTACGGAACAGACGTATTTTATCATTTTATGTAGCAATGGCTTCTTCGGCAGTTATATGTGTCAACTTACCGTCGGTACCTATTCTGTAAATACGGGTGCAGTATTTAAGCATACTCGGTCTGTGGGTAGTAATAACGCGGGTACGGTTCGGATGCTTTCTCATCATATTTGCAAGCACCCTTTCCTCTGTGGCGGCATCGAGTGCACTGGTCGCTTCGTCCATAACAATAACTGCCGCATCGCGGAGCAGAGCACGCGCAATTGATATACGCTGAATCTGTCCTTCAGAGAAATTGATACCTTTTTCGTCAACGGATGTATAAATGCCGAGCGGTAATTTTTCTATAAAGCTCCACGCATCGGCAGTTTCAAGAACCTGTTTAAGTTCGTCGTCAGTAGCCTCGGGGCACACGATACGCAGATTATCTGCGATATATCCTGAGAAAACAGCGTTATCCTGCGGCACATAAGAGCAGAACCGCCTTGTGCTTTCGGATATTTCTATAACTTCTCCGTCAGCCGTACGCATTGTTACAGAGCCCGAATCCGGCTCAAGCAGACCGAGAATAAGCCTTAGCACTGTGGTTTTGCCTTCGCCTGACGGGCCTATAAATGCTATAGTTTCACCGGGAGAAGCCTCAAAAGAAATATTGCTGACAACAGGTGCGGAGCTGTCGTCATAGGTATAAGTAAGATTTTTACACTCGATAGTTACACCGCTTTTGAGTACCGTATCGCTTATTTGCTCTGCCTTGTCTGCATCAGAGTGCTGCTCAAGCGGCATCTGCGTAATTTCCATAATTCTGCCTGCGGCAGTAGCTATGGAAATTGCACCGGGAGCCATGGAAACAAGCGAAGAAAAAGAAGAAGTCAGCATACCTGAAATCTGCAAAAACAGTGTCATTGTTCCGAAGCTGATTGCACCGCTCCACAGCCGATAAACGCCCCAGCCGTAGCAGGTATAAGAAACAAGGAGACCTATACCTGCCATGCAGGCAGTCATTATTGTTGAAAATTTATCATGGTCAAGTCTGATTTTTCTGTAAAGCGAAAGATTCTGCTTTATCTGCATAACATAGCGTGATGTGATGTCAAACGCTTTTATCATCTGCAGATTCTGTATCGACTCCGAATAAAAGCTGAGCAGTTTGCCGTTCATTTCGCGGCTTTCTTTGTTGTATTTGCGGGTCATTTTTGCGGTGATACGCGAAGAAAGAGCGAGAAAAGGAGTGCTCAGAAAAGCGAAAACAGCCATTGTCGGGTCGTAGTAAAGTACAAGAGCAAGACAGCCGACAAACTGCGTAAGCTTTGTGAAAACACCCGGAACAAAAGTGACGATACTGCTTGATACGGCACCTGCGTCACCCTCAATACGGTTGAGCAGGTCACCTGAATGATAGCGTCTGACAGTCTTCCACTTTGAAAAAACGATATGCTCGTATATGTTTTCGCGTATTTCGTTACTGATTTTAGTGCCTACTTTGGCGGCAATTCTTGATATTACGGCGTTTACAATAATCTGAGCAAGTCCGAGAGATACTGCAACAGCCGCACTTACCGCTATTGTGCTCATATTTTTATTGAGCACGGCATCAATCAGGAATTTTGATGCAACGTTTACGCCGAGCCCCATCACTGTAGCGACGACACCCATAATTATATATAATACAATTCGGAATTTATAACGCGAAATGTACCTGAGAAGCCATTTCCACTCGGAGCTGAGAGAGCGGAAAAGCTCAGTATATTCGCCGGGCTTTTTCATGCGCTCGCTTACCTCCCGAGGAATATTTTTGTGTGTTTATTTTGCGGATTTCGATTTACGTGACTTCCCGTATCCGTAGCCGTACTTGTTGTAATAGCTTCCGCGGTAATACTTGTGGTATCCGCCGTAGCCGTAATAGTTGCCGTAGCCGCCGAAACCGCCTGAGGCGCCGTTGAGTACACAGCCGGCAAACTTTGTTTCTGTTTCGAGGATAGTGTTGATACCTGTTCTGATACTTGTCTGAAGTACGGCATCCTGACGGATTACATAAAGCACTGCATCGACCGCACCTGCAACAATTACCGCATCGGAAATAATTCCGCAGGGCGGAGTGTCAACAAAGATGATATCGTAATCTTCTTTAAAACGGTTGAAGAGGTTTTTAAGTGTTGCGGTGCGGATAATTTCCTGCACCTTTTCTCCGCCGTTTTTGAATGTAAGCATATCGAAGCCGAGGGATTCTATGCAGCTTACGGTATAGCCATCGGTTTCGTGTTTTACGGTTTCGCCGTAATTGTCGCCCGAAAGGAGTGAGCCTATACCCGAGTCGCGAAGGTCACAGTCAATAAGAAGCGTTTTTTTGCTGTCTTTTGCAAAGCTTGCCGCAATATTGAATGTAACAACGGATTTACCTTCACCCGGGGCAGTGCTTGTTATCATAATAACTTTGTCGGTATCGCTGACGCATTTCTGTACAGAGCCTCTGAGAAGCCTGAGAGACTCAAGGAAATCATTGCCGACATGCGGGTTGGTAAGTATTATGTCGGAGTTTATCTTACGACGGTATTTTTTGAAAACAACCTGCGGAAGAATACCCACACAGTGCTGGTTAAGTATGTTGCGTATATCTTCTTTTGTGCGTATTGTTTTACGAAGAATTGCATATATCATTATCCATGCAACTCCGATTACGAAGCCGATAAGAGCGGCTCTGAGCACGGATGAACGCCATGCCAGTGTGTTTGAAGGCTTGGTCGGCATATCGGGCTCGTTTATCATAACGAGCTTTGTGCGGCCTATAATATAGTCAGAAACAGACGAGTAGTTGTCGATAACGCTTAGGAGGGTATCGTAGGTGAGCTGCGGATTTTTGCCCTTTGCAGTGAGCGTTATCATATTGGTGCCGGTGATACACTTTGCCGTGACGGTGGCGGGCATGGAATCAACGCCGAGGTCGTTGCAAACCTGCTGCTTGAGCAAAGAGTTGCTTATGACAGTGGGGAATATATTGGCAAGTTGGTCTGCTGTATCCTTGTTGTAATAGAATGAGTATGCCGAAACACCGTTTTCACCCGAAAGCACAGCGTTTTCGGTCTGTACGGTAAAGGTTGCGGAAACAGTATATTCGGGAGTGTAGCGTATAAAACTCCTGTAAAACTGTATTCCGCCCAAAAGCACGGCAAGAGCAAGCGAAATCCAACCGAATTTGATTACACCGCGCCATATATCGCTTATCAGTACCCTTATCTCGACAGAAGAATTAGGGTTATTTATATCGTTGGTTTTATTGTTGTTTTTCATACGGTAACCTTATCCCTCTTTTTTATCTGTTGTATCGTCGAGTGATTCTTCCGTAAATCCGGCTGACTCGTCAGCATCTGCAAAAGCATTTCTGTTGTATCTTGAGTAGCCGCGATGATATGTGCCGTAGCCGTGCTGACCCATTTCGTCAATACCAATCTGTCCGAAAAGAGTAAACGGCTTATATACATCGTTGAGTATACAGCCCGCAAGCTTACCGCCGGCATCAGAGATTGCAAGTATCGCATCGTTGATATCGCGTACAGCAACGCAGTCGGTCCTGATGACAAGCAGAGTGCGGTCAACAAAAGCAGATGCCATAATACTGTCTGCCGAAACGGATGAGGGCGGAGTATCGATAATAACGAAATCGACTTTCTCACGAAGTGCGGTTATGCAGTTTTTCAGAGCTGTGCCGTCATATTCGCTGCTTTTGGAGGAAGAGGATTTTTTGTTGAATGCAATAATAAGGTCTGTTTTTCTGTAACGTACAAAGCTGAAATTGTTGAGAGTAACACGGTTTGCAAGGACATCCGAAAACTCGTTTTTCATATCCTTACCGTAATCAAAAATCTTGTACATTGAAGGCTTGCGTACATCGAGGTCTATAAGTGCAACACGGTAACCTCTGCCTGCAAGGGCAAGAGAAACATTGGCTGCAACAGTGGATTTGCCCTCGTTTTCAGCAACGCTTGTAATTGCAAAAATTTTGTGATTCTTGTTCTTTTGCATATATTCAAGCTTGGTTGCCAGCTTCTGATAATCTTCGGTAAAGCGCAGGCTTGAATAAGCATCGTTTATAAGCAACGCTCTCTTTTTACGGCGCAGCTTTTCTTTGAATGAAAGGTGAGGACGCTCGTGCGAAACCGTACTGATAAGCCTTGAATCGATTTTATCGGTGAAGCCTCGCTCTTCCTTGACCGTTTCACGAAGCAGCGAGAAAAGCATAATAAGTCCCGCCTCAAATATCATAGCAAACAGTACGATATGTTTGCGATATCGTGTGAGTACGGAGTTTGTCGGCTGTGTAGGCATACGCGGGGCGGATATTACATCTATAACCGCGTTGGAGAAAACGGCGTCGGATATCTGGGGATAAACCTCAAGTATTGCCGTAAGAAGTCGGAAAGCGAGCTCCGGATCCTTGGATTCAACGGAAAGATTGAGCAGGTTTGTCGAACCGTTAACTTCGGCTTTGATATCGCCCTCAAACGAATCAAGTCCGAGATGGTCTGCGGCAAGCTGCTTCATTGTTGTCTGGTCGAAAACCTTTGTGAAAATGGTTGCCATTTCGTTGGATGCGGAGAGGTTGCTGTAAGCACCGCTGCTGCCCACCTTTGAACGCACTACGAGTACGGCTTTACTGGTATAGCTCGGTGTATATATACTTTTTTCAAAAACGCTCACGCCCATAGCGGCAATCAGACCTGCCAGAATAATCGCCCAGATGTTTCTGACCATATCCCGTACAAGGCTGTTCCATTCAAAAGTTATGGCAAACGATGATCTGTTATTTTTCAAAATCTATCACTCCGAAATAAATAAAACTTGAAAACGAATCATTACTCAACAACAACGGTAAGGATTGAGTGTCCCTCGTATCCTTCGTCGGTGGAAATGTAGAAGTGTACGTTGTATGTGCCTTCCTTATCGCAGTCGTAGTTGGTGGAAATGAGCAGGTTGTAATTCTGCATAAGCACTCCGTTGACCGTAACGTCTTTGATATAATCCTCAAATACCGGAGTTTCGCCTTTTTTGACATAGATAAGGCTCTTTTCAAGCTGTATCTGCGGTGCCATTGTTTCGTTGCCTTCGACGTGAACGGTGACATCAAGATAAATTATATCACCCATACTGTTTGCTGCAGAAACAGAAACGGTAAATACACCTGTTGTGTTTGCAACGTAGTCGGTTGCGGTAATTGTAACCTTGTCGCTGATATCGCCGTCGATACAGTCTCTGGCACCTATGGCAGAGCGTACATCAACAGCTTCGTCAACCGAATAAACAAGTGCGCGCTTCATATAAAATTCGGGTGTTGTATAATCGGTGTAGCGAAGCGTGCGGGTTATTTTTGAAACATGGCGGTCAGAGTCTGTTACGGCATATGTAACTGTACAAACGCCGGGTGTTATAAACTTTGAAACGGACTCGACAAGCACCTTGTCGGTAAGGTCGCCGTCTTTTTCGTCGTATGCGGTAACACCGGTGAGAAGCAGGTCTTTGCTGTCCTTAACGCTCAGCTCAAGTGTATCGGTTTCAACGGTAAAGACGGGGACGGTTTTATCTGTTCTCATTTTGTCTACAACTGAAAATACGATAAATGCACCGAGCATTAATATGAACAGTAACAGGGTTATTCTTCGCAACCATTTTATCATAAAAAATTCGCCTTTCTGTGTACAGTCTGATTAAACTGTTTCGTTTCGGATAATTTTTGAAGGGTTGATATCGAGAAGCAGGTCAGCATAGTCATATGAACTTATTTCGCTTATTGCTTCGTGTACATCGGAAAAATCAGGTGTTCTGCTGTACTGACTGTGAGCATCGCTTGCAACAAAGTCAGCCAGCCCGTTACTCAATATGTATTTTGATGTCACATATATGCGTGAGCCGAATTCGCCGACAATACTGCTTCGGTTGAGCTGAATCAGGCCGCCTGCACGGCTGAGCCGATGAATACTGTCGGGCTGAGAGATGACAAATCCGTACCGCTCCGGGTGAGCCACAACGGGAACAATGCCGAGTGATGATATCAGATTGACACTGCGTACGGCTTCGTTTTCCGGTATCCCGAAATCAAATTCGATAAGCATATATCTTGAGTTGTTAAGCGTAATAAAATCGCCACGCTTCAGATGCTCTTCAAAATCATCGGTGAAAAATATTTCCTGCCCGGGATGCAGCGTGACTGGTATGGATTCAAGCTCAAGCATAGCCTGCAGAGCAGACAGCTTTGAAATAAGGCTGTCGCTGCGGTAGTTGCGGCAGATGCCGGGTATGTTGCAGTGAGGCGTTGCAACGATGCTTCGTATACCCGAATCAGCCGCTATGCGTGCCATTTCGACAGAGTCAACGGGGCTGCCTGCACCGTCATCAGTGTCGGGCAGAATATGACAATGAATATCAACCACGGCAGCCACCTCCTGAAAAATTACCTGTTTTGCTAAAAAAATATATACTTTCACATATAGACACTTAATAATATCATATAATACAAAAAAATACAACTGTTAATATATGATAAAATTCAGCGGTTTTGCAGAAAAGCAACCAGACACACGGTTTTACTCATGTATCGGGTTGCTTTTTGCTTTATCGTCTGATGATAAATTTGTCATTTTCTTTTAAATCAAGCTGTGTGATGATATCTTCAAAATTTTCTTTTGCGCAAGCGAGTGCGGATGCTTTGTGCGAGTCGCTTCCGAGATAAAATTTACAGCCGCATTCTTTGGCTATAAGGTAAGGGCGGAGGAATATTTCACGCTGTTTGAGCGGCATATTTGAAGTTTTTACGTTAAGCTCTATGCCGACACCTTTTCGTGCACATTCGCCGAATACGGAGTACATAGTGCTGTCGGAAATCAGAGGCAGAGCCTCTTCGGGCCTTTTTCTGTACATATGTCCGCTGGTCAGGTGTGCGATTCCGATTTTGTTCCACGGTAGGTTCTTGCCGAGCAGATTTTCGATTTTGTCAACCCAGTGGAATGCTGCTTCTTCGGGTGTTGTGATTTCGTTTCTTACCGTGTTGCCGTCAAGATGCAGGTGCGTTGTGGCTACGATTATGAAGTCAAACACATCAAACCTTTCTTTGCTTACACCGAGCACGTTGTTAAAATCCATATCGGTTTCACAGCCGAAAAGAAATTCGATATTATCGGCTTGCGGTAAAGGTAAAACAGAGGATATGGGAGCAAAGCCGTGCTCACTGCACCAGTCTGCTTCGCTTGCAACCTTTTCGTCCCAGAAATGGTTTGTAAGGCAGATTTGTTTCAGATTATTTTCTTTTGCGTAATTAAGTATCGCTTTGGGTGTCTGCGTTTCGTCGTGACAGCAGAGCGATACGGTTGAATGAATATGAAAGTCGTGGTCTGCGACATATCTCATACCGACACCGTCCTTTAGACTTGTTACCGTAATAATATACCTTTGGCAAAATTGTGTCAATGATTGCTGTGTTAAAGAAAAAAACACTTCACAAACCGTGAAGTGTTTTTGGGTCTGAATTTAATTAGTTGGCACGTGATTTTTTCTTTGCCTTTAATGATGCGGCAAAAACAACAAGACTTATCGCAAGAAGGATAACTGCAATTGTGCCGCCTGTACCTATACCTGTTGCGGGGCTTTCGCTGTCGGTGTATCTGTCGGAATCGGTGCCGGTTTGTGCATCATCGTCATTTGAGTCGTCTGTTGCACCTTCACCATCGGTTCCGGGCTTGCTTTCGGGCTCTGCGTTGTCTTTATCGGAGTCTGCAAAAAGGTCACGCAGATAATCTGTAACTATGTTGATATCGATATTCGAATCAAGCTCGGAGAGGTATTCTTCGATTTTTTCAATATCCATATTCTCAACAAGCTCGGAAAGAACAGCAGTGACTTCATCGATATCAACTTCAATATTCATATCGCCTAACATACCGAGAATCACATCAACAATATCGTCATTGTTAGGATCATCGCCGTTAGGATCATCGCCGTTGGGGTCGTCGCCGTTGGGATCGTCGCCGTTAGGATCATCGCCGTTGGGATCATCGCCGTTAGGATCATCGCCGTTGGGATCGTCACCGTTGGGATCATCGCCGTTGGGATCGTCACCGTTGGGATCATTGTTTCCTGATTCCTTGCCGCATACAGAACATACGCCGTCTGTGAATGTGTGCTCGTCAAGGTCTTTCTTATCCTCGCACTCGCATTCGTGCCAGTGTTCATTTTCGTCGGACTCCCAATCGTTGCTGTAATCGTGCTCGTGAGTAGCAGGGATTACTTCACCTTTTTCAAGCAATTCGCCGCAGCCTTTACAGTGGATGTCGCCTGTGTAGCCGTCTTCAAACTCTGTAGCAGGCTTTGCGTTTCTGGTTTCGGTTTCGCCTGTGTGGTTGGTCTTGTCAACGTCTGAAAGATTTTTGCCGCAGATTGTACATTCCGAAGGAGTAACGCAGTCAGCAGTAGTGCCGCTGTGAGAGCCTACATCTGTCTTATCTTCGCACTCGCATTCGTGCCAGTGTTCATTTTCGTCGGACTCCCAGTCGTCGCTGTAATCGTGCTCGTGAGGAGCTTCCTGAGAAACGTTAAGCTTGTAGGCAAAGAATGACTGCTGGTTCTCATTCTGAGGTTCAAGAACCATAAAGCTGAATGTAACAATGTCGCCGTTGTCGAGCTTTAATGAATAGCCGTCATCAGGGATAGAAGGACCTGTGTACGCCTTTGTTTTATTGACAACGGTTGATATATTGCCCCAGATGTAACTCTGCTCGCCTGTGAAATGGTAGATTGCAAATTGCAGAGTCTGGGATGCTGTTTCGTTGGTAATGTGGTAACTGCCGTTACCGTCGGGCACAAAAAGCTCATCGAAGCATTGAGTGAAAAGAACTTTCAACTGCTGGGAAATATCGCTGCCGTCGACATTGTTATCGGCTACGGATGTGCTTTGAGCCTGTGTGAACTTGTCGCCTGTAACAGCACCGTTCTTTTGATTGTCAATGCAAAATCCTATGTATCCGTTGGCAAAACGAATATTTGTAAAGCCTGAATCGGATGCTGTGATTTCGCTTGCTGAAACCGGAATTATAGTACAAAGAAGCAAAATAACAGCAGACAGTATGATTGAAAATGTTTTTTTCATTTTATTACCTCCTTCATTTTATTATAGTCTATAATAGGGCGTATTGTCAACCGGAGCGAATTTTCGTAAATAAATAACAAAATCAAGTTGAGTTTTGAAGGATTTATGATATAATTGATTTTATTGGAACCTGACTTAAGAGGTGAAGGAAATGAAAACATACGGTACATATTTTCTCAATGACAGTGAGACTCCGGTTAAATACGGCGAAATAAACCTTATCAACCCCGAAAGACAAAGGCTCAGAGGCGAGCCTAAACTCTCAGGCGTTGAAGCATTACCTGTTCTTCAGGGCTTTTGCGGCACTGACTATGAACTGATGAAAATGGGCAGGGAGGGCAAGCTCTCTGCAAAATTTCCAGAGGGCGAATCAAGGCTTATCAACGGTCACGAGGGCGTTGTATGGGTGCCTTCGGAAAACCGCTTTGCGATAGTGCTTATCCGCGGCGGTGACAGCTATGACCCGACCCGCTATACCGAAGATGAAACATATTTTGAGTACGGCTGTGACGGTGCAGACGGACTTTTTTGCGACAAAAACTATTTTAATCCCGATATGCTTCTGCATCTTCCCGAGCAGTACGAAAATCTTGAAAAGCTGCCTTTGTCCGTAGCAAAAAGGCTTTCGTTTGCCGACCCGTATGCCTGTGCCGTTTTTCAGCTTGAGCGTATGGAGGACCTCGGCGAAGCTCACAACTTCCGCGTAAAAATGGCAAAGCACAAGTGCAGTGAGGAGCAGGCAAGGGCAATTGCAAAGGAAGAAACCTTTGAGCGTACCGTTATTTTCGGTCTTGGTATGACGGGCCTTTTTATTGCTGACCAGATAAGAAGAAAGTATAAAAACGCAAAGATTCTCTTTGTAGGAAGAAGTGACGAATCAAGTAAAAAGGTTGCTTTTTCAAAGGAGATTGCGAGTGCAGATTATCTTTGTACCGCAGGCCTTACCGAAGAGCAGACGGCAGAGAAAATTATAGAAATGCTCGGCGGCCGAGCCACACTTTTTGCAGGCACGAGCGGTACGAATATTGAGCACCGTGTTGCGTTTGAGCATAAGGTGCTCGGCTGTAACGGTATATATAACAGCTTTTCGCTCGGCCCGAAGGTACAGTATGATACGATGCCCTTCGGCTTTGAAAATCACCTTATTTTCGCTTCCATCAATTTCCGTCAGGAGCATATGGAAAAGGCGATTGAGGTGCTTGTTGACAGCCGATTTGACGAGGTTGTCGAGCTGATTGACAAGGATGAGTTTATCAGCGACCCGCTTTATGCGTACGAAAATAAAATTTACTGTAAGGGTGCACCGCTCAAGACAGGTGTAATCTGGAACAAAGAATATATAGCGGAGGATGAATGATATGAAAGCGATAGTAATTCCGACACCCGGTGAAATAGAAATAAGAGAAGTGCCTATGCCCGAGGTTAAAGAGGGTGAGGCACTGCTCAAAGTAAGATACGTCGGTATCTGTGGTGCTGACGTTGCATCATTTACAGGTAATCAGCCGTTTACCTCTTACCCGAGAATACCCGGTCACGAGTTTTCGGCAGAGATTGTTACCGTACCCGAAAACGACAGAGGTTTAAAGGTCGGCGATATTGTTACCTGTAACCCTTACTTCAACTGCGGCACCTGCTATTCCTGCGAGCGCGGCTATGTAAACTGCTGTACGGATAATCAGACTATGGGTGTACAGCGCGACGGTGCATTCTGCGAGTATATATCAATGCCGCTTGAGCGAATTTACGACGGTAAGGGTCTTTCGGCACAGGAGCTTGCACTTATTGAGCCGTTTTCAATTTCACAACACGCAGTTTCAAGAGCTGAAATCAAATCAACCGACAGCGTGCTTGTAATCGGTGCAGGTCCGATAGGCTTATTTGCACTGCTTGCCGCAAAGCTTAAGTGTAAGAAAATCGCAGTTGCCGATATCCTCGACAACCGCCTTGCACTTGCAAAGGAATACGGTGCGGATGCTGTTGTAAACACAAAAGAGAAATCACTTGCAGAGTTTACCGATGAGTTTACGGGCGGCAGAGGCTTTGATGTGTGTATCGAAGCCTGCGGTGCACCCGAAACCTTCCTCGGCTGTATTGACTCTGCGACTTTTGCGGCAAACATAATTCTTATCGGCAACGGCAAGCGTGAAACAAATTTCGTTCACTCCGTTATCCTTAAAAAAGAGCTTAATATTCACGGCAGCCGTAATGCGCTCAAGGCTGATTTTATAAATAACATAGACACTGTAGCAAGCGGTAAAGCCGACGTTATGAAAATGGTAAGTAGTGTTTACGATATGGCAGACGCACTTGATGCATTCAAGGCACTTGCAAATAACGACGGTACACTTGCAAAAATCCTTATTAAAATCGGTGACTGATATGAGAGAAACGGTAATACAATTCGGCGAAGGTAATTTCCTGCGCGGCTTTTTTGATTATTTTCTTGATGTGATGAATAAGCAGGAATTATATGATGGCAAGGCTGTTATTGTACAGCCGAGAGCAGGCGGCAAGGTTGCAGGTCTTACAGCGCAGGGCTGTAAATATAACCTTTACCTGCGAGGAATCGAAAACGGTGAAATCAGAAATGAGCACACTCTTGTTGAGTCTGTGTCAGCCTGCGTTGACCCGTATAAAGATTTTGAGGGCTATATGGCTCTTGCCGATAACCCCGATTTCCGCTTTATCGTTTCAAATACAACCGAGGCGGGTATAGCTTTTGATGATAGCTGTAAGGCAGACGATAAGCCTTGCGTTTCATTTCCCGGCAAGCTCACTCAGCTGCTTTACCGCCGCTATAAAAACGGTATGGGCGGTTTTGTGCTTCTGCCTTGCGAGCTTATCGATAACAACGGTGACGAGCTTAAAAAAAGCGTGCTCGCATACGCAAAGCTCTGGAATCTTGAGCAGGGCTTTGTTGATTGGCTTGAAGCTGAAAACAGCTTTGTAAATACGCTTGTTGACCGCATCGTAACAGGTTACCCCGACGATGAAACAAAGCTCATCCATCCCGATGACAAATATCTTGATACTGCGGAGATTTTTCACCTTTGGGTTATTGAGGGCGATTTTGAAAACGAGTTGCCGCTTAAAAAAGCAGGCTTTAACGTAATCTGGACAAACGATGTAAAGCCGTACAAGAAAATCAAGGTAAGAATTCTCAACGGTGCTCATACATCACTTGTTGCAGGTGCACTGCTTTCGGGAATTGAAACAGTAGGCGAAGCTATGGCTGATGAAACCGCATCTGCTTTTCTCAACTTGTGTATGAATAATGAAATTCTGCCGACAATCGGTGATAACGAGGAGAGCAGAGCTTTTGCCGCGAGCGTTTCCGACCGCTTCCGCAATCCTTTTATCAGGCATAAGTGGCGTGCGATTTCGCTCAACTCCGTGAGCAAATTTTCTGTGCGTGTGCTGCCGACAATCCTTGAATACAAGGCACAGTGCGGCACATATCCCAAGGGGCTTACGCTTTCGCTTGCGTATCTTCTGTATTTCTACAAAAACGAAAACCCCGAGGATTCGGCAGAGGTTATCGCAAAAATCAGAAATTCCGAAATATCGGTAATTCTTGCCGACACTTCGCTGTGGCAGGCTGACCTTTCAGATATGACAGAGTCTGTTACGGAGTATTACAATAAAATTGCCGAGCTCGGTGCAAAGGAAACAATGAAATGGATACTGTCAGAATAAACGAAAAAGATAATGTCTGCGTTGATTTGTCAACGGGTCACAAGTCAGCTCTGCGTGATATATCAAAAGGCGAAGACATTATTAAATACGGCTATCCTATCGGCTGTGCAACGGCTGATATTGCAACGGGCGATAAAGTTCATTCGCACAATATGAAAACGAAGCTCGGCGATATTCTGTCTTATGAATACACTCCGAATTTCAGTGATTTAAAAAAGCGTGAACCTTTTACCATTAATGCTTTTGTCAGAGAAAACGGCGATATAGGTATACGCAACGATATATGGATTGTGCCGACAGTCGGCTGTGTTAACGGTATTGCAAAACAGCTCAGCGAAAAGACCGGTGCAATAAGCTTTGCTCATCCTTACGGTTGCAGTCAGCTCGGCGGTGACCACGAAACGACTCAGCTTATTCTGCGAGGACTTATAAAGCACCCCAACGCAGGCGGTGTACTTGTGCTCGGTCTGGGTTGCGAAAACAATAATATCGATGAAATGAAAAAAATCCTCGGCGAAATTAACACAGACAGAGTTGCTTTTCTGTCAGTGCAGGACTGTGAGGATGAAATGCAGGCAGGTATAGAAATCATTGAGCGGCTCAAAGTAAATGCATCGAAAGATGAGCGTGTTTCTGTGCCTGCGTCAAAGCTGAAAATAGGACTCAAATGCGGCGGCTCCGACGGCTTTTCGGGTATTACGGCAAACGCCGTTGTCGGCAAAGTTACCGATAAAATCTGCGCTATGGGCGGTACGGCTGTGCTTACCGAAGTGCCGGAGATGTTCGGCGCGGAAACGATACTTTTCGACCGCTGTGTCAGTAAAGACGTTTTTGACAAGGCTGTTTCTATGATAAACAATTTCAAGCAGTATTTTAAAAATCACGGTCAGCCCGTGTCGGAAAATCCGTCACCCGGCAACAAAGAGGGCGGCATCACAACTCTTGAGGAAAAGTCGCTCGGTTGTGTGCAGAAGGGCGGTACGGCACCTGTTGTCGATGTGCTCGGCTACGGTGATACCGTAACAAAGGCAGGTCTTAATATGCTTGACGGACCGGGCAACGATATTGTTTCAATTACCAATCTTTCGGCAGCCGGCTGTCACCTTGTGCTTTTCACAACCGGCAGAGGTACTCCGCTTGGTACTGCAGTGCCTACCATAAAGATTGCTTCAAACGATACTATAGCAAACAAAAAAAGCCATTGGATTGATTTTTCTGCATTCGGATTTGATAAGGAAGAAAAGGCAGAGCAGCTGATTGACCTGATTAAAGATATATGTGACGGTGAACCGACAAAGAATGAGCTTTGCGGCAACCGTGAAATTGCAATTTTCAAGGACGGTGTGACACTATGATTATTGATGCGCACGCTCATCTCTGGCAAAAGCAGAATGGTATTGTAAGCGGCAAGCCCGTTTATGATATAGGTGGCGGCAGAAGTAGCTTCGGCGGCGAAGTAAAGCAGATGATGCCGCCTTATATGACCGACGGTGTCAACTCTGCAGAGCGATTTCTGGCAAATATGGACTATGCAGGTGTATCGGGTGCCGTCATAACTCAGGAATATATCGATGGCAATCAGGATGAATATCTGCTCACCTGCAAGAGCGACAGAATTAAAATTTGCGCTCTTTATGAGGAAAAGCCCCTCGGCGATATGAGCGGCTTTGACGGAATAAAAATCTGTGCAGGCCGCCTTGCCGATAAAAATCTGTTAAATCACCTTGAGCCTTTTAAGGTTGCAAACGAAAACGGCAAGTTTATATCAATCGACCTTGCTGACGGCGACGAGCAGACGGATATGATGCAGGAAATTATCGATATGTTCCCCAATCTGAAGATAGCTGTCGGCCACTTCGGTATGGTGACAAGGTCAGGCTGGCTCGAGCAGATAAAGCTTGCAAAAAACAAGAATGTATTTATCGAAAGCGGCGGTATAACCTGGCTTTTCAACAGCGAGTTTTACCCCTATCCCTCTGCGGTTAAGGCAATCAATGAAGCGGCAGAGCTCGTCGGTTTTGATAAGCTGATGTGGGGCAGTGACTACCCCCGTACGATGACTGCCGTTACATATAAAATGAGCCTTGATTTCGTTGAGAAAACTGCAGAGATTTCAGAAGAAAACAAAACGCTTTTCCTTGGAGAAAACGCAAGAAAATTCTACAGATTCAAAGATTTGCCGACTCCCGAAAAAATCAAAAATATAGTAGAAGATTAACAAAAGGACCTGTGCTTTTCAGAACACAGGTCCTTTTGTTCTATGCTATTTCATCAAGGTTTACGCCCTTGGTTTCTTTAACCTTGCGTGCGAACATAACTGCCGCAACGCTTACCATCGGTACGGATACTGCAAGGCAGGCCCACCATATCGGCATTATCATCATACCGACTATTGTAAGTCCGTAGCCGACAACGAGGCCGATAATTACGAGCAGACCCTCTGCACCGACAACGGAAGCACGTATATCCGTCGGCACTTTTTCGGTCATCATAACGTTCATATAGTCTCTGCCGATCCAGTATGAGCCCTGGTAAAGACCTGCAAACGCACCTACAAGGTAAGGATTCCAGCCGAGCAGAATACCCGTAACAAAGAGTATATATCCTGCAACGCAGGTGACGGAGAAGCCTGTTACAGTTGCTTTTCTGCCTGCCTTATCGGCAATAAAGCCCGAGAGGAAAGTAATAGAGCCGTATACTATCGGCACCATAAACAGTGCCTTTGTAATCTGGCTTGTGCTCATTCCTGCGGTGTGCATTGATGACTCAAAGTAGAGTGCAATTGCAGGCATAGCCGAGTCGAAAATTATATGTGAAATTATGAGCGACTTTGTGTCCTTGTGTGCCCAGATGTATTTTACGCCGTTGAATACGCTTGCCTGGTTACGCTGTGCCTGCTTGGCTTTTTTCTTGAGCTCTTTTTCGCGTTGTCTTTTTTTGTACGGTGTTGAGAGATATGCAATTCTTTCTTCAATAAATACCTTGGTATCTTTTGCAAACAGCACTACAAGGAGCACTGCGACAAAGCCGATAAGTGCAGGTGCGAGGAAAATCTCACGCCATCTTGTAGGGTCGTCACCCATAAGTGCGTTACGAAGTGCGGGAATAAGCACGACGCCGAGTATGCCGAAACTCTTGAGCAGGCTGTATATCTTTGCGCGGTGCTTGTCGGGCGCTTCCTCGAGGATGTATATAATCTGTATATCGTGGCCCATAAAGAAGCTGATTACCGCAAAGCCTGCAAGGAACATTATGTAGCTTGTTGAAAGGTGAATTATCAGCAGACCTGTTGCCATACCGAGAGTTGACAGAGCAAACAGCGGCTTTCTGCCCCATTTGTCGGCTAGTGCCTTATAAAACGGAGTGATAATACCGAATGCGTAGGTGACTACGCTGATTGTCGAGTGAAATGCAAGGCCGTCTTCATATGAATAAAATTTGCCTAAAAACGGATTGTTTACAAAAAACTCCGTAACGAATGAGGATTGTACCGTAACAGTGAGGTTACTCGTTACTTCGTCGAGTATGTTGACTATTGCAATAAGCATAATCAGCACAAGGAAATATTTGCCGCCTGAGCTTTTGCGGCGCATCTTTTTCAGCCTTTTGAGCTGTCTGCCTTCTTTTTTCAGTGTATTCATTCTGTTACCGCCCTTCGGTTTGTGATTTTATTATAACAGCAACCTTAAATAAAATCAATTGACAATGTATATTCTTTGTTATAATATTAAAAGGAAATAACAAAGGAGGAATTTTGATTATGTCTTCTTTTTTTACAAAAATATTTGCGGTTATTCTCGCGTTCTTTCAGGGTCTGTTTCTCAACGTAAATTACGGTGAGTACGTTGCACCCGAAAAGCAGAATAAACCTACAGCCGAAATTGTCAATAATATCGACGGCGATTCTAACCTTTCAGCTTCAATCAAGTATGCTGCAGAGGTTGACGATATCGGTCAGGGCTACTACACCGATGCCGGGCGTTCTGCTTTCAAGATAGTGAATAACCATATGATGCTCACTCACGACCTTACGGCAAAGGTAAAGGATGCAACGCTTACCGACTGTGACGGTAATGTTTATGTTGCAGATTCGTTTGATACATACTACATCGCAGGCGGCAAGAAGCGTTATTCAAGCTCATCGGATGATGACGGCAGAATAAACTCAATCCGTATAGGTGAGTACTATAACGAGGTGCACGTGCGTGACCTCGACTTTAAGTCGGATGAATTTAAGGTTGATAAGGCTTACCACCTTTATGGCGATAAGATTTACAGCCAGCTTTCTCTCTATGCAGTTGAAGCTACAACCGCTCTGCAGGAATTCGGCAGCGAGATAAAAATTGCAAAATCAACGGTTGCTTCCGTTCAGTTTAAAGATAAAAACGGTGTCGGCACTGATGTTACAAAGCTCGACAATGCAAGTGTTGAGTACGTAGCGTTTGATATAAACGGTGCAGGTATTGTCGGCTTTATCGTGCCGTCAGACGGCAGCACAAGGGCACTCTTTGTTGAGGACAACGGCGATAACTACGTTGTACGTCAGGTTGCCGCTTACACAGCAGGCACAGGTATCAACAAGCACGACGAAACAGGCGGTTACAACCTCAACTATGTAACCTTCGGCTTCAGAATTTATACCGATGCAACCCACAGCTTTGAAGGTGTTGCAAAGCAGGCTGAGCTTGAGCGTAATCCGCTTGATGGTATTACGGTAAACGGCGGCAACGCAAACGGTGCATACCTCGGCTACGAAGCACTCAGAGGTACATATACGTTCAGAATGGACGGCACGGACTTTACTTGGGGCTACAATCACCCCAACTATCATTTTAATATGCCGATATCAATCACCTGTGACGATACAGACAGAAAAATCTTCGTCAGAACAAACGGTGCGAACGGTTGCCTTGAATTGGGTGCGCTGCTCGACGGTAACGGTAATTATGCACCGCTTCCGGTTCAGGTAGACAAGAACTTTCAGGGTGACGGCGGCGAGCCCTTCTACAGCGTTAAGGATTACCAGTACGGCGATTGCTTCTTCCCGCTTTCTCTGGGGGCAGGAGAAACGCTTGACCTTACGGTGCTCAATGTTTACCAGAACTGGGGCTATGCTCCCATCAAGCAGATTTCGGGTATTGAGTTCCACGTGTCCTATTATCATCTTTCAACCGGTACTACTGAATCCAATTGTATCGCACCCTACTTTGTTTATGAAAAAGACGGTTGGCTTCTGCCAGACTTCCGTACACGCAGCGGTATTATGTGGGCTGAACAGCCGCAGTTCAACTCGGTCGGTATTCTTAAGTTTATGACCTACAACAAAAAAGCACTCGGCTTTATTGATGCAGGTCAGGTTTACAGCGAATATAAAAATGCCGTTGTTGATTCTTCGGGTCCGTTCTACAGCGACGTTACAATGGACTATGAATCCGATTGCGGTTCGTACACATATACTCTCCGCCACGTTGAATTCCCGCAGGTAGATGAAAACAGAACATATTATGAGGTTGAAGTGAACTTTAACCGTGAAATTACCTTTGATAACTTCAAGCGTGACTTCGATCTGTTCTATTTCGACGGCAGATATGTCAATTTCAACAAGCTCGGCTACCTTGATTCGGATAATAACTATGCGGTTGCAGATGTCAACACCGTAAAGGATAAATACTATACACTTGGCAGCGAATCTCCGTACTGGGGCTTCTACGATATTACCGATGATACGGCAGACCAGCTCAATAATCACTTCGGCTGTAACTTCGCAATGATAGTCAAGGACAGCGAGGTCATAATCGACGGAACCGAGCAGAATATAGCTTTTGCGGTGCGTGACAGCTCATCAAAGTCGCTCACAAGCGGTAGCCTCACCCTTGATGCAGAGGAGTTAACATTCAAGCCCGGCGACAGCATCAAGCTTAATCTTGTGCTCCTTCCCTGGGGTACGGGCACGGAAGAGGATGACGGCAGAGTAAGAGCAGTCCGCGAAGATTCTGCAGTCAAGCCTGTAAAGGTGACTGCCATTACAGGCGAAGTTGAGGATGATGCACTTGTTCCTACCGTTCGTGCAGAAAACGGTGTCGCGGAAGTTGCCGTAACAGGCGGCAGAAACAATATTGCAATCAGATTCAACGGCTTTACAAGTATGGAATGTCCCGAAGTTTATGTAAAAGACGGCAATAACTGGGTGCGTGCAAGCCTCTGCTCCGAAAACGGATACGACGGCTACGGCATACATTATAATGAAGACGGCACTTACGGCTTCTCGTTCATCTATACCATGGGCAACCCCGATGATCAGCAGAGCTTCAAGATAGTGCAGAAGTAAATAAAAAGATTAAGCCTCACTGTGAAACCAATCACAGTGAGGCTTTTTTATATGTTATTTTATTTAATTTCAAACTCGATACATTCGTAACCCATAAGCTTATTACTTACGCTGTCGGGCTGATGTCCGCCGACATAGAGCTTAATCTTGCCGTCGGGCTCGACTCTTTCACCTTCATCGTTGACTGCCTTGAGCCAGTAGCGGTCAATATCCATTGTGACATTTACTGTTTCACCCTTGTTAATCTCAACGGATTTGAGCGCACAAAGCTGATAATGCGGAGTTGCATAGCGGCTGTCGGTGTAGCTTGCGTATACCTGCGCACGCTCGTAGCCGCTCATATCGCCTGCGTTTGTGATATCAACACTGACAGTGATTTTTTTATCGTCTGCCGAAACGACAGCAGCGTTATCGTATGCAAACTTTGTGAAGGAAAGACCGTAGCCGAAGGGGAAGAGTGCCTCACCGTCGATGTAGCGGTATGTTCTGCCCTGCATATTATAATCCTCAAAATCGGGCATATTGTGGTCGCCCCTGAAGATTGTAACGGGCAGTCTGCCTGCAGGTGAGAACTCGCCTGCGATAAGCTCTGCGGCGGCAAGACCGCCTACAGCACCGGGATACCAGGCGTGTATAATTGCCTTTGCGTGGTTTGTAACCTTTTCGCCAAGGTCGATTGAGCTGCCGCACATAAGCACAACAATAACACTGTCGCAAACATCGCATACGGCTTCTGCGAGCTTCTGCTGTGTTGCGGGCAGGTAGAGCGATTTTTTATCGCCGCAGGCTGTGTAATCGTTATCGAAGCCTGTGTCCTCACCCTCAATAGAGCAGTCAAGGCCGAGTGCAAGCACCGTCACATCTGCTGCAGCGGCGGTAGCAATACCGTCGCTTATCATATTCTGGAAGCCGCTCCAGTGGTTGAGGAATTCGTCGCAGTAGTTGCAGCCCTTTTCAA
This sequence comes from Acutalibacteraceae bacterium, assembly GCA_045631965.1. GTDB lineage: Bacteria > Bacillota > Clostridia > Oscillospirales > Acutalibacteraceae > UBA8612. Next base: position 48,979 of record JAZQVR010000042.1, read on the forward strand.
CCGTAACGGTTGCGTCCTTGAATACTCTTCTCATACCGTCGGCAACAGTGATGTACTCGGAAGCGTAACCGTTGTAGTTGCCTTCAAGTGCTGTTACGGAGAGTGCGTTGGGGCCTACAACCGCAATACGCTTGTCAAAGCCCTTGTTGAGCGGCAGGAAACCGTCGTTTTTGAGCATTACGAGACACTGCTGTGCGGCGTGACGGTTGAGGTCGCGGTGCTCCTTACAGTCGAGCTTTTCGAAAGGAATGTCGCTGTAGGGTCTTACCTCTTCAAACTCACCGAGCAGAGCACGGATTGTGTAAAGTCTTTCTGCTGATGTAGTGATTTCTTCTTCTGTTATAAGGTCCTGCTCGTATGCATCAACAAGTGCATCGTATGTATCGCCACAGTTGAGGTCGCAGGTACACTTGAGTGCAACGGCAGCAGCCTCAGCCTTTGTTTCTGTGTAGTGGTGGTCGCGGTAAATGTCGCCGAGTGCACCGCAGTCAGAAACAATGTAGCCGTCGAAATTCCACTTGTTACGAAGCACATCAACAAGCAGGTAAGGGTGAGCACAGCAGGGGTCGCCGTTTGTGCGGTTGTATGCACCCATAACACCGCATACTCCTGCCTCAACAGTCTTTTCAAATGCGGGCAGGTAGGTTTCAAACATATCGTGCTTGTCTGCTATTGCATCAAAGCCGTGGCGTGTCTTTTCTGGGCCTGAATGTACCGCAAAGTGCTTTGAGCAGGCACATGCCTTATAAAACTCGCCGTCACCCTGAATACCTTTTATAAATGCCGAGCCGAGTGTAGCCGAAAGGTAGGGGTCTTCGCCGAATGTTTCCTGACCTCTGCCCCAACGGGGGTCACGGAAGATATTGATGTTGGGTGCCCAGAATGTGAGACCCTTGAAAATATCGAAGTCGTTGTATTTGACGTGCTGATTGTACTTGATGCGGCCTTCTGTGGATATGACATCGCCGATATTCTCGATAAGCTCGGGATCGAAAGTTGAAGCCATAGCAATTGTGTGGGGGAAAACGGTTGCTGTGCCTGAACGGGCAACACCGTGTGCACCCTCGTTCCACCAGTTGTAAGCCTGGATACCGAGCCTTTCGATTGCAGGCGAATTATAGAGAAGCTGAGTCATCTTTTCCTCAACCGTCATTTTTGAAACAAGCTCTTTTGCTATTTTTGCAGCTTTAATCTTGTCCATAGGATATCTCCTTTAATAATTATAAAGTATATAAACAATATTATCATAAACAAAGCACAAGTCAATAAAAAAAGAAGGCTTCGGATGTAAAAAATCCGAAGCCTTTTTTGTGTATATTGGTTATGAATGAGCCTTAATTTCGTCCTGAGAAACAATTTTGATTCCTCCGTCTGAAAGTACCTTTGCAGCAGCGGCATTGTCTTCAACACGGATTATGATGTATGCCTTGCCTTTTTCGGGAGTGAGGAAAGCATAGACATACTCAAGGCTTATCTGATTATCTGCAAGCAGTGACATAGCATCGGCAAAAGCACCGGGTGTGTCCTCAATCTCAACAACGAGTACTTCTGTAACGGAGCAGGTTACACCTGCTGCCTTGAGTGCTTTTTCTGCTGCCTCGTAATCGGAAACGATAAGGCGGAAGATGCCGAAATCGGTTGTGTCTGCCATGCAAAGTGCACGGATGCTGACACCATTGTCTGCCAGGTGTCTTGCGATTGATGAAAGCTTACCGTGCTTGTTTTCTACGAATACGGATATCTGTTTAACCGGTGTCATTTAAATCCCTGCTTTCTTATTTGTAATTGTAGCCGAGGTCAAAGGCCTTGAGGTTGAGCTCGAGGAACTTTGCGGGCACTGTTGCCTTTACAGCCTCTACCCAGGTGTCGTATGCGATGTCTGTTTTGGATGCGAGCACGCCCATAAGTACAACGTTTACTGCCTTTGATGAGCCTGCCTCAACTGCGAGTGAAAGTGCATCGATTGAAGTGATGTCTGTACCTGTTGCGGCAATTGCTTCAATAACGCCCTGCGGATATTCAGCCGCACCGATAACTACGGGCATCGGGTCAATCTTCTGTGTGTTTACAATAAGCTTGCCGCCTTCCTTGAGGAAGGGAAGCCATCTTGCAGCCTCAAGCTGCTCAAATGAAAGGATGTAGTCTGCCTCGCCCTTTTCGATAATGGGTGAGCAAACTTCATCACCGTATTTAACATAAGTTACAACGCTACCGCCTCTCTGGCTCATACCGTGAACCTCTGAAACCTTAACGTCGTAGCCCTTTGTTGTAAGTACTGCACCGAGCAGACGGCTTGAAAGGAGAGTACCCTGACCGCCTACGCCGACTATCATTATGCTCTTTGTTTCCATCTTGCTCATTCTCCTTTCTCGATTGCGCCGAATGCACAAAGCTGTTCGCAGACACCGCAGCCGATACACTGTGTAAAGTCAATAACAGCCTTCTTGTCGCGGAAGCTGATTGCAGGGCAACCAATCTTCATACAAGCCTTACAGCTACGGCACTTGTCAGCGTTGACCTTGAGCGGCTTCTCGTGCTTGACTGTTTTGAGAAGAGCACATGGGCGGCGTGAAATGATAACGCTCGGCTCTTCGACTGCAAGCTCTTCCTTGACTGCTGCTTCTGTTTCCTTGAGGTTATAGGGGTCAACAACTCTTACTCTGTTGATACCGACAGCCTTTGCAAGTGCTTCAAGGTCAACTGCTGTTGCAGGGTCGCCCTTGATTGTCTTACCTGTTGTGGGGTTCTGCTGGTGGCCTGTCATACCTGTGATTGAGTTGTCGAGGATGATTACTGTTGAGTTACTTGCGTTGTATGCGATATCGATAAGGCCTGTAACGCCTGAGTGGATGAATGTTGAATCACCGATAACTGCAACGGACTTCTTCTCGTTTTCGGGGTTAGCCTTGTTTCTGCCGTGAAGTGCGGAAACGGATGCACCCATACAGATACAAGTGTCAATCATACCGAGAGGTGCGAGAGCACCGAGTGTATAACAGCCGATGTCGCCGCTGACGGTAACATTCTGTTTCTTGAGTGCATAGAAGAGGCCTCTGTGGGGACAGCCTGCGCAAAGTACGGGAGGACGGCCGGGGATAGCAAGGTTAGTTTCAACGCTTGATGTTTCCTTGCCGAGAATTACCTTTGCGATAAGGCTCTGTGAGTATTCACCCTGAACTGTGAATGCTTCCTTGCCGATAACATCGATGCCGTTTGCCTTGCAGTGCTCTTCGATGAACGGGTCGAGCTCTTCGAGAACATAAACCTTGTCGCACTTAGCAGCAAAGTCTTTGATGATGTCTACGGGCAGGGGATATACACAGCCGAGCTTGAGGTAAGATGCGTTCTTGCCGAGAGCTTCCTTTGCGTACTGGTAGCAGATACCTGATGTTATAACACCAATTTTGGTGTCGTTCATCTCAACTCTGTTGAGCTCGCAGCTTTCTGCCCACTTTGCCTGGTCGAGAAGTCTCTGCTCAACAACAACGTGTCTGCCTTTTGCCATTGCGGGCATCATAACATACTTCTGCGGATTTTTGACGTATTCCTTAACGCCGATGTCGTTTCTCTCGCCAATCTCTACAAGGCTGCGTGAGTGAGCGACTCTTGTTGTAAGGCGAAGGATTACGGGGCAGTCGAACTGCTCTGAAAGTTCAAAGCCCTTCTTTGCAAACTCAAGACATTCTGCCGAGTCTGAAGGCTCAAGCATCATAACCTTTGCAGCTTTTGCGTAGTGACGTGAATCCTGCTCGTTCTGAGATGAGTGCATACCGGGGTCATCTGCGACTGCAATAACCCAACCTGCGTTGACACCTGTGTAGGAACCTGTGAATACGGGCTCTGCAGCAACGTTGAGGCCAACGTGCTTCATACCGCAGAATGCTCTTGCGCCTGCGATTGCCGCACCGAGTGCAACCTCGCCTGCAACCTTTTCGTTAGGTGCCCACTCTGAGTATACGTCATCGTATGTAGAAATAAACTCTGTGATTTCTGTACTGGGTGTGCCGGGGTAGCTTGAAACTACTCTTACGCCGCCTTCATAAAGGCCGCGGGCAACGGCATCGTTGCCTATTCTGAGCTCTTTAGCCATTGTTTCTTTCTCCTTACTTGTTTTCTTTTCTGAGGTCTACAACTCGTTTTGCCTTGCCGACAAAACGTTCTATTGTGCCGTGCTCTACAATGCTGATCTTACACTGGATACCGAGCACCGTCTGAATGCGTTTTGCAATATTTTTCTGAAGCTCCTGAATCTTGCCGTAGCTGTCAAGCAGGCTGCTGTCGACAAGCTCAACCTGAACTTCAAGTGTATCTGCAAAGCCCTCTCTGCGTACAACAAGCTGATAATGGGGGCTTACCTGATCCATACCGATAAGCACGCTTTCAATCTGTGACGGGAAGATGTTTACGCCGCGGATTTTGAGCATATCGTCGCTTCTGCCCTGAACCTTTTCCATACGCACGTGTGTTCTGCCGCACTTACAGGGCTCATAGTTGAGCTTTGTGATATCTCTTGTTCTGTATCTGAGCAGGGGAATACCCTCTTTGGTGAGAGTTGTTACGAGCAGCTCACCGTATTCGCCCTCGTCTCTTGCCTCAAGTGTTTCGGGGTCGACAATTTCGGGCAGGAAGTAGTCTTCGTTGAAGTGAAGACCGCAACGCTCATAACACTCACCCGATACACCGGGGCCGATAAGCTCACTCATACCGTAGTTATCTGTTGCGAAAAGACCCCAGCCGTTTTCAATCTGGGTACGCATCTCGGGTGTGCAACCCTCGGAGCCAAGCAGACCGAGACGAAGCTTATAATCGCTCATCGGGTATTCGAGACTCTTTGCTGTTTCGCACATATACAGTGCATAAGAAGGAGTTGCGACAAGTACGGTTGTGCCGAAGTCTCTCATATACATAAGTGCTTTTTCTGTGTTACCGCTTGAGTTGGGGATAACGGTTGCACCGATTTTCTCAAGACCGTAGTGAAGGCCGAGAGCACCTGTAAACATACCGTAGCCGAATGAAATCTGTACGATATCGTCGCTTGTAGCACCTGCGGCAGTACAAAGTCTTGCCATACAGTCTGACCACAGGTCAAGGTCGTGCTTTGTGTAACCGACAACTGTGGGCTTGCCTGTAGTGCCTGATGAAGCGTGAAGTCTTACAATCTCCTTCATCGGCTTTGCAAAAAGACCGAAGGGATAGTTGTCACGCAGGTCAGCCTTTGTGGTAGGCGGTATGTACTTGATATCGTCAAGTGACTTGATTTTGTCTGCCGTTACACCTGCTTCGTCGAGCTTCTTTGTGTAAAACGGAACGTTTTTGTAGCAGTAATCAACAGTCCACTTGAGTCTTTCAAGCTGGAGCTCCTCCAACTGCTTACGGGACATTGTTTCAATATCTTTCTGAAAAAACATCTTTATCATTATCCTCCCGGATTATTCTTTTTCAATAGTGCCTGTGTAGAAGAAACTGTTATCTTCAGCCTTCTTGTGAGTAAGCTCGGAAACAACGATGCATACTGCAATTGAAGCAATCATAGCGATGCAGGCAAATGTCGGGCCTTTTGCGGCGATTGAAGCAAGCTTTGCGTTTTCGATACCGAGCATTGTGATGAACTTTGCAACGGCGGGGGCAAGTGCAATAACGAAACCTGTGAGTATGCCTTTCCATGCGGCGTTGCGATTGAGCTTTTTATAAAACAGAGCAAGTACATAGGGGGCGAGGAATGAACCTGAAATGATACCCCATGAGTAGCTCATCATATCGAGAATAGGTGTGTCTGTAGTGGCAACAATATAAGAGAGTACAACGAAAACAGCACAGAATATTTTGGTAAGAGTTGCTGTTGACTTGTCGCTCATATTCTTTTTACGCTCACGGATAAGGTCGATTGATACTGTTGAGCAGGCTGTGAGAGTAACTGAGCAGAGTGTTGAAACGGATGCTGAAATAAGAAGTACGAGCACGATACCGAGCAGGATTGTCGGCATATCTACTTGCTTGAGCATATTGGGAACTATGTAGTCCTGCTTGGGCATATTTTCGGCGGTGAAGAATTTGTGGCAGAGTGAACCGATGAAATAGCCGCCGCCTGCAACAAGAAGTGCAAAGAAGGTGGAAATTTTGATACCTCTTTTTGCCTGAGCATCATCCTTGATACCGAAGTACTTCTGTACCATCTGGGGCAGACCCCATGTACCGAAGCTGGTCATAAGTACCGTTGCCCACAGTGAAACCCATTTGCTGCCGCTCATCGGTGCAAATCCCCATTCGGATTTTGCGTAGTCGACAAGACCGCTGACACCGCCAACCTGCCTGCTTCTGATTACGAAGAATATAAGCAGTGCGATACCGAACATCATAACGATACCCTGAACAAAGTCTGCTCTCGCTTGGACGAGGTAGCCGCCGAGTACAAGCAGAATCAGTGCGACAACGGCAATTACAATCATACAGATGTTTACGTCAATACCGAGAAGTACTTCCGCAACACTGCCGAGACCTTTGTAAACCGAAGCTGAATAAGGTACAAGAAAAACGAATATTATGATTGCGGCAAAGGTTTTCATTTTCTTTGAGCCGTATCTTAATTCAAGAAACTCGGGCATTGTTTTGATTTTGAGTCGGGAAGCGATATCACGAGTGCGGCGTGCAAGCACTTTCCATGCGAGCCACGAACCGAAGATACAGTTGCCTATACCTGCAAGTACGCCCCACAGACCATAGCTGAGACCTGTGCCGCCTGCGTAGCCGACGAACATTACGGCTGAAAAGTAAGCTGTGCCGTATGAGAGGGCTGAAAGCCATGCGCCTGCGTTTCTGCCGCCAACCGTGAAGTCTGCAACGCTTTTGGATTTGCGACCTTCAATAATTCCGATCAAAAACATTGCGGCTATATAAACCAGGAGTGTAATCCACAGTGTAATGTTAGGTGTATTGAGTACGGCTTTGACAAAGCCTTGAAAATCACGTTGTATCCATAGTGTCATAGTTTCCATTTGTGTACACTCCAAATCACAATCCCTTTTGCAGTTTAAAGCTTCAACGCTTTTATGTGATAAATCGCAAGGGCAAAATATATTGGTTGTACAACTTAATACAGTTGCACCACCATACAAAATATTTTACGACATATTTTATGTTTCGTCAATAGCAATATTAATAATTATTTAATGATAAGTTGTTGCTTTTCGAAGGCAATTTTATTATAATCATACAATTATTAAAAATTTCTTAAAAAAATTAAAAAATTTGTCACACTTTGAGGTTTCTATTTGTTTTAATAACAGTGGAAATTTTTTAAAAAACAAAGGAGGGGGAAGTTTGGGTATAAAGGACAAGTATAACGCAGAGCTGCGTCATATCGAATATGCCGTTGAAAAATACAGCAGTATGATGTTCCGTATATCTTACGGTATACTTATGAATGAGCACGATGCAGAAGATGCGTTGCAGGAAACATTTATCAGATATATGACCAAAGCTCCTCTCTTCTGTGATTCAGAGCATGAAAAAGCGTGGCTGATAAAGGTTGTTACAAATGTGAGCAAAAATATGCTCAGGTTCAGGACGTATCAGGCATCGCACAGCGTTCTGGAGCTGAACAATATAGGTGTAGATGAGGCAGACAGAGATATTTTTGAGCTTATAATGAAACTGCCTGCCAAATACAAAACCGTACTTGACCTTTATTATATAGAGGGTTACAAGGCAAACGAAATATCGAATATAATAGGCATTTCCCCCGTGGCGGTGCGTAAGCGTTTGCAATACGGCAGAATGTTGCTTAAAGATGAAATGGAAAGGAACGGTATGTAATGAAGCGTAAATATATTAACAGCTATGTCAGGGTAATGAGCAGCGTTACAATGAGCGACGAAGCAAAGCGTTATATCATCCGCAATTGCGCGCGTTACAGTACACTCCAGAAAATCAAAAAGAACAATTTTTCAATAACAGTCAATCAGAATGAAAAAACAACTGATGGGATATAACTCATCAGTTATTTTTTGGAAGTTCATAATTGTTAATAATCTATGAAGATATAAGGAGTAAAAGATGAAAGAACCCACACTTTACAAAATTGTAAAACCGCCCATCAAGTTTTTATTTAAGATTATTTATCGTCCCGTAACCGAAGGAACTGAAAATATTCCGAAAGAGGGAAAAATAATACTTGCAGGTAATCACACGCATTTTTTCAACTGCTTCAGTGTGGCGATTGCAACAAAGCGCTGCGTGCACTTTCTTGCAAAGGCTGAGCTGATGAAGGGAATCGGCAAGTATATTTTTCCCGGTCTGGGCATAATTCCCATTGACCGCAGTAAAAACGGTAAGGAAGCCGTTATGGAAACGGAAAGATACCTTGAGGACGGCAAGCTGGTTGCAATTTTCCCCGAGGGTACTATAAACCGTACTGACGACCCGATGATGCCTTTCAAGGGCGGTGCGGTAAAAATTGCGTGCGACACAGACTGTGAAATTGTACCCTTTGCAATTACAGGCAAATATAAGCCTTTCAGAAAAGGTCCTAAAATTAAATTCTTACCGCCTATAAAGGTGGAAAAAGGCTCGCTTAAAGCAGCCAACAAAATGCTTGAGCAAACAGTGCTCAACGAAGTAATCAAGGAAGGAAAATAAGTACATGAAAAAACCCGAAGAAAGAGAAATCGGCTATAAGCTGTTTATGCCGTTTATGCGTGCAGGTTTCAGGCTCTGGTACAACCCGCGCATTATCGGTGCGGACAGAATTCCCAAGGACGGTGCAATAGTTATAGCCTGTAACCACAAGCACATTCTCGACCAGTGCCTCACAATTATGGCGACAAAGAGAATGATTCACTATATGGCAAAAAAAGAATATTTTGAAGGTAAGTTTGCGTGGTTTTTCGGTGCTATGGGTTGCATTCCCGTAGACAGATCAACCACAGATATCAAGAGCGTAAAATCCGCTATGAAGGTGCTCCGTAAAGACGGAGCTATCGGTATTTTCCCCGAAGGTACGCGTAACCGTACCGATGCGTTTTTGCTTGAGTTCAAGCCGGGTGCGGCAACACTTGCCAAAAAGACAGGTGCATATATAGTACCCTGCGGTCTTACGGGCGAGTATAAATTCCGCAGCAAGACTCTTACCGTACGCTACGGCGAGCCATTTAAGGCGGATGGTATGACTGCCGAAGAAGCAAACGAAAAGCTTTACCGCGAAGTGGAGCGGCTGATGCGTGAAGGACTCGAAGAAGAAAAAGGGCTGGCAGATAAAAAATGAGAATAGGATTGGATGTAGGGTCAACGACACTTAAATGTGTTGCGTTGAATGAAAAAGAAGAAATCGTATATAAAGCATACGAAAGACATTACTCGAAAATTGCCGAGATGAGTTCAAAAATGCTCGGCGAAATTCTCGAGAAGCATCCCGAGTTTGCACACTCCATGCTTACCGTTTCAGGCTCGGCAGGTATGGGCTTTGCCAATGCACTCGGCCTTGAATTTGTGCAGGAGGTTTATGCGACAAGGGTATCGGTTTCAAAGCTGTTACCGGGTACGGATTCCGTTATCGAGCTTGGCGGTGAGGATGCCAAGATACTGTTTTTTACAGGCGGTACAGAGGTGCGTATGAACGGCTCATGTGCAGGCGGTACGGGTGCATTTATAGACCAGATGGCTTCACTGCTCGAGATATCACCGCTTGAGCTTAACGAGCTTGCAAAGCAGAAGGATAAGATTTACTCTATTGCATCACGTTGCGGCGTTTTTGCAAAGTCCGATATTCAGCCGCTTCTCAATCAAGGTGCGGCAAAGGCTGATGTTGCGGCAAGCATATTCAATGCCGTTGTCAATCAGACCGTTGCAGGTCTGGCACAGGGCAGAAGAATAGAAGGTAACATAGTTTACCTCGGCGGTCCGCTTTATTTCCTTTCGGAGCTCCGATCGGCATTTGATGAGGGACTTAAGACAAAGGGTGTCTGCCCCGAAAACGGTCTTTATTTTGTTGCAATAGGTGCGGCATACTGTGCAAAGGGTAAAGAACTCGACATAGCAAAGGTTAAGGACGAAATTGCAGGCTGTGTCAACAGCGGCGATTATGTGAGTGCAAAGCCGCTTTTTGCCGATAAGGCAGAGTATGATGCTTTTGCCAAAAGGCACGCCAAAAACAGCGTAGCAATAAAACCCTGCCACGATGAGGGCGAGAAGATATACATAGGTATCGATGCAGGCTCGACTACGGTTAAAACCGCTGTTATAAATGAGTCGGGCGAGCTGCTTTTCAGTAAGTATATGCCTAATTCCGGCGACCCAGTGAGGCTTGTAAAAGGCTTCCTTACAGAGGTTTACGAAAAGTTTGACGGTGCGGTTATCGGCGGCAGTGCCGTTACGGGCTACGGTGAAGATATAATCAAAAACGCCTTCGGCATTGATATAGGTATCGTCGAAACCGTTGCACACTTCACTGCGGCAAAGAAATTCAGACCCGATGTTGATTTTATTATCGATATCGGCGGTCAGGATATCAAATGTTTTAAAATAAGAAATAATACTATAGATAATATATTCCTTAATGAAGCCTGCTCATCGGGCTGCGGCTCATTCCTGCAGACCTTTGCAAGTGCATGGGGATATGATATCGAGAGCTTTTCCAAGCTCGGCCTTTTTGCTGACAGACCTGTTGACCTCGGCTCACGCTGTACTGTATTTATGAATTCATCCGTAAAGCAGGCACAGAAGGACGGCGCAACAATTGAGAATATCTCTGCAGGTCTTTCAATCAGCGTTGTAAAGAATGCTCTTTATAAAGTTATACGTGCGGCAAGTGCAGATGAGCTCGGCAAGAGTATCGTCGTGCAGGGCGGTACTTTCCTCAACGATGCCGTACTGCGTGCATTTGAGCAGGAGATTGGCAGAAACGTTGTGCGTCCCGATATATCGGGCCTTATGGGTGCCTACGGTGCGGCTCTTATTGCTGTGCAGAAAGCGCCGCAGACAAGTACCGTTATCAGCCGTGAGGAATTGAGTAAGTTTGAGCACACCGTAAAAGCGGCTGTCTGCGGCAGATGCAGTAACAACTGCCGTCTTACGGTCAACACTTTCAGCGGCGGCAGACGCTTTATAGGCGGCAACCGTTGCAGTAGGGCTTTCTCGGATAAGCGTGATGAAGATACGCTCAATCTGTTTGAGTACAAAAAACAGCTTCTTTCAAAGTATACTTCGGTTGACGGCAAGAGAGAAAAAATCGGTCTGCCGATGGGACTGAATATGTTTGAGCTTCTGCCTTTCTGGCATACGTTTTTCACTCAGCTCGGCTTCGGTGTTGCTTTGTCAGAGCCTTCTTCACGAGAGCTTTATATCAAGGGTCAGCATACAATTCCTTCGGATACCGTGTGTTACCCTGCGAAGATTATTCACGGTCACGTTGAGTCGCTTCTTGAGCAGGGTGTAAAGCATATTTTCTACCCCTGTATGACTTACAATCTTGATGAAAACCTCGGCGACAATAACTATAACTGTCCCGTTGTTGCTTACTATCCCGAGGTTATACGCTCAAATGTTGCAGGTCTTTCGGATGTCGATTTTATCAGTGATTATCTCGGACTTCACAAGCGTAAGCATTTCCCTGCTAAAATCCATAAGATACTTTCAGAGCATTTCGGCGGTATAAATCTGCGTGATGTGCAGGCGGCGGCAGACAAGGCTTATGATGAATATAATACTTATATGAATAACATTCATATTACAGGCCTTAAGTTTATGCACGAAGCGAAGAAACGCAATATGCCCATAATAATTCTTTGCGGCAGACCGTATCACCTCGATGCGGAAATCAACCACGGTATCGATAACCTCATCTGCTCCTGCGGAGCGGCTGTTATTACCGAGGATTCCGTCAGTCCGCTTGTATCTAAATTCCCGACGGACGTACTCGACCAGTGGACTTACCATTCGCGTCTTTATGCTGCGGCTAAATATGTTGCCGATAAAAAGGATGATGATATCAATATCGTACAGCTTGTTTCATTCGGCTGCGGTGTTGATGCCATTACAACCGACGAGATGCGTTCAATTCTTGAAAGCGGCAACAGAATTTATACCCAGATTAAAATTGACGAAATTTCAAACCCCGGTGCGGTCAAAATAAGACTCAGGAGTCTTTTTGCCGCAACGGGCAGATAAGGAGGCGAGCAGTATGAATCCCGAAAACAGAGTTGAATTTACCAAGGATATGATGGATTATACCTTGCTTGCCCCGAATATGGCAAATATCCACTTTTCTATCCTCAGCAATATTTTTGCAGAGTACGGCTATAAGGTCGAGCTTCTGAAGAATGACGGCAGAGCAGTTGTTGACGAGGGCCTCAAGTACGTTCATAATGATACCTGTTACCCTGCACTGCTTGTTATCGGTCAGCTTATCGATGCACTCAACAGCGGCAAGTACGACATCAATAAAGTCGCCCTTATGATTACTCAGTCGGGCGGCGGTTGCCGTGCTTCAAACTATATTCATCTTCTGCGTAAGGCTCTTCGCAAGGCAGGCTACGGTCATGTGCCCGTTATTTCTCTCAACCTTTCGGGTCTCGAGAAAAACAGCGGCTTTAAAATCAGGCTTTCAATGGCTGTCAAGATGCTTTCGGCTATGATTTACGGCGACCTTATAATGCTTCTCAAAAATCAGGTCGAGCCGTATGAAGTCAACTTAGGCGAGACAAATAAGCTTGTGCAGAAATGGATTGACGATATCAACGTAATGTTTGAAAAGCGCAAAGGCTATTCTCTCAGAGAGATGCGTAAAATCCTGCCCGAAATAACAAAGAGCTTTGCCGAAATCAAGATAGAAAAAACCGAGAAGGTAAAGGTCGGCGTTGTAGGCGAGATTTACGTTAAATATTCACCGCTTGCAAACAATAACCTTGAAGAGTTCCTTTTCAGCCAGGGCTGTGAAGTAATGGTGCCCGGTCTGCTCGGTTTCTTCCTTTTCAAAACCGATAACAGACTTGAGGACTGTAAGCTCTATGGCGGCAAGGTGCTTAAAAAATACGCAATGCAGATTGCAATGTGGTTCCTTACACGCTACGAAACAGAGCTTCGCAAGGCTGCTGCCGCATACGGCGATTTCTGCGTGCCCGAAACATATAAGCACATCAAAGAGAAGTGCACCAAGATTATCGGCGCAGGCTGTAAGATGGGTGAAGGGTGGCTTCTTACTGCCGAAATGATGGAGCTTGTCGAGAGCGGCTACGGCAACATTGTCTGTGCCCAGCCTTTCGGTTGTCTGCCCAATCACATTGTCGGTAAGGGTATGATAAGAAAGCTCAAAGAGCTTTATCCCGAGTCGAATATCGTGCCTATCGATTACGACCCCGGTGCAACACGAGTCAACCAGGAAAACAGAATCAAGCTTATGCTCAGCGTTGCTCAGGAAAACCTCGGAAACAATTAAAAATTCGCAATTCGTAATGCGCAATTATTTGTACGGGCGACCTGTGGTCGCCCGTATTTGTCATTCTGAGCGTGAGCGAAGAATCTTAAACATCTTCATAAAACCGTATTTGGAAAATCTCTTTACAATTTGTTAATACTATGTTATAATTTGGTTAACAATTCCAAAAGGTTGTGATTCCGATGTGGCAGAAGCATTAAAACGGCGTTCTGTGCGGGCAAAATCCCGTATGAATATATCTAAATTATAGAATAAGGAGCAGATAATAATGATTCGGGTATTAATCTTATTACTATCCTCAGTACCGGTGGGGTGGTTGATGCAAATATTTCCAGGGCTCAAACCGATAGTGGAGAGTTTCTTCGAAATGCTATTCAGTCTGGCGAAATAGTCTCTGAGGTAGATGATTCAGCTAAGAGTTGGATTAATGTAACATAGGGGACGGTTCTCTGTGTTGCATTGCTTGTAATTATTCGTACGGGTGACCTTTGCGGTCGCCCGTATTTGTCATTCTGAGCGTGAGCGAAGAATCTTAAACATCTTCATAAAACCGTATTTGAAAAATCTCTTTACAATTTGTTAACATTATGTTATAATTTGGTTAATAAATCCAATGGATGTGATTCCGATGTGCCAAATGCATTAAAAATAGCGTTTTGTGTGAGCAATAAGCTCTAAAGGGCGTAATCACGCACTCGCAACATAGATAACGGAGCTCATACCATAGTGCATCATAATATTAGATATATAAAACGAAATGAAATTGGAGGTATTGATAATGATAGGTCTTCTGAAATCACTTTACTGCATAGTGGGAGTATTGGTAATAATACCAATCAAAGTAGCGATAGCGGATCCTGAGATGGGCAAGGATATGTTTCAGTTCTTTATTCTGGATCAGATTCAGAATTTATTCACCTAATGTAACATAGTGGACGGTTCTCTGTGTTATAACAACAGAAAGTAGGGGCGACCTTTGGTCGCCCGTTTTTTATTGTATATCAATTTTTCAACGGGCTGTAGGGGCACATATTATGTGCCCGCCATTGATGCAATATCTCTTTTGCCACGGGCGGATGGTATCCGCCCCTACATTATACGTAATAAATTTAATGTCATTCTGAGCGTGAGCGAAGAATCTGAAAAGAGAGATAATGGATAATATTGATATAGATAATAAATAATAGTTTTTCGCTGTAAACCCCACACCGTAGGGGCGGCCATTGGCCGTCCGCTTTGATTTATCAAAAAACATTGTCATTCATCCCACGTAGGGGCGATTCACGAATCGCCCGTATTGTCATTTTGAGCGGTAGCGAAGAATCTTAAAAGATATTTGTCAAGCCGTGATGCACTCTGCGTTTCGCCATAATAACGAAAAAACGGGGCTGAATTTGTGAAAGCAGACAAATATTTTCAAAAATTAAAAGTGAGCAAATGCTATGAAAACGCGAGAAAACGCGAGAAAAACGGAGCTTGCGTTTGATAAATTAATTTTTTTGAAAATAAGTGTTGACATGGGGTTTGACTTATGATACTATAGTCGGGCGATTGAATTTAAAGAATCTAAATTTTGGAGGTCAAGCTATGTCAACTTATATGCCCAAAGCAGGCGAAATCACACGCAGCTGGTATGTTCTTGACGCCGCAGGCAAACCTCTGGGTAAGGTAGCTGCACAGGCTGCAGTTCTCCTTCGCGGCAAGCACAAGCCCGTGTTTGCTCCCCACGTTGATTGCGGTGATCATGTAATCATCATAAACGCTGAAAAGGCAGTTCTTACCGGCAACAAAATCAACCAGAAAATGTACTACCACCACACAGGTTACATCGGTAACATGAAAGAGGTTAAGTACAGCACACTTATGAAGACAAAGCCCGAGTTTGCTATGCAGCTCGCAGTTAAGGGTATGCTTCCCGATACAACACTCGGCCGTGCAGCTCTTGGTCGCCTTCGTATCTACAAGGGTGCAGAGCACAAGCACGCAGCACAGAAGCCCGAAGAGTGGGCTCTTTAATTGAAGGGAGGCAAATGAATAATGTACGATACTAATCCTTACTTCTACGGCACAGGCCGCAGAAAGAAATCAGTAGCACGTGTCCGCGTTTACGCAGGTACAGGTAAAATCACAATCAACGATCGTTCAATCGACGATTACTTCGGTCTTGATACACTCAAGCTTATTGTTCGCCAGCCCCTCGAGCTCACAGGCACAACTGAGAAGTTCGACATCGTATGCCGTGTTAACGGTGGCGGTGTAACAGGCCAGGCAGGTGCAATCCGTCACGGTCTTTCCCGTGCTCTCCTTCAGTACGACGAGTCAGTTCGTCCCGTACTCAAGAAGGCAGGCTTCCTCACTCGTGACCCGAGAATGAAGGAAAGAAAGAAGTACGGTCTCAAAGGCGCACGTCGTGCACCCCAGTTCTCAAAGAGATAATCAGCGAGACTTACTATTGCTCAAAAACCCCGAAGCCATCTTTGGTTTCGGGGTTTTCTTTTGCCTTGATTCTTATTTATTGTGATAATTTTAACATATATAATGCTAAAATTAAAACTCAAATCGTAAGCTATGTTTATTGTTTTGAATATGCATATATGCTATACTGTTTGGCAGTGAATGAAGAAAGGTCAACGTTATGCAAAAGGATTTCAAAAAAGGATTTTCAGACGGTATACCTATAGGCTTAGGCTATTTTTCGGTTTCTTTCGGTTTTGGCATTTTGGCTATGAGTTCTAAAATTTCTGCTTTTTTTGCATGGCTTATCTCTGCAACAAACCTTACCTCTGCAGGTCAGGTAGCAGGAGTTGAAATAATAGCCGCATCAGGTACGATTGTAGAAATGATCCTGACACAGCTTGTTATAAATTTAAGATACTCTTTAATGGGCTTTTCTTTGACACAGAAGCTCGACAGCAGCTTCACCACGCCTAAAAGGCTTTTGTTGGCCTTCGGTATCACCGACGAAATTTACGCCGTAGCAATATCGCAAAAAGGTAAGATTACCGCATCATATATGGCAGGACTGATAGTAATACCTTTTATCGGCTGGACTTCGGGTACGGTTGCAGGCGCACTGACAAATCAGCTCCTGCCGGATATAATTGCAAATAATATGGGAATTCTGCTTTACGGTATGTTTATTGCTATATGCATCCCTGCCGCAAAGAAGAGCAAAGCCGTTCTTGTTGCCGTAATCATTTCTGCAACAGTGAGTGTATTGCTCAAATACTTTTTCCCCTTTATAAGCAGCGGATTTTCGGTAATTATAAGCGCAGTCGTTGCCGCTGTTATCTGCGCAGCTTTTTTCCCCGTTAAAGAGGAGGGAGAAGAACTATGAGCATAGTAATTTATATCGCCGTAATGGCAGGCGTAACATACCTCATCCGAATGATACCTTTTGCCGCATTCCGAAAGCAAATCAAATCCCGTTTTGTCAAAAGCATACTTTATTATTTACCTTATGCCGTACTTGCGGCAATGACAGTTCCTGCGATTTTTTATTCAACGGGAAATCTTAAAAGTGCGGTTGTCGGCACAATTGTTGCAGTTATTGTAGCTTTTTTCGAGAAACCGCTGATAATTGTAGCTTTGGCGGCTTCATCTTCTGCACTTATTACGGAATTGATACTCCGAACAATTTAAGCTATATGTTTTATACAATAATTAACTCCTGCCCGACTCGGCGATGAATCGGGCAGGAGTTGCTTTTTAATCTACGTGTTTTCCTATTTTTGCAACAAATCTCTTCAGCTTGCCTTTTTCAAGTGCAAGGTACACCTTTTTGACAGGGGGGAGAATTGCGAAAAGCACACCTGAAAGTGTGAAGAGGAAGCTGGGGTTGACGCTCTTTTTGCCTTTTTCAATTCCTTTTACCATTTTCTTTGCAACAACTGCGGGACTCTGTACAGGGAAAGGTCTTTCAAACTCGACTTCATTTGCGGCGGCAAAGAAGTTTGTGTCGGTTGCAATCGGATAAAGGCAGGTGAGCTTTACGTTCTTGGGAAGCTCGAAGCGGATACCCTGCTGGAAGCCCTCCATAGCGAATTTTGAGGCTGAATATGTAGTGAAGCCGGGCATAGCCATTTTGCCTATTGCCGATACGGTGATTGCAAAATTACCCTCTCTGCCGTTCAGGTGCTTTACATACTTCTGATATGAATAGATAGGGGAGTAAACGTTGGTTTCAAACATTCTTGCCGTTCTGTCCCAATCGACATAATCAAAAAGCTCATAGTAGGGGTAACCTGCGTTTGCGTAGAATATGTCAATCTCACCGAGCTTTTTTTCTGCTTTTTCAAAAATCAGGTCAACGTTTTCTTTTGAAGAAACGTCGCACACAAAGGGGATTACATTGTCGGATAAAGTATGCATTTTGTTTTGATTTATATCTACTGCAAGAATGGTGTTTGACTTTTCTGCAGCAAGAAGCTTGAGCACCTCAAAGCCGATACCGCTGTCTGCACCTGTTAAAACTATTTTCTTGTTTGAAATCATAATTTTAATTCACATCCTTTACAATTTTATGATAGATTAAATTCAGCCCTGTGTCAATGAAAAGCGGTTGAATTTGCTCTGCAAAAGTGATAAAATCAGAATATAAATCAATTTGTCGGAAGGAATGTTCTGCTATGGAATATAGCACTCTGTTTTCACCCATAAAAATAGGAAATACAGAAATTAAAAACAGAATCTGTATGGCACCGATGCTTATGGATTTCGGCCGGTTTGACGGCTGCACAACCGAGCAGCTGATGGATTACTATGAAGAAAGAGCAAAGGGCGGTACGGGACTTATCATAACGGAAATTACCCGAGTCAATGATGTGACCGGAGGCTCTGCGTTTGCACAGCTTGGTATGAGCCACGATTACCAGATTGAGGGTATGGCTCAGCTTGCAGAGCGTATTCATTCCCACGGCTCAAAGATTTTTGTTCAGCTTCATCATCCCGGCAGGCAGAATATGGGTCTGCTTATAGGCACATTACCGCTGAGCATTGCCTGCGACAAGGCTCTGCCGTTTTTCAAGGATGTGCTTTATAAGGTTGTGCCTGCAGGTAAGCTGCTTATGAAGCACCACATTGTGCCGAGAGTTGTTGCACCGTCGAAGTGTGAAAACAGCTATTTTTCCGACGGTAATAACAGAGCGCTTACGAAAAAAGAAATCAAAAACCTTATAAATGATTTTATTGCCGCCGCAGAAAGAGTCAAAAAATCGGGCTGTGACGGTGTGCAGTTGCACGCTTCTCACGGTTATCTGCTGCAGCAGTTTTTGTCCCCGAATACAAACAAGCGTACCGATGAATACGGCGGAAGTCTTGAAAACAGAATGAGATTCATTCTTGAGATTATTGCGGGCATCAGGGAAAAATGCGGCAGCGATTTCCCGATTATTGTCCGCCTTACCGTTGACGAGTGTTACTCGATGATAGGCAAAGAGGGCAAGGGCTACGGTCTCGACGAGGGCGTTGAAATGGCAAAGCGTCTTGAAAAAGCAGGCGTTGATGCCATTGACGTTTCGTCAGCATCGTATGATACTTTCAATTACTGGCTTGAGCCGACTTCATTTGAATGCGGCTGGAGAAAGTATATGGCAAAGGCGGTTAAGGATGCAGTCAGCATTCCCGTTATTGCCGCCAACCTTATCCGAAGCCCCGAGCAGGCTGAAAGTCAGCTCAACGAAGGTGTGCAGGATATGATTTCGCTTGGCAGACCGCATATTGCCGACCCGCATTGGGCAAGGAAAGCAGAGAGCGGCCACGCTGAAGATATCAAGCGCTGTATCTGCTGCCTTTACTGTATCGAAAGTATGCAGAACAATGCTTACATAGGCGACCACGGCTACTGTGCGGTAAATCCCTTTGTCGGCAGTGAAAAGTATGAGCTCAAAAACGACGGCGACGGCAGAAAAATTCTTGTTGTCGGCTCAGGCCCTGCAGGTCTTACAGCGGCAGAGCTGCTTGCAAAAAGAGGCTTCTCTGTTACTGTTGCCGAAAAGAGTGATAAGCTCGGCGGTCAGGTTGATCTTGCGGTACAGCCGCCGCATAAAGATAAACTCTACTGGTGTATTGAAGACCTGCACACAAGCTGCAAAAAGCTTGGCGTTGAGTTTTTGATGAACACAGAGGTTACAAAGAAGTTTGTTGAAGAATCCAAACCCTATGCCGTAATCTGCGCAACGGGTGCTTATGCGTCAAAGCCGAAGTTTATAAAGGGTTATGACCGCGAAAACGTTTTCACAACAACAGAAATTCTTGACGGAAGCATTGTGATTGAGAATAAAAAGGTCGCCGTTATCGGCAGCGGTATGACCGGTCTTGAAACAGCGGAGCTTCTTACAGCAACGGAAAACAAAGTTACGGTTGTTGAAATGGCGGATGAAATTGCTCCCGGTGTATGGCATCAGCACGTAATTGATATAATGCCGCGCCTTGAAGCGAAAGGAACGGTATTCCATACATCGAAAAAGCTCACCGAGATAAAAGAAAATGCTATCGTTGTTGAAGATAAAAAGGCGAACAAACACGAGATTCAGGCAGATTATGTTGTGCTTTCTCTCGGCGCAAAGAGCGATAACGTACTTTACAGCGAGCTTAAAAATGCAGGCGTTAACGCTTATCTTATAGGTGACGGCGAAAAGGTAGGCAGAATTGCCGATGCAACACGCAGTGCATTTGAGTGTGTGAAGCAGATATAAAATTTACGCTTGAGGGATAGTTTATGTTCAGTAAATTTATTGCAACTATAACCGCACTTTTTACTATGTTTGGCGGATATGTTTCTGCATTTACGGATGCTATACTGTTTCCGTCATACGAAATGACTGATTCAATCCGCTTTGCTCAGTCGCTCGGTCAGGGTTGGAATCTGGGCAATACTATGGATGCTTGCAAAAAGTTTTCAACCGAAAAAGCGGGGCTTGAAACAGAAACAATGTGGGGCAACCCTGAAACAACAAAAGAGCTTATTGCATACGTTAAAGAATGCGGCTTTGATTCGGTGCGTATTCCCGTAACGTGGGCGCAGCACCTCGGCGATGCTCCCGATTATACAATCGATAAAGCGTGGCTCGACAGAGTTAATGAGATTGTCGATTGGGTGCTTGAATGTGATATGAAGGC
Source organism: Acutalibacteraceae bacterium (assembly GCA_045631965.1). Classification (GTDB taxonomy): domain Bacteria; phylum Bacillota; class Clostridia; order Oscillospirales; family Acutalibacteraceae; genus UBA8612. The sequence continues at coordinate 69,524 of JAZQVR010000042.1, forward strand.
TATAATCAATGTTCATCACGATGATGCGTTCTGGTTGATTACGGATAACGAGCACAAAGAAAGCTCCAAAGATATTCTCACAAAAATCTGGCAGCAGCTTTGTGACAGGTTTGCCGATTACGATGAAAACCTTGCTTTTGAAACAATGAACGAGCCGAGAGTTGCAAACGCTGAGGATGAATGGCAGGGCAACGAAGAAACAAGAGCGGTTGTGAATTACCTCAACTTTGCCGCACTTGAAACGATAAGAAACAGCGGCGGCAACAATGCAACGCGATATGTGCTTATTCCCACTTATGCCGCAAGCGGACTTGACGAAAATATTGATGCACTTGAGCTCCCCGATGACGACAGAGTTATTGTTTCCGTTCATTATTATTTCGGCACAGCCCATCAGTCGGAATTTAAAGACAACGAGCACGAGTGGAGTATTTCCGAAAAGATTTCGCTATACAAAACCTTCCGCAGAATGCATAAACGCTTTATTGCAAAGGGCTACGGAGTGTGCAAAAGCGAGTTTGGCTGGACGGACAGAGATAATCTTGAAAACCTCGCGGCAAATGCAAATTACTACGTCGAGCTTGCCGAAAAATTCGGTTTTTCCTGTATGGTCTGGGATAACGGCAGTTCATTTGAGCTGATTGACCGCAGGAACCTGAAACAAATATACCCCGGATATATCAAAGCAATAACGGATGATAAGTAAAACCAAACAACTCCTGCCCGTGTTGAGCAGGAGTTGAAGTTTTTATATGTTTTTCGGCAAAAGTGGCGCGAAATATTCCACCACATGAATGTGTTTTACCAATAAAAATGGTGGAGGACTCGGTCAGGTCTATGCTAACTACTACCAAAGAAACTATACCATAATTGCATTAACAAGACAACTCTGTTGGTTAATCAAATCGGATAAACTCACTGCCTAAGTTTAGCAGTGTTATTCTTTCTATATACTCAATAATTGATTTGTATGCTTCTTTTCTCCATTTAGGGTCGCAAGACTTACCACTGCTTGTGTGCATTAATTTTTCATCTCTGTAAAATTCTACAAGCCAAGAATACCCGTCAAGCACATAATTATTATGTTTAACACCGTTATCATAACAATATAAAGGACACATAATTTGTCTGATAATCCACTCTGCCTCTTGTGAGCCTATGGATGTTTTGCAAGTTTCAAATAAGATGTTGAAATTTGAAATGTGCTTGATTTGCCCTGATTTTAAAATTTCACACTCATACATTTTGTTAAAATAATGAAATTTTATAATGATTTTATTAACAAGATTTAATTCCAGATGTTTTCGCATTCGAATTTTGTGATTTTTTAAAATGTGGTTTCTGAATTCTTTGGTTAATGTAATGTTATATTTTTCAACATACGAAGCTAAGTAATCTGTCCAAGCGTATACACCATCAGAAAAAATGTTTCCCGAGCCTATTGTTTCGTTAGGGTTAAATAAATCTTTTACTATGCCTGGTGATGCTAAAATCAAATTTGTACGCAAATAAGAAAGTATAGTATCTTTTTCGGGGTCGGGTGTATCTGATATCAATTCTTTTATTGATGGTAATGATTCATCACCATATTCTTTGCAAAAATTTACATCTTTCAAACGCTTATAATCGGTTGAAACAAAAAGCATTTATTTCATCTCACTTTTAATTGTTTTTACTGTTTTAAAACTCCGCTTCGTGGGACTTGAAAAACTCATAATATTTTCTTACATTTTCGAGTTCAGTCCAATTACAAGTTCTGACCGGAATAGAATCCAGATTATATATTCGAGCTTTTTTCATTGATAAAAAAATCGGTGAGTGGGTTGCAATAATAAACTGACAGCCGAAGAATCTTGCAGAGTTGAAAATATATTCGGCAAGTTCCAATTGCAGTTGTATTGAAAGACTGTTTTCCGGTTCATCTAAAAGGTATAATGCATTTTCATCAATGCGGTCAATAAAGAATTTCATTGCCGTTTCGCCGTTTGAAAACATATTTATATTCTTGCCGACACGCTTTTTTACATATTGTGAAAGCGTGGTTTTTGCCGTGTCGTGGATTTCTTTCCAACGGTCATAATCTTCAAGTCCTCTGAAATGTCTTTCTTCGGAATCGTATAGTTTGGCATTAAGTTCAAAAAATGTTTTCGATACCTCGTCGCGTCGGTTGTCAATACCTTCGTTTATATTCCTAAGATCAAGAACAAAATCGAAAACATCATCGCTGGAAATAAATCTGATTTCAATCGGTCTTTTCTCCATTTCGTAATAGCATAAATTCACATAATCGCTGAAAAAAGGACTGTTGTTGAATTCTGACTGCCGTGCAGCTGATAACCTTTGGGCGATTATATTTAACAAAGTTGTTTTACCCGAGCCATTGCTACCGTAAAAAATGGTTACAGATGAAAACTCAATCCGCTCGAGTTCTTTGTCAGGGAAAATTTTAAAAGGATACATAGTGTTGAAACAAGTTCGAGTTTCTTCTGTTATAAACTCAATTTCCTTTTTGTCTGACGGAAGTCTGAACTTTTCCAAATACAATATACCGCAACTCCTCTCATAAAATATAATCAATTTAATTTGTTGCCGATAGTATAACATTTTTTTCGAGGCCATTAGTCCCGAATAACGGACTCTGATATGCGTAGCGCCTTGCGCTGGCATATAGTCCGTTTTTTGGGACTATCTTTTTATATATTGATGATATAATACAGCCAATACGATGAGTGCAAAGCGAATTTTGAATTAACGGAAGAAAGAAGTGTTAGTAAATGCACGACTATTACTACAATGTAAACAGCAGCAAAAAGGTGTTGCATCTGTTCGGATGCCATTACTTAACCCATTCAAAAAAGCAGGAATTCGGAAAGAAACATAACCTTGAAAAGGCTTTGAGAAAAGGATATACACTCTGCAAACATTGTTTTGCGCTTCACAAAAGATTCGCTTTTCAATTCGGAAATGCATACTGTAAGCACAACTATTTTTATAATTGCGACAGTAATTGCCTTAAAATTACAACTGCAAAAAACACTTGGTTGGTCAGGTATGCAGATGATAAAACTATGCTTGAACTTTATCATCGCAATACCGAGGAGAGGGTGACGGATTCGCTGAGTAGTATTCCAGGCTATCATTGCCAGCATGTGCGCAGATATGAAGTAGATGATATTATTTATTACATATTTACTCACGACGGAAAACGGGTTCTGCCTCCGCCTAAAGGTTCAAAACGCTACGTACATTATAAGAAGCAACAAAAAATTCAGGCAAGGCGCAATGCAATCAATAATGTATTAAACCTGATAGACAGTCTGCATACCGCTCCGTGTAATACTTAATTTCAGGAGGAATAATATTATGGCATTCAAAATTGGTTTTACGGCAGAACACGAAGAAAACAAAGCGGAAGAAATTCAGACAACAGAGCCTGTACATACAAAACCCCGTAAATCTGTAGTTCAGGTGTATTTTCCTGAACGCAACACTTCATTTTCTTACTGCAACGATAGGTTTGATTTGCATTGCAAAGATAACGTATACGTCGAAGGCAAGATGGAAGGCTACCGCGGTGTAGTAACCGAAGTGAATTACAACTTCAAAATAAAGCTTTCAGAATATAAGCGTGTTATAGGTCTGGTAGATAACAACGTATCGGGTGAACTGCATATAGCAGGCTCACATCTTTTTACAACCGACAGAAATACGCTGAGCTTTGAAAAAGCTATTACCTGGTTCAAAGCGTTTTTGAACGATGAAGACGAATATGAGTCGGGCGAAGACGACAATGAATTTAATATCAATAATCTCAGCGATATGAATGTTGAAGGTTCAGTTGCCGAGAGAGGTTATAAATATTTTATTGACAACCGTGTGGAATATATTGAGCTTGACCACGGCAAAGGCAGAGCAATTGTATCAGGCTCCGAGCCTTATATTGTTGAGTTCAATTTTAAAGGCGGTAATATAAGCGGTCTTATCTGTAGTTGCTACTGCGCAGGTGCTTGCAAGCACGAATTTGCAACTATGCTTCAGCTTAAAGAGACACTTGATGAAATCGCAGAAAATTACAAATCCGCAGACCCCGATACTTACCTTGCAATAATTGAAAAATCTACTTTTTTGAGCAATGCACTCGCAGGCAAAAAACACGGCACGATAACGGTAGGATAAATTTTTAAAGGCGGTAAAAATTATGACTCAAGAAGAATACAAAGAGAATTTACTCGATCTGCTGAGCTCTATGGTGAGTCGGGATTACTCAGAAAATACGATAGTGCAAGTGGGTTATATGTTGATGTGTATGCCGAACAGAGAGGAAATGGCTCGTTCGGTGGTGAGATTTCGACAAATAATCGAATCTTCAGCAACAGAGCGGGAAGCATACTCGAAACTGAGCAGAGTGGTTTGCGAGATAATGGGATATCCGATATTTACGGATACTTAATCCTCGACAGAAAATATATTGACAATGGAGAAAGAATTATGTTTGACAAAGGTTTATTCGGCGGTATGTTTGATTTTAATAACGACGGTAAAATGGATTCGTTTGAAAAAGCGGCAGAGTTTTCGTTCTTTATGAATATGATGTCCGAGACTGAAAAATCGGATTCCGACAGTTCGGATGACTCTGACGAATCAGATGATTAAAATCAAAGCCGCCTTGTTTTGTGAAGCTCAATCACAAACAGGGCGGCTTTTTTTAAGCTGAACGATTCTCATTCAAGTTTAAAAAACGAATACAACCTTGTGATTATTCGAAAAAACAACACAGTTTAATTGTAAAAAATATTGCAATTTATATTTTTATTGTGCTATACTCGAAACATAATTCGGCTTTTGAAAAAAGGGGATAGATTATGTATACGGTTATTGTGAAAATTATGGCGGTTGTTCTTACAAGCGTGCTTTCGGTTCTGAACGTTTCGGTTGACCTTCCGGGCTTTTCGGACAGCAGAGTAACAGAAACTTCCATTCAGTATCTCAACGAAGAAAAAGGCTCTATGGATGCCGTTATAACAGTAAAAACCACAACAGACGGCGAGTATAAGTTCTATTGGGCAGACGAAAACGGCGATATGCTCACTTTTGAAATCGGCGACAGAGAAATTCCGTTCAGCGAATTTGCAAGCGTTACTACATATTTCGGCGAAGGCTCACTCGACCTTCCCGACTATACCACAATTCCCAACGGTGCAAAGAATATCGTTGTAACCTGCGGCGACGAAACGGTTGAAATCATTGCAATTCCTGCAGAGAAGATTGCAGACCGCGGTGAGAAAACTTACTCATTCGGCTCAATAAGCGACCTTCATTTCAACAGATATTTTTATGAGGACGGCAGTGACGTGGCAGAGACATCTTTTGCCGTTGCGCTCGATTTCTTTGATGAGGCAGATGTTTCTCTTGTTGCAATGCCCGGCGATATCGCGTACGACGGTGAGCTGGAATCATTTATGAGCTTCAACGAGATTTCTTCACAGTATGATTTCCCCGTTTACACAACAACAGGTAACCACGATATAAGAAAACAATATGAAAAAGAAAACTGGCTTGCATATATGAACCCCGGTGCTTACGGCGAAACACGTGACGAAAACGTTGTAACAGTTGCCGATAACGGTATGGATTTTGTTTATGTAGAGCCTGTTTCGGGCGACGTTTTCATTTTCCTTTGCCAGTCATCCAATAATTACAGCATACCTTTCAATTCGCTTCTTCAGCCCGAGCAGCTTGATTGGCTTGAGGCACAGCTCAACGAATATGAAGACGATGACGTATATCTCTTCTTCCACACTTTCCTCGGCTCAAAGACCGACGGTCTCTTCACTTCAACGGGTAATGTTCAGAACTATGCAGGCTGGGCATATCCTCTGGTTTATACTCCCTATGCAAACGATGAGGCAAGACTCAGAAACATTCTCAGAGAAAACGAAAACGTTACCTTCTTCAACGGTCACTCACACTGGGCATACCATATGCAGAGCCTGAACCCGAATCTCAATATCTCCAAAAACGGTGAAGACGGCGCAACTTATGTTCACGTTTCTTCCGTTTCCTGCCCCAGGACAACGGGCGATTTCCAGATTTTCTGGACAGGTAATGACGGTGCCATGAGTGAAGGCTACCTTGTCGAGGTTTACGAAGATTCAATGGTACTGTACGGTGTCGACTTCATAAACGGTCAGATTCTCGCTTACGCAACTTACGAAAACGTAAAATAAACCGAACGAAAAAAAGCAAACCTACTTAAAAGTACGGCTTGCTTTTTTTATAATGGCGGAAACAGTTGCAAGCGGCAGGTGAGTTGTGTTATATTTGAAAAAGGTGATAAATAATGATTAAAGAACTCATTCACGACCCGATTTTGCTCGGCATCAAATCGGAGAAAGCGACAAAAGAGAATTTGCAGGTTGCACAGGATTTGCTGGACACGCTTACCGCCCACAAAGACGGCTGTGTAGGCATGGCGGCGAATATGATCGGCGTGCATAAACGCATCATCGCTTTTGATAACGACGGCACGTATATGGTTATGTTCAACCCTGAGATAATAAAAAAATCGGAGCCGTACGATGCAGAAGAAGGTTGTCTTTCTCTGCTCGGTGGTCCCCGAAAGTGCAAGCGTTATCAGACAATAAAAGTACAGTGGCAGACGGCTGATTTCCAGACCCGTATCAAAACTTTCACGGGCTTTTCTGCGCAGATAATTCAGCATGAGGTTGACCATTGTGATGGAATATTGATATAACCACACACTTATCCGGAACTTAATTTTTGAAGTGCCAAGGAGGTTTCTGTAATGAAAACAAAATACGGCATAGGAACAAAAACAATCTCTGTTATACTGGGCGCAATAATCGGCGGATTTATGTGGCGCTGTCGAGGTGACGGCGGTTTTGGTTCATCGTGGGGACTTTACAGCGTTGGTCTTGTGCTGATGCTGCTCATTTATCACTTTTACGGTAACCGCAAGGGTATGAAATACGAAATGATACCTCTCGGTGCGCTTATGCTCGGATTAAGCGTTACGGGATACGCTACGGTTATTATTCAGCTTGCCGGTGTTGTGTGGAGCGACTTGCCTTATGCCGGCGAAATGTTGGGCGGACTTGAGCCTGTGGTTGTCGGTCAGTACGGCGATGTATATGCACCGATTGACCATATAAGCGGTGCGGTTATAATTTTTCTTATGGCGTTCACGCTGATTCCGCTTTTTGCTTTTTTTGTCACTTCTCTTTTCTCAGGCAAGGAATATAAAATCAAACATTACATAATAGCCATAGCGGTGTATATGGTGTCTTCGCTCATATTCAAGGCTACGGTTTCTCACTTTATTCTTCAGCTTATCAATCCCGACCAGGTGAGCTATGCTATGCTCGGTCTTGAAGCCTGCGGGCAGGATTATTCAAGCCCGATGGCGGCATATATGAGCCATTTCCTCGACAGAGGCTGGGCGCAGGATATTCCGTTTTTCGAGAATTACTATATGAGCATTGAGCACGTTTCCGATGCTCTTGCCGTTGTTGCGCTTTCACTTTACGCACTCATTTTCCGAAAGGATAAATACACCTGCTTCGGCTCGCTTGTGCTGAATCTTCTTACAGCGGTTACAACAACCGTATTCACTTCGCTTGTTTCCTGCAGCTTTGATTCGGGCTTCTTCAAGGGAGTTGAGATTTCCGAAACGTTTAAAAAGTTTGCAACCTGGGGCACTTGGGAATTCGTTACGGGCTTTTTCGTCGGTTTGTTTATTATGGCATTCCTTGCCCTTACCATTAAAAGCAAAGAAGCCGACAGCTATGATAGTTCACCCGTTTTTGAGAATAAAAAGCTGAGCTTCGGCTTCAACTTTCTGCTGACCGTATTCATACTCGGTGTCACACCTGCAAGAGCAATCGGCATCCGCTTTGCACGTCTGCTCGTCAATATGCAGGTGCTCGGTGATGACGAGCCTCTCGGTACAATTCTGACGGTTGTGTTATCGGTAGTATTCGGTGTGTTTATGGTTAAAATTATGAACTGCAACATCCTGCAAAAAGGCTCAAATGCGTTTGATATGTCACCTGTAAGGTTTGCAAAAATTGCACTTCCTGCCTATCTCGGAATGTGCTTCACGGTGTATTTCTTCCTCGATATGGTATGGATAAGATACATAAAAACAGATGTCACCGTACCGATTATGCTCGTCGCCTCTGCTCTGATTGCGGTAATTTATATACCGTTGAGAATGAAGATGGCTGCAAAGCGGGAAAACTCTTAAAAACTTCGGAGTATTGATATGACCGCATTACTTGTTGTTATTTACATAGCTTTTGTTTCGCTCGGGTTTCCCGATTCGCTTTTCGGCGTTACGTGGCCTGTTGTTCACGTTGAATTCGGTTTACCTGAGAGCTTCGGCTCGGTTTACAGCGTAGTTACGGCTGTTTCTACGGGCGGTATCGCATTTATTGCAGGTCCGCTTCTTCGTAAATTCGGTACGGGCAGAGTAACGTTTTTCTCAACCCTGCTTACCGCACTCGGACTTATCGGCATCAGCTTTTCGCCTAATATTGTTGTGATGATTATCTGCACGGTGATTATGGGCTACGGTGCAGGTGCGATTGATACGGGTCTGAATAACTTTGTTTCGCTTCACTACAAGGCGAAGCATATGAACTGGCTGCATTGCTGCTGGGGTCTCGGAGTTACAATCAGCCCGATGATTATGTCAGCATTCCTCGGCGGTGAGGGTACTTGGCGAAACGGCTACAGAGTGGTTGCGTTTATTCAGTTTGCGATTGCACTTATTATTCTCGCAAGCCTCAAAAAGTGGAATGTACAGCCCAAAGGTATTGCCGAAACCGAAGCCGTACAAAAGAAACTTCCGAAGAAAAGCTTTTTCGATTTATTGAAAGAAAAAGGTATGCTGACGAGCATTCTCTCGCTCGGGCTTTACTGTGCAGGTGAGTTTACTATCGGTACCTGGGGTGCGACCTATGCGGTAAATGTTCTTGCCGTTTCACCTGACGAAGCGGCAAAATGGATTTCGCTCTATTTCTGTGGAATTATGGCAAGCCGTGTTATTGCAGGTTTCTTGTCTGAAAAGCTTTCGGATAATACTCTTGTAATGGTCGGTATGGTTTTTGCGGCAGTCGGAATGGCTGTGCTGCTTCTGCCTATAGGCAAAACTGCACTTGTCGGCCTGCTCTTAATCGGTATGGGCTACGGCCCCGTATTCCCGAGCGTGCTTCACAGTGTACCTGCAAGATTCGGTGCGGATTACTCGGCAGATATCACGGGCTACCATATGAGCGGTGCGTACGGTGTCGGCTTTGCAGTGCAGTTTATATTCGGATACGTTGCTTCGGCAACAACCTTTGCCGTTATGCCGTTTGCACTCCTTGCATTCGGTTTCGGAGTAATCGGTGCAACGGTTGCTACTTTAAAAGTGCTGAAAAAAGCGGAGAGCTGATTTGTAAATAAGTCATCGCAAATGAATACCGCCTGAGCTGATATATGGTTATACAGCTTGTGCACAGAAAAAATTTTTGAAAAAAAGTATTGACTTTGCTGAGTTAAAGTGCTAATGTAGTAAACACAAGTTAATACGTTGTACACATTAAATGCGTTGAGCAGAAACCAGTAGGTTGGAAAGAATCTGGAGAGAGTTGCCGGTTGGTGCGAGGCAAAGAGGGCGTCCTTCGCGAATTCATTCTGTTAGCAGTGCGCTGAATGAGAGAAATCTTTAGTAGGATGCAACGGGAGTTCCCGTCACAGAACTAGGGTATGCAAGTACCCGATAAGGTCGCTGTTGCGAAACAGTGACGAACTGAGGTGGTACCACGGGATTTGAATTTCTCGTCCTCTGTATTCTTTAGCGGAATTCAGAGGGCGTTTTTGTTTGCGATTCCTTATCTGTGTTCCGGTAACGAATTTCTGATGAAAGCGAGCAAAGCAAAATGAACTTCCATAAAAAATTGCCCATACCCAAGGAGGTTAAAGCGGAATATCCGCTTACCGAACGTATGGTGCAGGTCAAAGCAGAGCGTGATGAAAAAATCAAGGCTGTGTTTGACGGCGAATCGGATAAATTTATCCTTATAATCGGTCCGTGTTCGGCTGACCATAACGAACCTGTTCTTGAATATATATCAAGGCTGCGCAGGGTAGAGGATCAGGTTTCGGATAAGATTATTATCGTTCCCAGAATTTATACTAACAAGCCCAGAACAAACGGGCAAGGCTACAAGGGTATGCTTCATCAGCCCGACCCTAACGAAAAGCCCGATATGTACAAAGGCATTGTTGCCATACGAAATCTGCACGCGGCAGCTCTTCGCGATTATGATTTTTCCTGCGCGGATGAAATGCTTTACCCCGAAAACTACCGCTATCTGTCAGATTTGCTTTCTTACGTTGCGGTTGGTGCACGCTCGGTTGAAAACCAGCAGCACAGACTTGTTTCGAGCGGCATAGAAGTCCCCGTAGGTATGAAGAATCCCACGGGCGGCGATATGAGCGTTATGATGAATTCTATCGTTGCGGCGCAGTCAAGCCACACGTTTATTTATCGCGGTTGGGAGGTTTCGAGCAACGGCAATCCCTTTGCTCACGCAATTCTCCGCGGATATGTTGATTATACCGGCAGAAGCGTTTCCAACTACCATTATGAGGATTTGCTCAGGGTTGAAGAGCTGTACGAAAAATCCAACCTCACCAACCCCTCGGCAATTGTTGACACCAACCACAATAATTCGGGTAAAAAATATCTTGAGCAGATACGTATCGCAAAGGATATTGTACACAGCAGAAACCAGAACGCCGATATCAAACGCCTTGTAAAAGGTCTTATGATTGAAAGTTATATCGAAGACGGTGCACAGGGAATAAACGAGAACGTGTTCGGCAAATCAATTACCGACCCGTGCCTCGGTTGGGAAAAGACAGAGCAACTGATTTTTGAAATTGCAGATAAACTTTAATAAATGCAAAAGTGTCAGCAGAAAGGAATATAATTATGTCAGAGAATTATTATCAGAAAGAAATAGAAACCATGTCCCGTGAGGATATGAAAAAGCTTCAGTCGGAAAAACTTGTAAAACAGGTCAGACACGTGTACGAAAACGTGCCGTATTACCGCAGCCTTATGGATGAAAAAGGTGTAACCCCTGACGATATCAAGGGAATTGACGACCTTCACAAGCTTCCGTTCATTACAAAGGCAGACCTTCGTGACGCTTACCCGTACGGTCTTCTTGCAAAGCCGCTTGAGGACTGTGTGCGTATTCACTCTACATCGGGCACAACAGGTCGCCGTGTAGTTGCTTTTTATACTCAGAACGACGTTGATTTGTGGGAAGACTGCTGTGCAAGAGCAATTACCGCAGTAGGCGGCACAAAAAAAGACGTATGTCAGGTTGCATACGGCTACGGTCTTTTCACAGGTGGTTTCGGTCTCAACGGCGGCTCACATAAGGTAGGTTGTCTTACTCTTCCGATGTCATCGGGTAACACAGAGCGTCAGATTCAGTTTATGACAGACCTCAGCGCAACAATCCTTTGCTGTACACCTTCCTATGCCGCATACATCGGCGAAACTCTCAAAGAGCAGGGTTACAAGCCTGAGGATATTCCGCTTAAAGCAGGTATCTTCGGTGCAGAGCCCTGGACAGAGGAAATGCGTCAGAGCATTGAAAAAACTCTCGGCATCAAGGCATACGACATCTACGGTCTTACCGAAACAACAGGCCCCGGTGTTGCTTTCGAGTGCAGTGAGCAGACAGGTATGCACGTAAACGAAGACCACTTCTACGCTGAAATTATCGACCCCGATACAGGCGAAGTTCTTCCCGAAGGCAGCAAGGGCGAGCTTGTTTTCACCTCTCTCGATAAGGAAGCATTCCCGCTTCTTCGTTACCGCACAAGAGATATATGCGTGCTCTCACGCAAGCAGTGCTCCTGCGGCAGAACTCTTGTAAAGATGGCTAAGCCTATGGGCAGAACTGACGATATGCTTATTATCCGCGGTGTCAACGTATTCCCCAGCCAGATTGAAACAGTTCTTCTTAAGGAAGGCTATGAGCCCAACTATCAGATTATTGTTGACCGCGTAAACAATAACGATACATTCGAAGTCAATGTTGAAATGACAAACGAAAAGTTCACCGATAAGCTCAGCGACATTATCACTATGGAAAAATCACTTGCAAACGCAATGAAGGTTATGATCGGCATCAATCCCAAGGTTCATCTTGTTGCTCCCAAGAGTATTGCACGAAGCGAAGGCAAGGCAGTACGTGTTATAGACAAGCGTAAATTAATCTGAGAGGAGAAATAAAAATGGCAATCAAACAGTTGACAGTTTATGTACAGAATAAAAAAGGTTCAATGGCAGCGCTTACCGATGTTCTTGCTAAAAACGATGTAAACATCCGCGCTCTTTCAATTGCTGAAACAGAGGATTTCGGTCTGCTTCGCATTATTGTAAACGATGAAACAGCCGCAACAAAGATCCTCGAAGAAAACGGATACCTGCTTAAGGTAATCGATGTTGTCGGCGTTAAGATCGGCGATAAGCCCGGTGCACTTACCGGTGCACTCGATGTGCTCGATAAATCAGATGTAGACGTTGAGTACCTCTATGCGTTTATGGCAAGAACCGAAAAGCACGCATACGTTGTTCTCAGAGTTGAGAATAACGAAAAGGCAGAAGCCGTACTTAAAGAAGCAGGCTACCACCTTATTACAAACGCAGATATAAATAAGCTTTGAGACTTCGACAAAGTCACCGAGAACACGCACAATAAAAATATTTATAACTGTGTTTCACGTTGCATAGAATAATAATGAATCGGGAGAGTTCCACAAACGGAATTCTCCTGATTGTTTTATATAATTATTGTGTGTTTGCCGTGTTTTTGCCCTCTCGCGGTACCTTTGCACAGCTTCGGGGCAAAGAACACGGCATCTCGTCACCTTTTTCGAAGTCTCACTGTTTGTCGATAAAGCCACCGAGAACACGCACAATAAAAATATTTGTAACTGTGTTTCACGTTGCATAGAATAATAATGAATCGGGAGAGTTCCACAAACGGAATTCTCCTGTTTTTATATAGCGTTTTGTTCTTCGGTGTGATATAATACTGTAAAATACGGAGTGGATAAGGAGAATGCTTATGAAAAAACATTACGATGTGATTGTAGCAGGCGGCGGTTTTGCAGGTATCGGTGCGGCTGTAGCGGCTGCACGTCAGGGAGTCAGCGTGCTCCTTGTCGAGAAAAACGGTTATCTGAGCGGATCTGCAGCTATGTCTTACGTCAATCCTTTTATGAGCCAGTTTAAAATCCCCGATGTTACTGGCGGAGAAAGAAAAAATCCTGTCAATGCAGGCATCTTCGAAGAAATCCGTCAGGAGCTTAAATCTTTGGGTGCACTTCACGAAAATGAGCGTGCATTCAATATGGAAATTCTGAAAATCATTATGGACAGAATTACAAAAGGTGCAGGCGTTGATGTTCTTTTTCACGCTTACATTACCGAATGTGCTGTTGAGGATGAGAAGATAAAATCGTTGACTCTTTCCTGTAGGGGAGACAGATACGAAGTTTCGGCAGATTACTTTGTAGATGCTACGGGCGACGCAAACTTATCATATATGGCAGGCTGTGATTATCGTCTCGGACGTGATGCGGATAATCTCTGCCAGCCAATGACACTCTGTTTCAGATTGGGCGGAGTTGATACCGATACTTTATGGGAGAAAATCAAAAGCGTGCAGAGCATCTGGAAAGAAAAGCTTGAAAAAGGTGAGCTGCTCAATCCGCGTGAAAACATACTTGTTTTTAACCTCATAGAAAACGGTGTTGTTCACCTTAACACAACAAGGGTTGTAAAGAAAAATCCCGTTGATATCATCGGCCTGACTGAGGCTGAAATGCTTGCCAGAGAGCAGATGATGGAGTTTCTCAACTTTGCACGCGAGCACATTCCCGGCTGTGAAAACGCACAGCTTGTAGCTTCGGCACCCGAAATCGGCGTGCGTGAAAGCAGGATGATAGACGGCGAATATACAGTAAAGGTTGAAGATTTCTTTGAGTGTGTGCAGTTTGAGGATTCGATTGCACGCGGTGCATACCCTGTTGATATCCACAGCCCTGATGGTACGGGTACGCTGATCCGTCATATCCCTGTCGGCAAATATTACACCATTCCTTACCGCTCGCTTATTCCCAAAAAGCTTAAGAATACGCTTGTTGCGGGCAGATGTATTTCTACTACTCACGAGGCACAGTCGGCTTACAGAATTATGCCTATCTGTTGCAGCATAGGTGAGGGTGCAGGTATCGCTCTTTCATTTGCCGTAAAAGAAAAGCTTGACGATGTGCGTAAGGTCGATATAGCAAAAGTGCATTCGGTTATGGATGCAGTCAACGCACTTTATTAATTTTAAAAGACTTTATCGACAGTCTGAGAGGCTTCGAGAAAGGTGACGAGATGCCGTGTTCTTTGCCCCGAAGCTGTACAAAAGTACCGCGAGAGGGCAAAAACGCGGCAAACGCACAAGATTTAACAAAATAAAACGAAAAACAGGAAGATTTGCTTAGAACAATCCTCCTGATTTTTTATTGCTTTGTTTTGCGGAACGGTCAAAGACCGTTCCCTACATTTTTTGTGCGTGTTCTCGGTGACTTTATCGAAGCCTCTTTTGCTTAATTTGTTGAACTTTCGAGCTCGAGAGTTACGCGGTGTATGTTAAGGTCAAGCAGCGCTTTGCGTACGGCAGACCTGATTTGTGTCGGAGATGAATCGGTTACTATGTGCATTGTGGCACAGACATTGGTTTCGTCAAGACTCCATACATGTATGCTGTGGATATCGATTACTCCGTCAATATCCAAAACGCATCGGCGTACTGTATCGCAGTCGGTTTTGACGGGTGCTTTTTCTAAAAATATATCAAGTGCGGGAAGCAGATTTTTTATTGCGTGTATAAAGATAAAGACGGATACACATATTGATAAAATCGGGTCGATTAATGAGAAATCCGTAAACTTCATTACGACTGCACCGACTAAAACCGCAAGCCAGCCGAGCACATCTTCGAACATATGCAGACTTACTGCCTTGTGGTTGAGTGAATCATCCGAGTGAGTGAAGAGGGCGGCAAGCCAGCCGGGCTTTTTTGAACAGAAAAAGAACGAAAAAATACCCGACAGCTTCCGGATAAACCATATCGCATCCGTTTTTATTGAAGCTGTCAGGTGGTGGGTCGATAACGGGATGAAAGAATCTCCCGAAACTATAGCAGAGTATTTTTATGCGGTTGTATAATTCAGTTTTTCGGCAAGGGTCTGTGCTTTGCGGTGAATTCGATTGTGTCGATTTTAATTATGCTGACGATTGCCGCCATTTTGTCTTCGAACTCAAAATTCATACTTGTCTGGGTTTTCATAAGGTGAGTGAGTGCTGCCTTTTTTACTTCGATATCTTCGATGATTTCTGCAGTGCCTCTGCCCATAATCGATGAGTAGCTGATACCGTAGCGGCAGGCGATGTCGCCGTCAAACGGCTGAAGTCCGCACTCCATTTCAAAGAAGACCTTCGGGTTGGCGCGCAGTACGTCGAGCTTTCTTCCCCGTTTTGCACAGTGAAGCCAAAGCGTGAGCTTGCCGTCTTCAAGTGTGTAGCCGTAATTCATAGGCACTACATAAGGCTCGTCGCCGTCAATCATTCCGACGTGCACGATTTTTGATTCGTCAAGAATCTTTATAATAGCATCCATATCCGTTACGAGCTTTTCTCTTGCCGTAATACCGTTCATTTTTATCCTCCTTGGATGATGTTCGTTCTTTGTTGTAATTTTACAACAAGTGTTTGATTTTTTGTATAGTCAAATTTAATATAAAACGTGTCGTATTTTTGTGCAAACCGCAAATTTTTAAAAAAGCTATTTAAAATAAAGTAAATAAGTGGTACTATACAATAGTTAATATATTTCCTTAAGGAGGATAATTATGAAAAAAGTAATAGCAATTCTTCTTTCACTCGCTATGCTTGTTTCTGTGGCAGTCATTCCCTCATATGCTGACCAGCCCGAGCAGCCCACAGTTACAACAGCTGATTCACTCGAGTGTGCTTTCGCAGAGGGCACAAACAGCCTTGTTGTTTTCGTAACAGGTATCGGTCAGAGCTACTCTTATCTCTTTGATCAGAGCTATGTTGACCAGTACGGCGACAAGCTTCAGGATTTCGAAGTTTACGGCGACCTTATTGCAAATGGTGAGTATCAGTCAAAGTGGAACCTTTTCAACAGCTTTGATGAGGCTTTCTCCGATCCTATGACTATCTTCCACCTTGCCTCTGTTGTTGTAGAGCTTGTTACTTCAGCTGTTATCAGAACAGATGTCATTGTTGAGTCTCAGGTTGAGGCTGTTATCAGAGGTCTCTTCAAGTTCAACCTTGTTGATGAAGACGGCAACGCAAACCCCAGAGTAGTTACTCCCAAGTACCCGATGTCTGTTTCCGAGTATCCCTCCGTTACTCGTGAAGACGGTACTGTTGAGAGCGAAGCAAAGAGCCGCTTCTACTCATCAATTCCCTGTAAGGATATCGCAAAGCAGAAGTTCGGCGAGGACTACGAGAAATACCTCTACGTATTCAACTACAGTGCATTCTCCTACACATCAAAGAATGTTGCTGAGATGAAGAAGTTTATCGAGACAATCCTTGCAAGTGACAACGCAAAAGAGCTTGGCGCAACAGACGTTGTTCTTGTTCCTATGAGCATGGGTGCTTCCGTTGTTACAGCTTATATGGACGCATATCCCACAGTAGCAGAAAACCACATCCGCCGCGTTGTAAGTATCGTTGGCGCATGGGACGGCAGTGACGTTGTTGCTGACCTTCTTACAGGTACATACTGCGACAATTCTGCAGACCTTTTCTACAACGGTCTCCTCTCCGACCTTATCGGCGAGCCCTGGGGCTACGTTGTAAACGTTGCTCTCCGTATCTTCCCGAAGGAAACTCTCAGAGCTTTCATCGACAAAGCAATCGGTGCAATCGCAACTGAGCTCTTCTGCTCAACACCCTCACTCTGCAACCTTATCCCGATCGACAAGTATGACGGTATCAAGGGCCTTATCAAGTCCGACGTTGTAAGAGCAGAGGCTGATGCTTTCCAGGCAGCAAAGAAGAAGCTCAACACAACAATGGAAAACCTTGAGAAGGAAGGCGTTACATTCTCCTTCATCTCCGGCTACGGTCTTCCCTTTGGTGCTATCACACCCGACTACAGCGCATTCGGCTTTATGAAGAGCGCTGCAGAGACAAACTCTGACGAAATCATCAACATCGATTCGACAGCTCCCGGTACATCCTTTGTTCCCGCAGGTACACAGTTTGAGGACGAAGAGGGCAGAGAGCTTTCACCTGATAAGGAAATCGATATCTCAACAACAATCCGCAAGGAGTCTACATGGTTCTTCTATCAGCAGAAGCACGAGCTTGAGTACAACAACGTTGCAATTGCACTTGCAATCGAGCTTGCTACAGGTAATGTAAAGACTGTTGATGACTGCGACAACCTTGAGGAAGACGGCTACTACTTCCCGCAGTTCAACGGCGCAAGAAACACAAGAAACTACATCAGATACAACCTTGGTGACCTTGAGAGATACTGTGCAGAAACAGGCTATGAGCTTACTGCAGAGCAGCAGAAGGTTCTTGACGATGCAAACGCAATGATGGCTAACCCCATCTGCAACCCTGAGGTTGACGATCCGTACCTTGAGGCTGTTGAGGATATGATGGTTGAAATCGGCGCTTACGATGCTCCCACAGAGCCTACAACAGGCGATAAGGCTCTCAACGTTGCACTCAAGACCCTCAACGATGTTGTTTACTTCATCTTTGGTGCAAAGGGCTTTGTCAATATTCTTGACGGTATCGCTGCATAAATAATTACATATTTTTCGGCACTGCTCTGTTAATACAGGGCAGTGCTTTTTTACTTGCTTTTTCGTATATGTAATAATATAATATAGATTACTTTAATAAATGCTGACGGAGAAAAACTATGCGTAAACCCGGTTACAAAGGTACGGTAATAAGCTGTTATATAGGTTACGTTTCGCAGGCGATAGTAAATAACTTTTCGCCTCTGCTTTTTGTTATGTTCGGCACTCAGTTCAATATATCGCTTTCACAGTTGAGCCTTATGATTGCACTTAACTTCGGTGTGCAGCTTATGACAGACCTTGCTGCTGCACGCTTTGTTGATAAGATAGGCTACAGACCGCTTGTGGTGCTGGCTCATTTTCTGTGTGCCGCAGGTCTGTCGATGCTCGGCGTTCTGCCGTATATAATGACACCGTATACAGGTCTGATTATTGCTACGGTTCTCAGTGCGATAGGCGGAGGACTTATCGAGGTTATTGTAAGTCCGATTATAGAAGCGTGCCCGAGCGATAATAAAGCTTCTGCGATGAGCTTGCTTCACTCCTTTTACTGCTGGGGGCAGATGGCTGTTGTGCTTGTGTCTACGCTCGTGTTCCGCTTTGCAGGCATCGGCTCGTGGCGTGCGGTTGCGGTGTTCTGGGCGTTGATTCCATTTATCAATGCGTTTCTTTATATGCGTGTTCCGATTAATGCTCTGCCGTCGGAGGACGGTCATTCTGGCCTGTTCTCTATGTTTAAAAACAAAACCTTTATTGTATTTTTCTTTATGATGCTTTGTGCAGGTGCAAGTGAGCTTTCTATGAGCCAGTGGGCATCCGCTTTTGCGGAAGAAGGTCTCGGTGTTTCCAAGGCTACGGGTGACTTGCTCGGTCCGTGTATGTTTGCTGTGTTTATGGGCATTGCCAGAGTTTTTTACGGCAAATTCGGTGCTAAAATTTCGCTTTCAAAGTTTATGGCGGCAAGCAGTGCTCTTTGTATAGTTGCTTACGCTGTTACAGTGTTTTCACCGCATCCGTTGCTTTCACTCGGCGGTTGTGCTCTCTGCGGGCTTGCCGTAGGAATAATGTGGCCGGGCACCTTCAGCATGGCAAGTGCCGCAATACCGCTCGGCGGTACGCCGATGTTTGCCATGCTTGCATTGGCAGGTGATGCGGGCTGCACCTCAGGCCCTTCGCTTGCAGGCAGAATTGCAGACGCATTCGGCTCGGATATAAAATACGGCTTTGCTTTTGCGGCTGTTTTTCCTGTGGTGATGCTTGTGCTTTCACTTGTACGTGTGCGCAAGGAAAATAAAGCGAAATAAAAGTGTAACACTTTTTCTCCTTTTGCCATAGTATGTGGTGTAACGAAAGAAAGGAGGAAACGAACATGGGATGCAATTTCGGTAACGGTAACTGTTCATGGATTATCATTCTTATCCTTCTCCTGTGCTGCTGCGGTGGCGGCGACAGCTGCGGTTGCAACAATAACTGCGGTTGCGGCAGAGATTCCGGTTGTGGCTGCGGCTGCTGACATAACCTGAATTCAGGCGTCTGACCCCTCAAAGTCCGTGCGGAGTGCGAAAGTGCTCCGTGCGGATGTGTGTATCTTCACCAAAAAAATGTGTTAAAAATTTAGCTTATTTTGTAATTAATCTGCTTGACGAAACACTATATATTGTGTTACAATCTTTTTGCAACCGAAATGAAGCCTCTGACGAAACAAGTGTTAGCTTGCGTGGAGATAACCACGGTGAGGTTTTATATGTATGTCGATCGTCTGGGCAACATTCCGTAAGTGCGGAGTGTTGCCTATTTTGTTTAATTGCGAAGATTTGAGAGGAGAGTTATGATGTTTGAACAGTGGAAAGGTTTTGTGAGCGGTAACTGGAAGAAGAGAATAGATGTCCGCAATTTTATCCAGACTAACTATAAGCCGTACGAGGGCGACGAGAGCTTCCTTTGCGGCCCTACAGAAAGAACAAAGGCAGTATATGCAAAGTTTGACGAGCTTCTTAAGAAGGAGCACGAAAACGGCGGTGTGCTCGATGTAGATACAGAAACCGTTACCTCTTTGACAGCTTATGCACCCGGCTATCTCGATAAAGAGAACGAAATTATTGTCGGCTTGCAGACTGATGCACCGCTCAGACGTGGTGTCAATCCTTTCGGCGGCATCAATATGACACGTAAGGCCTGCCAGGCTTACGGCTACAAGCTCAGCGATAAGATTGAGCAGGAGTTTACTTACCGTACAACTCATAACGACGGTGTTTTCCGTGTTTACAGCGACGAAATCCGTGCGGCACGTCATACAGGTATTATCACAGGTCTGCCTGATGCATACGGCAGAGGCAGAATTATAGGTGACTATCGCCGTGTTGCACTCTACGGTATAGACAGACTTATTGAAGAAAAGCAGAAGGACAAGGCTGAGCTTGCAGCTCAGGACGTTACTGCAGAGGAAATCCGCAGACTTGAAGAGCTTTATCAGCAGATTGCTTTCCTTGGCAAGCTCAAGGAAATGGCAGCTATGTACGGCTACGATATTTCTGCTCCCGCAAAGGATTCGAAAGAAGCTGTTCAGTGGCTCTATTTCGGCTACCTTGGTGCAATCAAGGAGCAGAACGGTGCGGCAATGAGCCTTGGCAGAGTATCAACTTTCCTCGATATTTATTTTGAGCGTGACCTTGCAAACGGTGTTTATACAGAGGAACAGATTCAGGAAATCGTTGACGATTTTGTTATGAAGCTGCGTATGGCACGTCATCTTCGTACACCCGAATATAACGAGCTTTTTGCGGGCGACCCGATGTGGATTACAGAGGCAATCGGCGGTATGGGTGAGGACGGAAGAACACTTGTTACAAAATCCTCTTTCCGTATTCTCAACACGCTCTACAACCTCAATCCCTCTGCAGAGCCTAATATGACTGTTCTCTGGTCGGTAAGCCTTCCTCAGGCATTCAAGCGCTTTGCCGCAAAGGTAAGCTGTGATACAGACTCAATCCAGTATGAGAATGACGACGTAATGCGTCCCGTTTACGGTGACGATTATGCTATTGCCTGCTGTGTTTCTGCGATGAGAGTCGGTAAGGATATGCAGTTCTTCGGTGCAAGAGCCAACCTTGTAAAGCTCCTTCTTATGAGCCTTAACGGCGGTAAGGATGAAAAGAGCGGCCATCAGGTTGCTCCCGCTGGCAAGAAGTTTGAGGGCGAATACCTCGATTACGATACAGTTATTGAGCTGATGAATATTTACCGCCCCTGGCTTGCAAAGACGTATGTCAAGGCGATGAATATGATTCACTATATGCACGATAAGTATGCATACGAAAAGGTGCAGATGGCTCTTCACGACAGCGACGTTCACCGTTATATGGCTTTCGGTGTCGCAGGCTTAAGCGTTCTTGCCGATTCGCTTTCCGCTATCAAATATGCAAAGGTTAAGGTTGTACGTGACGAAACAGGTCTTATTACCGATTTCGTAACCGAGGGTGATTTCCCGAAATACGGCAACGATGATGACAGAGCAGACCTTATCGCAAAAGAGCAGATTGACCTGTTCTTCAGTGAGCTTAAGAAAGTGCCGACATACAGAAATGCTGAGCACACACTCTCAATCCTTACAATTACTTCAAACGTTGTTTACGGCAAAAAGACAGGTAACACACCTGACGGCAGACGTGCAGGCGAGCCTTTTGCTCCCGGTGCTAACCCGATGCACGGCAGAGATGCTTCTGGTGCACTCGCTTCGCTCAACTCCGTTGCAAAGCTGACTTACGACGTATGTAAGGACGGTATTTCAAATACCTTCTGCGTTGTGCCGCAGGCACTCGGTGCTGACGATGAAACACGCTACGAGAATCTCAGCCAGATTATCGACGGTTACTTCAGCCAGAATGCACAGCATATCAACATCAACGTATTCGACCGCGAGATGCTTATTGATGCTTCCGAACATCCCGAAAAGTATCCCAACCTCACAATCCGTGTTTCGGGTTATGCAGTCAATTTCCACAAGCTCTCCAAAGAGCAGCAGAAGGAAGTTATTGCTCGTACGTTCCACTGTTGTATGTGAGCAGCGTGTTATCGCAATATAAGAAAAGATAACAGAGAATAGATAATAAATAATAGAGAATATTTTTAAGGGGAGAGGGAAACCTCTCCTCAAATCATAAAAGGAGGTGCGGTATGAGCGCAGTCGGTAAAGTCCATTCGTTTCAGAGCTTCGGTGCGGTTGACGGACCGGGCATAAGGTTTGTTGTGTTTATGCAGGGCTGTCCCTACTCTTGCCCATACTGCCATAATCCCGACACAAGACCTTTCAGCGGCGGTACGGAATACACCGTCGATGAAATTGTCGCAAAAGCCGAGCGGTACAGAACCTACTTCGGTGAAAAGGGCGGTGTTACCGTTTCTGGCGGTGAGCCGCTTATGCAGGCGGAATTTGTTGCAGAGCTTTTTGAAGCACTGCACGAAAAAGGCATCACAACTGCACTCGATACCGCAGGCGTTAAGGTTACCGATACGGTAAGGCGTGTTTTAAACAGCACCGATACTGTGCTCTGCGATATAAAGTTTCCGACCGATGAGCAGTACAAAAAGTATATCGGAATCGGCATTGATACGGTTAGGGAGTTTATTGCCGAGTGCAATAAAACAGATGCGGATGTAGTTATAAGGCACGTTGTAGTGCCCGATTTGACCGACAGCGAAGAGAATATAAATGCTGTCGCTTCGCTTGCAAAGTCAGCAAAAAGGCTGAGTAAAATCGAGCTTCTGCCGTTTAAGAAATTATGTGTTCAAAAGTATAACGAGCTCGGTCTTGAGTTTCCGCTTGCCGATACACCCGAATGCGATACGGCAACTATCGAGCGGCTGAAAAAGCTGATATAAAAACGCGAGAAATTTACAGCGCTATCGGTTAGAGCTTAACCTCCTTTTGAAAGGAGGTGGCACGGCGTAAGCCGTGACGGAGGATTGCCAAAATATATGTTGATTTGATTTTTTACAACAATCCTCAGTCTTTGCCTTCGGCAAATTCACATAGATATAAAATAAAACTCCCTGCAAGAAAGTTTTTCTCTTGCAGGGAGTTTGTACATTAAATTGCGAATTGCGCATTTCGAATTGTTTTTATTTCTTAAACTGTTTCTTGAGACGAAGCTCTTTGGAAAGAATCATTTTACGCAGTCTGAGTGAAGTAGGTGTTACTTCAAGCAGCTCGTCGTCCTTGATAAACTCCATACACTGCTCAAGGCTGAGTGTTGAGTGCGGTACAAGGCGGAGTGCATCGTCGCTGCCTGCGGCACGTGTGTTCGTAAGCTGCTTTTTTTTACATACGTTACAAACGATATCCTCGTTCTTTGCACATTCGCCGACAATCATACCCTCATAAACGGGTACACCTGGGCCGATAAAGAGGCGGCCTCTGTCCTGAGTGTTGAACAGACCGTAGCCTGTGGATTCGCCTGCTTCGTGTACAACGATTGAGCCGCGCTCGCGTGTCTGAATATCGCCTGCATAGGGCTCATAGCCGTGGAAGAGCTGGTTCATAATACCGTTGCCGTTGGTGTCGGTAAGGAATTCGGAGCGGTAGCCGATAAGACCTCTTGACGGCACTTTGAATTCAAGGTGAGTTGAGCCGCCCTCACGCACGCCCATATTCTCAAGCTCTGCCTTGCGTGAGCCGAGCTTTTCAATAACTGCACCAACGTACTGCTCGGGTACTTCGATTATAAGAAGCTCGACAGGCTCGTGGATTACGCCGTCAATCTCTTTAAGGATAACTTTCGGACGTGATACCTGGAATTCGTAGCCCTGACGGCGCATTGTTTCGATAAGTATTGAAAGGTGAAGCTCGCCTCTGCCCGATACCTTGAATGTGTCGGTTGAGTCGGTTTCTTCAACACGCATACTTACGTTTGTTTCAACCTCTTTGAAAAGGCGGTCACGGATGTTTCTTGAAGTTACAAACTTACCTTCCTGACCTGCAAACGGGCTGTCGTTGACGATGAAATTCATCGAGATTGTAGGCTCGTCGATTTTGATAAAGGGAAGCGGCTCGACACAGTCGACCGCACAGGCTGTTTCGCCTATGTTTATTTCGGGTATACCCGATACGCAGATAAGGTCGCCTGCCTCTGCTTCCTCAACCTCAACACGCTTGAGACCTTCAAACTGGTAGAGTCTTGTAATACGCTCGTTTTTCTGTGTGCCGTCAGCCTTGCAGAGTGTAACGGTCTGATTTTTCTTGACTCTGCCTCGCTCAACTCTGCCGACACCGATTCTGCCTACATAGTCATCGTACTCAAGTGATGAGAAGAGAATCTGAAGCGGTGCTTCGGGGTCGCCCTTGGGTGAATCGATGTTGTCAAGAATTGCATCGAGAAGTGGTCGCATATCGCCCTCGCGTACATCGGGCTCAAGAGATGAGAAACCGTCACGGCCGCTTGCGTATACTACGGGGAATTCAAGCTGGTCATCGTCTGCACCAAGCTCGATAAACAGGTCGAGCACCTCGTCAAGCACCTCGTCGGGTCTTGCACCGGGTCGGTCAATCTTGTTTACAACAACAAGTACCTTTTTGCCAAGACCCAGAGCCTTTTTAAGAACGAAACGGGTCTGCGGCATACAGCCTTCAAACGCATCGACAAGCAGAAGTACGCCGTCGACCATAAGCAGTATACGCTCAACCTCGCCGCCGAAGTCTGCGTGGCCCGGGGTGTCAACCACATTGACAATGCGGCCGAACTGCCGCACGGCGACATATTCCTTCGGCTGAACGGTATAAAGCGAGTTGCACAGCACAAACACCAGCAGCAGCGCAAGGACAGGGGCCAGAACTTTTCCGGTTTTCTTCACGGCTGCGTCACCTCCCCTTCTGTACTGCCGTCGGCCGGGGTGACAAAGCTCTCGA
>JAZQVR010000043.1:0-3187 GCA_045631965.1 Acutalibacteraceae bacterium
CTGAAATTTGCTTTCAGTTCATCGGGATTCTTGCTGTTTTTCTGTGCTTCTTTCTTCTTAAGACGAAGAGAAATGAACGCAAAAGTGATAACAGTAGGAATGATTGAGAGCGTTCTTGTGAGCTTTACCATTGTAGCGAAATCGCCTGCACCTTCCGAAAACGCATAGCCCGTTGCAACAACGGATGACGTATCGTTAACTGCTGTGCCTGCCCATATACCGAAGGCTTCATCGGTCATTCCGATTGCTCTGCCCATAATCGGGAAAAGGATAATCATTGCCATATCAAAAAGGAAAGTTGCCGACATTGCGTAGGCAACGTCATCGTCATCTGCATCGATTGTCGGTGCGATAGCGGCAATTGCTGAGCCTCCGCATATACCTGTTCCTGCTGAAATGAGATTGGAAAGCTTCCAGTTAAGACCCAACGCTTTGCCGATGAAATATCCGCCGCCGAAGCAGGTGAGCAGGGTGAACACCATAACTGTTAATGACATTTTGCCGACCTGAAGAACGGTTGTGATATTAAGCGAAAGACCGAGAAGAATAATTGCAAATTTGAGAAGCTTTTTCGATGTGAATTTTATACCGCTTGCAAAGATATCTGTTTTTGTAAGAAAACGGTTGATAATCATACCGATGAACATTGCGATAACAGCAGAGCCGATTAAATGAATCGGAAGCAGACTTTCAAGCCACATCGCAAGAGCGGCAATGGCAAAGGATAAAATTATACCGGGAAAATACTTTATAATTTTCATAAATAAACCTCGTGATTGATATTCGCCACATTATAGCATTGAAAATTGCAAAAATCAAGAAAAAACTCCCTCGGTGAATACCGAAGGAGTTCGATAAATTGGAATTTATCGCTCTGTTAGAGATACTTAAAACAACGTTCTTGCAATGACGGCATCCTTAAGTCTGTCTTCCAGATTACAGAAATAATCCGAATATCCGCCTACTCTGACGATAAGATCCCTGTAGCTTTCGGGGTCTTTTCGTGCTTTCAGGAGAGTTTCCCGGTTTGTTGCCGTAACCTGAAGCTGAGTTCCGCCCATTGAAAAATAACCTTTTACCAAGGCTTTGAGTATTGACGCAGGGTAATTCTGATTTATGGACAGATTCGTTACCGCTATGCCGTAAATATCTTTTTGTTCATAACACGCCGCACTTGTAAGCATTGCCGTAGGTCCTTTAACCGCTTTTCCGTTTACAGCAGCCAAAGAATCCGCTACGGGGGTGCCGCCCTTCCTGCCGTCAGGTGTCGGACCTACCACAGAGCCTGCAGAGATATGACGGGTAAACTGGTGTGCAGTCGGAAAGAATCCGAGACCGAGATCGAGCTTTCCCGTGAGGTAATGCTCATAAAATCCGGTTGTGAAATCACGAACGAGTGCATCTGCTTTTTCATCTGCCACACCGTATGAAGGGCAGGAACGAAGCTCGGCAAAAAACTCCGCATTCTCTGATTTTAAAAGCGAGAGAAACTGTTCGGGCGAATAACGTTTTTCGTCAAAAACCAGATGCTTGATGGCAAGCAGTGAATCCAACGTGTTGGGTATACCCGAATCGCAATGAATTGAGAAGGTATATTTTGCACCGCCCTGAAACCAACCTATCCCTTTGTCGATACAATCGTCGATAAAAAGCGTGCGGATGGGAGCAAAGCATTTTCGTGCACGTTCGTTCCAGTAATCATTGATTGTTTCCATCTGATTATCCTGTTCTTTTCGAAGAACTGCAATAAAGTTATTATAAAACTCCTCAAAAGACGGAGAATCGGGAAGACTTGCATACATATAATCTTCAAATATTTTCAGAACATTGATTTCGTTGTCTGTTCCTCCGGAATATGTACAACCCGCAAACGATGTTTCGGTGCATCCGCCGCCCGCAAATTCCAATGCATCTTCTTGTGTAAGATGCGGTATTCTGCCGCACAGACGCTGACGGATAGCCTTTTCGTTATAAAAAGCAGGCTGACCGCCGCCCTGAAGAATCCTCTTTGCCGAAAGCTCCCATAAAGACTCGGGCATTTCGTCCGTTACCCTGAGCTCGATTAAAGGACGAGCAAGACCGACAGATGCTTCCAGCACCTGATATGTCACGTCGCTGTAGTCGGGACCGAGAGTGACACTCCAGCGGTCGTTTATCTGTATGTTTTCCATCATACAGCGAAGCCACGGGCGAAGATCCTCACCCTTGTGATATGGTTCGAGAATCGAATCAAGTCTGCCGACATTATCCCATTCGTCCAGAGAAAGGCAGAAATTAAGAGCAACTATCGCTTCGTATGCCGTTCTTGCAGGAGAAAAAGGAACTTGCTTTAATGCCTGCAAAAGTTCTGTCGGAGCACCCATTTTCGGAAGTGCTTCCAAAACACGCTTATGATAGGTACGTAATCCGTCAACAAGGTCAAGCAACGCCGTTCTGAAATCACTGTCTTCCTTGTCAAGCAGGCGCATTTCATATTGATTGATACCTTCGCGCAGAATTCTTTTGTAATTAAGCATACTGTGATTCCATTCACCTGCATAAGAATAGCTTTTGGTGAATTGAGTCATAATTTCTGCGGCACGGGGACTTTTTTCTCTGAGCTTGTCCCATTTTATATCAATCTGTGTTGCGTATGACGGAATAACATAAACCTCACAGCCTGTTTTTGTGTCTGTATAAATTCCCGTTGTCAGACCGCTCGGAAAAAGCGGTGAACCTGCTTTATATACAATGGGGCAGGTTTCATAGTAGCGGCGGTATGCGCGGCAATATATTTCCGGGAGTGACCCGTTGTCGGATAATTCCATCAAGCCCGATGCAAAGGGCTCGCCGATATCCGAGAGAAATTCTGCATTTGTATTCATAAATCAACATCCTTCTTTCGAACCAATTAATACGGTCTGCTATGAATTATATATTCTGAAGATATTACAACTCTATGTTGCGGACAAACAACGATATAAATCGGTTTGATGTTTTGCGGGAGTGTTTCGTTAAATTGGAATTTGTCAGTATTACAACTGCTTAATCTCATTGGCAATCACAGCCACATCCTTTGCGTTTGTGTCAATTATAATGGTATCCAATGTTTGATACATCGGTATTCTTGCTCTGCTTCTCTCAATTACATCTTCAGAGCGAACACCTCTTTCTACATCCATTGCCAATCTTTCACACAGAGTCTTTT
>JAZQVR010000044.1:0-31262 GCA_045631965.1 Acutalibacteraceae bacterium
TGCCTAAAGGGAGCTGTCAGCGAAGCTGACTGAGGGATTATTAACGTCAAGCAACCCCTCCGAGTCGGCTGTGCCGACCCACCTCCCCTTACACAGGGGAGGCCGATGAACAGCGATGTGAAATTAAAAAGCTCCCTCTGACGAGGGAGCGAGCATTTAGCGAAACTGAGGGAGAGACAAAAATGAAGCTGATTTTCATATTCTCTCCCTCCGACAAAAATCAAAGATTTTTGCCACCTCCCTCATCAGAGTGAGGCGATAAAAGTGCATATATATTTTATGCTGTTAACTGAATATTAATTACTAATTCCGATATGCACGATCAAATCTGAACACTGTACACCAATAAGCTCGTAGCTATTGGAGTCATAAGCTGCAACAACAAGTATCATTTCGTGTTTGCCGTAAGGCTGATTGCTTATTTCTATATCGCTAAGCATTTTGCCTGGCAGTAAACCTCTTGATTGAAAACAGATATTGCCTGCTTTATCGACAATAGAAGCTGTCAGAACACATTTGTTACTTGATACATTAACAAGATTGAGTGAAGCCCGAGAATTTTTCTCAGGGAAAATCAACTCGTCAGAAGCATAGTAAAGGAACATGTTCGTATCACCCTCACGGTTCATACAGCTTGCAAACTCTTGTTGCTTTGCAAGGCCTTCCGAAACGTGCAAAGTGACGACATCGGGTATAGTGCCGATGTAATCTTCTTTTGGGGCAAATTTATTTAACATCTCCAATCTTTTTTCTCTCGCATCTTTGTAGTTATCCAACTTGCAGTAGCAAATAGCGGCGTTTGCATAATCGCCTTTTTCGGCAAAAGCATCAGCTTTTTGATAGTTTGTTTCCGAAATCTTTTCTATTGCATCTTTGTAATCGCCAAGCTCTGTAAAAATAACAATCGCTTGGTCATAATTGCCGTTAGCTGCAAGCTCAAGTGCATTATTATATTTTGATGCAGGGATAATAATATTGATAATAATTAAGGCTACTGTAACAATCACTTCCACCGCTGCCACACCGATTAGGGCGAATTTCAGAGTTCGCCTTTCCTTGATTTTATCGATAAGTGAGCTTTGTTCTATCGGTTTAACCTCTTCAGGTAAAATGGGTTCAATTCCAACCATTGAGCGGACAATATCAACAAACTTTTCGATAAAGTCACCCGACTGCGAATAGCTGAGTCTGTTGGCGTTTGCCATATAATACTCAAACACAGGTGACAGCTCGACGTCATCTATAACAACAGGCAGAATCGGCTTTTTATACATGGTTGCACAGTTGAGCTCGTTAATTACGTGTTTTGATTCATTTGAATTCTTTGAAACAAACACAAGCACAAGTTTTGCTTTTGAAATATAATTTACGGTTTTATCGGCAGAGTCATCTCCCAAACAGTTATGCTCGTGTGCCGCCCAATACGAAATGCCGTTATCTTTCAGAACAGCACACATTTTCTTTGTAAATTCAATATCTTTACCTGAATACGAAACAAAAACATCCACGGTCAATCCACCTCCAAAAAAAGCATTCAATTCAGAAAAATTTTATCATATACCAAATACCGATAATTTTTTCAAGAGCTATAATCAAAACCATTAAAGCCGACCAAAACACAAAATTAATAGTGGAAGTTGGTATAAGTAATATGATTGGTAAGCGATCCGCTACCGGCACTGGCTGCAACTTTTTCGAGCTTAAAATTCGCATCATATGTGATTACAATCTTTACTATTCTACCTGTTGTTGCATCGATATTGGCAACTATTTTAGCATTTGAATAGCTTTCCTCAATCTGTGCACTTCCGGCAAAGTCATCTATTGCATCATATATAACTTCAGCAGTCTTATGGTCATAATAAATTTTATCTTCTTTGCCTACGCAAATACCACACTTATCGATAGGTGCATTTGTGGCTTTGCCGGCGTCGGTAACTTTGCTGTTACCGCCTTTAACGTTAATCGTAACTGTATATTGTCCACCACTGAGTTTACAGGTTGCTGATGTTACATCCGAAGAAGAAAGTGTACTCCTGCGAAGGTAATGTTTATCAGCGTTGGATTCCCATTTACCTTTTGAAACAGTTTCGGTGTATTTATTCGCAGTACCGATACTCATAAACTGAAAAACCAGTTCCTTGAATGCCATCAGAGCTACATCTGCTTCATAAGTTTCGTTATCTGCCCATCGTTGCTTTTCAAAACCTGCTTTTGCATCATAAGCGGAATTAACAGCATTATTGTAAGCAGCAACAATCTCAGCAGTTGTAGAAGGTGCATAAACAGAAGCCGTTGTAGTTGATGCTTTTGTTGTCGGTGCGTTAGTAGTAGGTGCATCGGTGGTAGGCGCTTTTGTAGTGGATACTGCCTCTGTAGTTGCATTAGTTGCAAATACAATATCATCCTCTGCAAATGTTTCTCTTTCTGGAGGAAAAGTTTCGAT
Organism: Acutalibacteraceae bacterium; assembly: GCA_045631965.1. Classification (GTDB taxonomy): domain Bacteria; phylum Bacillota; class Clostridia; order Oscillospirales; family Acutalibacteraceae; genus UBA8612. The sequence continues at coordinate 2,447 of JAZQVR010000044.1, forward strand.
TATAATATCGATATCGTTCCCAAATGTTTCCAGAGCTAAAGTTTCTTGACCCATTTGCGACAAAGTCGAAAGTTCCGTATCGGAATCTTTATCACTGCGTTTTTTGCGCGAGGATGATTTTTCAGCTGTATCGGAATTCATAACCAGAACAGCAATTACAATAGCTGCAACCACAAGCAAAGCCGAAATAACCGCAATTATAATCTTGTTTTTTTTATTTTTCTCTGTGGTTTCGGCATCGTTAGCATTGAGTGAATTCTGGCTTACCGTTTGAGGTATCGCATTGGGATATAATGCCGCTTGACTCGCCGACACAGAGCGGATTGTACCGACAAACAGATCAACAAACTCCTTTGACTGCGAATAGCTGAGCCTGTTACTGTTTGAAATATAATAGCCGAATGCAGGTGATATCTCCACGTCGTCAATAACCAACGGAAGGATAGGCTTATTACGCATTGCTGCATAATTCAGCTCGCTCATTACACGTTTTGATTCGTTTGCATTCTTAGAAACAAACACAAGCAAAACATTGGCTTCAGATATACGGTTTATCGTTTTTTCGATAGTGTTTTCACCAATTTCTTCATTTTCATACTCTACCCAATATGAAATACCGTGTTCTCTGAGAATACCGCACATCTTTTGGGCAAACTCAATATCTTTAGCTGAGTAAGATACAAAAACATCCATAGTTGATTCACCTTTGATATAAACAGAATATTTTGAATTTTATCATATTCCGACAGTACTTTCAATAAAAACAAATAAAAAAGGAAGGTTCCTTCTTACGAAGCACCTTCCCTTTTATGTAGCAATTTCGATAGCTTATTAGCCAGCGATCATACCGATGAGATCCTTAACAGCAGCGATAGCCTTATCGATGATGCCGGACTCCTGAATCTTAGCAACGATATCCTTAACTGTTGCGATAACTTCTTCCCAGTCGATCTGACCGAGCATTTCCATGATCTGATCCATTATTTTTTCACCTCCGTTACGCAAACGTTTACAGATGTGATTATAACACTGTGTTTTCATTTTGTCAAACATATTTTACTTTAATTTAACAAAATGTCAAAAAAAAAACAGAAAAGCAGGTCTTAAAAGCCTGCTTTTTGTGTTAATAAAGAATTATTATGTTAATTTAAGCGAACATCTCGAAAATGCCCTTGAAGAAATTAACAACGATTTCAACAACACCGGAATCCTTGACCATACCGACGATGTCTGCTGCCTCACCCTCGTTGAGGTAAGAGAGAAGCTGCTCTACAAAACCGAGAATCTGATCCATTACTGTTTCACCTCCGTGTCCTTTGTTGATTTAATTATAACAATCTGTAAAATTATTGTCAACACATTATTAACAAAAAGTTAATTCACAAAGTAACAGCGAGGTAACTGCATTAACGAGACAAGTCTCCGTTCGCCGGATTATCCAACACTTTGCCGTTTTTATCAAAGCGTGAGCCGTGGCACGGACAGTCCCACGAATGCTCTGCCCTGTTCCATTTGAGTGAACAGCCGAGATGAGGACAGCGTTTACCCGTAAAGCCGACAAAGCCTACGGCAGATTCAACCGCATTGACAAACAGCCGAGGTTTAACCATATTTCTGTCCGGCAAAAAGAGCTCTTCATATTCATTTTTTACACCCGTAACACTATCGCACAGCAGCTTTGCCGCAACCATAGCACCCGTAACGCCCCATTTATTGAAGCCGCTCGCAACAAATAGGCCGACAGTATTTGCGGAATATCTGCCGATGTACGGCAAAGAATCAAGGCTCATACAGTCCTGTGCCGCCCAGTGTGCAACCTCTGCTGATAATTTATAATGCTTTGAGGCAAACTCACGCAGTTCTGCCCAGTTACCGCCGCCCTTACCTGTACGGTGACTTCCTCCGCCTAGCAAAAGCATATCTCCGTAATTACGGAACGAAAGACCTTTTTTGTTTTCGTCAACATACATACCGCCGACCTGCTGTGCATTTTCAAGGGCGATTACATAAGAACGATGCTGATGCAGTTTCAGCGAATAAAGACCGTGCTTGTTTATAAACGGGAAGTGAGTGGCAACAATAACATTTTTCGCTCTGATTACCGCTTTATCGGTAACAGCTGTATTGCCTTTCATTTCGCGGACAAAGGTATTCTCAAAAATATTGAGATTTTTCGATATATGCCCAAGAAATTTCAGCGGATGAAACTGAGCCTGAGAGCTGAAGCTGACTGCACCTACAGTATCAATCGGCAACGTAAGAGTATCAAAAAAGTGTGCTTTACAGCCGATTTTTGTTAGTGCTGACATCTCCTGCTCCAATTTTTCTCTGTCCGAGACGGAATAGACATAGTTATCTTTTATTTCAAAATCGCAGTCAATATCACCGCAAAGACGTTTATACTCTGCAACTGCTTCTTCATTCGCACGGTAATACATAGCCGCCTTTTCAGCACCGAAATTTTTAATCAATTTATGATAAATCAAACCATGCTGAGATGTGATTTTTGCGGTTGTTTTCCCGGTTGTGCCGCTGCAGATTTTATTTTTCTCCGCAAGGATATACGGCACTCCCCTATTATGAAGAAAATGCGCTGTCAACAGACCTGCCATACCGCCGCCTATTACCAGCACATCGGTTTTAACCTCTCCCTCAAGTGTCGGAAACTCGGGCATTTCAACATCTTTACACCACAATGACTCCATATAAATCCACCTTATTTCATAGATTCAAGACTATTCTGTGACATAAAGATAAAAAAATACAGCCCCGACAAGCGAGGCTGTGAAATACACATATAAATTAATAAATCGGATATTTCTCGCAGATTTTTGTAACTTCGGCACGGATTGCATCTGCACTGTTTTCGAAATCCGTTGCTGCAAGATAGATAAGCTCTGCAATCTTGACCATATCCTCTTCAACCATACCTCTGGAGGTAACAGCCGCTGTACCGATACGCACACCGCTTGTGATGAAGAACTTTTCGGGGTCGTTGGGGATTGCGTTCTTATTTACTGTGATAAATACTTCGTCAAGACGTTTCTCAAGCTCTTTACCTGTAATGCTGAAGGGACGAAGGTCAACAAGCATAAGGTGATTGTCCGTACCGCCTGAAACAAGGTTGAAGCCCTTTTCGAGGAGTGCACTTGCAAGAGCCTTTGCATTCCTGACAATCTGCTGCTGGTAAGCCTTGAACTCGGGCTTGAGAGCCTCACCGAAGCAGACAGCCTTACCTGCGATAACGTGCATAAGAGGGCCGCCCTGGCTGCCGGGGAAGATAGCCTTATCGATTTCTTTTGCATATTCTTCCTTGCAGAGAATCATACCGCCGCGAGGACCGCGAAGAGTCTTATGAGTAGTTGTAGTAACGAAATCAGCAAAAGGAACGGGAGAATCGTGGCAATCGGCTGCGATAAGACCTGCGATGTGAGCCATATCAACCATAAAGAGGCTGCCTGCAAGCTTTGCGATTTTGCCTATACGGCGGAAATCAATAACTCTGGGATATGCGGAAGCACCTGCTACGATGAGCTTCGGCTTAACCTCGAGAGCAAGTCTCTCAAGCTCGTCGTAATCAATAAAGCCTTCGGCTGTAACACCGTAGGGCACGAAGTTGTAAAGCTTACCGCTGAGGTTTGCGGGTGAACCGTGAGTAAGGTGACCGCCGCAGTCAAGGCTCATACCGATAACGGTATCGCCGGGCTTGAGAAATGCGTTATAAACAGCAAAGTTTGCCTGAGAGCCTGAGTGAGGCTGTACGTTTACGTGCTCTGCACCGAAGAGCTGCTTTGCACGCTCGATAGCGATATTCTCAACAATATCAACACACTCGCAGCCACCGTAGTAACGCTTTGCAGGGTAACCCTCGGCATATTTGTTGGTAAGCACACTGCCCATTGCAGCAAGCACTGCGGGAGAAACGATATTTTCGGATGCGATAAGCTCGATATTACGCTTCTGACGAGCAAGCTCAAGCTGCATAGCATCTGCTACTTCTGTATCGGTTTCACGGATAAGAGAGATTGAATCAAGTACATTTTCAAACATTTATTTTTCCTCCAAAACTATTATACATCAAGATTCTGTACATATTTAGCGTTCTTCTCAATAAAGTCACGTCTGGGTTCAACCTTGTCGCCCATAAGGATTGAGAAGGTTTCGTCAGCCTCAATGGCATCTTCGAGAGTAACACGAAGCATTGTGCGGTTTGCAGGGTCCATAGTGGTTTCGCGAAGCTGAATCGGATCCATCTCACCAAGACCTTTGTAACGCTGAATATCGCAGCTGCCTCCCATTTCGGCAATTTTTTCGTCACGTTCTTCATCAGAGAAGGCATACTCAACCTTCTTACCCTTACTGATTTTGTAAAGCGGAGGCTGAGCTATATAAACATGTCCGTTATCGATAAGCGGTCGCATATAGCGGAAGAAGAATGTAAGCAGAAGAGTACGGATATGAGCACCGTCGACGTCGGCATCGGCCATAATAACGATCTTGTGATAACGGAGCTTTGTGATATCGAAATCTTCATCAATACCGGTACCCAGAGCAATTACGACGGGAGTCAGCTTTTCGTTGCCTATAACCTTGTCGAGTCTTGCTTTTTCTACGTTAAGCATCTTACCCCAGAGAGGAAGAATTGCCTGGAAGTTTTTATCTCTGCCTTCTTTTGCAGAGCCGCCTGCCGAGTCACCCTCGACGATGTAAAGCTCTGTATTTTCGGGATTTTTATCGGTACAGTCAGCAAGCTTACCGGGAAGCGAGCTGGAGTTGGAGAGAGCTGTTTTACGGGCTGATTCCTTCGCCTTACGCACAGCCTCACGCACGCGGGAAGCCTCGCAAGCCTTGGAAAGAAGAGCCTTTGCAACCTGCGGATTTTCTTCGAAATAGGTCATAAGCTTGTCAACAACAGTCTTTGAAACAAGCTTTGTCATTTCGGTATTACCGAGCTTACCTTTTGTCTGACCCTCAAACTGTGCCTCGGTCAGCTTTACACTGATAATTGCGACAAGACCTTCACGGACATCTTCACCTGAAAGGTTTTTATCGCCATCTTTAAGGATACCGTACTTCTTACCGTAATCGTTAAACACCTTGGTAATTGCGGTTTTGAAGCCTGTTTCATGAGTACCGCCGTCGATAGTACGGACATTGTTGGCGAAACTGATGAGAGTCTCGTTGTAGCCATCGTTATACATAAGTGCGATTTCGGCACTTGAATCGTCACGTACACTTGAGAAGTGAATAGGTGCAGGCTGTACCGGAGTAAAGCCGCGGCTTTCATTGACATAGTTTACAAACTCGCTCAGACCGCCTTCATAGCAGAATTCGCGCTCAATAATATTATCGGGGTCACGTCTGTCGGTAAATGTGATTCTGAGGCCTGCGTTGAGGAATGCAGACTCACGAAGTCTGCGCTCAAGCACCTCGAACTCATAGACAGTAGTTTCGGTAAATATTTCGGGGTCAGCCTTAAAGCGGATGAATGTACCCGTATTTTCGCTTGTACCTACAATATCGAGGTCACTCATAATTGCACCGCGCTCAAACTTCTGGCGATAAACGTTGCCGTTACGGGAAACCTCTACCTCAAACCACTCGGAAAGAGCGTTAACAACTGAAGAACCGACACCGTGCAGACCGCCCGATACTTTGTAGCCGCTGCCGCCGAATTTACCGCCGGCATGGAGAACGGTAAGAACAACGGTAACTGCAGGCATACCCATTTTTTCGTTCATATCTACGGGGATACCACGGCCGTTGTCGCGTACACTGATTATATTGTCCGGCTCAATCTCAACCTCGATATGAGTACAGAAGCCCGCAAGAGCTTCGTCGATTGAGTTATCAACAATCTCATATACAAGGTGATGGAGACCGTTGGGGCCTGTAGAACCGATATACATACCGGGACGCATACGCACAGCCTCAAGGCCTTCGAGAACCTGAATCTGACCGGCTCCGTACTCCTCATTTACAGCGGTATCCATCTGCTCAATGGGACCGATACCCTCTTCGTTAATTTCTTCTGTGAAAGCATCAATGTTCTGAACTTTTTCCTGATTATCCAAAACTGACTTCCTCCTACTGTTATTTCATACCCGCCGGATTGTTTCTGCTTCGCTTGAGCAGAGTCGACGGAGAGATAGGTGATATATAAACCGTTGTGTTACCGAGCTTATCGCGGCACACAACAAAAGATTTCGGTAGTTCAAAACCGACGTTGACTACCCTGCCCTGCTTTGTTGCGGTTGCAAGGTAATCACGCGTTGCCTTTGAGACAGTGGTTGCCTCAAGGTCGAAGATACCGAGAATTTCGTCGTAAGTTACGACTGTGTCTTGTCCGAGGTGCAGGTACATCCGTTCAGCTCCTCTTTTCTTTTTCGTTTTTCTTCTGCTTTACGCACACGCAAAGCCGCAAAAAACTCGGTAAGTAAAGCGGCACACTCATCCTGCATAAAGCCGCCTTCTATGCGTGGCTTACTATTATATGGCAGGTCACAAAGATTGACAACACTGCCCATTGAGCCCGACTTGTAGTCGTAGGCACCAAAAACCACACGCCTTACTCTTGAGTTGATTATTGCACCCGTACACATCGGGCAAGGCTCGAGCGTAACAAACATCTCGCACTCGGCAAGGCGCCAGCCGCCCAATGTATTACAAGCCATATTGATTGCTTCGATTTCGGCGTGAGCAAGCGCATTTTTGCCTGTTTCACGACGGTTGAAGCCCTCGCCTACAATCTTGCCATTGTGCGTTATTACCGCACCTACGGGCACTTCATCAAGCAGCGCGGCTTGTTTTGCAAGCTCGATTGCCCGCAGCATTGACTCGCAGTCGTCCATAAATTAGTCCTTTCACTGTTGAAAATTGAGAATATAGCCTGACATTGAATAGAAAAAGTACAGCAAAGCAGGCAGCATTGTTAAACTGATAAATAACGCCTTGAACTTCTGACCGCTGCTGAGACCGGAATAATCCTCAGGAAGCCTGAAACCGTATTTTTTGCCGAAGACAATCAAACATACAACACCGGAAACCAGAAGCACGGCACAAAAGACAATATAAAACAGATTGGTGGCAAACGGTGCAAAACGACCGACTTCGCCAACAAAAACCGACATAAGGTTGTTGAGTGCGTGGATAATTATACCCACCCAAAGACTGCGCGTATAAACAACAGCATATCCGATAGCGAGGCCTGCGACAAAAGCAAAAACTATACTTATCGGGTTACCGTGAGCCATAGCGAAAAGAAACGCAGTTGAAACAACCGCAAAAGAATCGCCGTAACGGCGTAGCGGCTGCATAATAACACCGCGGAAAACAAACTCCTCCATAAGCGGAGCCATAAAACCGGCACTGACAAAATTCATGGCAACATCGAGCGGATTTCTTGAAACAGAAGAGCCTGAGCTAAGAAGCTTGACACCGAAATTACTGAGCATATCGCCAAACATAGATGCAACATAGTTGCCGCTGATACATATTGCCCAACCGGCTATTACAACAAGTAAAATTCTTTTCCGAGGTTGCGGAGTATGGAACGGAATAGCTTTAAAATACGATGCTTGACCCTTGCGTGAGCTGTAAGAAAAAAACGGCACACCCATAGCAACAAATGTAAAAACCAAAGAGCCGAGTGCATTTTGTAAAGCAAGGTTTGATCTCAGCATTGCACCAAGCCCGAAAAGGCTTAACACAAAGCCTAAAAATTCCTGTATTGCAAAATATCCGAGCAAGCATGCGCCAACCAGAATACCGTGTTTACGGAGTCTGCTGTAATTATCTTGCCGCAGTGTATGAAACTGTATCTCCGACGGCACCGCATAAGGGTATTGAGGTTGCATCGGCTTACTCCTTTCGCCTAAAATAATAACGCACAAATATATATAATTTATATCTATAATATATTACCAGGTTATTATAACATACAACAACGGAAAAAGCAACTAAAATAATATAAAAAAGGCTGATTTTTCACTGTTGAAATAGCGTATAAAATGTGTTACACTAATTAACAATTCTACAAAAAAGGTGAACAAAATGAAATTTATATCCTGGAACGTAAACGGACTCAGAGCTTGTATGACCAAAGGCTTTGACGATATATTCAAAAACCTTGACGCAGACATTTTCTGCGTACAGGAAACCAAGCTTCAGCTCGGCCAGATCGACTACCACCCCGAGGGTTATTACCAATACTGGAATTACGCCGAAAAGAAAGGTTATTCCGGCACTGCCGTATTCACAAAGCAGAAGCCGATAAGCGTTTTCAACGGAATTGATATAGAAAAGCACGACCATGAAGGCAGGGTCATTACCCTTGAATTTGAGAAGTTTTACTTTGTCTGCGTTTATGTACCCAATGCTCAGGACGAGCTTCGCAGGCTCGATTACCGTATGGAGTGGGAAGACGATTTCAGAGAATATCTCGTTTCGCTCGCAAAAGACAAGCATGTTGTTGTATGCGGAGATATGAACGTCGCCCACAAGGAAATCGACCTGAAGAATCCCAAAACCAACCGCCGCAATCCCGGCTTCACCGATGAAGAAAGAGGAAAGTTCGAATTACTTCTCGGTGCAGGTTTCACAGACACATTCCGCTATTTCTACCCCGACCTCGAGAACGCATACTCCTGGTGGAGCTACAGATTCCAGGCACGTGCAAAGAACGTCGGCTGGCGTATCGACTATTTCCTTGTAAGCTCAAGTGCAGAGAGTTTGCTCAGGAGCGCAAAAATTCACAGCGATATATTCGGCTCAGACCACTGTCCGGTAGAGGTTGAAATCGATTTTTAAGGAGAAACAAAATGTCAATAGAAAGAGTCAGACCTTACCTCGCCGAAAAAGGTATGGAAAACAGGATAAAAGAATTTGATGTATCAAGCGCCACGGTTGAGCTTGCCGCACAGGCACTCGGCTGCGAGGGCAAGCGAATTGCCAAAACACTGTCTTTTATGCTCAACGGTAACGCAATACTCATTGTAGCCGCAGGCGATGCAAAGATTGACAATGCAAAATATAAAAAATATTTCGGTGCAAAAGCAAAAATGCTCACTCCCGACGAAGCAGTTGAGCTTGTAGGTCACGCTGTCGGCGGAGTATGTCCGTTTGCGGTAAACGAAGGTGTCAGGGTATATCTCGACATATCACTCAAGCGTTTTGAAATCGTATACCCTGCCGCAGGCAGTTCAAACAGTGCCGTTGAGCTCAGAATACCCGAGCTTGAGATGCTTTGTCCCGAAGCTGTATGGGTTGACGTATGCAAAGCATGGCAGGAAGAATAAGCCGATGAAAAAGTTTTCTCCCCTTCTGATAGTAATTGCTGCCGCACTGTGGGGCACAATGGGCTTGTTCACGAGAAAGATGACCGAAATCGGTTTTTCAACTCTTCAGCTCGTTTTTATGCGTGCATCGTTAACAGCTGCCGTACTTCTTTTATATCTGCTCTTTTTTGACAGAAACAAACTGAAAATAAAACTAAAGGACGTTTGGATATTTATCCTTGCGGGCCTTGTCAGCGTTGTACTGTTTCAGCATTGCTACACAAGCGCAATAATGGCAGGCTCAATCAGCATCGCTGCAACGTTGCTCTACACGGCTCCTATTTTTGTAACCGTCATATCAGCAGTACTTTTCAAAGAAAAAATCACTCCGATAAAAATCATCGCACTTGTAACGGCGTTCACAGGCTGTGTGCTTGTGTCAGGTATAACAGACTCAGGCACTTCACTTACTGCCACAGCTCTGTTTCTCGGCATAGCTTCGGGATTCACATACGGCCTTTACAGTATCTTCACAAAGATCGGTTTACGGCACTACTCTCCGCTGACCTTTACCTTTTACACATTTCTGACAGCAACAATTGTGCTCATTCCTCTTTGCGATGCAGGAACGATGATAACCGTTGCTTCTTCATCAGCAACAGCAGCCTTTATACCTGCAGTATTCGGAATTGTTACCAGTGTAATACCTTACATATGCTTCACCTGCGGACTCAAGTATATCGATGCAGGCAAAGCAAACATCACCGCAACAATTGAGCCGGCAGTAGCTACGCTTACAGGCGTTTTTGTTTTTAACGAAAGGCTCGGCATATCCGCCACAGCAGGTATTGCCCTTGTGCTTTTAAGTGCAGTTATGCTGAATCTGCCGCAAAGACATACAAACAACACATCAAAATATTAAAAATTCGGCACTAAAAAAGGACTTTCGGTTTTTCCGAAAGTCCTTTTGCCGTTTTCGCGGTAAATATCGCAAAATATTAAAAATTTGCCCTGTATTTGCTCACAAGCTCTTTTGCAATGTCAACTGTGTTTTCCTTGCCGACAGCATCATTATCCGGCGTGTAAGCAACAACCCACTCTTTTTCTATTCTTGCAAGAGCACCGCCAAACTCCGTGCCGAGATAAGCATCACGGTCAAATGACTGACGTTTTGTCTTATCGGAGAAACGGCGGAATTTGCCGAACGATACAGCAAGCTGTTCGAAAAGCGCTCTCCAACGAAGTGCATAGAAAGTTGAAAGCATACCGCCCCATTCTTTCCAACAGCAGTCATAGAGCATTGTATCTTTAATCGGGCCGAAAATCGTTATCTGGGAAAGAAGGTTGATTTCGTAATTCTGCTTTTCATCATCATCGTTGCCAAGCTCGCGTGCGAGTGACAAATGATAAGGCAGAGCAAACTCTTTTTTAGTCATAAGAAGTCTGTCCATATCCTCAATTATACCGAGGAAGAGGTTTGTATTCTCCTCAAAAAGCTCAACATCCTTACCCTTATAACCGTCCAGAGCTTTTTTGCAGGCGGAATTTGCAAGGTCACTGAGTGCCTGACGAAGAACATCGCACAAATCAAGCTCGTATTCATAGGTTTTGCCGTCTGCCTCAAGCATTTTCTCGGCAGCTGCAAAAACATCGGAAATATTGTAATCAATATCACTGCCGCTGTCGCCGATAGATGCGTGACGGAGTGAAACCGAAGGACGGGTACAAATCGCACTTGCGTGCTCACGCGCAGGCTGACCGCCTCGCCAACAGCTGTTTTTAAGCAGCATCATAGCCTCAACAGCTGCCTCATTATCGGTACCGTAACGGTTTTTTGCATATTTGGCAAGCCAGGCATCAACATCATTGTCACCGCTCATAGCCGCATAGCCGTACTGTCTGAAAGCTTCATTGGAAAAAGCACCGTCAGAAAAAACACCGACACCACAGACATCAGCATTATCAGAGCTGATTTTTTCAAAAGCATCAGCCGACATACCGGAAATATCGCCGTGTATTGCCGTAACATCACCACTGTTGCACTGAGTGCCGACAATAAACGAATAACCGTCATAAGCAGAGTCTTTGTAAAACTCACCGTTATCAATAATCAGAACACGGTCTTTAGGTATACCGATAAGAAGTTCGGGTTTTGCGCAAGAAGAATGGATTACCCAAACACTGTCGTCGCCGCGCGCAGATATCAACTTAAACACAGCCGTACCTATACCTGCAAGAAAAGCCGAATTGCGTTTTGCAGGCGGATGATTAAGGAACGGATCAGCAAGGTAAAAACTGCTTTCACCAAGCAGAAGCTCTTGGTTCTTATAGAAAAGCGAGCCTACCTTATGGAACATTGTATCGCGGGCGGAAAGCTGATACTGACTCGGGAAAAAACACCATTCTTCTGATTTATTCATTCTGGCGCGGATTTTGCCCTGAATAAAAGTACGGAATATATAACCCGTAAAGCCCTGAAGAATCGGGGTCATACCGAGCTCTCTTTCACGGTCTGCAATCTTTCTGCCGAGCTCAAGGCGCTTATCTATGCTTTCTTTTTTGGTCTGCGGCAGATAACCGTCAAAGCAATCGGAAAGCTGCCAACTCCAGTAAGAAGGGCCGGAAAGGCTTGCAAGAGCAAGACCTTCTTTCATACCAAGATCAAGCATGGTTTTCATCCATACAGCCTCGGTGCCGACAGTAGCAAGCGGCATATTGATACCGTTCATAGCCATAAAGTCTATTTCATTTTCCCAACGTTCCCAATTCCACCAACAGGCAGCGCATGAAAATGTAGTATATTCAAAACAAGTACGGTACTTTGCCTTGATTTCACCTTCCGCTTTCTCTTTCGGAAGAACAAACTCACTGTATGCAAGAGAGTGATCTGCGGTAAAATAAGCACCGCAGTAATCTCGCATAAAGTGATAATAAGCTACAGCCAGACAGACAGTATCAGTACCCTTAAGGAGCACCTTACCGTCACAAGGCTCATAGCTGAATATATTTCTGCCGTCTTCCGCCTCAATTGTTTCAAGCAAAAAGCTCTCAACAAATTCGGGTGAGCGACGGCTGATAAGCGATTTAACCATAATCAACCTCTGTTGTTCTGAATTTTTGCGGCTGTCACCGTATTCTGCATAAGCATAGCTACAGTCATAAGACCTACACCGCCGGGAACAGGAGTAATATGCGAAGCTTTATCTTTTACAGCCTCAAAGTCGACGTCGCCGCAACGCTTGCCGTCTTCATCTCTGTTCATACCGACATCGATTACAACAGCGCCCTCTTTAACCATATCTGCCGTAACAAACTTCGCCTTACCGACAGCGGCAACAAGAATATCGGCACCCTTTGTGATTTCGGCAAGATTCTGTGTTCTCGAGTGACAAACCGTAACTGTACCGCTTGCAGCAAGAAGAAGCATAGCCATAGGCTTACCTACAATATTGCTTCTGCCGATTACAACACAGTTTTTACCTGCAACGTCAATTCCCTCATACTTGAGCATTTCCATAATACCTGCAGGTGTGCAAGGCTTGAGCACACAGTCACCTATCATAATATGGCCTGCGTTTACGGGATGGAAAGCATCAACATCCTTTTCGGGCTTGATTGCGTTGAGAATAACCTTCTCATCAATATGCTTCGGAATGGGAAGCTGGCAAAGAATACCGTTTACGCTTTCGTCCGCATTAAGCTTTTCAACCAGCTCAAGCAATTCATCCTGAGTGGTTTCTGCAGGCAGTGCAAACTCAAGAGATTTTATACCAACTTCTTCACAAGTACGTTTTTTGTTATTGACATAAGTTCTTGAAGCAAAATCGTCACCGACAATTATAACCGCAAGGCAAGGCTCAATACCCTTGGCTTTAAGCTCATCTACCTGACCCTTGACCTGCTGTTTGATATGGGCAGAAATCACTTTACCGTCAATAAGTTTCATAATCGGATCCTCCAAAAATAAAAGCGGTGCAATACCAGGATTTTCCCTTCCGTGATTGCACCGCTGAGTATTAATAATCAGACAAAGAAACTCTGTCGTATATCTCAGTCAGAGTTTTATCAGTTGTTACCGAAAAGGTTTTCGATAAAGTCATAGTAGTTGCTGTTGCCTGTTGCAGGATCGCCTGCAGGCTCAACAACAGGAGCTGCGGGAGCAGCTGCAGGAGCCTCAGGAGCAGCTGCAGGAGCTGCAGGAGCAACGGGAGCAGAAACACTTGCTGCACCAAAGATATCGTCTACCTTCGGAGGCTCTTCAATGCTGTTGCCGAAGCCGAAACCTGTAGCAACAACAGTGATGTAAAGCTCGTCGTTGAGAGAATCGTCGAAGGAGAGACCCCAGATGATGTTTGCATCGGGATGTGCTGCATCCTTGATCTTCTCGCTGGCGATTTCGATATCTTCGAGGCCGATGTCGGGAGAGGATGTAACACTGATGATAACACCCTTTGCACCCTTGATGGATGTCTCGAGAAGCGGGCTGGAGATAGCTGCCTCTGCGGCAACCTCGGGCTTGTCCTTGCCCTTTGCGTAGCCGATACCCATGTGAGCATGGCCTGCATCCTTCATAACAGAGAGAACATCTGCGAAGTCGAGGTTGATAACACCGGGAATCTTGATAAGCTCGGAAATATTCTTAACGCCCTGAAGAAGGACATCGTCAGCCTTTGCGAAAGCGTTAGCCATTGTAATCTTTGTTTCGCTTGCGAAACGAAGACGCTCGTTGGGAATGATAACAAGGCTGTCTACATGCTCGGTAAGCATATCGATACCGTTTTCAGCCTGAGTCATTCTGCGTCTGCCCTCGAAATTGAAGGGCTTTGTAACAACGCCTACTGTAAGTATACCCATATCTTTTGCAATCTGGGCAATAACGGGAGCAGCACCTGTGCCTGTACCGCCGCCCATACCTGCGGTGATAAAGACCATATCTGTACCCTTGAGTGTGTCGGAAATAACATCGCGGCTTTCTTCTGCTGCCTTCTGGCCAACCTCAGGCTTACCGCCTGCACCCATACCGCGTGTAACCTTTTCGCCGATCTGGATTTTGTGTGTTGCCTGAGATGTAAGAAGAGCCTGCTTATCGGAGTTGACAGCAATAAACTCAACGCCTCTGATACCTGAAGCAATCATACGGTTAACAGCGTTACCGCCGCCACCGCCAACACCTATAACTTTAATTTGTACCACGTTTTCAACTTCGTTATCGATTTCGAAACCCATATCCTGATACCTCCCAAAATTCTAAATTTATAATAAAGTAGCTATTAGACATAAACAGTTATTGTAATTTTACCATAGTTTACAAAAAAAGACAATAGTATTTTATAAAAAATATTCCATCTTTTACGTTTCTTCCGGATCTGTTGTATTTTCCTGCGGTAAAGTTCCCTCTTCAGGTGCAGATGTTTCACCCTCAGCGGGATTTTCATCAGCAGAATTTTCCGCGGAAGGTTTTTCAACAGGCTGGAAGAAAGCCTTACCGTCTACGGAATCGAGCTTTATTATACCGTACTGTTCGGGATCTACCTGATTTTCACGTTTTATAACCTCTGCGGCAAGTGCAAGCTTACGCTCAATTGAGCCCATGCCTCCGATACGCAGAGTCAATCTTCCGTCATACACACAGCTGATATTATATACGTCTGTAATATCTATATCCGTAATTTTATCAATACCTGCTGTTTCGAGCTGTGCACCGAAAGATTTGAGCAGATCAAAAGCACCCATATCATTAAGCACTATGGTTTCGCCGGGTGTAGCTTCCACAACGCTGACACCCTTTACAACAGCATTTTTTTCAGCTTCTTCAGCTGTAATCTGACCAAGCACTTTGCCATCGGAATTTATAACAACTGCTGTTTCGCCGTTTACAAAAGCATAACGACCGGCTGTTACGGTTACCGTAATTGTGAGCTTACCGCTGAGCGAGCGCTTAACCTCCGCACTCTCGATATACGGCAGTGCCTTTGAGAGCTTTCCGCTTACTCCGCCTGCATCGCACATAATAATATTTTCGTTATAATCAATACCGCTTGCCGCAATAATCTCTTCATCACTGTAAGGAGAATCGCCTACAATCTCAATTTCATCAATCTTAAAGAAAACCGTAAGTGACAGCGCAACCATCATTCCGATAACAACCAGACCTATTGCAACATACTGCATTGCCAACTTACGACGACGTTCGGCACGACGCTGCTCTGCGTGAAGTCTGCGACGTTCGTTTTCGGAAAGTGAACGTTGTTCAATCTGCGTTGCAGATTGCTTCGCCTGCCTTGCTTTCCTTTTTGCATCCGATAAAATCGGCGGCTTTCCGTGTCTTTTCACAGTCGGGCCTTTTTTCTCCGGCACAGGCTGTGACGGCTTACGATTAAAAAAGTTAGGTGCCTTTGCACTTTTCTTTTTGTTTTCCTGCTGTGCTTTTTGCCTGCTGCCTGCAGGTTTTTCCGCAGACGTTTCAGTCTTCGGCTGTTCTGCAGGCTTTTTGCGTTCGGCAAAAAGATCAAGATCATAATCCGGCGTAGTGCGGCGGTATCCGTCTGTATTATCGCCGATTATAAATTTATCATTATTCTCTTCCATCCGACTATTCCTTCCTGTAAATTTCCGCTCCCAAACTTCTGAGCTTTTCCTCTATTTTTTCATAACCCCTATCGATATGATGAACACCATCTACTATGGTTGTTCCGTTTGCACAAAGTGCCGCAACAACGAGTGCACTGCCGCCTCTCAAATCCTGAGAAACAACCTTTGCACCGTTTAATTCACTGACACCCTCAATCACCGCAACACGATTTTCAGTGCGTATCTGTGCCCCCATTCTTCTCAGTTCACCGACATATTTGAATCTGTTTTCGAATATATTTTCAACAACAGTACTTGTACCCTGCGCAACACTTGCCATAACTGCAAGATCCGCCTGAGAATCCGTAGGGAAACCGGGATACGGCATTGTTCTTATTATTCCGAACTTTTTCAATTTTTTCGGAGCTTTAAGCCATATACCGTTTTCTTCCTGAATAATACGGCAGCCTGTTTTTTCAAAAGGCTCGAAAATCGGCATCAGCAATTCTGTATTTCTAAATGCAAGCCTGATATTTCCGCCCGTAACCGCTGCCGCAGCCATATAAGTAGCAGCCGCTATTCTGTCCTGCCGAATGTGATGTTCGCATCCCGACAGCTGTTTTACGCCGTTAATGCGTATCACACTCTCGCCTGCTCCTCGGATATCTGCTCCGCAAGCATTCAGGAAATCAGCAAGTTCCGCTATCTCCGGCTCTCTTGCCGCGTTAACTATAAGCGTTTCGCCTTTAGCCGTACAAGCAGCAAGCAGAATATTCTCCGTAGCACCCACACTCGGAAACGACAGTGAAATTCTTGCACCCGCAAGTCCTTCAGGACACGAACACACAAGTCGTCCGCCTGTTTCATCCACAACTGCACCGAGTGCACGCATTGCATCAAGGTGCAAATCAATGGGACGCAAACCGATTTCACACCCTCCGGGAGCAGTGAGCTCTGCTCTGCCGAACCGACCCAGAAGTGCACCGAGGAAAACAATTGACGACCGCATTTCCTGCATAAGGGTATCCGGTACATTAAAACCGTCGGCACAATCGGAATACACACACAGAGCATCACCGTCCGCAACAACATCACAGCCGAGATATGTAAGAATATTTATCGCTGCACCGATATCGGTAAGCTGCGGACAACCGTCGAAAACAGTTTTTCCGCGGACAAGCACGGTTGCCGCAAGAAGCGGAAGGGCACCGTTTTTAGCACCCTGGACCGTCATTTCACCTTCGATTTTATTTTGACCGTTTATAACAAAACAAGCCATTTTTACACCCCGCTAAAGCATAATGACATAAGCCATATTATGCTGCAGCAGTGTTTATAGTTACTTTATGATATTCTCAATAACCTTTACGATTCTTGTCGTAGCATCGGTAACAGCCATCTGTTTTGCAGCTGTACCCATCTGAGTGAGCTTACCGGGACTTTCAAGAAGTGTATCTATATGCTGCATAAGCACAGCAGGTGTGAGATCTTTTTCTTCAATAAGTATTGCCGCACCCTTATCTGCAAGCGCTTTAGCATTATGATACTGATGATTTTCAGTTGCATAGGGATAAGGAATAAGAATTGACGGCTTACCCATTACCTGAAACTCACACAGTGAGCTTGCACCTGCACGGCAGATAACAAGGTCTGCTGCAGCGAGGCAACGATGCATATCATCAATATAATCTCTGATAATAATATGTTTATTATTAAGGTCTGTACCTTTAGCCGCAAGTCTGTCGGGAAAATCCTTGCAATCCTTACCTGTAGCATGCATAAACCAACAATCATTTTTCTGAGTACGGTTTGCGATAACCTCAAGCATCGAATCATTGATTGCCCTGGCACCGAGGCTTCCGCCCATAGAGAGAACAAGCGGCTTATCATCAAGGCCAAGCTCTGCTCTTGCTATGTCTCTGTCCGTTTCGAGAAGCTCACCTCTTATGGGCAAACCTGTAACAACCGGAGGATTTTTAGGTTGCATATACTGCGCAACACTTTCCTCGGTAAGCATAACGGCATCGACCATTTTTGCAAGAGTTTTATTAGTCATACCGGGGAATGCATTCTGCTCGTGTACCGCTGTAGGAATACCGAGCTTTGCAGCCGCACGCACAACCGGACCGCTGACATAGCCGCCGAAGCCGATAACGGCATCGGCATTGAATTCTTTGATAATCTTCTTAGCCTGCGATGAGGATTTCAGAAGATAGCTGAGTGTTTTAATATTCTGCTTAATTCCGTTAAGATTAAGCACGCGGTTGAAACCGCTTATCTGTATTGTTTTGAAGTCAAAACCTGCAGCAGGCACAAGGCGTGCCTCCATTTTTTCGGCTGTACCGATAAAAAGAATGTTTGCATCCGGATACTGCTTTCGTATTTCACCCGCAACAGCAAGTGCAGGATTAATATGGCCGCCGGTACCGCCTGCGGCAAAGATAATATTTTTTCCGTTAAGCATAGCTCTCACCTATTCCTTTAACATATTTGATTGACGCGACACTGAAAGCACCATTCCCATTTCACACAGCAAAAACAGCATTGACGTGCCGCCTGCGCTGAAGAAAGGAAGACCGATACCCGTATTCGGGAAAAAGTCCGTTACAACAAAGACGTTGAACACAGTTTGCAAACCGATATGCGCCATTATGCCGAGCACAAGGAGTGTACCGAATTTGGAATTGCAACGCATAGCTATTTTATAGCCGCGATATATAAGGTAGCAGAAAAGCATAAGAATAAATGCCGCGCCTATAAAGCCAAGCTCTTCGCAGACAATCGCAAAGATGAAGTCGCTCTGTGCCTCCGAAACATAAAGATGTTTCATTTTGGAGTCACCGAGGCCCTGACCCAAAAGGCCGCCGGAGCCTATTGCATAAAGCGAATTGTTAATCTGCCAGCGTGCACCCGTAGGCTCAAAGTCCTTATCTTTCCATGCTATTATTCTCTCCTGCTGGTATTCATCAAGAAGCCCGAGAAAACCGGGATCTGAAACAAAAACCACAACAAAGACAACAATAATCGAAATAAACACAACAAACCACCACTTATTAAAGCCGCCGAGATACAGCATTGTAATGGTAAGCATAGCAAAAAGTATTGCACCGGAAAGATGATGCTCAAGAAAAACAAGCAAGGTGAAAATCACACCGATTGAGCCGAATATGATTGCAGTTTTTACAGAAACCTTTTTATCTTTGCTGACAATCTGAGAATGGAATTTCTCGCATCCCCACGCATAAAAAGCCACAAGACCTATTTTAGCTATTTCAGACGGCTGAAACTGCCTCATACCCGGTATAGGCAAAGGAATCCATCGGCCGAATTCTTCACCGCCTTCGGGATTCTGACCTTCTTTAACTTTAGCATAAGCCAAAGCGGCTACAAGCAGGCCGAAAGATAAAAGAACTCCGAGAAGAACAAAACGCCTGTAATAATTATAGTTGATTCTTGATATTATCAGCATTGCAACAATGCCGATGGCAATTGCAACAACCTGTGAGAGAACAAAGTCGTAGCTGTCTTCTTTTTTATGCAGGGCAATCGAATAACCTGCCGATGCCATCATTATCGTACCGATAGTAACAAGGAGAAGAACAACCAGCAGAAATATTATATCTATATTACCTTTAGCCCAGAATTTACTGCTTGTAATTTTTTTACCAAGCTTACTCTCGGCGATTTTATTTGTTTTGACTGCCGATGAACCGCTCAAGCTATACCGCCCCTTTCAAAAATATTTTTATCCGAATTTAACAATCGCTATGCCTGCTGCACAGCCTATAAGATTTATAAGTGAAAAAACAATAACAATTTTCTTTTCTTTCCAGCCGTTCATTTCAAAATGATGGTGGATAGGTGCCATTTTGAATATTCGCTTGCCGTGTGTGAGCTTAAAATAACCAATCTGCAACACATCGGAAAGACCTTCTATAAAGTAAACAATACCGACCGGCAAGAGTATAAGCGGACAATCGACCGCATAGGCAAGGGCAACTATAATACCGCCAAGGAACATGGAGCCTGTATCGCCCATAAATACTTTTGCAGGATTCCAGTTCCACACAAGGAAGCCGGCACAAGCACCCGCAACCGCCGCCGCAACAACACCTGCACCGAGGTTATTGCGCATAAAAGCAATTACAATAAGAGCTGCCGCACTTGTAAGAGTGACAGACGAGCAAAGACCGTCAATGCCATCGGTAAAATTAACAGCATTTGTTGCACCGTAAATGAGTACAATACCAAAAAGGAAAAAGAAAATGCCAAGGTCACCCGTTGCACCGCAAAACGGAATATACATAAACGAACAGCCTGACAGCTTAAGACTGCCGAGATAGGCAATTATAATAAGCAACTGCATAAGTGTTTTCTGCCTTATGGTAAGGCCGAGGTTACGTTTCTTGACAACCTTGATATAGTCATCAACAAAACCAACCAACCCAAGAGACAGTGCCATTATAAAGCCTGCAAAAAGCTTTGTATACATAGCGGAACGAACAGGATTAGTACCAGCTACTATACCGCCGCCCATAAACTTATCGGTAAGAAAAACCACCGCAACAGCGGCAAACATACCGACAATAAACATCAGACCACCCATTGTGGGAGTGCCCTGCTTACCCGAATGCCATTTTGGCCCGTATTCAAGAATTGTCTGACCGAATTTCAATCTGCGAAGCCACGGCACCATAACAAGGCCGAGCAAAGCTGTAACGCCGAAAGCTATTAAAACAGAAAGTCCAAAAGCAAGATATGTGTTCATTTAAAACACCTTACCCTTCAGCAAAAATCCTTATAACTTCCTCAAGCTTCATTCCCCTGCTCGCCTTAAAGAGCACTGCATCGCCTGATTTGATATCAGCTTTGAGCTGTGCGGCAAGAGCTGCCTTATCATCGAATGCTTTAACAAATTTCATTCCGTTTTCTTCTGCGGTCTGTGCGGCAAGAGAAGCCATTTCACCGTAGGTGTAAAATCTGTCAACGCCCTTTGATGCAACCAGAGCACCAACCTCGCGGTGTGCTGAATCTGATATTTCGCCAAGCTCAAGCATATCACCGAAAACAAAAGATTTTGTACCTGCCTTCATCGAACCAAGCACTTCGACAGCAGCACGTACCGAATCGGGACTTGCATTATAGCAATCCTCAACAACAGTAACGCCTTTTATTTCGCGAACATTCTGACGCATGCCTGACGTTACATACTTTGAAAGACCGAGTGCGGCACTTTCAGGAGTAACTCCGAGATTCAAACCTGCCGCAAAAGCAGAAAGTGCATTATATACGTTATGCACACCGACAGTAGGAATGGTAACATTCTGTCTGCCACCGTCATACACAATTCTGAAGCAGGTGCTGTAGCCTGACTGCTCGATATCAACTGCTCTGTAATCGCACTTTTCGTTTTCTATACCGAATGTGATTACACGTCTGTCAGCAAGAGTAACAGTGCTGAGTAAATCGTCATCACCGTTTACAATAAGCGGAGCATTCGGCTTAAGGCCGTCGAGAATCTCAAGTTTTGCTTTAAGAATACCCTCACGAGAGCCGAGATGCTCAATATGAGAAACACCGATTTTGGTAATAATGCCCACATTAGGCTGTGCAACCTTGGCAAGTCTTGAAATTTCACCGAAATGGTTCATACCCATTTCGAGAATTGCTGCCTCATAGTCGCTGTCAAGACGGAAAACCGTAGTAGGCAAGCCGATTTCGTTATTGAGGTTGCCTTCATTCTTGAGAGTATTGTATTTTTCGGAAAGCACGGCGTAAACCATTTCTTTAGTTGTAGTTTTGCCTACACTGCCCGTTATTCCTACAAAAGGAATCGAAAAAAGCGAACGGTAATATGCGGCAATTTCGAGCAATGCCGCACCTGTGTTTTCGACAACGAGCACTTCACCGTCAGCCTCAACCGGTCTTGAACAAACAGCCGCAACCGCACCCTTTTCAAAAGCAGCCTCAACAAAATCGTTGCCGTCAAAGCGTTCTCCGACAAGAGCAACAAAAAGACTTCCTTCTGTTATTTTTCTTGTATCGGTGCAAACATTGAGAATCTGCTTATCTTCACCGCAGTCAACACCAAGCACCGCACTTATTTCTTTTAATCTGAGAGGTATCATAACTTAATTCTCTTTTCGGTAAATTTTATCCGAGTATGTTTTTTACTACTTCACGCTCGTCATAGTGTGTTTTTTCCGTGCCTATAATCTGGTAGGTTTCGTGACCTTTTCCCGCAAGCAGCACAATGTCGCCTGCCTTGGCTTCTTTGAGTGCAAACTCAATAGCCTGAGTTCTGTCAACAATAATTTTGACCGGAATTTTTGTGTTTTTTGTACCCTCTGCTATATCATTTACAATTGCTGCAGGCTCTTCGGTACGAGGGTTATCCGACGTAATAACAACGACATCTGACATATCTGCAGCTATTTGTCCCATCAGCGGGCGTTTCGTCTTATCTCTGTCACCGCCGCAACCGAATACGGTAATTATTCTTGACTGTACTATTTTACGTAAAGAAGCGAGAATATTCTGAAGTCCGTCAGGAGAATGGGCATAGTCGATAATAACGGTATAATCAGTATCGGTAGGCACAACCTCGATTCTGCCGGGCACACCGGTAGCCTTGGATAAAGCTGCCGCTACATCTGCAAAAGGAAGGCCGAGCTGAATCGCACAAACAGCGGCTGTCATTGAATTGTATACCGTAAATCCACCCGGAATACGCATTTTTATGCGTTCAAGCTTACCTATGCCGACAAGGAAGTAAGATACTCCACCCGGCTTATGCTCAATATTCTTTGCAGAATAATCCGCGCTGTCTTTGAGTGCAGAGTATGTTGCAACACTGCAGGCTGTACCCTCAACCATAGCTTTATACGCTTCATCATCCGCATTGACGACAGCTTTATCACAGTTTTCAAAAAGCTTATGCTTTGCGGCGATATAATTTTCAAACGTACCGTGGTAATCGAGATGGTCCTGAGTAAGATTTGTAAACGCAGCAACCTCATAACGAAGTCCTGCCACACGCTGCTGTGCAAGTGCCTGCGAAGAAACTTCCATAACACAGAATTCACAGCCTGACTCAACCATCTTTGCAAAAAGCGAATTAAGCTCAAACGGATCGGGAGTTGTGAGTTTTGCAGGGTACTCAACGTCACCCACCATATTCTTTACCGTACCGACGAGACCTGTTTTTCTGCCGAGTGATTCAAAAATCGACTTGAGCAAAAAGCAGGTTGTTGTTTTACCGTTTGTACCTGTAACGCCGACAAGGCGAAGTTTTCTTGCCGGATTACCGAAAAACGACGCAGAGAGAAGCGAAAACGCTTCTCTTGAGTCTGAAACTATTAACTGATTTTTCACACCAGTGTCACGCTCTGCCACAACGAGCACGGCACCTGCTTCAACAGCAGAATCTGCCGCATCATGGCCGTCAAAACGCGCACCTTTGACACAGACAAAAACACTGCCTTTTTCAACCTTGCGTGAATCTTCGGTTACAAGAGACACCTCGGCATCGCTTATTCCGTCTGTGCCGTAGCCGGCATCTTTTAAAAGAGTATATAAATTCATACTGCTTCCCTCTTGATTGAAAATTGTACTATCCGTAATAAGAATCCGACAAACCGGAATACGATTTGAAGTAAACCGTTACCACTTCACCGTAATTAATCTGCGTATCCTTTGGTATATCCTGACTATACGCCAGAATATCCGCACCGCTGAAGGCATTACCGGATATTTTTATATTCAGTCCCAAGTCATTGGCACTCTTACGTGCAACCGCAAGACTCATTCCCGTGAAATCCGGTACGGTAACTTTTTCCTCCGCTCTGTCATCCGTGTAAAGTATGATTACACCCTGTTGCGGCATTGTCTGACCGTAAGCAGGAATCTGACGAATTACGTTGTCGCCGCTGCCGATAACTCTTACCGTAAGCTTCTGTCCTTCAGCTATATCGGTTGCATCTTTAATCGTCCTGCCAACAAGTGAAGGTGCAGGCACATCAATCAGATTCTGTTCTTCCTCATTATACTCGGGATCAACTCCGATATAACTCATAATCTCTTCTACAAGCGATGCAGCAACAGGAGCGGCAATCTGACCGCCGTTTATATCACCTTGCGGCTCATCGATAGCTATAAGAATCGCGACCTGCGGATCATCGCCGGGAGCTACGCAAGAAAACGATGCTACATACTTTCTTTCGCCGTCCTCTAAGCTCAGCTTCTGCGATGTACCGGTTTTACCTGCTACATTATAGCCGGGAACATAGGCATTTTTACCTGTACCCTCACTTACAACAGCCTCCATCATAGCAAGCACGCGTTTGGATGTAGACTCTGAAATTACCTGGCGCTTCATTACAGGTTCAGTCTGAGCAATAACATTACCTGCTCCGTCAAGCTGTTTTGCAACCACATAAGGTGTCATAAGCTTACCGCCGTTTGCAATAGCGGCAACAGCTGTTATCATCTGGAGCGGAGTAACTTCAAAAGTCTGACCGAAAGAGTAACTTGAAAGCTGTGCGATATTAAAATTATCTCTGGTGTGATATGCACTGCCCGCTGTCGGCTGAGTTTCACCGGCAAGGTCGACACCTGTTTTTTCCGTAAAGCCGAAAGCTTCAAAATAATCGTAGAAAGTTTCTGTACCGAGCTTCTGACCTATTGTAATAAAAAACGGGTTGCAAGAGTTCATAAGACCTTTCTGTGTGTTCTGTGTACCGTGGCCCTCATGCTTATGGCAGCGGATATAGTGACCCGGAACCTGAATGCCGCCGACACAGTTGTATGTTGTACTCTCGTCAACAACACCTTCTTCAAGTGCCGCAGAAAGAGTCACAAGCTTAAATACCGAGCCGGGCTCATATGAATCTGTAATAACACTGTTCTTGCGTTGTTCCAATACAGAAGCATTTTTTGCTATTTTATACTCTTCCTCATCCGTAATAAGTGAAAGTCTGTTCGCTTCAATTTCCGAGTAAACTGCAAACGGATCATTGAGATCGTAGTTAGGCACATTGGACATAGCGAGTATTGCACCGGTTTTAACATCCATAACTATACCGTACGCAGCCTTTGCCTGAGAGCTTTCATATGCCTTTGCCAGCTCTGTTTCAAGTTTACTCTGAATAGTTCTGTCAATAGTCAGCACAAGGCTTGTGCCCTGCTGCGGTTCATTTACGGAAGTATATTCTATGGGAATATTCTTACTCGAAGCACTCTTGGCACTTATTATTCTGCCCGGAATACCGGTAAGAATATCATTGTATTTTGCCTCAAGTCCTTCACGACCAACGTCCTGGTCACCCGTAAATCCTATAAGAGTTGATGCAAGCGAACCGTAAGGATAGTATCGCGTAACATCTTCCTGCACACCGACACAATTGTGCAAATCATTTTCTTTGACAAAATTAAGAACCTCATTGCGAACGCTAAGTTCAATTCCGCCCTTGATTTTTTCATACCGCGAGTTTTTCTTGGTCTTTTCAAGTATAGTCGCCGAATCTACATCAAGTATTCTGCCGAGATTGTCAGCTATAAGCTGACGCTTTTCATTGAGTTCATTCTCAATCTGAGCATCTGTCTTATCTTTTTTTGATACGGTTATATTCGACGGGTCTATATATATAAGCCAGGCTGACGCACTCTGCGCAAGCACATTCATATTGCAATCGTATATGGTGCCTCGTAAAGCCGGCACCAGAGTATCGCCGAGATAAAGCTCTTCTGCCTTTTCCTTAAACTCGGTTCCTCTTACAAGCTGTATATTACCAAGCTGAACAATGCTCGTACCAAAGCCGATCAATATTAAGCCCACAAGAAAGCGTAAAGCACGCTTTGACATCAATTTTGATGCACCACGAGCCATAGCTGCTACCTCCCTTTAATACCCAAACGACGAGAGCCAAGTTTTCAACCCAACTCCCGTCCAAAATCAATATATTTTAACTTTGACAAATATATGTTTATTTAGCAGAGATTATTTGATTTCCTTCATCAATGTCAAAATAAACTATCTGATATCGCTCACGTTTTACCATGCCCTGGCTTTCTGCATATGCTTTTACATTTGCAGGTGAGAACTTTGCATTAAGCACAGAATTAAGTCTTGTATATTCGCTCTTCTTCTCGTTAAGCTCTGTGTCAAGTGCCATTATCTCATTATTAAGCTCGTTATTGCTGATATGAAGTGCAATATTTGTGCCAAGAAGCATTACGCCAACAAAAAGCACTGCAACAAACTTGATAAGTTTTGCTTTGTTTGATAATGCTTCTGCTCTGAGTTCTTCCTGAGTTTTAAGCTGCGGCTTTACAAGCTTGGGACGAGGACGCTGTTCGGGCTTAGGCTCGGATTTTACTCTGGGAGCCGGTGCGAACAAATCAAGATCATATGCATTTGAGCTGTTGTTGTAATTGTACGCCAAAACAGTTTCCTCCAATTTAAATCTTACAGTCGTTCAATCGCCCTGAGCTTTGCACTGCGGCTTCTTGAGTTTTCCTCAAGCTCACGGCTTGTTGCGGTTTTAGGTTTAAAACAAATTTTTCCTTGAGGTGTCTTACCGCAGACACACACGGGAAACTCTGGTGGACATGTGCATCCGCCCGTAAAACTTGCAAAAGAATTTTTTACAATTTTATCTTCGAGCGAGTGGAAGGAAATAATTGCCAACCTTCCGCCCTTATTAAGCGAATTAAACATATCCTTCACAGCTTGTCCGAGATTGCTGAGTTCACCGTTTACCTCGATACGAAGCGCCTGGAAGGTTTTTCGAGCCGGATGTCCATCTCGTCTTGCGGCCGCAGGATAAGCTTCTCTAATAATATCCGCAAGCTGAAAAGTTGTTTCTATCGGCGCTTTTTCGCGTTCTCGTATAATTGCCGAAACAATACGCGGCGCGAACTTCTCTTCACCGTAATCGTAAAGTATTCTCTTAAGCTCGCCTGCAGAAAGCTCATTCACAAGCTCTTTTGCGCTTCTGCCACTTTTACTCATCCGCATATCAAGCGGTGCGTCGTGGTGGAAAGAAAACCCTCTCTCCGCTTCATCGAGCTGATATGAGCTTACGCCAAGATCAGCCATTATCGAATCAACACCGTTAACGTCGAGAGCTACGAGAATTGAAGATATATTAAAGAAGTTTTCGTGTACTACCGTAACGCGTTTATCATCACCGAAACGCTCGGTCAGCACCTTGATTGCATCGGGGTCGCGGTCGATAACGATAAGTCTTCCGCTTTCGCCGAGCTTTGCAAGTGCCGCGGCACTGTGACCGCCGCCACCGCCCGTACAGTCAACAACCACACCGTCGGGCTTTATGTTAAGTGCATCTATGGTTTCATCAAAGAGAACGGATTTATGGTTAAACTCCATTTTTATCCCCTCTCTTAATAGTTAAGGTCAGGTATACTGCCGGTATTAAACGGTTGGCTTGCAGCCTCAGCAGCAGCATAAGTCTCCGGATCCCATATCTCAAGGCGTTTCATATTACCGATAACGATAACTTCGTCTTTAAGTCCTGCATATTTACACATCGATGAAAGCAAAGTAAATCTGCCTTTAGCATCCATTGTGTAATCTTCGGAGTTTTTATAGAGGTTTCTGCGCATCCACTCAAGCTCCGGAGTATGTGCAACCTCTGAATTCTTGTCATTGAGCTCAGTACAAAGGTCATCCCAATTCTGGCTCGGAAAGAAGTAAAGGCAAGGATAAGGACCCGGTGCACAGCAAGCAACAAAAGTCTTGCCGAGATTCTCGCGATACTTGGCGGGAATGGAAAGCCTGTTGTTATCGTCAAGCACGGCATCCGCCATACCTTTGAAGCCGAGATAGACCTTTTTCTGCTCATTAAAAGCAGCATTATTTACTGCATCAGGCACATCCATTCCCTCCTTCCTTTTGATTTTGGTGTTTCAGCGTACCAATTTGGGGTTATTTGTACCAAATAACACCTTTATTATAACTATATATGCCACAATAGTCAAGCAAAATTACAAAATTTTTTCGAAAATTTTTGGCAATTTTTTACGAACTTTTTTGTAATCTGACAGAGGGTTTTATATCTTGTGGCGAACATTTATTCACACACAATACGAGCTGAAAATGTAATAAAAAAGCAACTCTCACCGACAAAAATCGGTTCAAGTTGCTGTAAAATACAATTGATAATAATTATTATAATACACAAGGAAAAGAGCCGCCCGGAATACCGGACGGCTCTTCGTTTGATTATTGCGTTCAGTGGGATTAGCCCTCCTGAGCTGCACCTACGGGGCAGGAACCTGCGCAAGCGCCGCAATCGATGCAAGTATCAGCATCGATAACATACTTGCCGTCGCCCTCAGAGATAGCACCTACGGGGCAATCTGCTGCACATGCACCGCAAGCGATGCAATCGTCAGTGATTACGTATGCCATTGTGAATATCCTCCTCTTTAGATTTATGAGACAATTGTATCACACAATTGTAAAAATGCAAGTGTTAATTATTGCATTATTCAGCAGGAGCATAGAGATCCTTAAGTCTGAGAAGGTGATCGTATCTGTCGATAGATGCCTTTTCAGCCTCAGCGAAGAGTGCCTCAGCACGCTCGGGGAAGGAACGTGTAAGTGAAGAGTAACGTGCTTCGTTGAGAAGGAAGTCGCGGTAGCTGCCTGTTGCGGGCTTGGAATCGATTGTGAAGGGATTCTTGCCCTCTGCCTTGAGTGCGGGGTTGTAGCGGAACATATTCCAGTAACCGCATTCAACAGCCTTCTTCATCTCGTTCTGGCAGTTGATCATACCGCCCTTGATGCTGTGCATCTCACAGGGAGCGTATGCAATAATGATTGACGGACCCGGATATGCTTCAGCCTCTGTGATAGCCTTGATTGTCTGGTTCATATCAGCACCCATAGCAATCTGAGCAACGTAAACATAGCCGTAGCTCATAGCGATTTCGGAAAGGCTCTTCTT
>JAZQVR010000045.1:0-2075 GCA_045631965.1 Acutalibacteraceae bacterium
AAGCTCTTCGCCCTCTGTCTCGTAGCCCTCAACCTTGGAGCCTGAGAGTGTGAGCGCAGCAGCAAAATCTTTATCGGAAACATCGAGCTTCAGATAATCCTGAAGCCATCTTTTTGATAATACCATAGTTATTTTCCTCCCTTAGAATTGTCCCAAGAAACGCATATCGTTTTCAAACAGCAGACGCATATCGTCGATATTGAAGCGGAAGAGTGTCAGACGCTCAAGACCTACACCGAAAGCAAAACCGCTGTAAACTTCGGGATCAACGCCGCCGTTCTTGAGAACCTGCGGATGAACCATACCGCCGCCGAGAATTTCGACGAAGCCCTCACCCTTACAGAAAGGACAGCCTTTACCGCCGCAACGGAAGCAGGTAACATCGATTTCGCATGAAGGCTCTGTGAACGGGAAGTGGTGGGGACGAAGACGGATTTTTGTATCTTCGCCGTAAAGACGCTTTGCAAAGTCAAAGAGGCAACCCTTGAGATCAGCCATTGTAATGCCCTTATCAACAACAAGACCCTCAATCTGATGGAAGAAGGGAGAATGAGTTGAGTCAACAGCATCCGAACGGTAAACACTACCGGGTGCGATAACACGAATCGGAGGCTTCTTGTTCTCCATAACTCTGATCTGAACGGGAGAAGTCTGTGTGCGGAGAAGCATATTCTCTGTGATATAGAAAGTATCCTGAGTATCGCGTGCAGGATGCTCCTTCGGGATATTGAGAGCCTCAAAGTTGTAGTAATCCCACTCAACCTCGGGGCCTGTAGCAACCTCAAAGCCCATGCCGAGGAAAATCTCTTTAACCTCGTCAAGAACTATTGAGAGAGGATGCTTGTGACCGAGAGCAACCTTCTCGCCGGGCATTGTAACATCAAGAGTTTCGCTTGCAAGTCTTGCCTGAAGCTCCGCAGCCTTAATCTGGCTGACCTTTGCCTCAAGCTGAGCCTCGATAGCCTGTCTTACTTCGTTAGCAAGCTGACCGACAACGGGTCTTTCCTCAGCAGAGAGCTTACCCATCTGCTTAAGAATTGCTGTAACCTCACCCTTTTTGCCGAGGTATTTTACTCGCAGTGCCTCAAGGTCAGCATTTGAAGATGCAGCCTCAACGGCAGCCTTAGCTTCAAGAGCAATTGCATTTAACTGTTCTTTCAAAATCTATCATCCTTTCGGTTAATATACTAAAAATAAAAAAGCCTTCGCCCCATAAAACTGGGACGAAAGCTGATTATACTTCCGCGGTACCACCCGTATTTCCGTTGAAATTTAACGGACACTTGAAAGCCTATAACGCAGGCAAACCGTCGCAACCTACACAGATATAAATCCTTCAGCCGCACCGCTCCAAAGTGAAATTCGGCAATCTGTCAATACCGTCCGTGCTTCCAGCCTGCGACACGGGCTCTCTGTCTGTACTGTGATACAGTGCTTACTTATCTTTATCATAGCGTTTAATATTCAAATCAAAATTATTGTATCATATATATTTAGGTTTTGCAAGTGTTAATTTTTATTATCACGCAGTATGCAAAAAATCAGATGCTGTTAAATAACTTCCTTTTAAAGGGCGAAGCGCCGAAACGCCGCCTGTGGCGGATACAGTGAGTTGCTGAAAGGAAGAAACAAGGAGCAGTGCCGACTCTCCAAGGAAGGCAATGCGACTATGTTTCTGAAGGGGGTGGCGCGGCGAATGCCGTGACGGAGGAATGCAAGGAATATGTTGATTTTATTTTACTGAGAACCCTCAGTCTTTGCCTTACGGCAAATCCAGCTCCCTTAAAAGGGAGCTTTTGATTAGGTAATTACCAGCGATATAAAAGTCACCATCGTAGGGGCGGCCATTGGCCGTCTGCTTTACAAGTGAAAATCAATCACTTGCGATTAAAAAGACAAAAAAAGAGCTGTATCAGTTGATACAGCTCATTGGGATTGTACCCTAAAAACCGAACAAAGCGGAAGGTAATGTGAAGTGGTTAGAAAAACCTGAATACCAAAGTGAGAAAAATGGTTCAAGCCCTCGACCTATTAGTACTGCCTAGCTGAACATATCACTATGCTTACACATGCAG
>JAZQVR010000046.1:0-79956 GCA_045631965.1 Acutalibacteraceae bacterium
TGTTCAGGTGTAACTATCGAGTTAACCGATGCTGGTACAGATGGGTTCTGACTAGCATTAGTGACGGGTAAATCTTGTTCTGGAACAGTATTACCACCACCGAAAACAGTAGTTTCATTATCAACTACAATACAGAATGTAACTCCTGTATTTTCTGTGAAATTCTTAAGGGAAGCATTAACAGTATCTTCTGTGAATTCACAATTTGAGTAGTTGTAAACTTTAGATTCTGCAACCACGCTTCTGTCTGCTTGTGATTTATACGGCGTATCTAAACCGAGTTCAACAACCGCAGAAGACATTTTGTCTACTACATTTGCCAAGTTACTACCTAAAGAATAACCATGATAGTCACTTATTGAGTTTGTCATAGCATCACCTAAGGTAGTTTGCTCATTACCAAATAAATCAGTAACCTCATACCTTAAATTGTCGCCAACCCAGGCAATAGTGTAATAACCATCATTTGCATCAGTTGTTAAGAATACAACTAAAATATTATCCTCATAACAAGTTGTTTCACCGAAGATTTCCTTATACTTGTTGTTGGTGTATTCTTGGAATAATGATTCAGAATATTCACCAGCATTATAATCATCATAAACTTGCTCTTCATTATATGTGGTATCATATTTGAAATCATCTATCCATTCTCTTACGTCAGAGCCGTTAATCCCAAATACGTATTTGAAAATACCGAAAAGCATTACTAAAACAATGATGAATGCTAAGAATGTAGATAAAATTCCGCCACCACCGTGATGATGGTGATGGTGACCGCCGCCGTAATATCCACCACCATGGAAGAATGGTCTGTGATGTCTTGGTGGTGGGGGATGATGTCCGCCATGGAAACCACCGCCGTGATGTCCGCCTCCGAAGCCACCGCGTGAACCTCCACCGAAGCCACCGCCGCCGCCACTTGGGCCACGGGAACCTCCGCTGAAACCTCCTCTGGAGCCACCGCCTCCACCGCGTGAGCCTCCACCAAATCCGCCGCCTCTTGAGCCGCCGCCTGGACCTGCCATAAAATCACTCTCTTTCAAAAACTAATATTTTATTTTTAATATAGCATTTTTTTACAAAACCTGCAACTATATTTTTATTAAAACTCTAAAAATGCTTTGTTCGCGTCAATTTCTCCACCAGTCATAATTTCGTGAGAAGCGTTACTTATATGTGTAACTATTCTTATAATGTTTTTGTTCTTAATTCTCAATTTTTTTACTATTCTTAATGGTAATGAAAGGGCAGAGGTGAAAACATTATAATAAGGCGTACCTGGTTCGTGTTTTTCAATTGAACCATCTAAAATAGAATGAAACGCTGAGAAAATCATATCTGTCAACTGAACATTTTTAAGTTGTTTTGCATCTTTTTTAGGTATTGCCTTACCAAAAGTTAAAAGATTGATTATAAAAGCGGTTCTGTAAACAGAAATCTCTGCAATTACCTTTATAAGTTCACCTAAGAAAAGCCATAAATTTCTTGCCTTTTTACCAGGTATACCAATCGCTACAAGTAGTGTAACAAATTCAAGCTTTCTGTTGTTTCTTGCTGCATCAAAAACATTTTTAAAAAGAAATGTTGCATGGTTTTTAAGGTGGTCATTAGTATAAATTTGGCCGTTGTATTCATATTGCTTTAAGTGCACAGTTTTTGTGTCAATGCCATTTTCTGTAACAGTGCAATAAACAATAGGAGCAGGGTAGCCACCAATTGAACCAACATTGAATTCATAAAAATGATTGCCGTTATTATTGGTTAATTTTCTTATGTGATGCATGTGTGAGTGTCCTGTGAACATAACAGAAAGACCAATGTCTGCAAAATCACGACACATTTTTTCTTTTCTTTCAACGGCACCCTTACCATTGATAACTTTATCGAGTTCAGTAAGAAATACATGGTGATGCTGCATGCCAAAAACTAAATCACCACGCTCTTTTGCGTTTTTTACCTCTTTTTTTATCCAGTCAAAGTGTTCTTTACTGTAACCTGAACCACCATTTCCATCCTGATCATCATCTAAACAAAAAACTGAAATACCATCCACAGGGTTTACTACATAAGATGCTTTATGTTGATGGGTAAAAAATTCACTTGTTGCTTCTTCTGGACCAAAATCTTTATAGAAATCTCTTAATTCTTCTGGTTTTAAAGTTTCAACATCGTGATAAACCTTTGAACCCTCAAATCTTCTTGGGTTACCATCACAACACCAGTCGTGAGTAGCAGTAATCACATAAACAGGTTTAGTTTTTTTGAATTCATAAAGTAAGTGGCGCATTTCCTCATGGGAAACACGCTCACCATCATTAGAAAGGTCACCTGCAATAAGCAAAAATTCAGCATCTGAATTTTTTATTTCTTCTAAAGCAGCCGAAATCACACCCTTGGAGTGAGCAAGCATTTTCTGGTCAGAATTTGCTCTCATAGTGTAAGCAATTCCAGAGTTGCCCAATTTTTCAGAGTAGTAATGAGGGTCTGCTATAACTGCAAATTTAACTTCTTTTTTCATATTTTTTACCACACTATATTAAATGTGTCGCCTTTTCTTGTGTATTTCATAGGGTCTGTAATCTGCTTTTTTACTTCCTCTTTCAAACCTTTTTCAAAAGCGTTAGCCATTTTTCTGTTAGGAAGCTCAATTGTCATATCAAGCTTAATAAATTGTGGAATACCGATATGTAAAAATTTAAAGCCAGTGAGCCACCAGTGTTTTTCAGGACCACGGGTAAATACAAGTTCGTCCATATTATAAAAATCAAAAGCCATTGTAAGCATTTCTTCATCTGTTACACAGTCATAATGCTCCATAACTCTGTCTGCGGGTTTGTTATAGAAACCTATTTCTGCACCAGCAGTAATGCCGTACTGACCTTTCCAGATTTCCATCATCCAATCCTTGTTGTCATAATTGAAATAGATTTTAGAGGTTGAATAAACCATACCAACCATTGGTGCAGCTGTATCATAAACACTGTTAAAACCAAAGTTTCTTTGCCACGAGTCTAATTGTGTAAAATAAACATCCTGAACAGGGTCATAGTCAAAGCCTGCAGTAACAAGAATTTTTCTTGCGGTAGACTCGTCTTGTGTGTTAAAAAGAGCATCCTGAACATTAGCAAGATGATCGCCATCTTCAAATGTATTAATAGTTGTTGTTTCAGTTGGTGCAGTTGTGGGTTTTTCAGGTTTCTTTTCTGTTGTAGTAGTTGTGTCAGAATTTGAGACTGAATTACCACCTTGTTGAGTGGCTGGTGTAGTAGTAGATGCGGTTGTAGTTGTCATATCAGGGTTAGATATAACCGCGGAATATGTAATATCTTCACTATAATAAGTGTCAGTGTAAATTACATCATTAGCTGGTGGTGTAGTAGGCTGAACTGTACCAGCACCATTATTAATTGTACCCATAGCACCAAGTAATCCACAACCGGAGCAACAAGTAACAAGCATAAGAATAACTGCAGTTAATTTTATAAAATTACTATATTTTTTCATATTTCCTTCTCCACAATTAATATATTAAATTATATACTTTGTCATAATACCATATTTCCCTGGTTTTGTCATTAGCTTTTTAGAAAAATAATAATTAATTAACATTTAATAGTATTTATTAAACGAAAAAGAAGCCCATCATTTAAAGTTGATATTAAACAACTTTAAATGATGGGGATATTCATATTTTTCTAATTTCTAATTCCTATTTCCTAATTCCTATTTCCTATTTCATCCCATATACTCAACTATTCCACCAAACTCGTCCATCATTGCCATAATGATATAAAGTCTTGGAATATGGAAAGGACCTTTGAAAATATTACCCTTTAAGGTAGTAGAAACTGTGTTGTCATAGTGAAGATAGCCGTACCATTCACCACTTTCATTGTCAACGAAATATTTTTCACAATATTCTTTAAATTCTTCGTAAAGCTTTAAGTATTTCTCTTCCTTAAATACTGTGTAGGCGAGTCTTAAAGCAATCATTGTTTCACATTGTGGCCACCAAAGCTTCATATCCCATTCGAGCTGAACAGGTGGTTTGCCGTCTAAGTCTGTAAATGCAATTATACCGCCGTGAGTTTTATCAATACCAAGTGGTAATGTGATATCAATGATTCTCTTTGCGGCACTGATTGCTTTGTCATTTTTTGTTACAATACCCTCTGCAAGAATAAACCATGCTGCTTCGAGTGAATGA
This sequence comes from Acutalibacteraceae bacterium, assembly GCA_045631965.1. GTDB lineage: Bacteria > Bacillota > Clostridia > Oscillospirales > Acutalibacteraceae > UBA8612. Next base: position 4,211 of record JAZQVR010000046.1, read on the forward strand.
CCAGGGTTCACAATTCTGCCGTTAGGTGAGTCAACAAATTTACCATCAAAGCTAACACTTTCAAGTAAAGCTCTTTCTGTCAAATAACCGCCATGTAAAATCTCGTCAAGGCATTCTTTTGCAATAGCGTTGTATTTGTCGTAAAGACCAGGGACACTTCTCATTACCTGAGCAGTTGCAAGCATAATCATAACGGGTGATAGTGCTTTAGTTTTTAAATTTTCTGGATTGATTTTTGGTGGGTTTTTTCTTACGCCTTTAAAACATTCGTAAGCTACAGCAAAATATTTTTCTGCTGACTCTAAAACTTCTTTGTCACCAGTTGCCTTGTAAAGTTCAGCACAACCGATTGCCGCAAATGTTTCAGAAAAATAATATCTTCTTTTCTGTAATTCTCTGCCGTCTTTTGTAACTGTGAAGAACATTCTTCCATCTGTGTCAGTACATTTTGGGAAGAATTTATAAATATTTTTAGCTGCTTTTAAATACTCTTCGTTTTTTTCAATGCAGTTGTACGCTTTTGAAAATACCCACAAAGCTCTGCCCTGAAACCAAACACTTTTGTCTGTACCATAAATGTTGCCATCTTTGTCGAGACAAGTGTAAATACCACCATTTTCATAATCAATAGCATCCTTTAGCCAGAAAGGTAAGATGTTGTTTACTAAATCATTTTTAAAATTCATTTTAAACACTCCTTATTACAATATCAGCATTTTCTTCTATTTTAAATTCATTAAAATATTTGTTTTCAAGTGGAATCCACTCATTAATGAATCGCTTTAGCATTTCTTCGCCATTACGCTTTAAAATTCTTTCTTTTTGTTTTTCGTCATCAATTTTTAAAAAGATTTTATAATCGGCATAATTCTCGAAATATGGGTGACAAGAATAAGCACCCTCAACAATTACAACCTGTTTGTTCATTAAAAATCTGTTTTTTTTCAAAGTACCACTCTGACAGTCAAAAGCTTTATAAGAAATAACTTTTGGCTTTTTTAAATTATCAATTACCTCGTCTTTTAATCTTTCGTAGTGAATGTTACCTCCAGCTTCATTGAGGCGTTCTTTGGTTCTTAATTCAGGTGGCAAGAAAAAATCATCGCAGTGTACTGTTTCGGCATTTAAAAGCTCGGATAAATTATTGGCTAAAGTAGTTTTACCAGAGGCAGAATTGCCATCAATACTTATAACAATATGCTTTTTACTGAAATCAGTGTTTCTCAAGCCGATAATAGCTTCAACAAGGGACATATATTTTTTGCTTATAACTCTATATGCAGGAGAATAGTGCTTTTTATAAATTTCACTATGACTTACAGGCTTAAAACCGCTTTTTGCAAAGGCGTTAGTTTCATCGCGAACTCTCTGAATATCAAAAGGAATTTCATCATTTTGTGCCATAACAACTAAAAGCCCGAATTTAACAACCAGTTTTTCATTTGTACCACCAAAATCATTCGCTGATTTGACTATTATTTTATTTATGTAATTCAAATTGGTTTCAGGTGGTATTGCTTTTAAATTAAGCCTTACCGCGTTACAACCAATATCCTCAAAAAGAGATTCGTTTTCGTCATAATTAATACTCCTGATTTCATTTGAAAGACTTTTGAAGCACTCAATTTCATTTTCAGCTAGATGCTTAGGACCAAATTCGTTCTGATAAAGCATTTTTAAAATATCCTGAAGCTCTGCTTTTGGGTGTTTTTTTATATGCTTTGAAATAATTTCTTTTAATTCATCAGTCAATTTTTAATACCTCTTTTTTCGATGTTTTTTAAATTCAATTTAAATTCTTTGTGTATCCAGACAAATGATAATAACCATGCACCTAAGACTGCGACAACTAAATCAATTCTTCCCATAGGAATAGCAGTTGTAATACTGAAAAATAAAGGTGCATCAATATCTAAAATCAATAAAAACCAGACAATAACAATCAAAAATCTTGCAAATGGTAAAATTGTTGCTACAGACCAACAAAGACAGGCTATCTGTGGTGACCATATTTTAGGGAGTTTCCACATCATAGTTGAATATTTGTCGGGGTCTCCAAAGGAAATGTAAGACAAATATCTTTTTAAATCTGTTTCATTTGTAACTGGTCTTTTGTAAGCGACAAACCCAAAATAAGCAATTGCAATATAAAAAAGAAAGGTTATCACATTAATTGTAATTAAGCCAGTCCAGCTATAGAACAAAATATTATATAAAGGATTCCCCTCAAGCTCTAAATTCGGAGTGCCTATATATGTGAAATATAAATCTAAAATTGTTACTGTTAAATAAGAAAGAGTTGCAAGAATAAAACCTTGTTTGTTGTTTGTCTTCATACAATCACCTTTATATATTCTACCATTTTTTTGCAAAAAATCAATATTCACCAAGAAATAAATTCATCATATAGTAATATTGGGAGTGAACTGTATGATTATAACCTTGTGTGAATTAAAAATCGGGGAAACAGGCGTTATTGTTAATATAGAAACAGATAAAGCTTTAAAAAAGCGTTTACAGGATATAGGTCTTATAAGGGGAAGCAAAATTAAACCTCTTCATAGTAGCCCTTGTGGTAATCCTAGAGCTTACTTGATTAAGGGTTGTGTTATAGCGTTAAGAAATTGTGATGCTGAAAAAATTCTGGTTTCAAGAGGTGGTGCGTGTGAGAAAAAATGTTAAAATTGCACTTGCTGGCAATCCGAATGTAGGCAAAAGTACAGTCTTTAATGCACTGACGGGATTAAAACAACACACAGGAAACTGGACTGGTAAAACAGTGAGCATAGCTTCTGGTGAATATAAATATAATAATGTAACCTACGAGATTGTTGATATTCCTGGTACTTATTCATTAACACCACATTCTAAAGAGGAGGCAGTTGCACGAGACTTTCTCTGCTTTGCAGACTATGATAAGGTTTTAGTTGTGTGTGATGCTACCTCTCTTGAAAGAAATCTCTACTTTGTTTATCAGCTTTTAGAGCTTCAAAAAGATGTGGTTGTATGTGTTAATCTTTTGGACGAAGCCAGAAAAAAGGGGATTGAAATAAATCTAAAATTACTCTCTTATGAATTAGGTGTTGCGGTAGTCGGTACTGAGGCACGGAACGAAAAGGGGATAGAAGAATTAAAGAAAGCTCTCGAAAGTGAGGCGTGTCGAAAAAGAATATCTATTTCATACGAAAGTACTATAGAAACAGCATTGGAATATATTTATTCAGCAATTTTTAAAATGCCTACAAAGCATCTGAATAAGCGTTGGCTTGCTTTAAGGCTTCTATTGTACGAAGAAAATTTTTGTGAAAAATTAAAGGAATATCTTGGGTTTGATTTAATTAAAAAGGAATTTGTTTTAAATGCTTTGGAAAAAGCTGATATATATTTGAATGAGAATGGAATAGACAAAGAACAGCTAACGGAGCTTTTAGCAGAAAATTTATATCTTATGTCTGAAAAAACGACTGATTTAGTAACAGTTTCTAAGATAAAAACAAATATAACAAAGGATTTAAAAATTGATAAATTTATTTCAGGAAAATACACCTCATATTTTGTTTTAGCTTTAATGCTTTTTGCAATTTTTTATATTACAATTGTCGGAGCAAATATTCCATCAGAATTGTTGCTTGATTTATTCAGTAATACAGAAAACAAATTGACGATTTTATTTCAAAATATCGGAATAAATGGATTCTTAATCGAAATGCTCATAAATGGTGGCTTTCGTGTTCTGGGGTGGGTAGTGTCAGTTATGCTTCCACCAATGGCAATATTTTTCCCTCTTTTTACTATTTTAGAGGATGCAGGCGTATTGCCAAGAGTTAGCTATGTTTTAGACAGTAAATTTCAAAAAGCAAATACCTGTGGTAAACAAGCTTTGACGATTTGTATGGGCTTTGGGTGTAATTGTGTTGGCGTCACAGGGGCGAGAATTATTGACTCAAAACGCGAAAGGCTAATAGCAATTTTGACTAATAGCTTTACCCCGTGTAATGGTCGTTTTCCAGCAATAATAAAGATTATTTCAATATTTTTTATTTCACAGACACAAAATGGTAGTAGCGTTATAAGTGCCTTGGTATTATCTTTGGTTATAGTAATAAGTATAGCAATAACCTTGTTTGTTTCAAACAATCTTTCTAAAACAATTCTTAAAGGTGAGCAATCACATTATATATTAGAATTACCATCGTACAGAAAACCACAAATAACAAAAGTTATAACACACTCGCTTTTAAACAGAACACTTTTTGTTTTAGGTAGGGCAGTAGTAGTTGCTTTCCCAGCTGGAATTATAATATGGTTGTTATTAAATCTTGGTGATAGAGCAATTTTAAATTCTATAATCAGCTTCTTTACACCAATTGGAAATCTTTTAGGGCTGGATGGTGAATTATTAACCGCTTTCATTTTAGGTATTCCCGCTAATGAAATTGTTTTGCCGATAGCACTAATGACATATTCAGATAATAAAGAACTGATTTCAGTTGAAAGTGTAGAAACAATCGGTAATAGTTTAATTTCAAATGGCTGGAATATTAAAACTGCTGTTTGCTTTATAATGTTTTCTGTGTTCCATTTTCCATGTGCTACAACACTTATAACAATATATAAAGAAACAAAAAGTTTGAAATATTTACTTCTTTCATTTTTGTTGCCAACCGCCTTAGGAGTCATAGTTTGTACATTTTTAAACATTATGCTTACTTTTTTTGAATGTATATTACAAAAACTTTAATATTTTAAAATAAATTTCTAAAAAAGGGTTGCTTTTTTTGTCAGTTTATGATAATATTCTCGTGCTAATGTGATATAAATACTTTAAAGAGGTGACAATAAATGAAAGAAGGACTTCATCCAAATTACGCTCCAACACAAGTAAAATGTGCTTGCGGTGCTGTTATTGAAACTGCTTCAACAAAGAGCGATATGCGTGTTGATATCTGCTCAAACTGCCATCCATTCTTCACAGGTAAACAAAAACTTGTTGATACAGGCGGACGTGTTGACAGATTCAAGAAGCGTTACAACCTCGAAAGCAAATAAGAAAGATATAAGGCGGTGGATTTTACCACCGCCTTAACTTTTATTTAGCAACCGCTGAATAATATCGGATTCACGCTTCTCATCGGCTGCTTTTCCGTCATAATTATTCAAAAACGCTCGTTAATACACAGAGTATTGCCTAAGCTTTTTGAATATTCTGACAAAAAAATATCTCGCTGATAATCGTAAACCTATTTTATTCAGCGGTTACTGTTAAGGTGTTTTTTATGACTGAGTATCTTACACTTAAATCAGAAAATAATGATGAATTTACCGTTAAGCATTCTCGCTTTATCGGTTATGCGAAACCTGTCACCACGCAGGAAGAAGCGGTTGCATTTATTAATGAAATCAAGTCAAAACACTGGGATGCCAAGCATAATGTTTATGCTTATATCTTGCGTGAAGGCCAGACCAGGCGTTATTCCGATGACGGTGAGCCGCAGGGCACTGCAGGTATACCCGTACTTGATGTGCTTCAGAAAGAAGGACTTACGGATTGCTGTGTTGTCGTAACGAGGTATTTCGGCGGTATTCTTCTCGGTGGCGGCGGTCTTGTGCGTGCTTATTCTCATGCGGCAAAGCTTGCGGTAGACAGTGCGGTTGTTATCAAGATGTCTATGTGCGTTCGTGCCGAATGTGAGTGCGATTACGGCTTTTACGGCAGACTGGCTTCACTTATACCCGAGTGTGGCGGAACTGTAGAAAACAGTGAGTTTACCGATATTGTCAAAGTAATATTTACTATGCCTGAATCGCTTTACGGCTCTTTCTGTGCGCAACTTACCGAGTGCAGTTTCGGTAAGGTATCTTCGCAGGTGACAGAAAAAATATTTCTTGAAATTAAATAAAAGGGTTTTTTAATAATAAACACTATAACAATATTGTATAAACGAAAAAGGGCAGGTGAAGTCGGGTTATGCAGAGTATCAGAGAGTTAACGGAGAAAAACGAACATATTGTTTTATCTCCTTATGCCGCTTTTTCTGATGAGAGTATCGGCAGAGAGCGTGATGAAAAGCCGTGTGATATCCGTACTTGCTTTCAGCGTGACCGTGACCGTATAATTCACTCCAATGCCTTTCGCAGACTCAAGCACAAGTCACAGGTTTTCTTGTCACCGGAGGGCGACCATTACCGTACACGACTTACCCATACGCTTGAGGTTTCGCAGATTGCGCGTACAATTGCCGTAGGTCTGCGTTTAAATGAAGATTTGACAGAAGCTATCGCTTTAGGTCATGACCTTGGCCATACTCCTTTCGGTCACGCAGGCGAGCGTGCTCTCAACAGCGTACATCCCGGCGGATACCGTCATTATGAGCAAAGTGTGCGTGTATGCGAGTTACTTGAGAAAAACGGACAAGGTCTTAATCTTAGCTATGAAGTAATCAACGGTATTGAGCGTCACACTAACGGTGAAAAAGCAAAAACTTTGGAGGGCAGAATTGTTCGCCTTGCCGACAGAATCGCGTATATTAATCACGATATTGACGATTCTATCCGTGCAGGTGTAATTACTGAAAACGATATCGCATTATCTGTCAGAAAAGTTCTCGGTTTTTCAAAATCCGAGCGTATCAATACCCTTGTTCTTTCAGCAATCAAAAACAGTGAGGATGATATAACCCTTGCTCCTGAGGTTAATGAAGCTATGGAAGAGTTGCATACGTTTATGTTTGCCAATGTTTACACGAATCCTTACTGCAAGGGTGAAGAGGGTAAGGCTGATACAATGCTCAAGCAGCTTTATCATTATTTTGCCGATAATCCTGCCGAGCTGCCAAATGCTTACGAAGAGATTTGTTTGCGTGAAGGTGCCGACAGAGCGGCTTGTGATTACATATCGGGTATGACGGACAGATTTGCAGTGCGCAAGTTTGAGGAGCTGTTTATTCCGCTTTCGTGGTCATAAGTATATTGGCTTTTATTGTGGATAATACATATATAAATACATTATATAGTAAGTTTGGAGAGAGAAATGGCAAATCGCTTGAATGAAGATTTTTTGCGTGAGCTTCGGGAAAAGAACGAAATTTCCGAGGTTATCTCTCCTTATGTCAATTTGCGTCGAAGGGGTACTACAATGAACGGTCTGTGTCCGTTCCACAACGAAAAAACTCCTTCGTTTACCGTTTACCTTGAAACGCAATCGTACTACTGCTTCGGCTGCGGTGCAGGCGGTGATGTGATTACCTTTGTGCGTAATATCGAAAACCTTGGTTATATCGATGCTGTAAAAAGTCTTGCACAGCGTGCAGGTATGGCTTTGCCTGAAGACGGTTTTGACGATGCCATCAGTAAACGCCGCCGCAGGATACTTGAGGCTAACCGTGAGGCGGCACGTTTCTTCCATTCATCATTGATGAGCGAAAAAGGAAGAATCTGCCTTGATTATTACCTTTCACGCGGGTATTCCATGGCAACTATCCGTCGTTTTGGTATGGGATATGCTCCGGACGATTGGCGTGCACTGTATAATCATCTTCATTCACTCGGATATACACCGGGTGAGCTGGTTGATGCCAACCTTGTGCGTAAGAGCGAAAAAAACGGTAAGGTTAATTATTATGACAATTTCCGTAACCGTGCGATGATACCTATTATCGATGTACGCGGTAATGTTGTTGCTTTCGGCGGCAGAGTGCTCGATGACTCCAAACCGAAGTATATCAATACGTCAGACACACTTGTATATAAAAAGGGTTCGGGTGTTTTTGCCCTTAACCTTGCCAAAGACAGCGGTGAAAGACGACTTATTATAACAGAGGGCTATATGGATACAATAGCTCTTCATCAGGCAGGCTTCAAAAATACAATTGCCTGCCTCGGCACTGCTTTACCCGATGAGCAGGTAAACCTTATCAGCCGTTATGCTGATGAGGTGCTTCTTGCTTATGATTCCGACGAAGCAGGCCAGAAAGCTGTACGCAGAGCGATTCAGGCTTTTTCAAAGACAGGTGTCAAGGTGCGTGTACTTGCTTTGTCCGGCGGTAAAGACCCTGACGAAATAATCAAAAAGTACGGTCCTGAGCGTTTTCGTAATATTGTTGATGGTGCTGCAAACGATGTCGAATATCGTTTGCAAAGTATCCGCTCGCGTTATAACACAATGACTGATGACGGTAAGGTAGGCTTTATGCGCGAGGCTGTTACCGTGCTTGCGGCAATAAGCTCCGAAATAGAACGCGATGTCTATATAAGCCGTCTTTCAACGGAGCTTGGTATATCCAAGGAAGCTGTTACAACTCAGGTGAAATCCGTGCGTAAGCGGTCTGTACGTGCAAAAGAGGCCGAGGAAATGCGACGTATTCAGGTGTCGTCATTTGCTCCGCAGGGTAATGCTTCGGTTTCCGGCTCTGTCGGCGCAAGGCGAGCGGAAGAGGCGCTGCTTGCCAACCTTATGCGTGCTCCGTCAAATTACCGTAAGTTTTCGGACAAGCTGTCGGCTGACATATTTCCTTCTGATTTCGGCAAGGCTGTTTTTGAGGCTTTGCTTCCGTATCTGGATAGGGGAGAATCACCCGAATACGGTCAGGTTATTATGTCACTTGATGCAGAGCAGGCGGCAATACTGTCAAGGATTATCAATACCAAAATCAATACAGGCAACACTGCTGCCGAGTGCAGCGATTGCATAGATAAGCTTATTGAGGAAAAAGCTAAATCGGATGTGGCGGATCCCTCAGCGTTAAGCGATGAAGATTTCAAAAAATTATTCAACTCATAAGGAGAGATAAAGAATGGGAATTGAGACAACAGATAAGAAGGGCGCATTTCGTGCGTTGGTTGAGCGCGGTAAACAGACCGGTAAGCTTTCAACACGCGAAATTGATGCTGCTATCGAGGAAATGAACCTTGAGCTCGAAGAACTTGACGAGCTCTATGACACTCTCGAAACACACAGCATCAAGATTATCGACGACCTTGGTGATGCCGCACTTGAGGAGCTTGCTTTCGATACCGATATCAAAGTTGCAGGTGATACCGGCTCAGGCGATGCCAAAAACGCCGCTATGGACGACCCTGTCAAGGTCTATCTTAAAGAAATCGGTCACGTTCCGCTTCTCAGTGCCGAAGAGGAAATTGAGCTTGCTGTCAAAATTTCAAACAATGACGAGGCTGCAAAAAGCCGTCTCGCCGAAGCTAACCTGCGCCTTGTTGTAAGTATTGCAAAGCGCTATGTCGGCAGAGGTATGCAGTTCCTTGATCTTATTCAGGAAGGTAACCTCGGCCTTATCAAGGCTGTTGATAAGTTCGACTATACCAAGGGCTTCAAGTTCTCAACTTATGCAACATGGTGGATAAGACAGGCAATCACCAGAGCTATTGCCGACCAGGCAAGAACTATCCGTATCCCTGTCCATATGGTTGAAACAATCAACAAGGTCAAGAAGACTAACAGCCAGCTCCTTCACAAAATCGGTCGTGATCCCAGTGCTGAAGAGATTGCACAGGAGCTTGATATGCCGGTAGATAAGGTTCGCGAGATACTTCGTGTTGCTCAGGAGCCTGTTTCTCTCGAAACCCCCATTGGTGAAGAGGAAGACAGCCATCTTGGCGATTTTATTCCCGATGACGATGCACTTGCACCTGCTGATGCAGCTTCAAATATTCTTCTCAAAGAATCTCTTGATGAGGTGCTTAACACTCTTACACCAAGAGAGAAGAAGGTTATTGTGCTGCGTTTCGGTCTTGCTGACGGTCATCCGCGTACACTTGAAGAGGTTGGTAAGGAATTCAACGTTACCCGTGAGCGTATCCGTCAGATTGAGGCGAAAGCTCTCCGCAAGCTCCGCCATCCGAGCAGAAGTAAGAAGCTGAGAGATTTCCTTGATTCTTGATTTGATTCTTTTTGAGCAAATTGATTGTAATTTTGCTTATTAAGGTCACAAAATTGTAAATTTTTTCTAAACGACTATTGACATTTGCATATATATTAAATATACTTACAGGTGAATAGTATGCGTAAAAAAGCGCGTACAAATAAATAAGGAGATGAAATCCAGTGAAGACAAGCAAAAGAATTCTTTCAGCAGTTCTCACTCTGTGCATGATTCTCGGTTGCATGGCAACAGGCTTCAGTGCACTCGCTGCTGGTGCTTCCTCTCTTCAGGCAGGCATCAACGCAGCAATTGCAGGCGGCAACTCTACTTATGAGTGGACCGGCGGCAACGTAACTCTTGATGATACACTTGTCATCAACGGCGACATTACAATTGATTTTAACAACGCTACAATTAACGGTGCACCCGGCAAGGCAGTTGTTAACGTCAAGGGCGGTAATGTTACACTTTACAACGGTACATTTATTGCAAATTGCGAAGAGTACAGTGGTGCTATCGGTTTTGCATCAACACTTGTTGATTACAAGCCCGCAGTTTCTATCAACGGCGGTAATGTAACACTCGATTGTATCACTGCAGTTGGTTCAACAATCCGTGTTCCCAACAGCAGCTCTTTCGAGCTCACATCCGGTAACGGTATCAATGCTAATGCAGGTAACGTTGTACTTAAGGATGTTATCGCTGTCGGTATGAAGGCTCTCGATAACACAAAGGCAACAGTTGTTATTGAGGATGCAGTTCTTGTCGGTATCTACAAGGCTGTCAACATTCTCAACAAGGTTACTTTTGCTGAGGGTTATTCACAGTACGACACTGTTGACCTTATTGAAGAACTCCTTAAAGACGGCGTTTCTCTCTCTGCTTCAGAGAAGAAGTACATCTCTGCACTTACAAACAGCCAGGGCGAGCTTTCCGTCGGCTCTGTAATTGCAAGCGCTAAGGATCCTTCCTTCACAGCTCCCACAAGCACATACGATGCTGAGACAGACGTTCTCACAGTTATTGCTCAGGCAGATGCTGAAAATGAGAAGGCTGATGTTCCCAACAGATATTCTTACAAGTACACACCCGACACCTGTACAATCGACGGTGTAACAGCTGATTTTGTTGAGCAGGCAGACGGTACATATGCAGCAACATTTGCAAATGTTGCCGGCGGCGCAGAGCTTAATGCAGAGCTTGATTACAAACTCTCCGTAAAGCTTGGTGCAAAGCAGAAAGAAATTGCAACTAAGGCTCTTGATATGGTTGCTAACTATGCTAAGAGAGCTCCCGAAATCATCGGCCGCTTCATCGCTGATTTCGAAGGCGACAGTGCATACGGCAAGTTCAACGAGTATCTTGACCTTATCTACGGTGCATATTTCTCAGTAGATCAGCTCAAGAATATGGAAGCTGTTAAGAAGTTTATGGGTGTTGTCTATGCTCTTGAGGGTATGGATTACACAGGCAGCACAGGCAAGACAGGTATTGTTTCTCAGATCAACCCCAACTGGAACGATACTATCAAGCAGAAGGCTATCGCACAGTCTCTTAAGAACCAGGAAAATGAGTTCGGTAAGATCTTCGATACAGACGGCGACGGCGTAGCAGATTCTCTCTACGCATTCAAGGGCGACCTTGGCGAAGGCGTTGGTATCCTCGAACTCTTCGATGAGCATTACAACACTATCAAAGAGCTTGCTCTTACAGCTGATTACAAGAGCTTCAATGATATCGGTGCAGCAGCTGAGTATATCGGCAACAACTATGCAGAGATCATTGAAATCGTTGACGCACTTCTTGAGGTTGTTGAGTACGGCTATGCTCTCCTCGACGATCCTCAGCTCCAGGATATTCTTTCCGAGAACTTCGGCGATGCAAGCGTAATCATCGCTTATGCTGACAAGCTTATGGCTGACGGTGGTTATTACTGGACAATCAAGGCTAAGTATGAAGAGCTTAAGGAAAGCAGCTTCATCGATATGTATGGCGACAGAGCAGGCGAGCTTTGCAAGAAGTACGCTCTCAAGGCTCTCGATATTGCACAGAACCCCACTAAGTATTTCGACATCAACAGCAAGATCGAAGGCGATTATTTCAACGTATTCAACTTCAAAGATACAGCTGTTATCACAACTCCCGCTGATGTAACTGTTGAGTACTGTAACGTTACTGTTAAGGTAGCTGGTTACGGTAAGTTCTCAGTTGATGGCGAGGTTGAGTCAGTTCTCAAGTCCTACAAGGTTGAGAAGGGCGAGTTCTTCTCTGTTCTTCCTGTAGAGATGGAAGACGGCGTTGAGCTTTTCCGCGACTACGTTCTTACACAGCCCAACGGTTCATGGCAGGTTGTTTCTTCTCTTGCTAACTTCCGTGTAGGTAGCGATATCACAATCACTCTTAACTTCTCTGCAAGAGGCAGCCAGGATGACGAAGACATTAACATCGTATTCCTTACAGACGGTAACCTCGGTTACAACTGGATCGGCGATTACGACGGCGCAGCAGCAGATGTTGATCCTTCAGAAATTGTTGTTCCCGAGTACAAGGGTATGACATTTGCAGGTTGGTCACTCGATAAGACTGCAGCAGCTGATGCAGCTCTTACAGATGATGAGCTTATCGAGGCAATCGCAGACAGAACAGACGACTTCTTCGTATACGCTGTTTACGATGCACAGATCGACGTTGAAATTCCTGTTGGTCAGGATATCGTTGCTACAGTCGATACAGCTACAAGCCGTGTATACTTCGGTACATACGTTAATCTTCCCGATAACATGAAGGCTATCGAAGTTGGTATCATTGCTACCAAGAATGCTGACTATGCAACAGAAGACAAGATGACACTTGACCTTAACGGTAAATCAGGCGTTCTTGTTAAGAAGTCTGACGCATATGCTGATGACGGTTACCTTGTAGATAACCTCTACTACGAGCTTGGTGTCAAGACAGCTTCCGGTACAGTTTACGGCCGTGGTTATGTCATCATCAAGAACCTTGATACAGGTGCAATTGAGACTGTTTACACAAGCATTGCTTCCGGCACACTTTAATCTTTAAGGATTAATTAAGCTATAAAATTTCAGAAGATTGGAGACGATACTCATGAAGAAGTACACAAAGCCCGCTGTTGAAATCGAGAAGTTCACAGTTGCTGATATCATCACAGCAAGTACTCCCACATTCGATGGCGATATCGGTGAGCTTTCAAGCGGCGAAGTTGAGACAGCAGCAGCTCCCAGCGTAAGCGACGAGTTCTAATTCAAAGCAAACCCATGTTACGGGCAGGCAGATTACTGTCTGCCCGTTTTTCCCTTTTATTTCTACGGAGTAAATTAGTTCTATGAATGTATATTCAATTGCCGACATTTTGGTTGGCTATGATGCAAAATATGATATGCTCAGAAGTCGCAGTATGCCTTATCTTTGTGACGGAGCACAGTCTGCTCAGTTTTCAATCAGAGTAGACCAAACTGAACTTGAAAAATCGTTGCCTGATTATCCTCTGCTGGATATTCAGACACTTGAATATATGCGTGTCGGTAGCCTTTTTTATACAGTTTTGCTTGATAACGGCGGATTTTTGCTTCACGCTTCAGCTGTTGTTGCTGACAGTGTGGCTTATTGCTTTTCTGCCCCGAGCGGTACCGGTAAATCTACCCATACTTCACTTTGGCTTGAGGCTTTTGCCGATAAAGGTGCTTATATCATTAATGACGACAAGCCTGCAATAAAGCTTGTCGATGGTAAGCCTCTTGTTTACGGTACGCCTTTCAGCGGCAAATACGATATAAATGTAAATACTTCTGTGCCGCTTAAGGCAATATGCTTTATTGAGCGTTCAGAGGTCAATTCAATCAGAAAAATTACGCCTTTTAAGGCTGCGACAATGATTCTTGACCAAACCATCAGACCTGACGATGAAGCACGTATGGACAAGCTTTTTGAGAAAATAGAAGCTGTTGTTACCCAGGTGCCGTCATATATTCTTTCCTGTAATATCAGTCGTGAGGCTGCAATTCTTGCTTATAACGAAATGAGTGGTGAATGATGCTTTCAAAACTCAAAACTGAAAATATAAACGTGCTTCCTTGGCTTAAGGAGCGCGTCAGACCTTACAGGTTTAAAATAGCCGTGTTGATAATTCTCAACTCGGTTTTATCTCTTATGGTTGCTGTTAATGCTTATGTCTCAAAAGACCTTATTGATACTGCCGTAAGTGGTAACCGTGCAAGACTTATTAAAGTCAGCGTAGTTATTCTTTCTGTTATTCTTTTTCAGTTTCTGGTAAGGTTAGGTTATCAGCTTCTCAGTTCGCGCCTTCGTATCGATATGGAAGCTGATGTGCGTAAATATTATATACGTAATATTTTCGATAAGGATTATCTGAAAATTTCCGCTTACCACAGCGGTGACCTTATGACCAGATTTTCAAGTGATGTGAGCTGTGTCGTTGACGGTCTTATCACACTTTTGCCTACGGTAATCGGTCTTGTTTTCCGTATTCTTGCTGCTTTTACAGCGCTCTTTATACTCGATTGGCGTCTTGCTCTTGTTTTTGCAGGTCTGGGTATTGTTGTTTTTATAGTTACAAGAATTTCCCGTAATTTTCTTAAAAATCTTTTTCTTACGGTTCAGAAGTCTGAATCCGGTGTTCGTTCTTTTACCCAGGAAATAATCGAAAATATATTGGTTGTAATGGTATTTGGTGCGGCTGATACTGTTTCCGGTAAATTTTCAGAGCTTCTGGATACACATTCCGGAAATAAATGGAAAAGATCGAAGTTTTATTCAACAACATCTGCTGTTTTGTCGCTCGGTTTTAAGTTTGCATATATGCTTGCTTGCATCTTCTGTGCATTCAAGCTTCTTACACCGGGGCTTATTACTTACGGTACAATAACCGCGATTCTTCAGCTTGTAACTCAGCTTCAGACTCCGTTTAAAAATCTGTCGGGCTTGTTACCGTCTTATTATCAGATGCTCGCTTCTGCGGAGCGACTTATGGAGATTATTGACATCAGCGGTGAAGATGAAACTGACAACAAATGTGATGCGAAAGAGTTTTATTCGCAGCTTAAAAGCTTTGAATTCAACGATGTAACTTTCAGCTACGGCAGAGATACCGTGCTCGAAAACTCTTCGATTTCCGTTAAAAAAGGCGATTTTGTGGCTATTACGGGTATATCAGGCATCGGTAAAAGTACTATGCTTAAAATGATGCTCGGTGTAATATTCCCGGATAACGGCAGAGTTTATTTCAATACTTCTTCAGGCGAGTTTTCACCGGCTCGTGAGTATCGTGATATGTTTTCTTATGTACCCCAGGGCAATATGTTACTTTCCGGTACAATATATGAAAACATCACGTTTATGAGTGACGGCAAAACAGAAGAAGAGGTACAGCGTGCGGTAGAGCTCAGCTGTTGTGATGATTTTGTAAAGGACTTACCCGATGGCTTGCAGACGGTGATAGGCGAGAGGGGCAGAGGCCTTTCCGAGGGTCAGGTGCAGCGTATCGCTATTGCCCGTGCAATTCTTCGCGGTGCTCCCGTAATGTTGCTTGATGAAGCTACATCAGCACTTGATGAGGCTACGGAGGAGCGTGTTTTACGCAATATCAAAACTATTGAAAACTGCACCTGCGTTATAGTTTCTCATAAAAAGGCGGCACTTTCGGTATGTAATATCGAAGTAAGAATTGAAGATAAGAAGTTTGTTGTTAACCAAGGAGAAAACAATGAAAATTAAAAGCGGATATAAACTCAGAAAGATGTGCGGCTCAAGTATAGTTGTTGCAGTCGGTAAGGAAGCAACTGATTTCAACGGTATGGTAACTCTCAATGAGAGCGGAGAGTTGCTTTGGGAGCTTCTTACACAAGGAGCAGATGAGGCGGAGCTTATAAAGCTTCTTGCTGATGAATACGGTGTGGATGAAGTTACTGCCTCTGCAGATGTCAGCGAGTTTATTTCAAAAATCAAAGGAGCGGGTTTCTTTGAGTAAACCTAACGGTATTGAGTCTCAGATTCCCGAAATGCGCAGTGTGTTGCAGAGCGGTAAGCTTGTCGAGTTTGAGACTCACGGTTTCAGTATGATACCTCTGCTTCACGATGGCGGCGATATGGTTATACTTGCACAGCCGAGTTTTCCGCTGAGACTTAATGATGTTGCACTGTGTAGAACTGATGACGGTCGGTTTGTGCTTCACAGAGTTGTTGCTATTAATGATGGCGGATATACCTTGCGCGGCGATAACTGTGTGACTACAGAATTCTGTGCAGATGACAGTGATGTTGTCGGTGTTGCGTCTGCTTTTATCCGCAATGGTAAAAAAATAGAAGTAAGCAGTAAAAAATACCGCTTTTATGTTAAACACCGTACGTTTTGGTTGAAACTATGGCGTGTTTGGTGGCGTATTTCCGATTGCTTTGTAAAGCTTTTTCGCCGATAAATCAAACTTGTAGGGTGAGAGAATGAAATTCAGAGGAATAATTATTCTTATTCTTGTGTTGTCGTTGCTTGTGACCTGTTTATCGTTTGAGGTTTCGGCATTAAAAATTGATGGTGCACTGAACGATAAGGAGTGGAAAACTGCCGAAAAGGTTGAAATCATTTCATCATCAGATACACCTAATTGCGGAATTGAATACGGTATGGTGTATATTTTCTGCAATGAGTCGGAGTCGAGAATTTACTTAGGTTTCAAGGCGAAGTTATCTGATGAAATTGATGAGAATTCGCTTTACGGTGCGGCTGTTTCAGCTGATTCAGGCGATTTTATTTATGTGACTGCCGATGGTATTTCCGATTATAATACCGGTAAATACGGTGTTGAAGGTGAAGTCTGCAGCTATGCCGATTCTGTTTTCAGTGTTGAAATTGCTCTTGGCATCAAATATGGCTTGTCTACTGTTGATACATTACGTATTCGCTTTGTTGATGTAACCGGAAGTCCGTCAAATGTTTATACCGTAAGCATTCCGCACGGTGATTTGTCACACTCCGAGCCGAGCACGCTGCCGATAAATAATAATTCCGGCGGTGCGGATGGTACTACAGAGCGAACAACAAAAGTAAAAACAACCAAGCCGAAAACAACCAAGCCGAAAACAACCAAAGTTAAAACAACTAAAGCTAAAACAACTAAAGTTAAAACAACTAAAGCTAAAACAACTAAAGCTAAGACAACAAAGACGGACAGCACATTAAATTCTAAATATACGATAGCTGCAGAGCAAACTGCAGTGGCGACAACAGCTGACCCGTACGGCGAAGAAACTACCGTTCTTACTGTCAGAGAAGTTAAATTGCAGAAGGGTTTTACATATGCTTCAGTCTGTGTATTGATTTTGCTTGCGCTCGGTATTTGTCTTGCTGTCAACTATGCCCGCGATAAGGAAAAGAGTAAAGACTCAAAAAAGAAAGAGCCTGACAAGAAGGATTAATT
This sequence comes from Acutalibacteraceae bacterium, assembly GCA_045631965.1. Lineage (GTDB taxonomy): Bacteria > Bacillota > Clostridia > Oscillospirales > Acutalibacteraceae > UBA8612. Next base: position 21,537 of record JAZQVR010000046.1, read on the forward strand.
GCTCAAATCTTCGTTGACTCTGTCTTTTGATAATGTTATAATGTTTAAAAATAAATAAGGAGAGTTTAATTATGTCTGCAATAACTTCTACAATTATCCCTATAATAATATCCGCTATTATGGCAGCAATGTCTTCATTTGCTTCGCCAATTCCTGCCAGAATTGAGTCGAAAGAAGATGATGTTCTTCTTAACTTTTCAGTTGTTTCCGATACTCATCTTGATAAGGAGTTTTCTCCTCTTGCATGGTTCCTCGGAATAGGTATCAGAGATATGAGTAACGCAAAAACTCCCGTTGATGCTGTTGTCGTTACAGGCGACCTTACAAACTACGGCGATGAAGGCTCTATCGATGAGTTCTTCGATACTATGGAGAAAAATTGGGACGGTAAAGCTATTATATCAATGGGCAACCATGATATAGGTCACGTTGAAGATAAAACTGCTGAGGAAGCAAGAAAGTATTTTGTAGATAAGTATAATGCTTATCAGGGTACAGATATCGAACAGCCTTACTACAGCACAGTTATCGACGGCTACAAGTTTATTGTTCTTACCGACCAGTCAGACGATTCATGGGATCATCCCGACCTTTTCCAGGATCAGCTCGATTTCCTCGATGCTGAGCTTGCAAGCAGCGGCTCCGATGATAAGCCTGTGTTTGTAATTTCTCACTGGCCGCTTGCAGGTACACACGGTGAAGAGATTGCCTGGGATGACGGTGATATGGGCGAGCCTTATTCGACTCAGGTTCAGCAGATTCTTGAGAAATACGAAAACGTGTTCTTTATCAGCGGCCATATCCATATCGGTCTTAACGGCGATTTTACCCGTGAACAGTACGGCGTTTCCTACTATGACAGAGTAAACGGTGTAAATTACCTTAATCTTCCTTCATACGGCCTTTTCAGCCGCTTCGGTACAATCCTCGGCGGTAAGGGCTATCAGATTGAAGTTTATGAGGATAAGGTTGTTATCCGCGCCAGAAATTTCGTTACTCACAAGTGGTTTGGAAATTACGAAACAGTAGTTGAACTCGACTGATTATAATAAAAATCTCTGCTACGGGAAGTAATTCGTTTACTTCCCGTAGTTTTTGTAAAAAAACAGCTAATATTTTCAAAAAATATTATAAAAAACACTTGCAAAACAATATACTCTGTGATATAATTGCTCGTGCATTTCGCACGCAGAGCGTTATGCCTTGGTGCAGCCGCACGGCTGTTCGGTAAATTTCAAAAGCTCTGCGGAGGAAAAACTAAGGAGGAAAAAACAAATGGCAACAGTATCAATGAAGCAGCTGCTTGAAGCAGGTGTGCACTTCGGTCACCAGACCAGAAGATGGAATCCCAAAATGGCTCCCTATATCTTTGCGGAGCGCAACGGTATCTACATCATCGACCTTCAGAAGACAGTTAAGAAGCTCGATGAGGCTTACAAGTTCGTAACAGATATCGCAGCAGAAGGCGGCGAAATTCTCTTCGTCGGCACTAAGAAGCAGGCTCAGGATTCTATCCGTGAGGAGGCTATCCGTTGCGGTATGCCTTTCGTAAACGCACGTTGGCTCGGCGGTATGCTCACAAACTTCAAGACAATCCAGAAGAGAATCAAGAGACTTGCTCAGCTCAAGGCTATGGAGGCTGACGGTACATTTGAAATGCTTCCCAAGAAGGAAGTTATCAAGCTCAACCTCGAAATCGAGAAGCTTGAGAAGTTCATGGGCGGTATCACAGGCATGAAGAAGCAGCCCGCTGCTATGTTTGTTGTTGACCCCCGCAAGGAGAAGAATGCTGTAGCAGAAGCAAAGAAGCTCGGTATTCCGGTCGTAGCTATTGTTGACACAAACTGTGATCCCGACGAGATCGATTACGTTATCCCCGGTAACGATGACGCTATCCGTGCTGTTAAGCTCATCGCTGCTGAGATGGCAAACGCTGTTCTCGAAGGCAAGCAGGGCGAGCAGGTTGCTGCAGAAGCAACAGAAGCTGCTGCTGAATAATTAAAATATAACTACTTTTATATAGGAGGATAATAACTATGGCATTTACAGCTAAAGATGTCCAGGCTCTTCGTGAGAAGACAGGCGTTGGTATGATGGATTGCAAGAAAGCTCTTACCGAAACAAACGGCGATATGGAGCAGGCAATTGAATTCCTCAGAAAAAAGGGTCTTGCTGCTGCTGAGAAGAAGGCAAGCAGAGTTGCTGCTGAAGGTATGGTTTACCCCTACTACGATGCTGACAAGAAAGTCGGTGTTGTTGTTGAAGTTAACGCAGAAACAGACTTCGTTGCAAAGAACGATAAGTTCACAACATTCGTAAAGGCTGTTGCAAATACAGTTGTCAATGAGAATCCCGCTGATCTCGATGCTCTTCTTGCTTGCAAGCTTGACGGCAGCGACAGAACAGTTCAGGAAAATCTTCAGGACAACATCCTCTCCATCGGTGAGAACCAGAAGGTTCGCCGTTTCGAGAGAGTTGAGGGTGTTTGCGCAACTTACATCCACGGCGGCGGTTCAGTTGGCGTTCTTGTTAAGTTCGATACAGAGGTTGCTGCTGATAACGCAGAGTTCGTTGCTATGGGCAAGAACCTCGCTATGCAGATTGCAGCTATGAACCCCGAATATCTCAGCAAGGAAGATATGTCAGACGATGAGCTTGCAAAGATGAAGTCCATCACAATCGACAGCTCACTCAATAAGCCTGAGTCTCTTCCCAAGCCCATTCTCAGAAAGCTCTTTGATAAAGCTATTGCTGAAAAACTCTTCAGCGACGAAGATATCGCTGCATATGAAGAGCAGAAGAATAACAACTTCCTTTTCAACTTCCTTTCAAAGGAAGCAGTTGCAACTCTTGCACAGCTTGCAGTTGCAGGTAAGGAAGAGTATATCAACGACAAGATCTTCTCCGGTGCAGTTGAAGGCCGTATCAAGAAGCAGCTCAAGGAAATCTGCCTTCTTGACCAGGCATTTGTTCGTTCAGACCTTTTCGATGGCACAGTAGGCGGCTATGTTGCTGACGTTGCTAAGAAGCTTGGTGCTGATATCAAGGTTTCCGGCTTTGTTCGTTACGGTAAGGGCGAAGGCCTTGAGAAGCGTGAGGACAACTTTGCTGGCGAAATCGCAAAGATGGTTCAGTAATTAATCCGATTTGCTGATATGGCAGAGAGCAGTAGTATTCTGTTCTCTGCCTTTTTTGAATTTTTGATTCGGAGTGGGTGAAGGTTGTGGGTGCGAAAAATAAACTCAATATACAGCGGCTGACTTTTTCAGCGTTTTCCCTTGCGCTGTGTATTGTTTTACCTTTTATAACAGGTCAGCTGCCCGAAATAGGCAATATGCTTTGTCCTATGCATATTCCGGTGCTGCTTTGCGGCTTTATTTGCGGTTGGCAATACGGTGCTGTTGTCGGTTTTTCTGCTCCTCTTCTTCGCTCGTTTCTTTTTTTTGCTCCGCCGTTGTTTCCGCAGGCTGTTTCTATGACGTTTGAACTTGCTGTTTACGGCTTAATGACAGGTTTATTAAGCCGGATTTTACCCAAGAAAAATGCATATATTTACATTAGCCTTATTATTTCGATGCTTTGCGGCCGTTTGGTCTGGGGTACAGTCCGCTTTTTGATTTACGGACTTGGTTATACTGAATTTTCGGTTAAGCTTTTCTTTGCCGGTGCTTTTTTGGAGGCAATACCTGGTATAATTATTCAGCTTGTGCTTGTACCTATTATCGTAATTATATTGAGACGCGCAAAATCGCGTGATTATATGGGGTGAGTTATTATGAAATTAAGTGAAAAAATAATGAGAAAACTCTATAATATAGCCGGTAAGTTCGTTAACTCTCTTTCGCAGGAGCAGGGTGCAGGCGATAAAACCGATAAAACTGTTACTCCGGGTATGCCTGAGCTTATCAGAGCTGTTGCGGCTGAAGGTGCTGTTTTGCTTAAAAACGACGGTGTTTTGCCCTTTAAAACGGACGATAACGTTGCTCTTTTCGGCAGAACACAGATTGAGACTTTCTTTGTAGGTTACGGCTCAGGCGGCGATGTTAACGAGCCTTATAAAATCAATTATCTTGACGGTATCAGGTCTTCGGGTGCATTCAGCATAAATCGTGACCTTGCAGATAAATATGAAGCGTGGTGTGCAAAAAATCCCGTTGACGAAGGTGTCTGGGGCCGTTGGCCACGCTATTTCCCCGAAATGCCTTTTGATGATAAATTAATTGCCGATGCAGCTGTTTCAAGCAATAGGGCAGTTGTTTTTGTCGGCCGTTCATCGGGTGAAGACCGTGAAAACGCACTTGCAGAAGGCAGCTATTATCTTACTTCGGAAGAACTTTCTCTGCTCGATAAAGTTACTTCAGAATTTGACAGTACGGTTGTAGTGCTCAATATAGGCAGTGTTATCGACTTTGCATGGCTTGATAAGTATGGCGATAAAATCGGTGCGGTGCTCATAGCCTGGCAGGGTGGTATGGAAAGCGGTAACGCACTTGCCGATATACTCAGCGGCAAGGTTTCGCCCAGCGGTAAACTTACGGATACGGTTGCAAATTCTTTTAGTGATTATCCTTCTTCAGATGATTTCGGCGCAAAGGAATATAATAACTATACCGAGGATATTTTTGTCGGTTACCGCTATTTTTCCACATTTGCTGCGGATAAAATCCGATATCCGTTCGGTTTTGGTATGAGTTATGCCGATTTTGCCGTTGATTTTGTTTGTGCAGATATAAATAACGGAAATGTTTCGGTTAAGGTTAATGTTACAAATAAATCCGATAAATTCAGCGGAAAAGAAACCGTACAGGTATATTATTCTGCCGAAAATACCAAACTTCTTAATCCTTCAAGACAGCTTGTCGGCTTTGCCAAAACAAAGCTTCTTGCACCGAATGAGAGTCAGGAGCTTACGGTTAATTTCTCTGCTTCTGCTTTTACTTCTTATGACGACAGCGGTATTACCGGTTATGAGTTTGCGTGGGTGTTTGAGAAAGGCGATTATACTCTGTATCTGGGTACAGATTCGCTTAACGCAACAGCTGTTAAGACATTCAGTAATCACGAAACAAAGTGTGTCGAGCAGCTTACTCAGGTTTCAGCCGCTCAATATCCGTTTGACAGAATCGATGCTGTGCAGTCTGTAAACGGCAAAGCAGTACCGCTCAAGCACAAAACACCTGCTTCAAAAACCAATTTAAAGGATATAATCCTTGCAGATATGCCGGAGGATATTCCTTTTACGGGTGATAAGGGTTATAAACTTGCTGATGTAAAGAGCGGCAAGGTTTCGCTCGATGATTTTGTTGCCCAGCTTAATCCCGATGAGCTTGAGGCGATCAGCCGCGGAGATTATGTAATGAACAGTCCTTTAGGAGCTAAGGGTAACGCAGGTACACTCGGCGGTGTGCTTGAGTCGCTTCGCGATAAGGGCATCCCTGCACTTACTACAACTGACGGTCCTTCGGGTATCAGACTCAAGGCAAGTTGTTCTTTGCTTCCGATTGGCGCAATTCTTTCCTGTACATGGAATGAAGAGCTTGTAGAAGAGCTTTATACGGCGGTTGGTGCTGAAATGAAAGTCAAAGGCTCCGACATATTGCTTGCTCCCGGTATGAACATTCACAGAAGTCCTCTTTGCGGCAGAAACTTTGAATATTTCTCCGAAGATCCGCTTGTAAGCGGTAAAATAGCCGCTTGTGTAGTGCGTGGTGTTCAGTCAAGCGGTCTGAGTGCCTGCCCGAAACATTTTGCCTGCAATAATCAGGAAACCAACCGTTGTCATAACGATTCGCGTCTTTCGGAGCGTGCTCTGCGTGAAATCTATCTCAAAGGTTTTGAAATATGTGTCAAAGAGTCAGAGCCAAAGTGTATAATGACATCGTATAATAAAATTAACGGCGTCTGGGGTCACTATAATTACGAGCTTTGTACTACTGTTCTCCGTAAAGAATGGGGCTATAAGGGTATGGTTATGACAGATTGGTGGATGCGTAAGAGCAAGAGCCCGGAGTTCCCGAATATCTGTGACAATGCGTACCGTGTACGTGCTCAGGTTGATGTGCTTATGCCGGGTGGCGGTCGTACAGGTAAACGTAAGCCTGACGACACTCTGCTCAAAACCTACGGTAAGGCTGATGGTATAAGGCTTGGCGAAATGCAGCGTACAGCCAAGAATGTTATCGGTCTTGCACTTGTTATGCCTGATAAAAGTACCGATTAATCATTGACAATTATTTAAAGCCTTTGTATAATTATTGTTTAGTAACAGATTAAGTTTATGTGGTGAGTTTATGAGTAACGGTAAGCAAAGACTTATTGCTCTGGCAAAGTTTTTTGAGTCCAAAACTGATGAAGAACATATATATTCTGCCTCACAGATTGTCGAGGAGCTTGCACGACAAGGGATAGATGCTGAGCGAAAGGCACTTTATTCCGATATTGATGCGTTGAAGCTTGAAGGCTACGATATAGTCTGCACTCGTACACCAAAAGCAGGTTTCTTTCTTGCTTCACGCGATTTTGAAGAGGCTGAAGTAAGGCTTATGATTGATGCTGTTCAGGCGGCAAAGTTTATTACCGCTAAAAAGACTGATTCTTTAGTCAATAAAATCGGCAATTTACTTAGTGAGCCTCAGGCGGATAAACTGAAATCTCAGGTTTATATTGATAAGAGCCACAAGCGTAAGAATGAAGAAATTTATTATAATGTAGATGTGCTTCATAACGCTATAGCCAACAGACTTAAAGTCAGCTTTGTTTACTCAAATCTCAGTGTGTCAGATGACCTTACGCCTGCGTTCAATGAGCGCGAGTTTACCGTCAGCCCATATGCTCTGATATGGTCAAACGACCACTATTATCTGGTTTGTAATAATTCAAATTACGATAATCTTATGCATGCTCGTATCGACAGAATGAAAAAAGTTGTCTGCACAAATGAGCCGTGGCGTCATTTCAGTGAAGTTTCCGAGTATAAGGATAAGTTCGACTCGGCAGATTACGCAGGTAAGCTTTTCAATATGTTTTCCGGTACGGAGCAGACTGTTACACTCCGTTGTGCTAACAGATTCCTTGAAGAAATTATAGACAGATTCGGTGACAATGTGCGTTTTTCTTCACGCAATGCCGATAATTTTACGGCAGAAATAGTTGCCGTAACAGGTGAGGGCTTTATTTCATGGCTTTTGCAATACGGTAATTCAGTCGAGGTAATACGCCCTGCAAAGCTTCGAAGTGCTGTTGCCAAGCGTGCAGCAGACCTTGTAAGCCTTTATACAGATAAAAAGTAAAGAAAGGAGTGAGGTTGCTTCATAATGCAGTATGTAATTTTTGACCTTGAATGGAATAATGTCTACGGCAGAAAGATCAAAGGTTTTATAAATGAAATTATCGAAATAGGTGCCGTAAAGCTTGATGAAGACCTCAACGAAATTTCAAGCTTTTCCAGTTTTGTTAAGCCCAGTATCGGCAAAAAGCTTCGCGGAAGTGTTAAAAAGCTTACCAATATTACCAACGATGATGTTCTCGGCGGTGAACCGTTTACTCAGGCTTTTTCAGATTTCCGCAAATGGATTGGTGCACAGCCTACGCTTATACTGACATGGGGCGACGGAGATATCCGTGTGCTTATTGAAAATTATAAGTATCTCAACGGTATTGCTTTTATACCTTTCCTTACAGATTATGTTGATTTGCAGAGTTTTGTACAGCGTAAGGTAAAAACCGAAAAAGGTCAGCAGATTGGTCTGGGCAAGGCTGCAGAAGCACTCGGGATTGACGATACTACTTTTTCACATCACCGTGCACTTGACGACAGTAAACTCAGTGCGGAGTGTTTCAAAAAAGTTTTTGATTTTAATGAGCTGCAGAATTACATCAGACCGTGTGGTAATGACTTTTATGCAAAACTTGCCTTCAAGCCTTACCCGATAAGTAATCTGAAAAACCCGTTGGTTGACAAAAAGCAGCTTGTATATGTCTGTCCCGAATGCCGTGTAAATGCACAGCGACTCAAGGAATGGAAGTATTCCAATCGATTCTTTCGTACAATTTTCAAATGCCCGTGTTGCGGCAATATGACAAAGGTTTCGGTACGGTTTATGAAAATGTATGACAGGGTAGATGTCAAGAAAACAGCTGTTCCGTATATTCCTCCCGAACAGAATCCTGAAAATGAATAAAAAACAGCGGCTGCTTTATACACATAAGCATTTTTGACACTTGTGTGCATAAAGCAGCCGCTTTTGTCGGACTTGCTCAACAGTATCTGATATACATCAGTCCGATAATACCGATGAGGTGTATAAGAATAATTGCGGGCAGACCGAGCATAAATTTATTGTGCTGTGTTTTGTGGCGTATTGCTTTCATTGTGATAAGCATAGGGATTGCACCGCCGCAAAAAGCTGTACATAACAGGAACTTTTCCGATATTCTCTTTTTTCTTTTTTTTTGCAGCTTTTTTGTCGTAAACGGTGATGACAACCGAAAAGGCACCGATTACAATATAGATACATAAAAGAGGGAGCAGCTCGTTAAAATAAGAGCTGAAAACAGAAATCAGTTTATCCATAATATATTACCGTAGTGGTTTGTAACCGACCTTTCAATTAAACCTATTTTTTTTATTTTAATACAATAATGCTTTTGTGTCAACACAAAAAGAATGGAGCAACAATGGATTTTAAAAAAATAATTTGTATTATTGCAGTTTTTCCGGTTTTGTTTTTGTCATTATCTTCTTGCAAAAGAGCACCGGATGTGACAGAGCCGCCGGCTGAAGCCTTGAAAGCTGCGGAAACTGTTTTCAGAGGTGTCTGGTTAAGCTGTTATGAGCTTAGCGATATGCTTTCTGACGGCAATGAAAATGCTTTCAGGTCTGAGGTTGAACAGGTGTTGACAGAATGTAAAAATCAAAATATCAATGTTATTTTTCTTCAGGTAAGACCGTTTGCCGATTCGGTATATCCGTCTGAAATTTTTCCTGTTTCGGAATATGTTTTGTCTTCTTCGGGTAAAATGCCTGATTTTGATGTTCTGTCAGTATTTATTGAGCTTGCTGAAGAGGCAAGTATTGAAGTTCACGCATGGATAAACCCTTACAGGATATCGTATAAAAAAGATTTGTCACAGCTCGACGAAAACAGTATAGCTCTTGATGAGGCGTATAAGAATTCCGTTGTATGTACCGATGCAGGTATATATCTGAATCCGTGTTCAACCGAAAGCTGCTCGCTTGTGTTGAGCGGTATCAGGGAGATACTTGAAAATTATAATGTCTGCGGTATACATATTGATGATTATTTTTATCCGTTAACTGAAGAAAAGTTTGATAAACCTCAATATGATGAATACTGCACTCAAGGCGGTAAGCTCAGCTTTGCACAGTGGCGCAGAGAGAATGTAAACAGCCTTGTCAGTTCGATTTATTCGCTTGTTCACTCATACGGTGATGACCTTGTCTTCAGCATAAGTCCGGCAGGCGATATAGAAAAGAATTATTCTTCTCATTATGCAGATGTGGAGCTTTGGCTTAGTGAAACAGGTTATGCTGATGTTATAATTCCGCAGATATATTTCGGATTTGAACACACAACAATGCCTTTCGAAACAGTTGCATATAATTGGCTGTCACTCAAGCGTGCAGATGATGTGAGTATATGGTGCGGTCTTGCGGCATATAAAAACGGTATAGTTGACGAATATGCAGGTGACGGCGGTCAGGAGTGGATAAATAACAGCGATATAATTGAGCGGCAGATAAAATATGCAGACAATTCTGCTTTCAGCGGATATGTTTTGTTCTCATATCAAAATATAGTTAATAAACAATAATAAAAAAATATTGTAAAAGCAAGCTTGTTATGATATACTTAATCTGTATATTTATATACAGAAGGGGAAGAGAAATGGAAAAACAAAACTCAAGAAAAGTGGGCATGGCGGTTTGTATAGCTGTCATTGTGCTTGGCATTGCGTTGATGGGTTTGTATCTCGGCGGATTTTTGTCAAGCGACGTTTCTTCGGAAGAAGAAAGCACAATTCCCGCAAAAGAAGCAGAAGCAGTATTGCCTGAGATGTTTGAGTCTGTTGCAAACGGACCGATTGGCGGTATGAGCGGTGTCCGACTCGAGAAGGGAACCGATTATACCGATATTCAGACGGCATATGATGCTATGGAAAAAATTGCATCATGGGGCTTCAATACTGTTATTTTCAGTGAATGCGATTTGACGGAGGCTGTTCAGCTTGCTGCACAAGCAAAGAATTATTCGCTTTTCTGCGTCTATCTTATCGAATCAAACAATATTGTCAATTCAGGTGTTGCCGACGAAACTGTTGCGGCTTCTTATACCGATTCAGGCTTGGATTCTGTTCTTATCAGTTTGTCTGACGGTGCAACGAAAAATGAAGCTGCTCTTGCAGCACGCACTCTTCGTAAATATGACGAAGCTCTTTACATAGGCATTTTTGCACAGACCGAAAAAAACTATTCAGCTGTTTGCAGTGCCGATGTTTTTGATTATAAGTATATTGATATTACCGTTCCCACTTCGTTGGTTGACGGTGAGTATTCGGCATATCTTTCCAATTATTGCGATGGCACAACCAAAGATACCGTATTCGGTATGCGCAATGATCTTGTCGGAGATGGTGATGGTTTTGTAACTCCCGATGAGATAATGGCTCAGTTTGCAGCGATAAATAATACAATGGGCTCCGGTTATGCTTTTTACCGTTATTCTCTTCTTGAGCAGAATTCACATTCTTTGCGCGATGCAATAGTTGACTATATGCAAAACGGTATTGTGAAGGACTTTTTCAAAGAGCTTGTTATTTCTTCACCACAGAAGACAGTTTTTGAAACAAATCAGTCCAAAGTATCCTTTGTCGGTACGGGTGATATGACAAAACCGCTTACAATTAACGGACAAGTTGTCAAAATGGTTGAAAACGGTTATTTTTCACTTGAGCAGCAGCTTCAACCCGGCGAAAATGTATTTGTGTTTGATCACAACGGAAAGCAATACACTTACAAGATAACATATAAAATTAAGCTTATTGATTCGGTATCTCCGAGCGGTACCGTTAATGCACCCGGCGGTGCTCAGCTTGACATAGTTGTAATTGCTCACAACCTGGCTGATGTCAGTGCTGCAATTAACGGCAGTACGGTAACTCTCAGCAAATCTCCGGATTACGGCGATGAGATTGATGACGGTTCTGACTACACCTATTTTGTTGGTCAGTATACACTTCCAGAATCATCGGTTGATAAAAATATCGGCAAAGTTAAGGTGACTGCAACATATTCCGGTATGACAGAGACAAAAGAAGGTGCAGCTGTTACTGTAAATGCAAAGGTTACGGCACCTCCTGTTACTGTTGTTCCCGACACAACTGCACCAAATACAACTGCTCCGAATACAACCGTTCCCGATACTACTGCTCCAAGTACAACCGTTCCGAATACGACAGCTCCAAGCACCACGATTCCTGATGTAACAGTGCCTTCCGGGTCTGAAAGCACTACAGTAATCGGCGAAAGTACTACAGGACCTTTGAAGCCGCCTGCAACTACGGTGCCTACAACTTCAAAGCCTACAACGGCACCGCCGACTACCCAACCGTCAAATGTTCAGCTTTTTAATCAGCTTACACCTTACAAATATAACGGTGTTTCAGGCAAATCCAAGATGATTGTTGTTAAAAGCAATTACGCAGATACTTTGCCTTCTACTACCACTAATGACATTTCCGTGCCGTATTTTTCTGCTATACCTAAAGGCACAATAGATTATGTGGTAGGATCCAGTTCGTACGGAAGTATAAAGTATTACGTGCTGGCTTCCGGCAGAAGAGTGTACCAGAAAGACGTAGAGTATATTGCTGACGGCTATAATATGCCTGCGAATGAGCTTCGTACCGTCAGTGTTTCAAAGAGTACGGACGAGACAAAAATTACGTTCACAATGAAGTGGAAGGTTCCTTTTAATGTCAGAGAAAAGCCACAGTCATTTTATGAGCAAACTGCAGGCAGACCATACAGCGTTAAGAGTTTTACGGCAGAGTATGTAGATATTGTATTTTATTATACTCCGACAACTGATGCTGCACCGTCACTCAATACATCTGTAATTGCAAAAACACAATGGATAAAAAACGATGACGGCTCCAGTACGCTCCGTATTTTCCTTAAGAAAAAAGGCGGATTTTATGGAATAAAATATTATTATAACAGTGACGGTACATTAACGTTTTCGATTAAGGAGCGCTCGTCATCATCGCTCAGCGGTAAAGTTATAATGCTCGATCCCGGTCACGGTGGCAGTGACCCCGGTGCAATTGGTGCAGCTGTCATAAACGGTAAAAATGTTCATGAGGCTACTATCAACTGGGCTCTTGCCAATAAAATTAAATCAAAGCTTGAGTCGCTCGGCGCTACGGTTGTAATGACGCGTACTTCTTCAACCCAGACTCTCAGCCTTGAACAACGACAGGCTCTTTGCCGCTCGACTAATCCGGATATATTTATAGCAGTTCATTGTGATGCATCTGAAACCTCAACTTCGGCATCAGGTATGACAGCTTATTATTATAAGAGCTATGCTTATCCGCTTGCATATTATCTGAATACAAGTATTGCTTCGGCATACAAAAATGAGATATATGCTTCAAATTCTTCGATGGCTGCCAAATCCGACAGAGGTACCAAATTCTACGGATTCAAAGTGGCGAGAGTTGAGGAATGTCCGAGCGTGCTTATCGAATACGGTTTTGTTACAAACGTTACTGAATGTAATGCACTTGCAAATGACAAAAACCAGAATGCACTTGCTCAGGCTACTGTTAACGGAATTGTCAATTATTTCAAAAACAGCTGATTTTAATTATCTTCGCTGTCTGCTGAAAACAGTCTGCCTTTGATAAAAAATGTAAGCAGCATTGCAGGGAAACTTATTAAAAACCAAATTATTGAAAACAGCGGGCATATCTGACCGAGGATGTGCCCGGGCTGTTGCGAATAGTCCCATACATCCATTTGGAACCGTCTGTTTACAACACAGCCGACGATAAATTCAAGTGCAGTAATTATCAGGCAGCCGGTAAGGCATCTCAATGCCAGACTTCTGGTTTTCATTTTTATGTTTGCTATATAAATGAGTAAAAATGCAAGTCCGCCTGTCAATGACATTGTCCAGTGCGTAAAACCGCGGAAAGCAACTTCTATCAGGCTGTAAATTACTGCACCGAGCATATAAATAAATGAGTATTCTTTAAATTTTTTCAAACTAATCACCTGTGTTATTATTGTCCGATATTTTGATTTTTCAGGAGGAAAAATTATGCAGAATAAAATAAGCTCCTCTCATGAACTTCTTGATTCCGAAGGTATGCTTATTGAAGCAGGCTGGGCTGATACTTCCTTGCTTGATTACAAGCCGCGCTCCGTAAAACTCAATCGTATGAATATGAGAGAGTGGGACAGATATATTATTGTCAGCGGCAGCGGCGAATACGCACTTTCAGTGTGGCTTGCCGATAAAAGGTCTACCGGTGTTGTAAGAGCTTGTTTTTATGACATTAAAAACAACAAGCGGTACGATTGCTTTCATTCTGTAATTTTACCTGCTGCAAGAATTTGTATGCCTGCATCTGTCGATAACGGAAGCGTTGTTTACAAAAATTTATTCTGTGACTATATGTGTCTTCTGAACGAAGGTGACAGACATCTTTACTGCAAATATTCAAATGTTTACGACTGCGAGCTTGAGGCAAATATTCACCTCGGATATAAAGGCGACAAAAATATTCTTGCCGTTGCAGCTCCGTTTTCGAAAAATCCTGCAGAGTTTTGCTATAATGTCAAAAGTGTATGTATGCCTGCCGACGGATATGTAACGGTTAATTCCGAGAGATATGAGTTTAACCCCGAAACCGATTATGCTGTGCTTGATTGGGGTAGGGGTGTATGGACTGCTCAGGATGTAAAACGATTTATGTGTACAGGTTGCAGCGGAGTCGATGGCAGAAGTTTCGGATTCAATATCGGTTACGGTATTGGCGATATGTCTGAGGCAAGCGAAAATGCTGTTTTTGTCGATGGTGTCTGCCATAAGCTCGAAAGAGTATTTATTGATATTCCTTTTGATGACAGAAATGAAAAATGGTCTGTTCGTTCTGATGATAAACGCTTTGAAGTTGAAATTAAACCTTTGTATAACTGTAGTTCAAAGCATACTCTCGGTTTAAAATCATTCAGTGAAAAAGTTATGTTTGGCATTATGAGCGGCGAAGTTGTGCTTGACGACGGTGAAACCGTAACGATTAATAATATGCTTTGCTTCTTTGAAGAGTCTGTAAACAAATATTAAGCTATGAAATTTAAATCTAAAAAACAAAAACCTACCTTGCTGAAAAGTCCGGCTTTTTCGGCTGCTGTTGTGGCTGCAACTGTAGTTATTGCTCTTAACTTTTTACATATAGCTGTTTTGTATTTTGTAATGGCTTCTCCAAAATACAATATATATTCACGCTCTACGATTATATCCATGGCAATTGTATGTGTACTCAATGTTATTGTTCTTGCACTGCTTATAATATTTCGTAAGCATTATGAGAGAAGAGCACTTAAAGACATCATAATTCCGCTGCAACAAATTGAGAATCATATAGAAAAGCTCGTTGATGGCGAGTATGACTCACCGATTCGTCATATCAGCAATGATGAAATAGGTGATCTTTTTCAGGCTGTGGATGATGTGCGAATTAAATTGAAAGATTATCATGCACAAGAGCTGCGAAATCTTGCGCAGAAGAGAGTTCATATAAGCGGTCTGATGCATGATATTGCAACTCCGGTTACACGAATTAACGGATTTGCTTCAATGGTGGCTGACGGTATAGTAACCGATGTTGAAGAAATCAAACGGTTTGCGTCTATGATATTGCAGAGTACGGAAGATATAAATATTATGCTTAAAAGTATTGCCGAACTTCAGCAATATAATAAAACCGATTTGGATATAAAGAAACAACCGATTGACCTTGGCGAAGTGCTTGAAAAATATTTGCATGACCTTAGTCTGGAGCTGAGTCTTCAGGATGTGGGTGTTTCTTTTAATAATTATTGCAAAAAATCTGCTGTATGCAGTATTGATATCAAACGATGCAAGCGAGTGCTTCACAATCTTATTAATAATTCAATAAAATATAAGAAGCCTGATGAGCGATGTGAGATATCAATTAAGCTTGAAGATAATGATGACGGAAGAATTCTTTGTTCTGTTTCCGATAACGGTATCGGTGTTAAGCCCGGTAGTGAAGAAATGCTTTTTGAAATGTTTTATCGCGGAGACAGTGTAAGAAGAGATATAAACGAGGGTAACGGTCTTGGTTTATTTCTTTGTAAACAGATATTGCTTGCAAATGATGCCAAAATAAGTGCACAAAATAACGGCAACGGTCTGACGATAAATATTTTATTCTGTCGCACCGATGAAATACCAGTACGGTGGTATAAATAGGAGATTTAAAATATGAAAAAAAGATTACTTATCGTTGAGGATGACAGCCTTATTGCACAGCTTGAAAAAGATTATTTGTCTGCAAACGGTTATGATGTATCTGTATGTACAGATGGTGTGAGCGGTTTGGAGTCTGCGCTGAATGAGGATTATGATCTTATTATTCTGGATGTTATGCTTCCCGGTATGAACGGATTTGAAGTTTGTAAAAAATTGCGTGAAAAAAAGAATATGCCCGTGTTGTTTGTTACTGCCAAACAAGAGGCCGATGATGTTATAGAAGGTCTGGCACTCGGTGCAGATGACTATATTACAAAACCTTTTAATTTCAGAGAGCTTACAGCGCGTGTAGATGCCCGTATTGCCAGATTCAACAGTCTGGTTTCTGCTAAAGGTAAAGAAATTGATACAATAGAAACAGGTTGCATTAAGCTGTGTAAAAGCTCACGCAGAGTTTTTGTGGAGAATACAGAGGTTTCAATGACAAATAAGGAGTTTGATTTGTTGTGGTATCTTGCTTCAAATCCAAACATCGTTTTCAGTAAAGAAGAGCTGTTCAACGAAATCTGGGGATACGATTCAATGGGTGAAACTTCAACGGTAACCGTCCATATAAACAGAATTCGTGATAAGGTTGACAAAAACTCTTCAGATACTCAACATATTGAAACAATATGGGGTACAGGATACAGATTTATTGACTGATGTATCCGACTGTTAGACTTTTTGCTTTAATTTATAATAATAGGAGACAGTAAGTTGAAAAAGAAATTAAGAAGTATAGTTTCTTTGGCTGTTTGTGTTGCTTTATTCTTGACGTACTTTGGCTGTGCTGCCAGATTGGATACCAAGAGTATTCCTCTGCCTAAAGAAAAAATTTACCCTAAAAATATTAATCCTTCAGTGCACTACTGTAAAACGGACGATTTCAAAGAGATTGATTCCTCCGGCTTGATTACATTGCTTTATGATGAAGCCAGCAGTGCAGTAGCCGTGCAGATAAATAACAGTATGGAAAGCAAACTCTGGTCTGCATTGCCGCAGGCTTCCGAGGTTGACAGCAACTGTTCTGAGGCAGATATAATATCACTGGAAGTAATACACGACAGCAAGGTTTATTGTCTGAACTCTCAGGATAACAGTGTGTCATTAGGCGGTGTTTATTCAAAGACTACTGATGAGGGTTTTGTTGTTACATACCTTATTACCGATAACGGTGCTTGGTTTGATAATATAGGTTTCGGTGCAACGGATGAAGCTTATAAATCGGCTGCTGAAGGAAATATACTCTATAAAGTAACTGTTACTTATTCATTGAGAGACGGTTGCTTCTATGCCGATATTGATTGGGCAAATCTCGGTAATTCAGACGATGTTCTTTTAAATTTAGGTTTTCTTGAATACTTCGGAGCTTATGTAACAGCTGCAGAAGGTGACTATATACTTGTACCTGACGGAAGCGGCGCACTTATTAATACTGCTTCAACCGAAAAAGTTGCTCCGGTAGATATTGCTGTGTACGGTAATGATATTTCGGGCGGTACTGATATGAGCAGTGTTGTGCCCGCGTACGGTATGAAGAGCGGAAACGATGCGTTTGCCGCAATTATTGAGCACGGTGATGCTGCAGCAAGAATAACAGCAAACAAAGCTGAGAATGACAGTGAATACAACCGCGTAGGTCCTGTGTTTACCGTATCTCAGAGTATGTCAGACGAAGAAAATCTTTATTACTCGGAATTTGCGTACAATGACGGTGCAACTGTTTGTTTCAGATTTTTGAGCGGCTCTAATGCAAATTATGCAGGTATGGCAGCTGCTTGTCGTGAGCAGCTTATTCGTAATCATACGCTCTCAACACGAAGCGTAGAGGTTACCGAGTATATGCCTGTCCTTGTAAATGTTATGGGTGCTGCTGCAAAAGATAAATTTATGGCATCAAACAAGAAACTTACCAAGTTTTCAGAAGCTGTAGATATATTGGGACGTATCAAAGCTAAGGGTATCAACAATGTTTATCTGAGGTATTCCGGTGCTTTGGATGGCGGATTAAATGAAAAAAATGCTTCAGGTGCTTCACCGTTGAGTTCGCTTGGCGGTATGTCAGGCGTCAAAGAACTTGACAGTTATGCAGCAAGCCTTAATTTCAGCGTTTTTTACGATGTTGCTGTTATAAGCAGCACAAGTTCTGACTCATCGGCAATATACTCGGTTAACGGCAGCAGGTATAAGATAAAAACTCCGGATATTCTTACATCTTCAGGCTTTTCGGTTAAAAATGATGAGAGATATATTTGGGGTGTATCTACACTTGAAGACACAGTGCTTGATGTGCTTAAGCGTTTTAATGAACTTGATTCTTCCGGATATTGTATTACAGATGCCGGAAAATTGGCTTATACAGATATTGCCAATGAAATTGATCGTCAGACAGCAATCAAAACAATTGCAGAAGGGATTGCTCCGCTTTCAACAAGCAATAATGTAATGATCAAAGGCGGTAATTTCTACTTGCTTAAAAATGCTGATGTTATTTCCGAGCTTCCCATGAAATGTTCGCGTGAAGAATCTGCTGCTTATGTATCGGTACCGTTTGTTCAGATAATACTTCACGGTATTGTTGAGTTTTCTTACGATAACATAAATCTTGCTGCTGACAGTAAAACCGCAATTCTTCGTTGTGTTGAATACGGTGCAATACCGGGTTATGTTATGACAAACAATAACTTTGAAACCAGTGATAATTATACTTCAAAATTCAGCGCTGACAGTTTGCTTAATGCTTCTATGTACGATACTTATTCAGCAGTAAGTGGTGTACTTAACGACCTTCGAGGCTCTCGGATTACAAACCACTATCAGGTTTCGGATGGTGTTTACTGTACAGAGTATGAGTCAACAACAAGAATTTATGTTAACTATACAAAAGAGTCTGTAACGGTAAGCGGTATTACTGTTGAGCCTATGAATTTCTTCCGAGTTAACTGATATTTTACTTTAATTTTTAAATTAATTTGAATTTTGTTCATAAACCCTTTACTTATAAGTTTTTATAAAGTAAAATAATACAGATAAAGATAATTTGAAAGGGTGAGCAGAAATGAGCACTGTATATAAGAGAATTTTGCTTAAGGTAAGCGGCGAGGTGCTGGCAGGCGAAAAAGGCCATGGTATCGACAACGATATGACAATGTCAGTTTGCCGCGTTATCAAAGAATGTTGCGACCTTGGTGTCCAGGTTGGCGTTGTTGTCGGCGGCGGTAATTTCTGGCGTGGTCGTTCAAGCGAAAATATGGACAGAACAAGAGCTGACCATATCGGTATGCTTGCTACAATTATGAATTCACTTGCACTGGGTGATGCGCTTTCTCAGCTTGGTGTTGATGCAAGAGTTCAGACATCGCTCCAGATCCCCCAGATTTGCGAAACATATTGTAAAGATTCTGCTGTCCGTCATCTTGAAAAGGGCAGGGTAGTTATCTTTGGCGGCGGTACAGGTTGTCCGTTCTTCTCAACAGATACAACGGCTGCTCTCCGTGCGGCAGAAATCGGCGCTGAGGTTTATTTCAAGGCAACCAATGTCGACGGTGTTTATGATAAAGACCCCAATAAATTTGACGATGCCGTCAAGTATGACGAGCTTACTCATACAGAAGTACTCGCAAAAGGTCTTAAAGTTATGGACAGTACAGCTTCTTCTCTCTGCCGCGAAAACGGTATAGCAATTCTTGTATTTAATCTCAATGACCCCGAAAATGTTTTAAAAGCCGTTAAAGGCGAAAAAATAGGCACAATAGTAAAAGAATAAAAAAGGAGAAATTACAATGAAAACAGTATACAGCTTCGCAGACGAAAAAATGACAAAAACAATTAACGCACTCAAGAATGAGTTTGCTTCAATCAGAGCAGGCAGAGCATCTGCTGCTGTTCTTGATAAAATCAGAGTTGATTACTACGGCACTCCTACTCCCGTAAATCAGCTTGCAGCAATTTCGGTAGCTGAGGCAAGAATCCTTACAATTCAGCCTTGGGATAAGAGCTGCCTTTCATCTATCGAGAAGGCAATTCAGGCTTCTGATCTTGGTATCAACCCTCAGAATGATGGCGTTGTTATCCGTCTTACATTCCCGCCTCTCACTGAGGACAGACGTAAGGAGATTGTAAAAACAATCCGTGCAACTTCTGAAGATTCAAAGGTTGCTATCCGTTCAATCCGCCGTGATTGCATCGATAAGCTCAAGAAGATGGAAAAAGCTTCCGAAATCACTGAGGATGATCTCAAGGAAGGCGAGAAGCAGATTCAGGATAAGACCGATAAGTATATCAAGGAGATTGACTCAATCTCATCTGATAAAGAAAAAGAGATTATGGAGATCTGAGTATGAGTCTCGTGTTACCCGAACATATAGGTTTTATTATGGACGGTAACGGTCGATGGGCTACTTCAAGGGGGCTTTCACGCTCCGAGGGTCATATTGCAGGCGCAAACACATTCCGTGAGATATGTGAATACGGTTGCGACCTTGGCATCAAGAGTATGACTTTCTATGCTTTTTCGACTGAGAATTGGAAACGTCCGCCTGCAGAAGTTGCAGCTCTTATGAACATATTCCGTGATTATTTACTTGAAGCTCAGGAGCGTAAGGCAGAAAATGCCCGTAAGGGTATGCATATGCATTATATGGGTGAGCGTGCAGGAATGCCGCAGGATATCCTCGATTTGTTCGATACTGCAGAAAGTGAATCTGCTCATCAGACCAGAACAACAGTTAACATAGCTGTTAATTACGGCGGCAGGGCGGAAATTCTTCATTCGGTCAAGGATATCGCAAAGCGTGTTCAGCTTGGTGAGCTGCAGCCCGAAGATATAACCGAAGATATGATATCTGACGGTCTTTATACTGCGGGTCAACCCGAGCCTGATATAATTATACGCCCGAGCGGCGAACAGCGTATTTCCAATTTTATGATATGGCAGTCAGCTTATTCAGAGTTCTGGTATACTGATAAGCTGTGGCCCGATTTCACCACCGAAGATTTGGATAAAGTCATTGAAGATTATTCAAAGCGTAACAGACGATTTGGCGGTGTGTGAGAGAAAAGGTGATTTATTTATGAAAAACAGAGTAATATACGGCATATTATGTGGTTTGCTTGGTATAGCTATAGTTATTTTCCCGACCAGTCCTTTGCCCGATATTTTAGTTTTTATTGTTACAGTGATGGCTGTTTATGAGCTTGAAAAGAGTATTGGTGTTTCAAATAAGTTTGTATACGGTTTGTCTTTACTGTTTTCGGCAGCGACTTTAGCTTACCATTGCTATTCGCATTTGCTGAACATAAACGTGCCGTTACTTCCTGTAATGGTTGCTTACAGTATGATTATGCTTATAACCATTGTTGCGGATTTCGGTAAAACTAAATTTGATCATGTTGGGTTATCTATACTTTTCTCGTTGCTTTTGCCCACAGCAATCGGCTGTTTCATTCGCATGAGAAATATGACAGAGTATTTTACTCCCGGTCATATACGTTTCCTTATATGGTTCTGTCTGGCAGGTCCTGTTTTTTCCGATACATTCGCTTTGTTTACAGGCATCAAGTTGGGTAAGCATAAGCTTTGCCCCAATGTCAGCCCCAAAAAGACGGTTGAAGGTGCTGTAGGCGGTGTCCTCGGATCTGCGGTTATTAACATAATTGCTTTGTTTGTATGTAACGCATTCTGCCATAAACCCTTCCCAATTCCGGTTTGGTTTATGATAATACTTTCATTTGTAGTACCGGTTGTAAGTATGTTCGGCGACCTTATCGCCTCTACTATAAAAAGAAATTATCAGATCAAGGATTTCGGCAACCTTATTCCCGGCCACGGTGGAATAATGGACAGACTTGACAGCATAAGTATGGTTGCACCGTTCATTTACTGCGTTTTATTCTTTTCTCTCAAGGTGTTTTCATAAGTGAATTTTTACGGCGAAGTTAGCTTTGAGAAAAGCAGCTTCGCCTTTTTGAAAGGATTGGGAAAAATGTCTGAGAAGATAATAACCGTACTGGGCTCAACAGGCTCAATAGGTGAGCAGGCACTTGATGTAGCCCGTATGCACGGCTACAGAATAAATGCCCTTACTGCATCAAAAAATACGGATATAATAGAAAAACAGGCGCGTGAATTCAGACCTGCAAAAGTTGCAATGGCTGATGAGGCTGCTGCGGCTGAACTTAAAGTGAAACTTGCAGATACCGATATTAAAGTGCTTTCCGGTGTTAATGGTGTCAGTGAATGTGCTGCCGATAATTCAGATGCGATTGTTCTCAACAGTATTGTCGGTATGGCAGGTCTTGTTCCTACACTTAATGCAGTTGATGCAGGTTGTAAAATTGCTCTTGCCAACAAAGAAACACTTGTAGCAGGCGGTCAGCTTGTTATGAGCAAGGCGAAAGAAAAGGGTGTTGATATTCTTCCTGTCGACAGTGAGCATTCTGCTATCTTTCAGGCATTACAAGGTATGAATGACAAGAAAGAGCTTAAAAGGCTTATTCTTACCGCTTCCGGTGGTCCTTTCTTTGGTAAGACTAAAGAAGAGCTTGCGGATGTTACAGTTTCTCAGGCACTTAAGCACCCAAATTGGAGTATGGGTGCAAAAATAACCATCGACTCTGCTTCGATGATGAATAAGGGACTTGAGCTTATCGAGGCAGTCTGGCTGTTTGATGTCAATCCCAAAGATGTTGATATTGTCGTACACAGACAGAGTATAGTTCATTCACTTATCGAGTTTGTCGATAACTCTGTAATTGCACAGCTCGGTGTACCCGATATGCGTATACCGATTCAGTATGCACTGACATATCCCGAGCGTTTTGAGTCGCCTGTAAAACAGCTCAGGCTTGAGGAGTGGCAGACCTTGACATTCGATAAACCCGATTATGAAACATTTGAATGTATCAATCTTTGCAGAAAAGCAATAGACCTTGGCGGCCTTTGTACTGCCGCTGTCAACTCTGCAAATGAGATGGCAAATGAGCTTTTCCGCGAAGGAAAAATCGGTTTTCTTGATATCGCTCGTCTTGTTTCCGGTGCACTCGATAATTGCAGGCGTGTTGATACATATTCGCTTGAAGATGTACTTGAAACGGATACATGGGCAAGGGAGTATGTAAGGAAGAGTATCTGAGGAGGAGTAGTTATTTTACTTTCAGTTAGCAGTTTAGTGAATGTATGGCATAAGGCTTGGCCGATTCTGCTTGCCATTTTGTTTTTCGGCTTTATTATTACATCTCACGAGCTTGGCCATTTCAGTGTAGCACGTCTCTTTAAGGTCAAGATAAATGAATTTGCAATAGGTATGGGCCCTGCAATATTCAAACGCAAAAAGAAGGAGACACAGTATTCGCTCCGTGTATTTCCTATCGGTGGATTTGTAAGCATGGAAGGTGAGGACGAAGAGAGTCAGGATAAACGTGCTTTTTGCAAAAAAGCACCCTGGAAGCGTTTCCTTATTGTGTGTGCAGGTGCTGTTATAAATATACTTCTCGGCACAATTCTGCTGTCGATTATTATCTGGCAACAAAATCTTGTCGGTACAACTCAGATTGCTTTTTTTGAAGAAGGCTCTCAACTTGAAGCAAGCGGCCTGAGAGCAGGTGACGAGTTTTATAAAATAAACGGAAAACTTGTTTTTTCTGATCTCGATTTGTCGTATCTTATGTATATGGATGATGACGGTGTTTTTGACGTTACCGTTAAGCGTGGTGACGAAAAAATAACTCTTGAAAACGTTCGTTTTACAACCGTAGAAAAAGACGGCGCGGAGCAGATTGTCAACGATATGACTATTTACGGCGTTGATAAGAATATTTTTACCGTTACTTCATGTGCTTTCAGGCAGACCGCTTCGGTGGCACGTCTGGTATGGTTAAGTCTTGGAGATCTTATAAGCGGTAAATACGGATTTAATGAAATTTCAGGTCCCGTCGGTACGGTTGGTGTAATTGCAGATATTGCTGAGGAGTCGTCAAAGCGGACAGATTATTCAGCGTTGATAAATATTATGGCGTTTATCAGTATAAATATCGGCGTGTTCAATCTTTTGCCGATACCTGCACTTGACGGCGGCAGGTTGGTCTTTATTATCTTTGAGATGATTTTCCGCAAACCTGTTCCTGCCAAATATGAGAATTGGGTTCATGGTGCAGCACTTGTTCTGTTACTGCTGTTTATGTTGGTTGTAACATTCAGCGATGTACTGAAACTTATCAGGGGGTGAGTGCGTTGTTTGAAAGACGCGCAGCACGAAAAATTAAAATCGGCGATATATTTATCGGCGGTAATGAGCCGATAGCCGTTCAGTCAATGCTCAATAAACGTTCGGATGATTTTGTCGGCAGTGTGGCTCAGGCAAAAGAGCTTGAGACAGCAGGTTGTGATATAATCCGTGCGGCAGTGCCCGATATGCCTGCTGTCAGACTTATAAATGAGCTTAAGAATGCAGTAAGTATTCCCGTAGTGGCGGATATTCATTTTGATTACCGTCTTGCACTCGAATGTGTTGCTGCAGGTGTCGATAAAATACGCATAAATCCCGGTAATATCGGCTCAGAAGACAGAGTTAAGGCAGTTGCAGATGCTTGTGCGAATGCGGGTGTGCCTATTCGTATAGGCGTTAATTCCGGCTCTGTCGAGAAAGAGATACTGGCAAAATACGGCTCGCCGACACCTGAGGCGATGGCAGAAAGTGCTATGTATCACGCTTCTCTTCTTGAAAAGTTTGATTTCAATAATATAGTTATTTCGATTAAATCATCCAATGTTCAGAATACGGTTGCCGCTTATAAAACTGTTGCCGCTATGTGTGATTATCCGCTTCATCTCGGAGTTACAGAGGCAGGTACTAAACATATGGGTATTATAAAATCCGCCGCAGGTATAGGTTCGCTTTTAGCTCACGGTATAGGTGATACTATCCGGGTTTCTCTTACGGACGAGCCTGTTGAAGAGATTAAGGCAGGTATTGATATTCTCAAGGCGCTCAATCTCAGGCAGAACTGCGTTGAGATAGTTTCTTGCCCGACCTGCGGCAGAACAAGAATTAATATGATAGAGATTGCAGGAAAGGTTACCGAGCTTCTTGCAGATTGCAATAAACCGCTTAAGGTTGCTGTTATGGGCTGTGCGGTTAACGGTCCTGGTGAAGCAAGAGAAGCTGATATCGGTATTGCAGGCGGCGACTGTTGCGGACTTATATTCAAAAAAGGCGAAATTATCCGCAAAGTAAGTGAAGATAAGTTAGTTGAAGAATTAATGAATGAAATTGAAAAAATGTAACTGAAAGGAAAGCTGTACAGATTGTGCGGCTTGAGGTTAAAGTGAATGACAGGCAGACAGTTGGCAGAGCTTTTTATATCTCTTGTAGGCTCCGAGCTTTGCCGTGAATATCTGGAATATGACAATATTGAAATAAACATAAATACAGTCGAGCGTGTTCTTGTAATGGACGTGTTTGATGCGCCTTATGATGCTCCGCGCAAAAAGCTTATGGAGCAGGAGCTGTGTCACGCATTGAAGCTCGAGCGTGCTATTATTAATATCAACCTTTTGCCTGCACGCAATACTGAGCAGGCGATAGCTGCTGACATCGATTTTGCACGTGTAAGCGAAGCACTCAAACAGCGTATAATACCTGCAAGCGGCTTTATGGGTGATGCGACAGCAGAGCTTGTCGGTAATAAATATACTCTTACCGTTTCATCTGCAGGCGCGGCTGTGCTCAAAAGTATGGGTGCAGAAAAAGAGCTTGCTTCGATAATCAGTGAGCTTTACGACATTACCGTTACCGCAAAAGTTGAAGCGCGTGAAGAAGCAAATAAAATTTCAATCGAAGAAATGCAGCGCCAGGAAGACGAAAAAATTGCCGCAAAGCAACCGGTTGAAATAAAAAAAGTAATTAAACCGACATTTGAAGGTCTGCCGATATGCACCGAGTACGCAAAGATTATTTACGGTGAAAAAATTCCGTCAAAGCCCCCGATGCGGTTAGCGGATATTTCCCAGGAAAGCGGTACGGTTGTAGTCTGGGGCGATGTTTTTTCGCTTGAAACACGTACTACAAAGGATCAGAGAAACAGGATTATAACATTCAATTTCTCCGATGATTCAGGCTCGTATTCCGCTAAAATTTTCGGTCCTGTATCAGAGACAAATTACCTTACCGAAAACCTCAAAGACGGTATGACAGTGCTTTTACGCGGTGTAGTTATGTATGACAAATACGCACGTGAAAACACGATTGACGTAAAAGCAATTGCTGTTATTGATAAAGTTTCCAAAACAGATGATGCTCCCGAAAAGAGAGTAGAGCTTCATCTTCATACACGTATGTCAGCTATGGACGGTATGACCGATGTAAAAGACCTTGTGAAACGTGCAGTTAAGTGGGGGCACAAGGCTATTGCAATTACCGACCATGGTGTCGTACAGGCATATCCCGATGCTGTTAAAGCAGCAAAAGGCAGTGACATTAAGCTGATTTTCGGTATCGAAGGTTACCTTGTCAATGACATTGACGGTGAAGAGACCGACTACAAAAAACTTGCCCCGTATCATATTATAATTCTTGCCAAAAATAATGTCGGACTCAAAAATCTTTATAAGCTTATCTCAATGTCAAATCTTGAGTATTTCTACAAACGTCCGAGAATACCCAAGAGTCAGCTTATGAAGCATAGAGAAGGTCTTATAATAGGCAGTGCCTGCGAAGCAGGTGAGCTCTTCAGAGCTATGCTTCACGGTGAGCCTGATGAAAAACTTCTCAAAATCGCATCTTTTTACGATTATATAGAAATTCAGCCTTTGGGAAATAACGATTTCATAGTCAGATCCGATGAGTTTCCGCATATCCAGAGTTATTCTGACCTTGAAAATCTCAACAGAAAGCTTGTTCATATTGCGGACAAGCTTAATAAGCCTGTTGTCGCAACCTGCGACGTTCACTTTATCGACCCTGAGGACAGTGTTTTCAGAGCGATACTTATGGCAGGTCAGGGATTTAAGGATGCCGATCAGCAGGCACCCCTTTATTTCAGAACTACAGACGAAATGCTTGCTGAGTTTGCTTACCTTGGTGAGGAAACGGCACGAGAGGTTGTTATTACCAATACCAACAAAATTGCCGATGCAATTGACAGAATTATACCTATTCCCAACGGTAATTTCCCGCCTGATATTCCGGGCTCGGAAGAAGAGCTTACTCGTATCTGCTGGGAAAGAGCAAAGAATATGTTCGGCGATCCTGTACCCGAGTATGTTGCACAGCGCCTTGAAAAAGAGCTTACATCAATCATTAAAAACGGCTTTGCCGTTCTCTATATGATTGCACAGAAGCTTGTTAAAAACTCTGAAGATAACGGATATTATGTTGGTTCACGAGGTTCTGTCGGTTCGTCGTTTGTTGCGTCAATGGCAGGTATATCTGAGGTTATGCCGCTTGCACCGTTCTATCTTTGTAAAAAGTGTAAGCACAGTGAGTTCTTCCTTAAAGGTGAGGTTGGCTCAGGTTTTGACCTTCCGCCCAAGGACTGTCCTGAATGCGGTGAACCCATGATACGTGACGGTCACGATATTCCGTTTGAAACCTTCCTTGGTTTCAAGGGCGATAAATCGCCTGATATTGACCTTAACTTCTCGGGTGAATATCAGTTCTATGCACACCGTTATACCGAAGAGCTTTTCGGCAAAACTCACGTTTTCAAAGCAGGTACCGTTTCAACAGTTGCTGATAAAACGGCATTCGGATTTGTTAAAAAATATTTTGAAGCAAAGGGTATATCGGTTCACAATGCTGAGCTTGACAGACTTTGCAAAGGCTGCACAGGTATCAAGCGTACTACGGGTCAGCATCCCGGCGGTATGGTTATCGTGCCTAACAGATATGAGGCAGAGGACTTTACTGCCGTCCAGCATCCTGCAGATGATGTCGATGCGGCATCTATAACAACTCACTTCGACTTCCATGCTCTGCATGATACGATTCTTAAGCTCGATAATCTCGGCCATGATGTTCCTACGCTTTATAAATATCTTGAAGATTTTACGGGCGTTTCGGTTCTTGATGCCGATGTTTGTGATAAAGAGCTGTACAAAATGATTGTCAGTCCCGAACCGCTTGGGGTTACGGCAGAAGATATTGATTGCGAGACAGGTACGCTTTCAATCCCCGAGATGGGAACCAATTTTGTCCGTCAGATGCTTCTTGAGGCACAGCCTAAGGGATTTGCCGACCTTCTGCAGATTTCAGGACTTTCACACGGCACCGATGTTTGGCTCGGTAATGCACAGGAGCTTATTCATAACGGAACCTGTACAATTTCCGAGGTTATCGGTACGCGTGATAATATCATGGTTTACCTTATGCACAAGGGCCTTGAACCAGATATGTCATTCAAGATTATGGAAATTGTACGTAAGGGTAATGCAACGAAGCTTCTTACACCTGAACATATGGCGGAAATGAGAAAGCATAATGTGCCCGAATGGTATATTGATTCCTGTATGAAAATCAAGTACATGTTCCCGAAGGCTCATGCTGCAGCTTATGTTATTGCAGCTCTTCGTCTGGGCTGGTACAAGATTTATCATAAGGTTGCGTATTATGCTGCTTATCTTACCGTACGCGGCGGGGACCTTACTGCTCCGTTGATTATGTCAACAATAGAGCAGGTAAGGCGTAAAATGAGAGAAATAACCGATAAAGGTAAAGAGGCTACACCTAAGGAGCTTTCACAGTTTACCGCACTTCAGGTTCTGCTTGAGATGAAGGCGAGAGGTGTCGAATTCCTTCCTGTTGACCTTTATAAGTCGGATGCAACCGTCTTTAAGATTGAGGATGGTAAAATCCGCCTTGCATTCTCTTCGCTTAACGGTACAGGTGAAAATGCCGCAAAAGCTATCGCTGCTGCACGTGATGACGGTGAAGGTGAGTTTATGTGTGTTGATGAGCTTCAACGCCGTGCGGGTATTTCCAGCAGCGTTATTACAGCACTCCGTGAAGCAGGTGCACTTGAAGGCTTGCCTGACAGTATGCAGATTAGTTTGTTTGATTTTTAATATCGGTTACTGATGTGGAGGTAACTTTAATTGGATACTTCAAAATATTTTCAGCGTTATTCTGTGATTCCGGTTGTAGTTAAATGTAAGGAAACCGGAAAAGTGCTCAACGTGGCATATATGAATCAAAGAGCACTTGAAAAAACAATTGAAACAGGTTATGTATGGTATTGCAGTCGTACAAGTCAACGCCTGTGGAAAAAGGCCAGCGAATCTGCTCAACGTCTTGCCAGCATTTATTCCGGCTGTGATAATAATTCGTTGCTTATAAAGGTTTACCAAACAGGTAATGCTTGCCATAAAGGCAGAAGCAGTTGCTTTCATCACAGGATCTGGCCAAATAACAGTGAAAAATAAAATTGATATGAGGTGTTAAATATGAAATTGAAGACAAAAGCTATTTTGGGTGCACTTGGTGCCGTTGCGGCAGTTGATTTTGTGCGTGCTGCCGCATACACACCGGAAAAGCAGGAAAGTGTTAAATTGCCTGAAGAAAAGGTGGATGCCGATCGTGCGGCTGAGCATATAAGTAAAGCGATTCAGTTCAAAACGGTTTCATATCCTGATCCCGATGAGATGGATTGGCAGGAGTTTGAGCGTTTTCACGCTTTCCTTGATGAAGCTTATCCTCTTACTGCAAAGCATCTTGAAAAAGAGGTTGTTGACAGAGCCAGTCTGCTTTACCGTTGGAAGGGTACAGATTCTTCGCTCGAGCCTATAGCTCTTCTTGCTCATCAGGATGTTGTGCCGATTTCCAAAGGTACGGAGCAGGATTGGGAGCACGAGCCTTTCAGCGGCGATATTGCCGACGGTTTTATCTGGGGCAGAGGCGCAATGGATATGAAAAATCACCTTATCTGTGTTATGGAAGCTGTTGAAACGCTTCTGGAAGACGGATATCAGCCTGTGCGTGATGTTTATCTTTGCTTTGGTCACAACGAAGAGATTGTTGCATCAGACCATTCCGGCGCTTGTGCAATTGCAGAGCTTTTCAAATCCAGAGGAATTCATCTGGACAGTGTTATTGATGAGGGCGGTGCAATTCTGCCTCTTAACATAAAGGGTGTTATTAACGGATTTATTGCCGGTATAGGTATTGCTGAAAAGGGTTATGCAGACTTTGAGATTACCGTTGAAACCAAGGGCGGTCACTCTTCACAGCCGCCTAAACACAGCGGCTTGGGTCAGCTTGCAAATGTTATACGTGACCTTGAAAACAATCAGTTTAAGTCAGAAATGTTACCTTTCCTTACGGAATTGTTTGATAAAATCGGTCGCCGTGTCAGTTTGCCTGCGAAATTGATTACCTGCAATCTGCCTTACCTTAATCCTGTAATTAAAGAAATTCTTAAGCTTATTCCTCCGGGAGCAAGCCTTATCCGCACAACTACCGGTGTAACTATGGCTCAGGGTAGTCCTGCTGCAAATGTGTTACCTCAACGTTCAAGTATTGTTGTAAACTTCCGTGCAATGCCGGGTACAACTACAAAAGATATTGAAGAGCATATTCACAAGGTAGTAAAAAACAAGAAAATCAAAGTTGAATGCTTGAAAGCAAAGGAGGCTTCAAACTTCTCGCCGACAGATTCAAGAGCATTCAAAGCACTCGAAAGAATTACTGTTTCCGATTATCCGGAAGCAATTGTTGCACCATATCTTGTTATGGGCGGTACGGATGCTTATTACTATGAGCGTGTATGTGAAAATGTTTACCGTTATTCACCGTTTATTGCGGATACCAAGCTTCTGCTTTGCACCCATGGCACAAATGAGCGTCTGCCTCTTGATACGGTAGGTGAGGCCGTAGTGTTCTTTAAGAGGTATATCAAAGAGCTTTCGGGCTGTTAATTTCTGAATTTCAAATCGGACAGAGTGATTCCTGTCCGATTTTTTTATTATTATTTTCAAAAATATCTTGTAATTAATAAATATTACATATATAATAAATCTATATGTGTGAAATTCCGATTAAAATCAAAGAAAGGGGAAACTTACGGATGTTAGGCAAATACGTCAGGGTAAATGTTACCAGAGCTTATAATTCTCAGGATAGAGAATCTGGTCTAATCTATGAGCTTAATTACGGACGCGTAGAAAACAATCACCATTCCGGCACACAATATGCTTACATAATGGGTATAGACCATCCTGTGCGTAATTTTGACGGCAGAGTTGTCGCTGTGATTCACCGTAAGAGCGGCGAGAATATCTGGGTCGCAGCTCCCAAAAGCACACGGTTTATTGTTAACGATATCCGCCGTGCCATTGCTTTTGCCGAAGGTAAAGAGAAGGTTGATTACACTATAGAATGTTTGTACGAAAGCAGTTGCGGCGCAGTTGTATTCCGCAGAATAGGCGGCGAGATAAGATATCTTCTTATAAAAAATAAGCGCAGTGCCAACTGGGGTTTCCCTAAAGGTCATATAGAAAACGGTGAAACAAAAGAAGATACTGCCAAGCGTGAAGTGCTTGAAGAAACAGGAATACGAATCAATATAATTCCCGGTTTTGTTTCAACTTCCGAATACACAATTCAGGGCAAAGTAGAAAAATCCGTATCGATTTTTGTTGCATCTACAACGGATACTCAGACAAAGATTCAACAAGAAGAGATTGAAGATTATATATGGCTTAACTATACCAAGGCTATAAAAACACTTAAGTTTGAAAATGACCGCTCGATACTTGAAAGAGCGCACGAATTTCTTATCAGAACCGGCGTTATTGACGCCGAATAACGGAGGTAAAAATGGCAGAACAACTTGCTCAGAGTATTATCGGTTTCTTTCAAAATAAAATACCCGAAGAACTTATAGTATTTATAATTTCTTTACTTCCTGTTCTTGAACTAAGAGGTGGATTGATTGCGGCAAGTATATTAGGCGTCGATTTTATACCTGCATTCATTATCAGCTTTGTTGCCAATATGATTCCGATACCTTTTATTTTGCTGTTTATACGCAAAATTTTTAAATTTTTGCACGATAAGCCTTTCTTCGGCAAAATAATCCGTAAGCTTGAAGAGCGTTCAGATAAAAAGAGCGAATCTATCAAAAAATACGGTAGGTGGGGGCTGTTATTGTTTGTTGCAATTCCGCTTCCCGGAACCGGAGGATGGACAGGCGCTTTGGTTGCGGCACTTATGGATATGCGTATGAAATATGCACTGCCGATTATAGCCTTAGGTGTGCTTATCGCAGGTGTCATTATGTCTGTTATTTCTTATGGAATACCTGTGTTTTTATCAATGTTCTGATATACGTATTGTATAATCACATATGAATTACTTTTGATGTAGTTTAACGGATAAAATATATATCTTGGCTTAAAATTTTTTAATATAACAAAATGTATAAAGGAGAGCGATTTTATGAACAAAGTTTACGGTGCATATTGCCGCAGCTACCAGGCTGTTTTCAGGGTGGTAAGCAAGGCTCTTGACTGGACAGGTCCGCAGGTTCTCAAAGGCCCCGGAAGTGTTAAAAAACTTCCTTCGGTTCTCAAAGGCAGCGGCATCAAAAACGTAATGATTGTTACGGATAAGTGTCTCCACGGTCTCGGTTTGCTTGACTCACTTAAGGCCGGCCTTGAGGAAAAGGGCATCAATTATGTCGTTTATGACGGTACTCAGCCTAATCCCACAATTCCCAATGTTGAAGAAGCACGTGAGCTTTATATCAATCATAATTGCGAAGCAGTAATCGCTTTCGGCGGCGGTTCTCCTATGGATTGTGCCAAGGTTGCAGCAGCACGTGTAGCAGCACCCGGCAAGATGATTCCTGCAATGAGAGGTACACTTAAGGTTCTTACCAAGTTACCTCCGCTTTATGCTATACCCACAACGGCAGGTACCGGTTCCGAAACTACAATTGCGGCTGTTATCGTTAATCCCGAAACACACGAAAAGTTTGCAATTAATGACCCCTGTCTTCGTCCGAAGATGGCAGTTCTCGATCCGGAACTGACTGTCGGCTTGCCTCCTCATATTACTTCAACAACAGGCATGGATGCACTTACTCATGCTGTTGAAGCATATATTGGTCGCAGTAATACACCCGGTACAAAGGCTGCTGCAGAAAAGGCTGTCAAGATGATCTTTGCAAATCTTGAAACAGCATATAATGAACCCAAGAATATTGATGCACGAGATAATATGCTTAACGCGTCTTTCTATGCAGGTATTGCTTTCACACAGGCATATGTTGGCTATGTTCATGCTATCGCTCATAATCTCGGTGGTTTTTATAACATACCTCACGGCCTTGCCAACGCAATTATTCTGCCTTATGTTCTTCGTTATTATGGTGAGGTAATTTACGATAAGCTTGCAGAGCTTTCAGATTTGGCAGGTCTTGATACCAATGGTATGTCCCGTGAAGAAAAAGCAAATCTCTTTATTGATGAGATTTGTGCTATGAATGCAAGAATGAATATTCCTGCAAGCTTCGACTGTATCAAAGAGGAAGATATTCCTACAATTGCCGAAAGAGCTATGTATGAGGCAAATCCGCTTTATCCTGTTCCCAAGCTTATGAATGAAGAGCAGTGCCAGCAGATTATCCGTTCAATGATGTTCTGATAATTCGGTTATAGAATGAAAAATACATCCTGTGTTTTGCAACTGACACGGGATGTGTTTTTTTTATTATTTTATTTGCATTATAATTATACGCGTGTTATAATATAGAGCAAGAATGGAGTGATATTGTTGTGAGATTTTTTGAAGATTTTGTAAAAGTATATAATCAGCTGAAAGTTTTATTGGATTCTTTTCATTTTTCAGACTTTTTAGATATATGTCTTGTTGCTTTTGTTGTGTATAATGTCGTTAAATTTGTGCGCGGAAACAGAGCACTTCATCTGTTTAAAGGTATTTTACTCTTTGCTGTTGCTTATGCTGTTATAACAATTCTTGATATGCAGGCAAGTGAGTTTATCTTCAACAATATTATTGTATCCAACGCTATTGTTTTCCTTATCGTAATATTTTCTCCCGAAATTCGTCATGCTCTCGAAAGTGTCGGAAGAAACGGCTTATCCGGTATATCAATTTTTAATTTCAGTAAAAGTTCCCGTGAGAGAACAAACGAAAAAATTAATGCTATGATTACTGAGGTTTGCCGATCGGCTGCTTCGATGAGCGAAAGCAAAACAGGTGCTCTTATTGTTTTTGAACGCCAAACGCTTCTCGGCTCAATTATTGAAACCGGTACAATTGTCGATGCTGTTGCAACGGAAGAGCTTATAGGTACTATCTTTTTTCCGAAAACTCCATTGCACGATGGTGCTGCCATTATCAGGGCTGACAGAGTTGCGGCTGCCGGTTGTATCCTTCCTCTTACGCACAACAACGAACTCAGCAAGGAGCTCGGAACACGACACCGTGCGGCAATCGGTATGTCAGAAGAAAGCGATGCGGTAATTGTAGTTGTTTCAGAAGAAACAGGTTATATTTCCTTGGTAAGAAAGGGTATGATTCGTCGTAAGCTTACTGCATCAGAGCTTCGTGAAAATTTGCAAAGATATCTTATCGAAAAAGATGACAAAAAGAGAACCAACGTTTTGGATATGTATACATTTAAAATCAGAAAGAAGATCAGGAAAAAACTCAGAAAGAAGAAATGAGGGAGAGAAATAAATGAACAAGGTTAGAAACTTTACTCATAAAATATTCTATGATAATAAAGCTCTGTTAGTATTCTCCTTCATCCTTGCAGTTGTGATTTGGCTTGTTGTTATGCTGGGCTTTGCTCCTATTGATACTCGTAAAATTTCCGGTATTACTGTTGTTATAGAATCTCAAAACGAATCATCGTCAACTCTTGATCTTGCACCTTTTGGTTTTGATAACAATACTGTTGATGTTACTATTGAAGGTAAACGTTATGCCATTTATGATGAAGATGTAGATAAAGATTCTTTCAAGGCTGTAGCTAAAACTACATATGTATCTTCACCTGGCAAATATGCCCTTCAAATCGAAGTTTCTAAATTGAATGAAAAAGGCGAATATGAAATTGTTGAAATTTCGCAAGAATATGTTGAGGTATATTTCGATGTTGTAAAAGATGTCGATTTGGAAATTGTTCCCAGAATTAATTCAACTCAAGATATCGCAAAAGACGGTTATTATGCCGGCGAGCCGTATTTGACAATAAACAAAAGTAAAATCAATAATATCGGTATCACCGGACCTACTCTTGAAGTTAACAGCATACAAAATGTTTTTGGTGAGGTAAATATTGACGGTCAACTTGATAAAACGACTACGTGGGATGCAAATGTGAATGCCTATAACGATAAAAACGGTATGATCCATAACCTTACGTTTGCTTTTGCCGATGAAATTCAGATAACACAACCGATTTATCGCATAGTAGAAGAGCCTGTTAAGTTGGTTGTAGACTTCAAAAATATGCCTCAATTATTCTCAAATGAAGATATAGAATATGAGATTAAACTCGAATCTGACAGTGTAAGTCCAGATAATGTATCGGTTGCGGTTGAGAATATTTCTGATGTCAATAAACGTAACGAGCTCAGTATCAAAACGATTGACTTTGCAGAACTTAAGCCCGGAAAAAATACTATAACGATTAAGCCGGATACATTGTCTTCAATTTATTTTAATGACGATATAGGCGAAATTACCATTACCGTAATCGTAAATAAAGATAAATTCTCTGAAAAAACTTTTGAGTTCGATGCGGCAAATATCAGATTTACAAATGTTTCTGAGGAATATTCGGTAGAAGAATTCAGCTCGGTTGGTCCTGTTACTGTTTATGGCCCACAAGAATCATTGGACGATATCGCTTTGTCAGATATATATGCAGAGATTGATTTGTCAAAACTTAAATCAGGTGAGCAAACATTGATTGCTACCATTAGTATATCGAATGCCGAAGATTGTTGGGCTTACGGAACGTATACCGTTACGGTATTAGCCGGCGATATGTAATTATAACGGAAGACGGAGGTTTGAGATATGAAAAAAGCTTTTACTGCAATTGTCGTATCAGTGTTGGCTTTTGGCGTATTGCTCAGCGGTTGTTCAGTTGAGCTGCGCTCTATCGACAGTCTTATGCGTCCGCCTCATACCGCTACTGAAGCAACTCTCAAAAAATCAATAAGTACACTGATCGGTAATGAAATTTCTTACCGTTCTCCTGAATCCGGTGAAAATCATTCGGCAATAACCTTGCGGGATATTAACAAAGACGGAACAGAAGAAGCAATTGTTTTTTATGTAAAAAACGACGATACTTCAACTGTAAGAATGTGCGTATTGACTCAGGTTGAAGATAGTTGGAAGTTAGCTGCAGATTATCCGGGATACGGAAGCGGTGTTCTTACCGTAGACTTTAATGATTTGAATAACGATAACGATGAAGAGATTTTTGTAACATGGTTCCTTTTTGATGATAAGTCTCAAAAAACACTCTCAATTTATTCTGCCGATACCGAATCACAATCGCTTGAAATAAAACCATGGATAAGTGAGCCTTACAGCATTATGACTGTGACGAACTCGTACAGTGATGTCGACGGACAGCTTATCGTTGCTTACTCGAATCCTACAAAAGAATCTGACAGGAATACGATAAAGCTTATCGGTGCTATCGATAATGAGATTAAAATTATTAACGAAACAATTCTCGACAATCGTATTATCAGCCTGACTTCAATCTCTTCAGATTTTTCTGAAACCGATGCCGCTACCAGATTTTTTGTGGATGCTCAGGTTACTGACG
Source organism: Acutalibacteraceae bacterium (assembly GCA_045631965.1). GTDB lineage: Bacteria > Bacillota > Clostridia > Oscillospirales > Acutalibacteraceae > UBA8612. The sequence goes on from JAZQVR010000046.1 coordinate 57,920, forward strand.
GTATGAACATAACTCAGGTTCTTGAATGGGATAAAAGTCAGCAGAAGTTCATTTCGGTGCTTGATGATGCAGATAACCCTGATATGACACTCAGGAGTAATACACTGCATTGTAAAGATTTTGATAATGACGGTGTTATTGAAATACCTTTGCAGAAGCCTTTGTCAGAGATTGTTGATGGCAGTATGTTGCTAGGTTTTTTGCTTGAATGGTGCGAAATTCAAGATGAAAAACTTGTTCCGCAAGAATACTATGTTGTGAATTTGCTTGAAAGTTATTCACTGCTTTATCAAGAGGATTGGATAAACAGTATTTTTGTGAGAAGCGATCCTTCTGCACGCACATGGAATTTTGTTGATAACGAAGAAAATATCCTTTTTTCAATTGTTGCATGCAAGTCTGAGGATTGGGATAAAAACAATATTACCGATGCGGAAAAACTTATGGAACAAAACGAAACTGTATTTTATTGTACGGTAACACCTGAAGGAATTCAAAATGGTATTTCAAGCGAAACCATTATTAAAAATTTCTCAATCAATATAATCGCTTAGGAGTGTTATTATGAAACATATTCTTGTTGCTGAAGATGAAGCTGCTATCCGCGAATTTGTTGTAATTAACCTTAAACGCAGCGGATACAAAGTGACTCAGGCTGAAAATGGTTTGCAGGCACTTGAGGCATACAAAAATTCTGATGAAGAAATTGATATTGCAATTCTTGATATTATGATGCCGGAAATGGATGGTCTTACTGTTTGCAAAGAGATACGTTCACTTAACGATAACATCGGAATAATTATGCTTACGGCAAAAACTCAGGAAATGGATAAGATAACAGGTCTTATGATGGGTGCGGATGACTATGTTACAAAGCCGTTCTCGCCGTCAGAGCTTATGGCAAGAGTAGATGCTATTTACAGAAGAGTAAGCGTTAACAGTAAATCTGCTGATAAGTCGTCGGAAAGCGAATATTTGCTTAAGAGCGGTGATTTTGTCCTTAATCTTCGCAACAGAACACTGACAAAAAACGGCAAACTTATTGAGCTTACTCAGGTTGAATTTCAGATAATGGAATACTTCCTCACTAATCAAGGTGCCGCACTTGACCGAAATGATATCCTTTCTCATGTTTGGGGCGACAATTATTTTGGCGAAGATAAAGTTGTCGATGTCAATATCAGACGACTCAGAATGAAAATTGAGGATGTTCCTTCAGCCCCGTCTCATCTTACAACAGTATGGGGTATGGGATATAAGTGGATTGGTTAAACATTTAGTATAGTATTATCGAAAGGAGTGAAAACAGTGAAAAAGATCAGCGGTATATCAAAGCGTTGGTTTTTTGGTACGTTTTGTGTTATTGCGGGCATAATTCTGACTCTTGCTACAATAGCTGTTTTCCTTATTTTCGATTACTATTACAACTATATTGAAATGACTCTTAATTCAAGAGCATCCGATCTGGTTAATACATATTTTTCTCAGTATATTTCAACAGATGATAAAACCTTTGTTCTTGGTGCAATCAATTTTGTTGAAGACTTTTCTGATAAAAATATTATGGAAGTTTGGGTTATTGATAAAAACGGTAAACCTATAGTTTCTTCATCTGGCTTTGATATTGACGCTGAAACTCAGATGCCTGATTATGAACTTGCCAAAAGTTCAGAGACAAATAAGGGTAAATGGACGGGTAAACTTTCTACAGGCGAAAAGGTTATGGCAATAACCGCTATGATACCGAGTGCCAAAAATGAATATGCGGGTGCTGTCAGGTATATGTGTTCGCTTGAAGATGTTGATGATATGCTTCTGTTTATATCTTTGTTTATCTTTTTGATTGCCGCAGTTGTGCTTGTGTTTGTTTTTGCTTCAGGTCGTTTCTTTATCCGCTCTATTGTCCGACCTGTTTTGAAGGTGAATGAAACAGCAAAAAAAATTGCAAAGGGTGATTTGACAGCCAGAGTAAATACCGGCGGTATGCACGACGAAATCGACCAGTTGTGCGTCACCTTCAACAATATGGCTGATGAACTGAGTCAGACCGAAAGCCTTAAAAACGATTTTATTTCTACAATTTCGCATGAGCTTCGCACTCCTCTTACTGCTATCAAAGGTTGGGGTGAAACACTTGTTCAGCTGGGTGACAGTGACCCCGAAACGACTCAGAAGGGTATGCAAGTAATTATCGGAGAGTCACAGAGATTATCTGAAATGGTTGAAGAATTGCTTGACTTTTCTCGTATGCAAAACGGAAAAATGCAGTTCAATAAATCAAAAATTGATGTGTTGGCTGAGCTTGATGATGCAGTATTTACTCTTAAAGACAGAGCTATGCGAGAAGGTCTGGAGTTTATATATAACGTACCGCATCTTCCGTTGCCGATGTACGGTGATGCTGCACGAATAAGACAGGTTTTTGTTAACCTGCTTGATAACGCAATCAAATATAACGAGCACGGCGGCAAGGTTATTGTTCTTGCTGAAATAAAAGATGATAAGCTTGTAATTTTCTTTACGGATACAGGCTGCGGCATTTCTGACGAAAATATCCCGAGAGTTACCGCAAAGTTTTTCAGAGCAAATATGTCTGTTCGCGGTACAGGTATCGGTCTTGCCGTTGCCGATGAAATCATAAAGATGCACGACGGAGAAATGAAAATTAACAGTGTATTGGGTGAGGGTACAACCGTAACGGTGACTCTTCCCGTTGAAGTTCCCGAGGTCAATGAATTGCCTTTGGAATAATTGATACAGCATTTTTGAAAGGAAGTTAAGTAAATTGAGTAAAAACGATAAGATTAAATATTCCGGTGTCGGCGGTGAAGCACTGATTGAGGGCATTATGATGAAAGGCCCTAAAGGTGCCGCAATTGCTTGCCGTATGCCCGATGGTTCAATAGATATCACACGCAAAGAAGTTCACTCCATAACAGATAAATGCAAGCTTCTCAAAGCTCCTTTTATCAGAGGTCCTATTAATTTTGTAGAGCAGATGATTTTCGGTTACAAATGTATGATGGAGTCTGCCGAGAAAACAGCTTTTGACACATCGGATACAAACGAAGAAGAAATGTCAAAGCTCGATAAGTGGCTCAACGACCATTTCGGACCTAAAATGATGACAGTTATAGGTGTAATCGCTATGGTTCTTGGCATTGCACTTGCTTTTGGTATATTTGTCTATCTTCCGTCGCTTGTTTGTGATCTCGCAAACAAACACCTTGCACACGGTGCACTTGATAAATATGTACCTCTTATCGAGGGTGCAATTCGTATGATTCTTTTTGTTGCCTATATGTGGCTGGTATCTCTTATGAGCGATATCAAGCGTGTTTTCAAGTATCACGGTGCTGAGCATAAGTCAATATTCTGCGTTGAGCACGGTCTTGAGCTTACCGTTGAAAATGTCCGTAAGCAGAAGCGTTTTCATCCTCGCTGCGGCACAAGCTTTATTTTTATCACACTTATTCTCAGCATTGTAATTTCTTCTGTTCTCAATGTTGCTTGTCCCTGGCTTCGTGAAACAAGCCTCTGGCTTTGGATTGCGGTTAAAGTGCTTATGTTGCCGCTTATTATGAGCATAGGTTATGAGTGTATCCGTATCGCAGGTAAGCACGATAATATCGTTACGAGGTTTATTTCCGCACCCGGTCTGCTTATGCAGCGTATCACAACAAAAGAGCCGGAAGATGACATAATAGAAGTCGGCATCGCGGCTATTAAGGCTGTTCTTCCTGATGGTGACAAAGCTACAGATGAAGCTGTTGATGAAGCAGCCGAAATCATAAACGAGAACATCGAAGAAAACAACAATGGAAATGCCGATGAAGGTTGAAAATTTAAGAAAGAAAATCGCGTCAGCACTGACCGAGTGCTCTGGTGATGATGCTTGTTTTGAGGCAGATTGTATTGTTGCCGATTTGCTTGGTGTATCTAATTCAATTCTTCCGCTTATCGGCGAAGATGATGTAGATTCTAAAGCAGAACAACAAGCTGAAAGTTTTGTGCAACGTCGGTGTAACGGTGAGCCGCTTCAATATATACTCGGCAAATGGGAATTTTACGGGTTGGATTTTTATGTAGGTGAAGGTGTGTTGATTCCCAGACCTGAAACAGAGCTTCTTATAGATATCGCACTTGATTTTCTTAAAGATAAAAATAATCCCGTTTGTTTTGATCTTTGTTCAGGCAGCGGTTGTATAGGTATAACCATAGCTTCATTGGTTAAGAATTCTTGTGTAAAGGTGCTTGAGAAGTCTGATGAGGCACTGAGCTATCTCAAACGCAATAAAGAACTTAATCGTGCAGAAAATCTTGAGATTGTTCATGGCGATTTGTTTGACGGCCCCGCAGATTTTTCTGATAAAAAATGCGATATTCTGCTCTCTAATCCGCCTTATATCAAAAGATGCCTTTTATCAGGGCTTCAGCGTGAGGTGCAGTCAGAGCCGAGTATGGCACTCGACGGTGGAGTTGACGGGCTGGATTTTTATAGGGCTATTGCTCAAAAATGGCTTACCTGCTTGAAGCCTGACGGTATGCTTGCTGTCGAAATCGGCGATGAGCAGGGTAGTGATGTCAGTGCGATTTTTGCCGAATACTTCAGCGAAGTTGCTGTTGTAAAAGATTTTTCGGGTAACGACCGTGTTGTAACGGCAAAAAATTTAATTTTGGAGTAAAGAAAAATGATTTTTGATTTGTTTAGAATGGGTAGTATGAACGCTGATGCTCGTATGAATTTGCTTATGGGCTTTCTTGTCAGAGTTTTTGTTATCATCTGTGTTTTGCCTGTTCACGAATTTGCTCATGCTTTTGTTGCAAATAAATTAGGCGATAACACTGCAAAACTTAAAGGCAGACTTACGTTATCTCCTTTTGCACATATCGATCCGATAGGTGCTCTTATGACTTTGCTTTGCGGCTTCGGTTACGCAAAAGCCGTGCCGGTAAATATACGCAATTTCCGCAAAAAGAAAGAGCAGTCAAATAATATTTATCAATTTGGTGACGGCAAAGTATTTGATGCCGGACATGCTAAAAAATGTATGGCTGCTGTTGCGTTGGCGGGTCCGGTTTCAAACCTCATAATGGCCTTGATTTCGCTGCTTTTTATGCGTATAGCGGGTTTTGCATTTGGCTCATATCTTGCAGAGAATAACGATGCAACTATTTCACTTATTGCAGTAATCGTAGTTGTATTCTTTCAATTATGTGCATCGATTAATATAAACCTTGCCGTATTCAACCTTCTTCCCATTCCACCGCTTGACGGCTCAAGGTTAATCAGTGTCATACTTCCCGATAAAGTTTATTTCAGTATTATGAAGTATGAGCGTTATATTATGCTTGCAATACTTTTTCTCCTGTTTACAGGTCTTCTTACCACACCGCTTTCATACCTTTCAAATTTAGTCTATAATTTATTGAACAAATTAGTGTTAATACCTTTTAAACTCATTCTCGGATAAGGGGCATAAATATCTTGGAACCTATTCACTATAAAACAGAAGTCTTTGAAGGTCCGCTTGACCTCTTGCTTTTCCTTATCAGTAAGCACAAGGTCAGCATCAACGATGTTGTTATAACGGAGCTTATTGACCAGTATATCGAATATATCAGGGCGCTTCAGCTTGAAAATATGGAAATAGCAAGCGAATTTCTTGAAATGGCAGCACGACTTGTTTATATCAAAACTGTTTCTCTTTTGCCTGTTTATGATGACGGTGAAAAGCTTCAGGAAGAGCTCAGAGGCGAGCTGAGCGAATATGCAGACTGTCAGTTGATGGCAGGTAAGTTATCTAAAATTGCAAACGGATTTGATTATATAGAAACGCCGCCTGAAAAGATTGAAGCAGATATGACATATACCCGTACTCACGCACCGGATGAGCTTCTCAAGGCTTATATATCGGCAATTGGTAAGAGTATGCGTAAGTTACCGCCGCCTGTTGAAGCTTTTACAAAAATTGTTGCAGCAAAAATTGTTTCAGTCGGTTCTCGTGTCAGTATAATACTTGCTCAACTGCGTGTTGGTGAAAAGCGCAGTATAGAACACTTTTTTGAAAATTCCACATCACGCTCAGAGATGGTTGCTACATTTCTTGCGATACTGTCACTCGTTAAATCGAAACAGATTTATATTGACGGTGAGAAAACTACTGCAACCGTCGAACTCATACAGGAGGGCGAATCACAATGAATGCAAAAGAATTGAGTGCAGCCGTTGAAGCGATGCTTTTTGCTTCCGGTGAGCCTCTTGAAATATTACGAATAGCAGAAGTTCTTGGTTGCGATATTGAGCAGGTAGATAATATTGTTCTCAATCTTGCTACAAAGCTTGAAGAATCAGGAAGCGGTCTGTGTGTGCTTAAACTTGGCGATAAAGCGCAGATGTGCTCACGTCAAGAGTTTGCTCCGCTTATACGCGATATCCTTGATCTTAAGCGAAATACTCCTCTTTCAGGTGCTGCTTTTGAAGTGCTTGCAGTAATAGCATATAATCAGCCTGTCACAAAGTCTTTTGTTGAACAGGTCAGAGGTGTTGACTGTTCCGGTGTTATTTCAACTCTTTGCCAGCGCGGTCTTATTGAAGAAAAGGGCAGACTTGAACTTCCGGGCAGACCTCTCATTTACGGTACGACATCTGAATTCCTTCGTTGCTTCTGTGTGTCCGATTTGAGTGAGCTTCCTCCTTTACCTGAAAAGAAAGAAGATGAACTCAAGAAGGCTCTCGAAGCCGGTGATAATTCTTCAAATAACACCGGTACGGAAACACTTGTTATTCCCGAAGCAGATGATTCAAATCTTGTTTCCGAGTCGGATGACGATGTTTTTAATGAAGATTTTACATAACACAAACTAAATTCAGAATCGAGGTGCTACAGTTTGGTTGCATTATGGATATTGTTTGGCTTATTAAGTTTTGTTTTTTTGATAGTCGCACTCTTATCTGTTAAGTTTACACTGTTTATGTCTTATGACAGCGATTTCAAATTAGCTGTGAAGTGGCTTTTTATCAAAAAGACAATTCTTCCCAAACCGGAAAAAGATGATAAACCAAAGAAAGAAAAGCCCAAAAAAGAAAAAGAGAAAAAAGATAAAGACAAAGACAAAGAAGAAAAGCCGAAGAAGGATAATATTATTACCTCTTTTTATAAAAATCAAGGTTTATCCGGCGTAATTCAGTTGCTTAATGATACTGTTGCTGCAATAGGTGGTATGTTTGGATCGATATTTAAGCATTTTGTTTTCCGTAAGCTTAAGCTTTATATAACTGTCGGTGCAGATGATTCTGCTGAAACGGCAATACTTTACGGAAAAACCTGCTCGGCTGTTTTCCCTGCAATGGGTCTTATTACAAGCACTTGCAAGGTGAAAGACTTCGACTGTGGTGTTGAACCCAATTTTTTCCAGCCTGATAAGACCGCAAACTTTGAAGTCGTATTATCTACCAGACCGATATTTATTACAAATGCAGTTGTTGTCCTTGTATTTAAACTACTGTTTAAAGTGGTATTAAAGCTGCTTACAAATTCGTCTGCTAAATCCGATGCTGATAAAAAAGCAAAGGATGAAGTAAATATAACAGAAAATAATTCTCAAGGAGGAAAATAAATTATGAAAGATCAGTCAGCATCAGGCATCCTCGGTACAGCAATTGATAAGATTCGCGACCTTGTAGATGTCAGTACAATCGTAGGCGAACCCGTATTCTCTGCAGAGGGTATCACAATTATCCCTGTTTCAAAGGTTACATACGGCTTTGCTTCAGGCGGTTCTGATTTCCCGTCAAAGAACAACGCAGAACTTTTCGGTGGTGGCGGCGGTGCCGGTATCACAATTACTCCGGTAGCATTTGTTGTTATCAACAACGGCAATGTTACAATCAAGTCTGTTCCCTCGGGTGACAACACAGCTGAAAAGATTGTTAGCCTTGTTCCCGAAGTTGTTGACACTGTATCCGGTCTTATCAACAAGAATAAGGATGCAAAGCCCGCAGAAGAAACAGAGGAATAATAAGCAGGGTATTCATTTGTTTATTGTCGCATATAGTTAACTAATTATATGTCGGCGGTGATATGGTGAAAAAATGGTTTTCGTTTATATTTGTACTGTTTATTATTTTAACACCTTGCTGTTTTACCGCACGCTGTTTATCTGTATCAGCGACCTCTGCTGTGCTGATGGTTGCTGATACAGGTGAGATTGTTTTCGAAAAAAATGCTCACCAACGTCGTGGTATGGCAAGCACAACAAAAATAATGACTGCACTGTTGACTGCCGAGTGTGCAACACCCGAAAGGGTTGTTGTAACAACTCCTGAAATGGTCAACGTCGAAGGTACATCAATGGGTCTGAAGGTCGGCGATAAAGTGACCTTTCGTGATCTGATTTACGGTATGTTGCTTGCTTCAGGCAATGATGCTGCTAATACGGCAGCTGTATCGATTGACGGTAATATTTCGTCTTTTGCTGAGCGTATGAATAAGCGGGCTGCCGAAATCGGAATGAAAAACACAAATTTTGTTACTCCGTCGGGCCTTGATCACGAAAACCATTATTCCACTGCATACGATATGGCACTGCTTGCTTGCTGTGCTTTGAGAAATGTTGATTTTCTTGAAGCGTGCAGTACATACAGTGCTAAGCTTTGCTACGGAAATGAGCCATATACGCGTTATCTTTCCAATCATAACAAGCTCCTGAAAAGTTTTGACGGAGCAATAGGTGTTAAGACAGGGTTTACTAAAAAGAGTGGCCGCTGTCTTGTTTCTGCTGCTACGCGTGATGGTGTTACGCTTGTGTGTGTAACTCTCAATGCACCCGACGATTGGAATGACCATAAAAAAATGCTCGAATATGGATTTGAGCAAGTTAAACTTAAATCTGTCAATGTAGATTTGCCTGATTTAAAAGTGGTGGGCGGAACTGAAGAGTCGGTGCCGATTTCACTATCATCAGATTTGCAGGTTGCATCGCTTTGCAATATATCAGATTTTAATATCGAAATGATACTTAAACCATCTGAGTATGCACCTATTAATAAGGGTGATGTTATCGGTGAGGTCAGATTAATGTACGGCGATAAAACCGTTGCTGCAGCTTCGGTTATTGCAAACGAAACTGTGGAATCTGTTACTGCAGAATTGCCGGATAAACCGTCACTTTTCAGCAGGATTAAAAGCTTTTTCAGGAAATTGTTTTGTAAAATAAAGGGATTATTTAAAGAAAGGTAAACGACTAAAAATATAGTTGTAAGATTAGTGATATGGCAAAAGAACTCGTCAGATTGCAGAAATTTATGGCGGATAACGGCATAGCTTCACGCAGAAAATGTGAAGAAATAATTGAACAGGGACTTGTTAAGGTTAACGGTAATACTGCTCATATAGGTGATAAGGTTGACCCTAAAAAGGACAAGGTTACCGTCAGAGGCAGAAAAATCGCAGTTAAGGATAACCTTGTTTATATTCTGCTTCATAAACCGAGAGGCTATATCACAACAATGCAGGACGAGCAGGGCAGAAAGTGTGTTGCTGAGCTTGTTAAGGATGTCGGTGTGCGTGTTTATCCCGTCGGCAGACTTGACAGAGAGTCTGAAGGTCTGCTTCTTATGACTAATGATGGTGCTTTCTCCAATGCGATGACTCATCCAAAGCGCCACGTACCTAAAACATATCGTGTAACAATCCGTCCCGGTATTACCGATGAACAGATAGCTGCTTTTCAGGATGGTATTGAAATTGATGGCAGAATGACTGCACCTGCAGGTATCAGAGTCGTTGATAAGGCAGAGGGCAGAGTAGTAGTTGAAGTAATTTTATACGAAGGCAGAAACCGTCAGATTCGAAAGATGTTTGATGCTCTCGGTATTGAAGTTGCAAGGCTGAAGAGGACTGCTGTCGGCTCTGTCAAGTTAGGTATGCTTCCTCAGGGTAAATGGCGTGAACTTAAGGAAGATGAAGTACGCAAGTTGATGCTTGCCGCTGAGAGGGGAGCTGTTAAGGATGATTGAATTTAAACCCGATATAAATGGCACAACGGTTAATTATTCATCGTATGAAAACGGTGAAAATACCGGTTTTGTTAATCTTACATTGTATTCTTCTACTCATTCAACTCTTAATTCTATAAACGCTGTTAATGATGAAACTGCAGAAGGTCTCATTCGCAGTGCACTTACAGCAGCAGCGAACAGAAACATTTTTTCTTGTAATTATTTACCTGAAAATTTTGTCGATGTCGCAGTGCGTCTTGGCTTTTCCGAGCGAAACGGTGCGCTGTATGGCGAAATTCCTTTTCTTCTTTCGGGTTGTTGCGGTTGCAGCAACCATTGAGTGTCAAAAAATGTCATTTTATTGACGGATTTCGATTGGTTTTGATATTATTGATGAAAATAATCATATATAAATGTTTATATATATAAGGAGCATGAACACAGATGATTAAAAGCATGACAGGCTTCGGCAGAGCTCAGCGTGAAACAGGCGGAATGAGCATATCTGTTGAGCTTAAAAGCGTAAACCATAAAGGCTTTGAATTCAATTGTAAAACACCACGCACATACGGATTTCTCGACGATAAACTCAAATCACTTTTTCAGAGTGTGATATTCAGAGGTAAGGTTGAGTGTTATGTAATGATAAGCGCACTTGATACCGACGACTGTGTAGTAGAAGTCAATCACTCACTTGCAGGCGGTTATCATAAGGCTCTCAAGGAGCTTGCCGAAAGATACGGACTCAGAGAGGATATCTCTGTTTCTTCACTCGCAAGATGCAGTAACGATATTTTTGTAGTCCGTAAGGCAGCTGCAGATGAAGAGGCGGTATGGGAGGCTGTCAAAGAGGTTGCTCTTGAAGCAGCGGCGTCATTTATACAAATGCGTGAGGTCGAGGGTGAAAAACTCAAAGCAGATGTAATTTCTCGAAGCGAAACCATAATTACTGATGTTGAGTTTATTGAAGCACGTTCTCCGCAGACAGTTAAAGAATATAACGAAAAGTTGCTCGAACGTATAAGAAATCTTATTGGCGATATCAATGTTGATGAGCAGCGTCTGCTTACCGAAGCTGCAATTTTTGCCGATAAGGTTGCTGTTGCTGAAGAAACAGTCAGGCTTCGCAGTCATATTGACCAGCTTCATACTTTGCTTTCAAGCAGTGAACCGATAGGCAGAAAACTTGATTTTCTTGCCCAGGAAATGAACAGAGAAGCGAATACAATCGGCTCAAAAGCACAGGATGTTGATATCACAAAGCGTGTGCTCAACATCAAAGCTGAAGTTGAAAAAATCAGGGAGCAGATTCAGAATATCGAATAAACGGAGAGAGTTTACATAATGAAGTTGATAAATATAGGATTCGGCAATCTTGTCAATGCAAACAGACTTGTTGCAATTGTAAGTCCCGAATCTGCACCGATTAAAAGAATAATTCAGGATAGTAAAGAACGAGGTATGCTTATTGATGCAACTCATGGCAGACGTACACGCGCTGTAATAATTACCGATAGTGACCATGTAATATTGACATATCTCCAATCTGAAACAGTCGCTAACAGGCTTAACGATTACGATGACGGAATCGAAGATGAGGTTGGTGACGATGATGAATAATAAAGGCAAGCTTGTTGTAATTTCCGCTCCGTCAGGTTGCGGCAAGGGTACAATTTTGCGCAGACTTTTTGAAATCGACAAAGACAACGATAATGAATTTGTGCTTTCAATTTCTATGACTACCCGTGCACCGAGAGGTAACGAGCAGAACGGCGTTGAATACTTCTTTGCAACGCGTGAGGAATTTGAGGAGCTTATTGCTCAGGACCAGTTCATTGAATATGCCCAGTTTAACGGCAATTATTACGGTACACCCAAGTCCTTTATTGAAAAATGCAAGGAAGAGGGAAAGACTGTGTTTCTTGAAATAGAAGTTCAGGGTGCCGAAAAAGTCAGAGAAAAGATTTCTGACAGTGTAAGTATTTTTATTCTGCCGCCTTCTCTTGAAGAGCTTGAGCGACGACTCAGAGGCAGAGAAACAGATTCTTCCGAAGCGATCGCAAAGCGACTTGCGATTGCTCCTACTGAAATTGCGAGGCAGAATGAGTTTGACTATCGCGTTATAAACGACGATGTTGAGCGTGCTTCATATGAAATATATAACATTATAAAAAACCTTTAAAGGAGACTATAACAATGTCAGAAGCAAAGAAAACAGAAATGAAATTCAACCCCGATCTCAGCGGCGTTCTTCAGAATCGTACAAGCCGCTACTCACTTGTAATTGCCACCGCAAAGCGTGCGCGTGCAATTTCCGACAAAGCTATCGAAGATGGTGAATCAATCATTGAAAAGCCCGTAAGTCTTGCTCTTAACGAGTTTCTCAACGGCGACTATGTGCTTGTTGAGCCCGAAGAAATCCGCAACATCTGATTTTTATGTCTAATGAAATTACTGTCGGCGTAGCACTCGAAAATACCGTCTACCACTTTGATAAACTTTATGATTATGCTGTGCCTGCTGAATTTGCAGACAGAGCTGTGCTTGGCACACGTGTAATCGTACCGTTCGGCAACGGCAACGCAAAGCGACAGGGTGTTATTCTGCGAATCAACGAAACAGCTCCGGAAGGTAAACTTAAGAAAATAAGTGATGTCAAAGACGAAAAGCCGATGCTTGACGGTGATTTGCTCAAGTTGATTTTCTGGCTTAAAGACAGAACTTTTTGCACTTATTTTGATGCATATCGTTGTATTTTACCCTCAGGATTCAACCTTAAACTGAATTATTTCTACGGTGCAAATCCGCAGCTGACCGATGATGAAGTTAATGCTTTATCCGGTGATGAACGTGAGCTGTATCTCGAACTCATTAAAACCTGTAAGTTTATCGAAAAGTCAAAGTTGCTCGATATCAAAGGTTTCAAGTCGGATAGCGGAATCCTTGAGCGTATGTACAAAAAAGGTGTGCTTTTGCGTAATGTCGATGCACAGCGAAGTGTAAACGATTGTACCGAAAAGGTTGTGCAGCTTGCTGTTGATAACGAAGAATATGAGCGTATGAAGCCCTCGCTTTCTAAAAAGCAAAAGGCTGTTTGCGATTTGCTTATTTCTACCGGCGGTGCAAGCCCGAAAGAAATTTGCTATTTTACCGGTGTTACCGTTGCAGTAATTAAAACCCTTGAAAAGAAAAATGTTGTCGAGCAGATTGAAAACGAAATATATCGAAGTCCTCTGAATGGTAAAGCTGCTGTTAAAGCGGATGAAATAAAACTGACTTCGGAGCAGGAAGCTGCTTTCAGCTCGCTGATTAACCAATATAAAGCACGTGAAAAAACTGTTTCGTTGCTTTACGGTATAACCGGCAGCGGTAAAACTCAGGTATATATCAGCTTGATTAAAGCTATGCTTGCTGAAAATAAAGGCTCCGTTATGATGGTGCCTGAAATTTCACTGACTCCGCAGGTTATTGACAGATTTTATGCTCATTTCGGTAACGAGGTTGCAGTTTTTCATTCGGCACTTTCACTTGGTGAAAGAATGGATGAGTGGAAGCGAGTAAAACGCGGTGAAGCCCGTGTTGTTATAGGAACACGTTCGGCGGTTTTTGCACCTGTTAAAAATCTCGGATTGATTATTATTGATGAAGAGCAGGAGCATACTTATAAATCAGAGCAATCTCCGAGATATAATGCCAAAGAGGTTGCACGCTTTCGTTGTGAAGAAAACAACGGCTTGCTTGTTTTAGGCTCAGCAACTCCGAGTATTGAAACTTTTGCACGTGCCAAAAGCGGTATATATACGATAAATACACTGACAAAGCGCTATGCCGGTGCAAAGTTGCCAAAAGTTGTTACTGTTGATATGTCGGCTGATTTCAGCAACGACAGCAGTAAAGCGATCAGTTCAACTCTTGCTGATGAGCTTAAAATAGCAATAAATGATAAAAAACAGGCGATTTTACTTCTAAATCGCAGAGGCTACAATACTTTTGCTTCATGTACATCTTGCAAAAGTGTAGTCAGTTGTCCTAATTGCAGTATTTCTCTGACTTATCATCACGCAAACAGCAGGTTGATGTGTCACTATTGCGGTTATTCACAACCGATAACTCAGGTTTGTCCCGAATGCGGTAAAAAAGATATACGTTATGCAGGTTTCGGCACGCAGATGGTCGAGGAAGAGCTTTCTCAATTGTTGCCTGATGCGAGAGTCCTGCGTATGGACCAGGACACCACAATGCGAAAAAATGCCCACGAAAAAGCACTTAAAGCGTTTTCGGACGGTGAATATGATATTATGCTTGGCACACAGATGGTTGCAAAGGGCATCGACTTTGAAAATGTAACTTTGGTTGGTGTAATATCAGCTGACCAGCAACTGTATAATGATGATTTTCGTTCGCTTGAGCGTACATTTTCGCTTCTTACTCAGGTTGTCGGAAGGGCAGGCAGGGGCACATATTCAGGCAGTGCGGTAATTCAGACGCTGACACCTGAAAATGAGGTTATAAAGCTTGCCGAAAAGCAGGATTATTCTGCATTTTATGATACCGAAATACAAATGCGTAAGATGTTGACATATCCACCTTTCTGCGATTTGTGCGTTGTCGGTTTTTCCGGTACGGACGAAAACAAAACCCGTGTTGCATCAAAAATGTTTTTCAACAGCTTTAAATCACTGGCAAACGAAAAATATCCTGAACTTAAACTTATTGTGTTAGGTCCTATGCAACCCAGATTATCAAAAATCAGCGGTAAATACAGATACCGTATGATTGTAAAATGCAAAAATAATTCGAAGTTCCGCAGTTTTATGTCTGAACTGTTGATGAATTTCGGAAAAGATACAAAATTTAACGATGTAAGTGTTTTTGCGGATGTAAATCCGGAAAGCATATTGTAATCAGAAAAAATAAATGAGGCGAAAACAATGGCTATCCGTAATATTATTACAAAAGAAAATCCGATGCTTCGTAAAAAGAGCAGACCTGTTGAAGTTTTTGATGACAGGCTGGCAACTCTTATTGACGATATGATCGATACAATGTATAAAGCTGAAGGAGTAGGTCTTGCCGCAGTGCAGGTAGGTATTCTCAGGCGAGTTGTCGTAATTGATTGCGGAGACGGTCTTCTTGAACTTGTTAACCCCGAAATAATCGAACGTGAAGGTGTGCAGGAAGAAGTTGAGGGTTGTCTTTCACTTCCCGGTGAAAGTGCTGTTACGCTTCGCCCTATGAGTGTCAAGGTAAAAGCTCAGAACAGAGACGGCAAGTGGTTCTTCTATTCAGGCTCCGGTCTTAAGGCAAGAGCATTCTGTCATGAAATTGACCATCTTGACGGTAATCTTTACATTGACAGACTTTCACCAAACCAAAATAACTGACAGTTTCGGAGGTAAAATAAATGCGAGTAGTTTTTATGGGCACTCCCGATTTTGCTGTGGATTGTCTTGATATTCTCGTTGAAAAAGGTCATGAGGTAGTCGGCGTTTTTTCGCAGCCCGATAAGCCTCAGGGAAGAAAGCAGATTCTGACTCCGCCTGCTGTCAAAGCCCGTGCACTTGAACTCGGACTTGATGTTTATCAGCCTGTTTCTTTCAAAGATGGCGAAGCGGCAGGGCTTCTTGAAAAGCTTGCACCTGAACTTATAGTTGTTGTTGCTTACGGTAAGCTTATACCTCAGCGTGTGCTTGATATTCCGAAATACGGCTGTATAAATGTACATGCTTCGCTTTTGCCAAAACTGCGCGGTGCCGCACCTATTCAGTGGTCTGTTATCAATGGTGAAAAAGAGACCGGTGTTACAACTATGCAGCTTGATGCAGGGCTTGATACGGGTGATATTCTGCTTGTTAAAAAGACAGCTGTTGAGCCTAACGAAACTTCCGGTGAATTATTTGACAGACTTAAGGTGCTCGGTGCAGAGCTTCTTATTGAAACAATTGATGCAATTCTTAGCGGTACACTTAATCCGATTAAGCAGGATGATTCGCAGTCAACCTATGCATCAATGCTTGATAAAAGTCTTTCTCCCGTTGACTGGACAAAAAATGCGCAGCAGGTGCATGACCATATCCGCGGTCTTGAGCCTTGGCCTGTTGCGACAACCGTTATAAATGAAAAAATTGTAAAGCTTTACGGTTCACGTCTTGCAGGTGCTTGTAATAAGCAGGCAGGCGAGGTTGTAAAAGCCGATACGGAATTTATTGTCTGTTGCGGTGACGGTAATGCAGTCAGCATTACACAGCTTCAGGCACAGGGAAAAAATAAGCTTAATGCCGCAGATTTCCTGCGTGGATTTAAGATTGAAAAAGGAACAATATTATAAGAAACTGATTTAATTATTGTAAGGTAAGGAGGTTGTCGTATGTATTGGGGATACTTTTACGATTATTGGTATTTTGTACTTGTTGTACCGATGCTCATTCTTTCTGTTATTGCACAGATTATGGTCAAATCAACCTATGCAAAGCAATCAAAAGTACTTGCCTCCAGAGGTTTAACAGGTGCTCAGGCTGCGGCAAGGGTGCTTTACCACTACGGTATAACTGATGTAAGAATTGAGCATTCGCCATCAAGAGGATTGTCGGACCATTTTGATCCGAAAGCTAATGTTATCAGACTTTCTCAGGGTGTTTATAACAGCAACAGTGTTGCCGCGATAGGAATTGCCTGTCATGAAGCAGGTCATGCTGCGCAGCATGCTGAAGGATATGCTCCTATAGTAATACGCAATTCTGTGCTTCCTGTTTGTAATATCGGTTCATATCTCGGTATACCGCTTGCCCTTATAGGTTTCTGGCTGGGTATTCAGCCACTTGTGTCAATCGGTCTTATACTTTATTCTTTTATTGCTCTGTTTCAGTTTATTACTTTGCCTGTTGAGCTCAATGCCAGCAGAAGAGCAGTTAAAGTTATAGAGGAAACAAATATGCTTCAGGAAGACGAAATAGGCGGTGCAAAAAAAGTTCTTACCGCTGCAGCTATGACTTATGTTACGGCACTTCTGGTTTCGCTTGCAAATCTGCTCAGACTTGTTCTGCGCTTTAATCGGAGAGACTAATGAAAAACGCACGTCAGACCGCTTTTGATATACTTTCCAAAATTCAAAAAGATTCTTCATATTCGAATCTTACTGTTGACAGCTTTCTGGCTTCAGTCGGTCTCGATGAATCCGATTCCGCTTTTGTAACTGCACTTGTATACGGTGTGCTTGAGACTTCATATACACTTGATTATCAGTTATCCGCTAATCTGAAACAGCCTTTGAAAAAGCTTAAGCCGCAGGTGCTTACAATCCTGCGACTCGGAGCTTATCAGTTGCTTTATATGGATAAGGTGCCTGAATCTGCCGCTGTTAACGAAAGTGTAAAACTTGTCAAAGCTAACGGATGCGCTTTTGCATCAGGTCTTGTAAATGCAGTTCTTCGTAATATTGTAAAAAACGGTCTTTGCTTGCCTGATGAGTCGGATAAAAGTTTATATTATTCAGTAAAATATTCTTTTCCGCAGGAATTGGTGAAATTCTGGATTAAAAGCTATGGAGAGGATAATACGGTAGGCATTATGAGTGCTTGCTTCGGCAGACCTCCTATGACCGTGCGTGTCAATACTCTTAAAACTACTGCGGACGATATTGCACAAAAATTGAAAAATGAAGGTATTGGAACATCCGCTTCGGTTGCTGATGATTCACTTGAACTTGGTAAGTGCGGCAGTGTTGAGCGCCTGAAATCTTTTGCAGAAGGGCTTTTTCATGTGCAGGATGCAGCTTCACAGCTTTGTGTTGCTGCACTTGATCCGCAACCCGGTGAAACAATTCTTGACCTTTGTTCTGCTCCCGGCGGTAAAAGTTTTACTATTGCTGAAAGAATGAATAATACAGGCAGGATTATTGCCTGTGATATACATAATCACAGATTGGATCTTATTAAATCCGGTGCAGCAAGGCTTGGTATCACAAATATCGAATGCTTATCTAACGATGCGGCAATTTTTAACGATGAACTTCCGCTTGCTGACAGAGTGCTTTGTGATGTGCCTTGTTCGGGTCTTGGTATTGTAAGACGCAAGCCTGAAATAAGGTCTAAACCGCTGGATACTCTCAAAGAGTTACCGCCGGTACAAAGTATGATTCTCGATACAGCTTCACGTTATGTAAAAAAAGGCGGAACACTTGTTTATTCTACTTGTGCACTCAATCCTAAAGAAAATGAAAAAGTCTGTAATGACTTTCTTATATCACATCCGGGTTTCAGATCGAAAATACCTTCGTTTGTCAACGAAGACACGTTTTTAAGTAATAGTTTTGTTACACTTATGCCGCATATCAACGGTACTGACGGCTTTTTCATTGCAGTGTTTGAAAGGGAGTGATGAGCTTGGAAAAATATGATATCAAATCTATGAGCTTTGATGAGCTTTCCGAGTCGTTCAAGTCTTTCGGTTTGCCCGCATTTCGCGCAAAACAGGTTTGGCAATGGCTTCATCAAAAGGGTGTCGGTTCTTTTGATCAGATGACTAATCTTTCCAAGCAACTTCGTGACAGCCTGAATGAACAGTATATTATAAAATTTTGCGAAGTGGAACGTAAGTCGGTTTCCGCACTCGACGGTACTGTCAAGTATCTTTTCAAATTATATGACGGCCAGTTTATCGAAAGCGTTCTTATGAAATACAAGTACGGATATTCACTTTGTGTTTCCACTCAGGTTGGTTGCCGTATGAACTGTGCTTTTTGCGCGACAGGTGTTGGCGGATTTATACGCAATCTTTCAGCATCAGAAATTCTCAGTCAGATTCATGCCGCGCAGAATGATATGAATATAAAGGTTTCTCATATTGTGCTTATGGGTATGGGAGAGCCTATGGATAATTATGATAATGTTATCCGTTTCCTTAAACTTGTTAATAATGATGATGGTCTCAACATAGGTATGAGAAATATTTCGCTCTCAACCTGCGGTATAATACCCGGTATTAAAAAGCTGCAGGATGAGAATTTACAGCTAACGCTTTCAGTTTCGCTTCATGCACCTAATGATACAGTGCGCACACGGCTTATGCCTGTAAACAAAAAATATCCTGTTGATGAATTGTTAACGGCTTGCAGAGAATATGCTCAGTCAACTTCCCGACGAATATCTTACGAATATGCAATGTTCGGCGGTGTTAACGACAGCGATGAATGTGCGGCTGAGCTTGCAAATAAGCTAAAAGGTACATTGGCACACATTAACCTGATTCCTGCAAACGATGTTACGGAAAGCGGATTGAAATCCAGTACGCCTGAACGTATAAAGCGTTTTTCGGAGATATTGGAAAATGCCGGCAGGAATGTTACGGTACGCAGAAGTCTCGGCGGTGATATTGATGCTTCGTGCGGTCAGCTCAGAAGTAAACATATCAACGATTAATATATAACAGCATTACTCAAAGAAAGGGGATGCAGCTTTGGTGCTGCAACTTGCAAAATATGAGAATAACAGCTAAATCAGATATCGGAAAAGTGCGTACCTCTAATCAGGATTCGTACTCGGCAGGTGAACTGTCAGATGGTGTCGCCTGGGCAATAGTGTGCGACGGAATGGGTGGTGCTGCAGGTGGCAGTGTTGCCAGCAGTACTTCTGTTCATATGATATCGCACACGCTCGGTGAATGCTACCGAAACGGTATGAAATCATCGTCGATATATAATATCTTCGAATCAGGTATTGCCGGTGCTAACGCTTGCCTTTATGAAATGGCTCAGAAGGATGAATCACTTAGCGGAATGGGTACAACTTGTGTAGCAGCTATAGTAGATTCGGGTAAAGTTTATGTTGCTCATGTCGGAGACAGCAGGGCGTATGTTGTATCTGCTGACGGTAAGTTGACTCAGCTTACTCGTGACCATTCAATGGTACAAGAATTGGTTGAAAGCGGAGAGCTTACACCCGAAGAGGCAAAAAATTTCCCCGGAAAAAACATAATAACGCGAGCTATCGGTGTTGACAGTAGGGTAGCGGTTGATTTTGTCGAGAGTGACTTTGCTCACGACGATATACTTCTTCTGTGTACGGACGGTCTTACAAACTATGTAAGCGGTGAAGAGATTGTTTCGGTTACTGCTTCCTCAAATTGTTTTGAGTATGCTGAAAAGTTGGTTGATCTCGCAAACAAAAACGGTGGCGGTGACAACATTACAGTTGTTTCAATTGTTTCTTAAAGGAGGTAGTCATTGTGGAGAATTATGTAAATAAACGAATTGATAACCGATATGAAGTTCTTGAAATAATCGGTGTCGGCGGAATGGCAGTTGTTTATAAGGCATACGACCGAATTGATGACAGAACGGTTGCTATTAAGATTCTTAAAGAAGAGTATCTTGCTAATGAAGAGTTTCGCCGCAGATTCAAAAACGAATCTAAATATATTGCCGTACTTTCTCATCCTAATATCGTTAAAGTTTACGATATGAGTTTTGGCGACCGACTTCAGTATATTGTAATGGAATTTATTGAAGGTATTACTCTTAAAGAATATATTGAGCAGCAGAAGGTTATTCAGCCAAAAGAGGCAGTGCATTTTGTTACTCAGATTCTTCGTGCGCTCCAGCATGCACATGACAAGGGCATTGTTCACCGTGATATTAAACCGCAGAATATTATGCTTCTTCAAAACGGAAGTATAAAGGTAACTGATTTCGGTATTGCAAGCTTCAGCAGAAGTGAAACCGCAACAATTGCTGAAAACGGTGCTATCGGTTCGGTTCACTATATAAGTCCCGAACAGGCAAAAGGCGACACAACTGATGCAAAGGCGGATATCTATTCTGTCGGCGTGCTGATGTATGAGATGCTTACGGGCTCTCTTCCTTTTACAGCTGATAATCCGATTTCCGTTGTTATGATGCATATGAATGAAGAAGCTAAGGGTATGCGTGAGCTCAACGGTAATATTCCGGTCGGTCTTGAGCAAATTACAATGCATGCCATGCAGAAAGAAGCAAGAGGACGCTACCAGTCAGCTGCTGAAATGTTGCTTGATCTTGATGAGTTTAAGCGTAATCCAGCTATCAAGTTTGATTATTCATATTTTGTTGATAATGAACCTACAAAATATATCGACAGAACAATGAAAATACAAGCGGATAACATTTCAAAAATTAAGCAAAAACCCAACAAAGGTGCTTTGGAGAATAATCCCAACTCTATAAACTATCTTGCTGATTCAGGTTCAAAGCAACGTCGATATGACGATTTTGATGATGAACCTAAAAATAATTCGAAGACTGTGCCGATTCTTACCGGTGTTACAATTGGTCTTGTCGCGGTTGTTGCTGTTGTTGTTGCAGTACTTGCTTCGCTCGGCATTTTCGGTGATCTTTTCGGTAATAACAGTGATAATGAAGTTCCTAATTTTATCAGTCTTAATTATGAAAACGAAATTAAGGGCAATAATAAGTATAAACATCTGACCATCAAGGTTTCTTATGAAGTAAACACTCGGTATGAGTATGGCGTAGTTATTAAGCAGAGTCCTGAGAAGGGTGAAAAGATTCCGAAGGATAAAGTAATTCATCTTGTTGTAAATACAAACAAAAATGAATCGGTTCCTGACGTTTACGGAAAATCTTATCAATCTGCAAAGCAAACTCTTGAGTCAAGCGGATTTGTAACCGAATATGAAATGGTTTATAATACGAATATTCCTGAAGGTTCGGTTATAAGCACAACACCTGAACACGGTGAAACAGTACCTTACGGCAGTACAATCACAATTTATGTTGCAACTCATACGGATGATAATGCTGTTTATGTTCCTCAGGTGGTAGGCTTTACACCCGAAGAGGCTACTGAGCTTATCAGGTCTGTAGGTCTTGAGGTCGGTGAGGTCATATTAGTAGATACTACCGAAAATCCCGGCAAGGTAGTTGAACAGAATCCTGCAGCTAACGAAACATTATATCCCGGTCAAAAGGTTGATATTTCTGTAAGTACCGGTAATGCACCGATTGTTACAGCTCAGTTTACTATTGATTTGCCCAATAAAG
>JAZQVR010000047.1:0-3788 GCA_045631965.1 Acutalibacteraceae bacterium
CCCTGCTCATCAAGAAAAGCTTTGAACACGGAAGAACAAGCCATACAGTCATTTTCAAACGAGATTGCATAACAGAAAAGGTTGACGTCAAGCTCGGGCAGAAACTGCTTTGCGCGCTCACACAGCGTATGAAAGCCATTCATCACATTAAAAGCCGTCACATCGTGAAGCAGGGTCAGCTTCATATTGTTGAGCTTGGATTTTTTTGCATATTCATCGCAGACAAGCTTTGTTTCTTCGCTCATATTCTCGTATTTTATCGGCTCAATTCGTGCCATAATATCACCTGCTTTTATAGTTACGCATATATTTTAGCCCCACTGCGCAAAGCTTGCAATAGTTTTGGTTGATTTTATATAAAATATTTGTTATAATGCAGTAAATATGACCTTCAAAGAGAGGTATTTCAATATGAACAAGATTCTCGTAACAGGCGGAGCAGGCTTTATAGGCGGCAACTTTGTCTACTATATGCTTGACAATTACCCCGAAACACAGCTTGTCTGTCTTGATGCACTCACCTATGCAGGCGACCTTGAAACTCTGCGTGATGCTTTTAAGGATGAGAGATTCACCTTTGTCAAGGGCGACATTACCGACAGAGAATTCATTTATGCACTGTTTGAAAAAGAAAAATTTGATGCAGTTGTCAACTTTGCGGCAGAATCGCACGTTGACCGCTCAATAGAAGAGCCTGAGGTTTTTCTTAAGACAAATATTCTCGGCACACAGGTACTTCTTGATGCCTGCAACAAATACAGCGTGCCTCGATTCCATCAGGTTTCGACAGACGAGGTTTACGGCGACCTTCCGCTCGACAGACCCGACCTGATGTTTACGGAGGATACTCCGATTCACACATCGTCTCCCTACTCTGCAAGCAAGGCTTCTGCCGACCTGCTTGTGCTCGCTTACCACAGGACTTTCGGCACACCTGTCACAATCTCACGTTGCTCCAACAACTACGGCCCGTATCAGTTCCCCGAGAAGCTGATACCGCTTATGATTGCCAACGCAAGCCACGACAAACCTCTGCCGGTATACGGTGAGGGACTCAACGTCCGCGACTGGCTTTATGTCGAAGACCACTGCCGTGCAATCGCTATGATACTCGACAACGGTAAAATCGGCGAGGTTTACAACATCGGCGGCCATAACGAAAAGGCTAACATCGAGGTTGTTAAAACAATCATATCCGCGCTCGGCAAGACTGACAACCTTATAACATACGTCAAAGACCGTCCCGGTCACGACAGACGTTATGCAATAGACCCGACTAAAATCGGCAATGAGCTTGGTTGGGCACCGCAGACAATGTTTGATGACGGTATAAAGATGACAATTCAGTGGTACATCGACAACAGTCAGTGGTGGGAGAATATTCTCAACGGTTGTTACCGTAATTTTACGGAAAAAGATTTTATATAATAAAATATATTATTTTTTATTCAACTAAACCATTTTTTATGCCATTTTTTTGGTAGATATTACATAGGGACAAATTAGTTCTTATATGATATAATATCATTTGCAAAAAATCCTACAAATTTCAGGAGGAGAACAAAATGCAGACAACACCCATTTCAAAGCGTCTTCTTGCTGTCGTTCTTGCAGCAGTTATGATGCTTACAACCATCCCCTTTGCTTTTGCAGCAGATGAAACAGCAGCAAAAGACACAATCGTCTTCGGCGGTATCTCTTGGGACGTCATAACAAAAGAAGATGACGGCGACCTCGTCATCATCACAACAGACGTTCTTGCAAAGGCAGCTTTCAATGCAAAGGCTCCTATGGACTTTGCTACAAGCTCTCTTTACACAACACTCAACACAGACTTCTACAGCACATTCTCTGTAGCAGAAAAGGCAGCTATTGTTCCCACAACAATCACTTACGATTACTGGGATGCAACAGCTAAGGCTAAGGTTACAGGCGCTACACTTTCAGCTAACGTAGTAGTTCCCGATGCTGCAATGGCAACTTCTCTCGGCAAAGCTAACCTTGCAGGCACATCAACAGACACAGCTTACTACCTTGCAAGCGCAAGAGCTAACACTGCAACAGACGCTGTTGTTGCAGTTGTTAAGAACGGTTCCGTTACAAACGCATCCGGTACATCCAAAACAGCAACAGGCTACCGTGCAGTTATCACTCTCAAGGCAGGCAGTTACGCTCAGTTCCCCGTTGTTAACGGTGTAAGCTACACAGTAAACGATATGCCCGTTACATACTATGCAACAACATCCGCAACTGCTTTCAAGGTTGTTGTTGACGAAGATAACTACACAGCAGATGAGCTTGCAGTTGCTCTTGGCACAGAAGCTCTTACAGCAGCTGACGGCGTATACACAATCCCCGCAGGTTCCGTTGCAACACTTTCACTCACAGGTGTCAAGGCTCAGCCCGCTGACTTCACAGCATACAACGATGCAGTTGCTCAGGCAGCTGAAGTTGACAGAGACCTCTGCGATACAACAGACCTCGATGCAGCTCTTGCCGTTGACGTAAGTGCTTGCACAAAGCTCGACCAGGCTAAGGTTGATGACGCTGCAGCAGCTATCCTCGACGCTATTGCAAACCTCAAGTATAAGCCCGCTGATACAGAAGCTTACCTCGAGGCACTCGCACAGCTCAGAGTTATCTACGCTAACGAGCCTGTTCAGATTACAGATACACTTACAGCGTCCCTCTACAATCTCACTGCTATCGCAAATGAGCTCGGCGATGACTACAAGAACCTTATTGCTCAGACGCTTCGTGAATACGAAGACCGTACAGCTACACCCATCAGCGGTTACACAATTGACAAGCAGGATGAGGTTGATGCAGCTACAGCAGCAATCGAAGAAATCATTGCAAGTGTTCCCCTTATGAGAGCAAGCACAGCAGCATGGTCAAAGGCTCTTAATGATATCAGAAACCTTTCTCCCAACAGATACTCAAATGCAGCAGAGCTTATTGCTGAAGCAGAGGCTATTGTAGCTGAGAAAGATTATGTTGCTCTTAACCTCGATATCACACATCAGGCAGAAATTGACGAAGCTACAGAAGTTTTCAAGGGAATCATTGATAGAGCAGAGGTTACACCTTCAGATTTCTCAGCACTTGATGCAGCTCTTGAAATAGCCAACACATATGTTGTTGAAAACTTCTACACAGAAGAAGAGATGGAAGGCGCAGGTGCAGCTTGGGAAGATTTCGTAGCACAGCGCGATGCAGCAATTGCACTTGACAGAGAACAGTACGCAACATATGCTGACCATCAGGCTACTATTGACCAGTACACAGCCGCTCTTACAAGAGCTATGGAGGTTGTTGACGAGTACGAGCGTCTTACTCCGTGGGAAGAGTTCTGGAAGCCCGTTAAGGATTTCTTCAAGGAAGTTTCAGACTTCTTCGGTATGATTGGCGGTCTTCTTGCAACAGTTGCAAGACTTATTCCCCTTCTTATCAACGGCGAAATCGTTCTTTATGACGTATTCGTTCTTATCGGTGACGAGGACCTCCTCGCATTCGTTGAAAAGATCGGTATCAAGCCCGCTCCGGAACCCGAGCCCGAGCCCGCTCCCGAAGCATAATTAAAAGCACATAAATAAAACGAGGAGAGAGTGTTACACTCTCTCCTTTGTGTTTTAATTGTTATAACAATGGCTTGAGAAGGTTTGTCCGCCCTTCTCAAGCCATTGTTTTTTATTTAAACTGTTCGCTGTTATTGAGTACCAGTGTGCTGTAAAGAAAGAGCACATCTGCATTATTGAAATCTATAAAATTACCCAGAACAAAGCTGC
>JAZQVR010000048.1:0-100542 GCA_045631965.1 Acutalibacteraceae bacterium
CTGCATGTGTAAGCATAGTGATATGTTCAGCTAGGCAGTACTAATAGGTCGAGGGCTTGAACCATTTTTCTCACTTTGGTATTCAGGTTTTTCTAACCACTTCACATTACCTTCCGCTTTGTTCGGTTTTTAGGGTACAATAAGGGTAAAATATGCACCTTTAGCTCAGTTGGTAGAGCACCTGACTCTTAATCAGGGTGTCCAGGGTTCGAGTCCCTGAAGGTGTACCATTATATGGCCCGTTGGTCAAGTGGCCTAAGACTCCGGCCTCTCACGCCGGCAACAGCGGTTCGAATCCGCTACGGGTCACCATTTCAAATGCTACGGCTTTGAATTTAAGGTTATGTGCTTAACGGTGCATAATTAGTTGGTGTCTATGACATTGAGGGTCCACCCGTTCCCATTCCGAACACGGTAGTTAAGCTCAATCGTGCCGAAAATACTTGGTGGGTCACCGCCCGGGAAGATAGGTCGACGCCAACACAGAAAAAGCCGGACTCCATAGTCCGGCTGATTTGCTAACATCAGCATAATGCTGATTATATATAGTTTAGCTTAAGGCTAAACGCTTAAAATGCCCTAATAGCTCAGTCGGTAGAGCACGCGGCTGTTAACCGCGGTGTCACAGGTTCGAGTCCTGTTTGGGGCGCCAACAAAAACAACCATCCAAACGGATGGTTGTTTTTGTTTACTCTTAAATATGATTCAAACCTGTTACACTGTGTTTCGGCAGACGTATGGCTGTTAACTGCTTCGCAGGCTCACGCCGCCTGTGGCGGATGAAGTGAGCCGAGAAGAGGAAGAAATAGGGATAATTGCGAAGCGCTCCAAGCGAGCAAGGCGACCATATTTCTGACCGACATTTGTCACAGGTTCGAGTTCTGTTTTGGGTGCCAAAAAATTCCGTTCACGAAAGTGGACGGAATTTTTTACTTATTCACTATTAACTTTTTCTCTTCACTAATAATACTTTCGTGAACGGATTTTCAGTTATTAGGTAAGAGTGAATAGTGAATAGGTATTGTAAAAATTATCTTTTATTGTTAAAATGTTTTTTAATAGGTGATATGTCTAAGTAAAATAATCTCAATCTGAATTTTATTGTAACGGGAGGATGTTTTATGAGCCTCAGTATGCTGCATTGTGAAGGCGAAAGAATTATCAATGCTGAAGGAAAACAGGTGTTTTTGCGCGGAACTAATCTTGGCGGATGGTTGCTCGATGAATTATGGCAGGGTTTTTTCAAAGGCGGCGCAGCTCAATGGGATATCGTAACCACGCTTGAAAGACGTTTCGGAAAGCAGGAAGCTGATCGACTTATAAAAATCCGCGAAGACAACTATATCACAGAATATGACCTTGATTATCTTAAGTCACTCGGTTTCACTTGCGTGAGAGTACCGTTCTGGTACCGTAATTTTCAGACGGATGATTCGGGTACTTGGAAACGTAAAGAAAACAGTGAAATCGATTTTTCGCATCTTGACTGGGTTGTTGATGAATGCGGAAAAAGAGGAATGTACGTAATTCTTGATATGCATGGTGTACCGGGACATCAGAGTATTGCCCACCATAGCTGTCGTGTGAACCATTGCGGGCTTTATGATGAAACTGAAGAAGGTGCTTTTTTTCGCTCACTTGCCTGTGATTTGTGGACCGAAATCGCACGCCATTTTGCCGGTAATGGAACGGTTGCTGCCTATGACCTGATGAATGAGCCGATGTGCGATTATGAAGGTGACGATAAGGTCAACAGCAAGTATCACGATGTTTATTCTTTGCTTTACGATGCTGTTAGGGCAGTTGATGCTGACCATATCATAACACTTGAGGCAATCTGGACACCGGATGACTTACCGTATCCGGAAGAACGTGGTTGGGAAAATGTGATGTATCAGTATCACCTTTATGACGATTCAAACGATAGTTTTAAGGAAGTTACCATGCATCACGAAAGCCGAAACTTCAATGTACCTGTGCTTGTAGGTGAATTTTCTCCTTGCCGCGGAACTGCAACATGGGAATACATTCTGAAGCTTTTCAATGAGTGCTCATATAACTGGCAGACATGGACCTACAAAGGACATTGTTCCAAGGGGACAATGAGCCAATGGTTTATGATGGGTTCTGATGACCCCGACAATGTTGTTGACATAAATAACGATTCAATTGCAGAAATTGAACGAAAATGGTCGTCAGTTAGAACTGAAATTTGCTGTAAACCAATGAATGACCATACGCTGCTCGCCGAATATGCAAAATCATGATTTTGGTGAAGTAAGAAGTAATAGTGAAGAAGTATTGCGACTTTGTCGCTTTTAGGCTACAATACGAGGCGGTGATTAGATGAAAAAACTTGCAATAATTTTATTATCATCATTATTGTTTATGTCTTTTTGTGCTTGTGATACGAATTTTGTTACGGACACAAAAAACAATTCATCTGTTAAAGATACAGAGAGTGATGCTAACACAGACAAATATATTATACAAACACCGTTTTACCAGATATATGAGGAAGATTTACAAAAATATAGAATATTGTAAAATGTAGCTTTTAGTGTTACAATGCATTTATAAAGGCTGGTGATTGAAAATGAACGGAACTATATTTAATATACAAAAATTCTGCATACACGACGGTGACGGTATCCGAACCTGTGTTTTTCTGAAAAGCTGTCCTCTCAGATGTATCTGGTGCCATAATCCCGAAAGTGTTGAAAAATCAGCCGTACTTTCATTTAACAAAGATAAATGCACATTATGCGGCAGATGTCTTTCTGTTTGTCCTGCACGTTCCGTCGAATCCGATTTTCTCAGCCTTGACCGCAGTAAGTGCCTGAATTGCGGCGAATGTACCAAGCTTTGCCTGAACGGAGCTAATGAAATAATCGGCAAAGAAATGTCTGCAGCCGAAATTATGACCGAGGTTTTAAAAGATAAAATATTCTACGACAATTCAGGTGGCGGAATCACTGTCACAGGCGGTGAACCGTCATATCAGCCTGATTTCACTCTTGAGCTGCTTTCGCTTGCAAAGAATGCCGAAATCTCTTTAGCGATTGAAACCTGTGGTGCAGGTACTCGTGAATTTTACAAAAAAGCCGCTGATCTCGGCACAACCTTTCTTTATGACATAAAATGCATTGACCCTGTACGCCATCGCAGTCTTACGGGATCTGACAATGCGCATATTATTTCAAATCTCATTTATCTGATGGAAAGAGGTGCAGACATAATTATCAGGCTGCCCTTGATTCCCGGTTGTAACGACAGCGATGAGGATATTGCGTTGCTTTCTTCATTTCTGAATGAACATAAAGCATTCTACAGATATGCTGAGATTATGCCGTATCACGCCCTCGGTACAGGAAAATCAGAAAAAATCGGAAAAGACTCAGCCTTTGTACGTGAAAATGCGACCGATAATGAAATATCACGATGGTGTTCATTATTTGCTTCTCACGGAACTGATGTTAAGGTATCAGAATAAAATCACAGCGAAACAGTTTACCTTATACTTCAAACTTGGTTATGTATTATGATTATTAAAAAGCGACTTGAAACTTTGCGTGATTCATGCCGATATATAATTAGACAATATATCTCTTACCATTACAAATAAAGCCTTCGGATAAAGCTTCATCAGCCTTACCCGAAGGTTTTTGTTTATATATTCGTATCTCCTTTTTTCAGCAGCTCAGGGTTGCAGGCATAATAATTCCTGCCGTCAAGTTTATCTGTACAAAACAAAGCCATTCACCGTAAAAATCAAATCAGAGCCTGGGTATTTCGATAAATATTAGCCCTTGATATTGTATTTTTATTGTTGTAAAATAGAATATATCATCGGATATATTATGTTTGCCTGAAGGAGAATTGTTATGACTTACGATAAACTCAATGTTTCCGAATTCACTTGCAAATTCGAGGATTTTCTGCCGGGTTGCGAAAATCCCAACCCCATCAACCGTATTATGAATTATCTCGTTGCGGGCCCTTTTGTGCTCGAAACCGATGGCTCGTTTGAAAAAGAGCATTTTTACGAAAGAGAAAAGCTTCTTTATGAAGATTATCTTCTGCCTAACGGCGGAGAAAAGAATGTCATGCCTGAGCTTGGCACAAAAATAAAAAATATATACTACGGTGAAGAAACAAAGACCTGGGAACGCGGTGTTTTCAAGTGGGACAACCTGCGTTTTGAGCCGGAAGAGCTTGCCTGCGACCCTGCACTGTATGCCACTGAACAGAGAAACGCAGTTTATTATGCAGCGTTTTACATAGACTGCCAAAAGGAAGAAAAGGCAATAATAAGTTACATAAATTCGGGCAGTTCGCTCTACCTCAACGGTGAGCTTGTTGATTTCAGACCCTACGGCAAATTAAAAGGGCTCAACGGACTGGGATATCAATGTCTTGTTCATTTTCGCAAGGGCAAAAACCTTGTTATGTTCAAGCTTCGTCCCGGATACATAGCTGACAGTATTGATATTTCAATCGCTTCGTGTAATGTTCTGCCAATTGTTATTGAAGGCAACGGACTCTGCCTTTCTCTGCCGATACAGACAAGGGCTTATTACGGCACTGCCGAAAAACCAAAAATGGTATATCATATGTTTGCTGCCGCCGAAAAAGATACAACGAAAACCGATTTTATCTGTGACGGTGAATCGTATACTATTCCTGAAATGCAGGCAGGCACTTGCTCTGTTATTCACCCCGGCGTTTCTTCGGGCAAAACAAAAGAAACAGTAAAGCAGACGGTGTTACTCCGCTCGGAAACAAGTCAAGTTCAAAATGATGTTTATTTCGAGACTCTTCCCTATGACGGATTTGAGGGAACAGAGCATATTTTCTCTGAGTTTCACTTTGATACAACCTACCATCAGGAACAGCGTACCTACGCACTCGGTGCTTTTCACATTACAAAACGTATGATTGAAATGCTCGAGGAGAATCCTTGCTTCAAGGCTGTTCTTTCGGAAATTGACTACGTTCATCCCTACTACACACTTTACCCCGAACACAGAAAAGCCATCAGGAACGCTTTCCGTTCGGGCAGAGCAGAATCGGACTGCTTCTACAACCAGCCAAACGACCTGACATCGTCGGGCGAAGCATTTGTGCGAAACCTTATTTACGGCCAGCTTTACCACAGAGATGCACTCGGCAGAATAAGCCGTGTATATGCGCCGTGTGACGTTTACGGACACTTCTCGCAGATTTCGCAGGTTTGCAGAAAAGGCGGCTGTGATATGATGCGTTGGACAAAAGGTATGCTCGGCGTTGATGAGCTTTTCAGGCATATGTCACCTGACGGCACGCTGATGCTTCACGAAAAAGTGCTTTCAAGAGAAACCGCAAACCGCTTTGGCGTAAGCGGATGTGTACATTCATCGCAGGCTACGCCACACTTTGAAGCATATCCCAGAGAAGGGGATACCTCCTGGATGACAAAGACAATCAGCAACGCAAAATTCTCCGTTTCATCCGATATGGCGGACGAAATAATAAAAAGCGACAAGATAAACCTTGCGGAAGGCAAAAACACAGTAGACCTCACCTCAAGAGATATAACACAGCACCATTCGGGCACTCTGCTGACAAGAACAGATTTCAAGCAGGCTAACAGGCTTTGCGAAAACCTGCTTATATCTGCTGAAAAGTTTGCTGCCGTTGCATTCCTTCACGGTGCAAAATACCCCGAAAAAGCCTTTGACAAAGCGTGGCGCCAGCTCCTTACGGCACAGCACCACGACTCAATAACGGGCACAAACAACGAAATATCTTTCGTTGACCTTATGATTGAATACCGCGAAGCCGCACAGATTGCATCGGATATTCTTATCAACGCTGCAAACTATATTGCCGCAGAGGTGAAAACAGAAGACAGAGAAAACGCAGTGCTTGTTTTCAATCCCGTACCAAACGATGCAAGCGGTTACTGCGAGTTTGATATACCCGAAAGCTTTGGCGGCAAGTTTGCCTGCCTCGTAACTCCCGACGGCGATGAAATCCCCGTAAGCATAAAAAAAGGCAAGGGCTACTTCCTTGCAAAGGATATACCTGCAACGGGTTATTCCGTATACAGACTCAAAGCACTTGAGAGTGATCCCGATGTGCATATTTCCGGTAACGACCGTGTTATTGAAAACGAAAGATTCCGCCTTGAGGTTGACAGAAACCACGGCGGCATAATCTCTATTTTCGACAAAATTGAAAACCGTGAATGGATTGACCCGACAGCACTTGCTTCGGGCAACGCAATTTACGCACTCAAGGAAGTTCACGACAGACTCGAAGAACAGCACGAGGTTTACACTACGGGTCACAAGCTGGTTTCAGACGAATTTGACGCAAAAATCGAAAGTGAAAAATGCGCTTCGTTTGAAAAGCTTAAAGTTACCTCCACACTCGGCACTGTTGCAAAAGTTATACGTGAGATTACTCTTTACAACTCAGCAGATACGATCGACTTCAGAACGGTAGTTGAAGACTACAACTCGGTTGACGATTTGTTCTGCGCAACATTCCCGATGAACGTAAACGGCGGCGCAGTGATATTCGATGACAGGTTTGCTCCTCACGTTTCAACTCGTTCAAAGAAATATATGTCGTTCCAGACTCATCAGATATATGCTTTCTCTGGCTGCAGAATGTTGCCGTCAAACCGTTGGTTCGGCATCGGCCCGAGCGTTACGACTGAGTTTGACAGCGGCAGCTTCAACATCGGAATGACTGCGATCATCAGTAAAGGCGAAGCCAAAAATACTGCCGAGCGTTTGCTGATTTCTCTTACAAAGAAATGTATCCCCGTTACTCTTTACCCCGACACGGAGCAGCATGGCGGCGCAAAGATAATTCATTTCAACGAGGATATTTACGAAACAGACACCCGCTTTGTTCTCTGTATTGAGGGTGACGGTAATCTGTATTATGAAAAACTTAAGGCTCAATTTAATGACACAATAAAGGAAAAGATAACTGAAAATCTTGACAAAAAAGGCATAAGCGTTGTTTATCTCAAAGACGGCGACAATGTATATAACAAGGCTGTTGATGTTATTCTTGTTACTGCAAAAGACGAAGAAAAGTTGCAAAGCTTTGCCGAATCAATCGAAAAACAGCTCGAAATCGGACACAAGGTCGCTATGGCAGACTGTGTCTGTGCAGACATTCCCGCAAACGCAGACAACTACGGTGCGGAAATCATCAACAACGGTACACCTGCCTGTTCGGTAGAGGGTAAAAACACACTCAACCTTATGCTCTTCCACACTGCCGCTTTTTACGGTAATCAGGGCAGAGTAACCGGCGGCAAAGAGCTTGTGCCCGAAAAGAAAACTCATGTTTTCACCTACGCACTCTATCCTCACAAAGGCTCTTACAGAGAAGCTGACACCTACTCAAAGGCAGCGGCATTCAACGAGAGGATTTTTGCAATATCTGCACCCGAGCAGAAAGAAAAAGCTCATCTCCCCGAAAAGATGTCCTTTCTTAAAGCTTCCCGAGGCTTTGAGATAACCGCGTTCAAGGCAGGCGGCTATCCGATGGCGGCGATGAAAGACGAAACAAAGTCACCTGCCGAAAGAGGTCTTGTTATCCGCGGATTTGAAACCTGCGGCATAAAGCACGAAATCAATATCCGAACAGGCTTCGGAATCATAAAGGCAGAAAGTGCCGACCTGCTTGAAGAAAACAGAAATGTAATTCCTAACGACAAAAACGGTATCACAATTCCCGTCAACGCCAACTCAATCGAAACCTTTGCACTTCTTCCCGAACTCCACGAATCGATGGGATATGATGTTCTCGGCAGTGAAAAAGATATGACAGAGCCTACCTACGTCAGAAGCTGGGAGCACGATATGGGTGCGGTTGCAACGGGTTATCTCCGCTTTGCCGCAACGCTCGATAAAAAGTCCGATGTCATCGACGAATACACAACGAGAATTCATCTCAACGCTGTAAACAACTCTGCTGATAAGAACGCCGATGTAAAAATTTCAATAGTCTGCTCCGCGGGCATTACAGCTGACACAGAATCGGTAAGCGTATCGCTTGCGCCCGAGGAGAGCACTGTTATTCCGTTCACCGTAACAAAAGACTCGCCCGACAGAAAGGGTCAGGTCAAAATTTACTACGGGTATGACGGCCAGCAGTTTACTGACGTTTACGAGTTCGGCTACTTCAATCCTGATATCAGGCTTGAAATCAAGGGTAATAAAATTCTCTGCACAGTGTCCAACCCCACCGACCAGCATCTTGAAGGCTCGCTTATGCTTGCATCACCTTACGAAACCTGGGGCGGTATTGTCGGCAACACAAGCTGTGCAGGAAACATTTCACCGTTTGCCTGCGGTGTAGATATTGCTCCTGATGAGAAAAAGGTATATGAATTCACCGCAGATATCAGCGACGAAGAGTTCTTTACCGCATATTTCGTTGCCGCAAAGCTTTGCTGTAACGGCAGAATCCACTTCGCTTTTGCCGACAGACATGGTATGCGCCACAACAGATGGGCAGCAGATATCCTGCGTTTAAACGGCTCAATCGATGACGTGCTTCATATGTAAGTAATATACATAATACTTCATTCTGCTCTGTCGCAAGGCTTTCGAAAAAACCGAACAAACAAAACCACCTCTTATCGATGCAGATATCAGCACCGATAAGAGGTAGTTTGATTTTTTGTGGTTATATTTCAAACAATGTTCTTGCAATGACGGCATCCTTGAGTCTGTCTTCCAGATTGCAGAAATAATCTGAATATCCGCCAACTCTGACGATAAGATCCCTGTAGCTTTCTGGGTCTTTTCGTGCTTTCAGAAGAGTTTCACGGTTTGTTACCGTAACCTGAAGCTGAGTTCCGCCCATTGAAAAATAACCTTTAACCAGGGCTTTGAGTATTGACGGAGGGCAGTTCTGGTTTATAGACAAATTTGTTACCGCTATACCGTAAATATCTTTTTGTTCATAACGCGCTGCACTTGTCAGCATTGCAGTAGGCCCTTTAACTGCTTTTCCGTTTACTGCAGCCAAGGAATCCGCTACGGGTGTACCGCCTTTCCTGCCATCCGGTGTCGGACCTACCACAGAGCCTGCAGAGATATGACGGGTAAACTGGTGAGCTGTCGGAAAGAATCCCAGACCGAGATCAAGCTTTCCCGTGAGGTAATGCTCATAAAACCCGGTTGTAAAATCACGAACCAGCGCATCTGCATTTTCATCTGCCACGCCGTATGAAGGGCAGGAACGAAGCGTTGCAAAAAACTCCGCATCCTCTGACTTTAAAAGCGAGAGGAACTGTTCAGGCGAATATCGTTTTTCATCAAAAACCAGATGCTTGATTGCAAGCAGCGAATCCAATGTGTTGGGTATACCTGAATCGCAATGGATTGAGAAGGTGTATCTTGCACCGCCCTGGAA
Organism: Acutalibacteraceae bacterium; assembly: GCA_045631965.1. Taxonomy (GTDB): domain Bacteria; phylum Bacillota; class Clostridia; order Oscillospirales; family Acutalibacteraceae; genus UBA8612. Next base: position 9,430 of record JAZQVR010000048.1, read on the forward strand.
CCAACCTGTTTCTTTGTCGATACAATCGTCGATGAAAAGCGTGCGGATGGGAGCAAAGCATTTTTGAGCACGTTCATTCCAGTAATCATTGATTGTTTTCATCTGAAGATCCTGCTGTTTTCGCAAAACCTTAATAAAATTATTATAAAACTCCTCGAAAGACGGACAACCCGGAAGATTTGCATACATATAGTCTTCAAATATTTTCAGAACATTGATTTCGTTGTCTGTTCCTCCGGAATATGTACAGCCTGCAAAGGATGTTTCCGTGCATCCTCCGCCGGAAAATTCCAATACATCCTCTTGAGTCAGGTGCGGTATTCTGCTACACAAACGCTGACGGATAGCCTGTTCGTTATAAAAAGCAGGCTGACCGCCACCTTGCAGAATACGCTTTGCAGAAAGCTCCCACAAGGACTCAGGCATTTCGTCTGTTACTCTTAGCTCAATCAAGGGTCGGGCAAGGCCAACAGATGCTTCCAATGCCTGATATGTTACATCGTTATATTCCGGACCGAGAGTAACGCTCCAGCAATCGTTTATCTGTATGTTTTCCATCATACAGCGAAGCCACGGACGAAGGTACTCACCCTTGTGATACGGCTCAAGAATGGAGTCAAGTCTGCCAACATTGTCCCATCCATCTAAGGAAAGGCAGAAATTAAGAGAAATCATAGCTTCGTATGCTGTTCTTGCAGGAGAAAAAGGAACCTGCTTTAACGCTTGCAAAAGTTCTGTGGGAGCACCCATTTGGGGAAGTGCCTCCAAAGCACGCTTGTGATAGGTGCGTAATCCGTCAATAAGGTCGAGCAACGCCGTCTTAAAATCACTGTCTTCCTTTTCAAGCAGGCGATTTTCATATTGATTTATACCTTCGCGCAGAATTCGCTTGTAATTAAGCATACTGTGATTCCATTCACCTGCATAGCAATAGCTTTGAGTGAATTCCATCATAACATCTGCGGCATGAGAGCTTTTTTCTCTGAGCTTATCCCAATTTATATCAAACTGCTTTGCGTATGACGGAATAACACAAACCTCATAGTCGGTGCTTGTGTCTGTATATGTTCCCCTTGTCTGACCGGTGGGAAAAAGAGGTGAACCGGCTTCATAAACAATGGGGCAGGTTTCATAATAACGGCGGTATGCACGGCAATATATTTGGGGGAGTGATCCGTCGGATAATTCCAGCAAGCCCGATGCAAGAGGCTCACCTATATCTAAAAGAAATTTTGCGTTTGCGTTCATAAATCAACATCCTTTCAAATTGAAAGATAGGTTCTTACACAATAATCCGACTTTTCACACTGCTTTCGTGCTTCTGTGAACCGTACAAAATTTAATCCGAGTGCTCAAACTGATAAAAATCAGTGTACCATAAAATATGAAAGTTTACAATAGACGTCGCAAGCCGTTTTATATAAAAATAACAAAATCGGCAGTAAATAATATATTGTAAATTTCAGCTTATACTGTTATAATATTTTATTAAAAGATATAATGAATTTGAGGTTAGGGGGGACTGTTATGAAAACTGCTGTTGTGAACGGCAAGGTTGTCCGTTCGGATGGCATACATTACGGTTATGCGGTTGTGACAGAAAACGGTAAAATCCGTGATGTGGTACCGCAGGATACACTTAACCTCGATAACTTCTCCGTAATCGATGTGCAGGGGAATTATGTGAGCGCAGGTTGGATGGATATTCATACTCACGGTATTGCAGGTGAGGATTTTATGGATGCTGACCCTGAGGCGAATTTGCGTGCGATGGCGGCTTATGCGCGTCACGGTGTTACAGGTGTGTTTCCGACAACTCTCAGTGCACCTTTTGCTCAAATACGTCAGGCACTTGATGCGCTGGCGGATACCGATTTTTCATCCTGTAAGGGTGCGTGTTTTCTTGGTGCTCATCTGGAGGGGCCTTATTTTTCTGCACAACAGCGTGGGGCACAGCCGCTTGATGCGCTTTGCACTCCCGATGACCTTGAATATGTTTCGCTGATTAAAGATTATCCGTTTATCAGGCGTATTGATACTGCACCTGAATTGTCTGGCAGTGCGGAAATGGCACGTTACCTGCAGAAATACGGTGTTAAGTGCGGCATAGCACATACGGATGCGGATGCTTCTGTTATTTCGGAAGAAGACAGCATCTATCCGATTGCGACACATTTGTATTCGGGTATGTCGGGTGTTCATCGTGTTAACGGTTATCGTAGGGCAGGGGCGGTAGAAGCGTGCTTGTTGCGGGATGATATCTTTTGTGAAGCAATCTGTGACGGTATCCATCTTCCGCCTGAGCTGTTAAAGCTTATTTATAAAGTCAAGGGTGCGGACCGAATGATTTTGGTTTCCGATTCCATACGAGGTGCGGATTTGTCAGAGAATATCAGCTTTGTTATGGGAAATAAAGCGACAGGTACCAAAGCTGTTGTTTCGGAAGGAGTTGCGTGGTTACCGGATCGCACAGCTTTTGCAGGCAGTGTGGCGACCTTTGACCGATTGATACGTACTGCTGTTACTAAGGCACAGATTCCGCTTGCTGATGCTGTTAAAATGTCTGCCGAGACACCTGCCAAAGCTATGGGGCTGACTCAAAAGGGTGTTCTTGCATCGGGTTATGATGCGGATATAACTGTTTTTGATGAAGAAATAAATGTTTTGCTTACAATTGTGGGCGGAAAAATTGTATATAGTAAAGGAGAGTTTTAATAATGGAAATTACATTATCTGAAAATGCCGTACAGCTTGGCGAACGTGCTGCTGCTCTCACCGCAGAAAAGCTCAATGCCGCAATAAACAAAAACGGAAGTGCAAGGCTGGTTATGTCTACGGGAGCTTCGCAGTTTGAAACTATTATGTCGCTTATCAAGCTTCCTGTGGATTGGTCCAAGGTTGAGGTTTTCCATCTGGATGAGTATGTCGATCTGCCGATTACGCATCCTGCCAGCTTCCGTAAATATATCAAGGAGCGTTTCGGCGATTTTGTAAACGCAAAAGCTATATATTATGTTAACACTGAAGGTGATATTACAGCTAATATCGCATCGTTAACGGAAAAACTGCGTGAGGCACCTGTAGATGTTGCTTTAATCGGTATTGGTGAGAACGCACATATCGCATTCAATGACCCGCCGGCTGATTTCGATAACGACAACGCTTATATCGTGGTAAAGCTTGCGGAAAAATGTCGTAATCAGCAGTTGGGCGAGGGTTGGTTTGCAACTATCGACGATGTTCCCACGCACGCAGTATCTATGACTGTCATGGAAATTATGAAATCGAAAGTGATTATTTCCGCTGTTCCTCACGCTGTTAAGGCGCAGGCAATCAAGGACACACTTGAAAATGACCTGACTCCCGAGGTTCCTGCAACAATGCTCAAACAGCACGAAGAGATTTATCTGTTTGTAGATAAAAACTCTGCTTCAGCTGTTGATATTGAAAAGTACATGTGATGTTAATAAATCTGAAATGTGCTCGTTAAATGGCGGAAACACTGTCATTAAGAGCAGATTATTTTCTTAATTTATTGACATTTAATTATGTGTGATATATAATATTTAAGATAATTATTAATAGGAGTGTGTAAAATTATGCCATTAGTAAATGCTAAAGAAATGCTTACAAAAGCAAAGGCCGGCCACTATGCAGTAGGTCAGTTCAATATCAACAACCTTGAGTGGACAAAGGCTATCCTTCTTACTGCTCAGGAGATGAACTCTCCCGTTATCCTTGGTGTATCTGAGGGTGCAGGTAAGTATATGTGCGGCTACAAGACAGTCGTAGGTATGGTTGAAGGTATGCTTGAGAACCTTGGCATCACTGTTCCCGTTGCTCTTCACCTTGACCACGGTTCATACGAAGGCGCAAAGGCTTGCATCGAGGCAGGTTTCAGCTCAATTATGTTCGATGGTTCTCACTATCCGATCGATGAAAACATCGCAAAGACTAAGGAATTAGTTGCAATCTGCGAAGAAAAAGGTCTCTCAATCGAGGCTGAAGTCGGTTCAATCGGCGGCGAGGAAGACGGCGTTGTCGGCGCAGGCGAGTGTGCAGATCCCGACGAGTGCAAGATGATTGCTGACCTCGGCGTTACAATGCTTGCTGCAGGTATCGGTAACATCCATGGTAAATATCCCGCAAACTGGGCAGGTCTTTCTTTCGAGACTCTTGCAGCAGTTCAGGAGAAGACAGGTGCAATGCCTCTCGTTCTTCACGGCGGTACAGGTATCCCTGCTGATATGATTCAGAAGGCTATCTCTCTCGGCGTTTCCAAGATCAATGTTAACACTGAGTGCCAGCTTGCATTCCAGGAAGCAACAAGAAAGTACATCGAAGCAGGTAAGGACCTCGAAGGTAAGGGCTTCGACCCCAGAAAGCTTCTTGCTCCCGGTGTAGAAGCAATCAAGGCTACCGTTAAAGAGAAGATCGAGCTCTTCGGTTCAGCAAACAAAGCATAAATTTTATTCCGATACAGTAAAAATGAACGAAGATTTTTCTTCGTTCATTTTTTATTTTATATCCGTACAAAAAGTTAAGTAATAAACTTCTTATATATTATAATAAATATATTAAATAAGTATTGACTTTTTGTCGTGTTTGTGGTATCTTTTGCAGAGATGAATATTAAAGGCGTTGAAGAAAAGGGCACAGTATGCTGAGCTTTCAGAGAAATGACGGTTGGTGCAAGTCATAGCAAGGTTTCTGTTGTTTGTAGTTTCCGAGCCGGGAGGAAGAACGGCATTTCGCTCAGTAGAACCTCTCCGTGATTGCTGCGTTAATGCATAGAGGTTGGCAGACCTTGAGAGTGGCAGTTTTTACTGCAATTTGAGTGGTACCGCGGGTTTATACAGCTCGTCTCAAAGACATCTTTGGGACGGGTTTTTATGTTTTGTCCCATAAAACAGGAGGATGAATCAATGGAAAAAATGACGGGTCTTGATTTTAAAATCAAGGAAATGGCCGCCAGAATCAGAGAGCTTCGAGAAATCGAAGGTTATACTTCTGCTCAGATGGCTGAGAAAACAGGTGTTTCCGAAAGCGAATATATTGCTTGCGAAAATGGCGAGAGCGACCTTAACTTTGCTTTCATTTACCGCTGTGCGTTAGCATTCAATGTTGACGTTACAAGCATTATCGAGGGTAGTACACCCAAGCTTACCAATTACGTCTTCACAAAGGCAGGCAAAGGTCAGAAGATTGAAAAAGCACACGGTATGACATATTTCAACCTTGCTGCAAAATTCAAGAATAAAATTGCCGAGCCGCTTTTTGTTGAAGCTACATACAGTGAAGAAAACCAGAATAAGGATATTGAGCTTACATCGCACGACGGTCAGGAGCTTGATATTGTTATTGAAGGCAAGCTCAAGGTTCAGGTCGGCGAGCACTCCGAGATTCTCGGCCCCGGCGACAGTATTTATTACGACTCTCTTACACCTCACGGTATGATTGCCGTTGACGGTAAGGATTGTACTTTCTATGCTATCGTTCTTAATCCGTCAGGTGAGCCTATTCCCGAGCTTCAGCCCGCAAAAACCGTTAAAGATACAAAGTCAACGGTTAAAGATACAAAAGAGCGTATTTATCAGAAATACGTTGACGTTGTTGAAAACGAAAACGGAACTCCTACATCAATTGAGTTCAAAAACACAGAAAACTTTAACTTTGCGTTCGATCTTGTTGATGAGCTTGCAGATAAAGAGCCCGAAAAGCTTGCAATGCTTCACATCTCACGCGACAAGACAGAAAGACGCATTACTTTCAAAGATATGAAAAAGGGTTCTGCTCAGGCGGCAAACTATTTCAAATCTTTAGGTATCAAAAAAGGCGACAGAGTTATGCTCGTCCTCAAGCGCCATTATCAGTATTGGTTTGCTATGATCGGTCTCAATAAGCTTGGTGCTGTTGCAATTCCCGCTCCCAATCAGCTTCAGGAGCACGATTTTGAGTACCGCTTCCAGGCTGCAGGCGTTAAGGCTATTCTCTGTACTGCAGACGGTGATACAGCTCATCAGGTTGATCTTGCTGCCAAAACCTGTCCTTCACTCGAGCACAAGATTATTGTCAACGGTGAAAGAGAAGGCTGGAGAAACTTTGACGAAGAGAGAGTTCTCTACAGCACTCATTACGAGAGAGGCGAGAATGCTCCCGGCGGCGATGACCTTATGCTTATGTTCTTCACATCAGGCACAACGGGTTATCCGAAAATTGCAGCTCACAACTACAAATATGCTTTGGGCCATTTCCATACAGCAAAGTATTGGCACAATGTTGACCCCGACGGTCTTCATTTTACAATTTCTGATACAGGCTGGGCAAAGTCAATGTGGGGTAAGCTTTACGGCCAGTGGCTTTGTGAGGCAGCAACCTTTGTTTATGATTTCGACAGATTTGATGCAGCAGATATCTTACCGATGTTTGCAAAGCATCATATCACAACCTTCTGTGCACCGCCCACAATGCTCAGAATGATGATAAAGCAGGATATTTCAAATTACGATTTCTCATCTGTCAAGCATATGACAACGGCAGGTGAGGCTCTCAACCCCGAGGTTTACCGCCAATTTGAAAAGGCAACGGGTCTTCAGATTCTCGAGGGCTTCGGTCAGACAGAAAGCACAATGATTATCGGTAATATGACCGGTGCCGACCATAAAATCGGCTCAATGGGTAAGCCTGCTCCGATTTACGATGTTAAGCTTGTTGATAACGAGGGCAATGAAGTGCCCGTCGGTGAAAACGGCGAAATCGTCGTTAACGTTAAAGACGGTGCTCCCTGCGGTCTATTTACAGGCTACTACAACGACGAAGCTAAAACGAAAGAAGTCTGGCACGACGGTTTCTATCATACAGGCGACGTTGCATGGCAGGATGAAGACGGCTTCTATTGGTATGTCGGCCGTGTTGATGACGTTATCAAGTCTTCCGGTTACCGCATAGGTCCGTTCGAAATCGAAAGTGTTATTATGGAGCTTCCTTATGTTCTTGAGTGCGGCGTTTCAGCTGCTCCCGATGAGGTTCGCGGTCAGGTTGTCAAGGCAAGCATTGTTCTTGTCAAGGGCACTGAGCCGACTGATGAGCTAAAGAAAGAGATTCAGCAGTATGTTAAGGAGAAAACAGCTCCTTACAAATATCCGCGAATTGTTGTGTTCAGAGATGAGCTTCCCAAAACAACAAGCGGTAAGATAATGAGAAATAAATTATAATCCATAAGAGGTGATTAAGGTGGAAAGCAAGCGTATTACTTTATTTGCAGGCCATTACGGCTCAGGCAAAACAAACATAGCGGTCAACTATGCTTTCTGTCTTAAAAACCAAGGTAAAGATGTTGTTATTGCAGACCTTGATATTGTCAATCCCTATTTCCGCACAAGAGACAGTATTGATGAGCTGACTCAGGCAGGAATACGTCTTATATCCTCCGAGTTTGCTTCTTCCAACGTGGATTTGCCTGCGTTGCCTCAGGCCGTTTATTCAATTTTTGACAAACCGTCAGAAAGTGCTATAATGGATATCGGCGGCGATGACCGCGGTGCTTATGCATTAGGTCGGTATGCCGATTTCATAAAAGACGAGAACGATTATGAGATGCTTTTCGTTTTCAATAAGTTCAGACCGCTTACTCCTACGGCGGAGGATGCTCTTGAAATTATGCGTGAGATAGAGGCGGCTTGCAAGGTCAGCTTCACCGCTATTGTAAACAATTCCAATCTCGGTGAAATCACAACACCCGAAGATGTTTTAAGTTCTGTTGCCGAGGCAGAGAGACTCAGTGAAATTTCTCTGCTTCCCATAAAGATGACAACAGTAACGGCAAATTTGGTTAATAATCTCAACGGAAAGATCCCGAATCTGTTTCCGCTGACTTTACAAAAAAAGATAGTTTAAGACTTTTTCCTGAATGGAGGCAGAAAAAATGGCAAAAGTAACATTCGCAGAAAATGTATGCAAGGGCTGTGGCTTATGTGTCACTGTTTGTCCTAAAAAAATAGTAGAGCTTGACTCTGCAAAGCTTAATGCAAAGGGACATCATCCTGCTCATTGTATTGATGAGAGTCAGTGCATCGGTTGTGCTTTCTGTGCAACAATGTGTCCTGACTGTGCAATTAAGGTTGAAAGGTAAGGTGAAAATAAATGGGTGAGAAAGTTTTAATGAAAGGTAACGAAGCTATCGCAGAAGCCGCTATCAGAGCAGGCTGTATGCACTACTTCGGCTATCCTATCACTCCTCAGACAGAAATCGCCGCTTATATGGCAAAGCGTATGCCCAAAATCGGCGGTGTTTTCCTTCAGGCAGAAAGTGAGATCGCTGCCGTAAATATGGTTCTTGCTGTCGCCGCAACAGGTAAGCGTGTTATGACATCATCATCAAGCCCAGGTGTATCTCTTAAGAGCGAAGGTATTTCATATCTTGCAGGTTCAGACCTTCCTGCTCTTATCGTTAATGTTCAGCGCGGCGGCCCCGGTCTCGGCGGTATTCAGCCCTCACAGTCCGACTACTTCCAGGCGGTCAAGGGCGGCAGCCACGGCGACTTCAAGAAGATTGTTCTTGCACCTTCTTCAGTTCAGGAAATGGCTTCTCTTACTTCAACTGCATTTGACCTTGCAGATAAGTACAGAATGCCCGCTATGATTCTTGCAGACGGTACAATGGGTCAGATGATGGAGCCCGTTGAGCTTCCTGAGCCCAATGCAAAGACATTTGATAAGCCATGGGCACTTACAGGCACAAAGGGTGAGAGAAAGCACAATATTGTCAACTCTCTTTACCTCAAGCCCGAGGAGCTTGAAAAGACAAACTTTGAGCGTTATGAGCGTTACAAAGAAATCGAAGAGAACGAAGTTCTTTACGAAGAGTACCTGATGGATGATGCAGAAATCTGCGTTGTTTCTTTCGGCATTACTGCTCGTGTAGCAAAGAATGCAATCGTTGAAGCAAGAGCAAAGGGCATCAAGGTAGGTATGATTCGTCCCATCACTCTCTGGCCGTTCCCCAATAAAGTTCTCAGAGCCGCTGCAGATAAGTGCAAGGCATTTATCTCAGTTGAAATGAATATGGGTCAGATGATTGAAGATATTCAGCTTGCTGTCGAATGCAAGAAGCCCGTATATCTTTGCAACCGTGTAGGCGGTATGATTCCCTCTCCCGAAGAGGTACTTGCAAAGATTGAAAATGTCAACGAAGGAGGCGACAAATAATGGCTGTAGTATTTGAAAAACCCAAGTCATTAACAGATGCAACTCTCCACTATTGCCCGGGTTGCACACACGGTATTATTCACAGACTTGTTGCCGAGGCAATTGATGAGCTTGGTATTCAGGGCAGAACAATCGGTGTAGCACCTGTAGGCTGCTCCGTTATGGCTTATGATTATTTTGATGTAGATTTTGTTCAGGCTCCTCACGGCAGAGCACCGGCTGTTGCAACAGGTGTCAAGCGTGCAGACCCTGAAAACAACATCGTATTTACATATCAGGGCGACGGTGACCTTGCCGCTATCGGTACTGCTGAAACAGTACACGCTGCAGCAAGAAGAGAAAATATCACAGTTATTTTCGTCAACAACGCTATTTACGGTATGACAGGAGGTCAGATGGCTCCCACAACTCTTCCCGGTCAGGTTACTCAGACCTCTCCTTATGGCAGAGATGTTGAAACTGTCGGTTATCCCGTCAAGGTTTGCGAGCTTCTTTCTCAGGTTGACGGTGCAGCTTATCTTGAAAGAGTTGCTGTCAACAGCCCCGCAAACATCAAAAAGGCAAAGAAGGCTATCAAAAAGGCTTTCCAGAACCAGATAGAGGGCAAGGGCTTCTCTCTTATCGAGGTTGTTTCAACCTGTCCTACAAACTGGGGTATGACACCTGTAAAGGCACTCGAGTGGCTTGAGGAGAATATGCTTCCTTACTATCCTCTTGGTGTTTACAAAGATATCTATGCAGAAGAGGAGGCAAAATAAGATGAACTGTAATATTCTTTTTGCCGGCTTCGGCGGTCAGGGTATCCTTTTTGCAGGTAAGTTCGTTGCATATAAGGGTCTTCTCGAAAACAAGCAGGTTTCCTGGCTTCCTTCTTACGGCCCCGAAATGCGCGGCGGTACAGCTAACTGCAGCGTTATCGTAAGCGATGAGCCTATCGGTTCACCGATCGTCAGCAATCCCGACGTTCTTGTTGCAATGAACCTTCCCTCACTCGACAGATACGAGAATGAGGTTGTTTCAGGCGGTAAGATTTTTGTTGATTCAACTCTTATTTCACGTAAGGTTGAGAGAACAGATGTTGATGTTTACTATATCCCTGCAACAGAAATTGCCAACGAAAAAGGTATCAGTACACTTGCAAATATGATCATAACAGGTAAGCTTCTTAAAGAAGTTGAAATGCTCGGTTTCGACGGTATCGATGCTCCCTTGTCAAAGGTTGTTTCCGCACGTCACCAGAATCTTCTTGAGGTTAACAAAACAGCTCTCAAGCTCGGTTATGATTATTGAGATTTGAAAAGAGGTATTTTCAATGAGCTACAATTTTAAAATAGAAAAAACTACCGCTCCCAAGGCAAAGCCTGCAGATGAGAGCAAGCTTGGTTTCGGTAAAATCTTTACAGACCATATGTTTGTAATGAATTACGATGAGGGTCAGGGCTGGCACGACGGCAGAATCGTTCCCTACGGTCCTCTCTCACTCGATCCTTCGTCAATGGTTTTCCACTATGCACAGGAGCTTTTCGAAGGTCTTAAGGCTTACAGAGTTGCAGACGGCAGCATTCAGCTCTTCCGTCCTCAGAAGAATATCGAGAGAATGAACAACACCTGCGACCGTCTTTGCGTTCCGCGCATTGACCCCGACCTCGCTCTTGAAGCTATCAAGGCTGTTGTTGATGTTGATAAGGATTGGGTTCCCCACAGCGACGGTACATCTCTTTACATCCGTCCGTTCATTATCGCTACAGATGCTTTCCTTGGTGTTCACGCTTCTCACAGCTATATTTTCTGCATCATCCTTTCTCCCGTCGGCTCATACTACGCAAACGGTATGGATCCCGTTAAGATCTATATCGAGAGAGAGTATGTCCGCTGCGTAAAGGGCGGTACAGGTATGGCTAAGGCAGGCGGTAACTACGCTGCATCTCTTATCGGTCAGGAAAAGGCTGACAAGATGGGCTATGCTCAGGTTCTCTGGCTTGACGGTGTTGAGAGAAAGTATATCGACGAAGTCGGTGCAATGAACGTTTTCTTTGTAATTGACGACGTTGTAATCACTCCCACACTTGAAGACGGCAACATTCTTCCCGGTGTTACAAGAGCTTCTTGTATCGAGGTTCTCAAGGCAAACGGCTACAAGGTAGAAGAGAGAAAGCTTTCTGTTGACGAAGTAAAAGAGGCTTACAAGGCAGGCAAGCTTACAGAGTCCTTCGGTACAGGTACAGCAGCTGTTATTTCACCCGTAGGTGAGTATATCGACGGCGACGAGCACCTTGTTATCAACGACTCCAAGATCGGCCCTGTTGCTCAGTTCCTTTATGATGAGCTTACAGGTATCCAGTGGGGCAAGAAGGAAGACAAGCTTAACTGGATTGTTAAGGTTAACTGATTCATTCGATATTTAATTTAAAAACCGACTTCGTTTTTCGAGGTCGGTTTTTATTTGTATTAAGCGGATATGTTATTGCTTTTTACTTTGCAAATAAGTATAATTATAACAGGCGGTGATATTATGAGTAACATTTCATTGATTGATTCAAATTTTAAAGTAGAAACCGATTTGGATATAAAAGATATAAAGTTTTATGATATAAAGCAGGCGCCGTTTAAAATTTACGGTGTGTTTCACGAGTCGGGGAAATTCAGGCGAATACCCGAAGCTGTTGCAAAAAGCGTTAATGACGGTGTTCACGCTCTTCACGCTAACACCGCAGGTGGCAGAGTGAGATTCAAAACAGACAGCCCGTACATCGCGATACACGCAAAAATGCCGAGTGTAGGCAAAATGCCGCACTTTGCTTTGACAGGCTCTGCAGGCTTCGATTTATACGTCGGCAATAATTATACAGCTACCTTTGTGCCGCCTTTTAATATTGAAGACGGCTACGAAAGCGTTGTTCATTTTGCTTTTGCCGGAATGCGTGAGGTTACAATCAACTTTCCACTATACAGTGATGTTGCCGAGCTTTATATAGGCTTAAGCGAAACAGCAAAGGTTTGTGAGCCGGAGCCTTACAAAACCGAAAAAACTATAGTTTATTACGGCTCTTCAATAACTCAGGGCGGCTGTGCTTCAAGACCGGGCAATTCTTACGAAAGCATAATATCACGCAGCTTTGATGCCGATTATATCAATCTCGGATTTTCCGGCAGTGCAAGAGGCGAAGATGAAATTGCAGACTATATAAGCAAGCTTGATATGTCTGTGTTCGTTTATGATTACGACCATAATGCACCTACGGCAGAGCATCTGAAAAATACTCACGAAAAGATGTTTAATAAAATTCGGGCAGTTCATCCCGATTTACCTGTTGTATTTATGTCAAGGCCGAAATATCATCTGACCGAAGACGAAAAACTGCGTCTGGAGATTATTAAGGATACATATAACAACGCTTTGAAAAACGGCGATAAAAATGTATATCTGCTCGACGGCAGAGCTCTTATGTCGTTGGCAGGTGATGAAGGTACGGTTGATAATTGCCACCCGAATGACCTCGGTTTTATGTCAATGGCAAAAGCTGTAGGTGCCGTTCTGGCAAAAATAATCTGAATACAAAAATGAAAGCTATCCTTATCGGATAGCTTTTGCTGTATGATACGAAAAGTATCACTGATTTCACTTTGTTTAGCTTGGGTTTTATTCTTCTTTCTGTTACGCTTTTACTGTAATCATTTATAACAGAGAGGATAAAAACTATGATAACAAAAGTAAAAAGAACAATATTCACATCGATAATTTTTATTATTGCATTCACGGTCTGGACTGTTTTGATACAGACTGTTGATGTAAAAGCTGTCGGCGTAAATTCAACCGATATCGGCTTTGCGGATCTTAATACCTGTTTTCATTCTTTGACAGGTGTTGATTTTATGCTTTATAATATTACCGATTGGTTGGGGGTAGTGCCGCTTTTTGTCTGTATGGCTTTTGCTATGCTTGGTTTAATACAGCTTATAAAAAGGAAAAGCTTATATAAAGTAGATGTCGATATAATTATTCTCGGTCTTTATTATGTTATAGTAATATTGTGCTATTTTGTTTTTGAAATGATTCCGATTAATTACAGACCGATACTTATAAATGGTTTTATGGAGGCTTCTTACCCGTCGTCAACAACACTGCTCGTGTTATCGGTAATGCCTACATTGGTATTTCAGTGCGGACGCAGACTGAAAAATATAAAGATAAAAAGAATTATTACTGTATTGACATCAGTTTTTTCAGTTTTTATGGTAATGGGCAGACTTGTTTCGGGAGTCCATTGGCTGACCGATATTATCGGCTCGGTTTTGTTGAGTGTAGGTTTGTTTTATGCTTATAAATCAGCTTGTGTTTTCTGCTGTGAAAATAAGGAGATATGAATTATGGAGTTTAACGAAAAACTTCAGCAGTTGCGTAAGAATAAAAATATGACTCAGGAGGAATTGGCTGCCGCTCTGTTTGTGTCAAGAGCTGCTGTTTCAAAATGGGAGTCGGGCAGGGGATATCCGAGCATTGATTCGCTCAAGGATATATCATGCTTTTTTTCAGTGTCGATTGACGATTTGCTTACCGGCGAAAAGCTTCTTTCTCTTGCCGAAAATGAGAATAAATCAAACACAAGAAAGATGTGTGATATTATTTTCGGTATAGTTGATTTGTTTTCTTTTTTGCTTTTGGTTTTGCCGCTCTATCCGAGCACTGTTGACGGCTATGTTTATTCTATCAGTTTGTCTGCTTACAGCGAAACCTCGTCTTTTAATATAGCTGTGTATTGGAGTTTATTTGTGTTCCTTATATTATTCGGTGCGGCAAAGCTTATGTTTACAAAAATCAAAGCTGAAAAAAGCAGTAAAATCCTTACGTATGTTTCTTTGGGCACGGGTATTGTTGCGGTGATATTTCTTGCTCTGGCAAGAGAGGCGTATGCGCTTGTGCTTGTGTTTTTAATGCTTATTGTAAAAGCTACCGTATTTATCAAATCGATAAAGGATAACGATAAGCTCAACAGTCGGTAGAATTTAATCATCAGTACGATTATTGAATATTAGGAAAGCTTGCTCTATATTAGTTTTGTAAAATACTTTTTCGGAGGGCTGAAATATGAATTTTTCTCTCGGTGCTACTATAAAAAGAATCCGCATTGAGCGCAGTCTTACTCAGGAAGAGGTGGCGATGCACCTCGGCGTTTCGTTTCAGGCAATCAGTAAGTGGGAGCGTGGCGAAGGCTATCCCGATATAGAAATGCTTCCGGGTATTGCCGATTATTTTGATATAAGTGTCGACGAGTTGCTCGGTGTAAGCGCAAAAGATAAAGCGGAAAAATACGACAGTATCAACAGCGAGTGGATGTGCAACAATAAAAAAGGCTGTCATCGCGAAAATGTCAGCCTTATGCGTGAAGCGTTAAAAATGTTTCCGAATGATGCACTGCTGCTTGTTCAGCTTTCAACTTCTCTTGAAAAGCTTGACGGTACATCGGAAGAAAAACAAAAATATCTGCGTGAATCAATTGCAGTGCAGGAGCAGATATTAAATTACTGCGATGACTGTGAAGTGCGTGGTGCAACGCTCTATAATATCTGCTTTGCTTACGATAAAATCGGTGAACGCAATAAGGCAATAGAGCAGGCAAAAAAGCTTCCTAATCTTTACAAATCCCGTGAAAACGCTCTCGTGTATTTCTTGAGCGGCGAAGAAAAGCGAGAGGTTGCAAGGTCGGCAATTCAGCCGCTTGCGTGGGCAGTGAAGCATCATCTTACCGCACTTGCCGAGACAGAAAACAATCCTGCATATCTTGAAAAAGCGAAACGGATTACAGATATCCTTTTTGATAATGCAAATTCATAAAATTGCAAATAACCTTGCAGAAACCTTTGAGATTTCTCAAAGGTTTCTTGGTTTGTTTGCAACAAAGGCAACCCCTGGTTATGCCAGGGGAGAAGGATAGCTTAAAGCGAGGGGAAAAGTAGACAATAAAAAAGCTCCTTGATATATTAGAAGTGGTTTGCCGACCACACAACTAAAATAACAAGGAGGTCTTTAACGTGAAAGAAAAAGACATAATATAGTTTAGACCATACAAGTTGGAGATGTCAATACCATGTAGTATTTGCACCAAAATATCGAAGAATAGCAATATACGGAGAGATAAAAGAGGATATTTTGTGGATACAGTAGGACGCAATAAAAAGCAAGTGGCAGAGTATATAAGGAATCAACTTGCAGAGGATCAAATAGCAGACCAAATGAGTCTCAAAGAATATGTAGACCCGTTTACGGGTAGCGAGAACAAGAAAGCATAAAAAGAACCCCTTAAGGGGTAGCTGAAAAAGTAATGCGGTCGGCAAACTATTCAGCGCCCCTTTAGGGGTTTTGTCTGCAAAATGCCCTTCTAGGGCTTATTCGAGCCTCCGGCTTAGCCGGAGGTTTTGACTATTTCTTTGCGGCTTTCTTTGCTCTGTGCTTTTTGTAAAGTGTAATGATTCCGCTTGCACCGAGGTTGAGGATAATTGAGCCGAGTACAAGTGAAAGCATATGGCTGGGAAGATCGGATACGATTTTATCGCTCTGGATAAATGAGCAGATAAGGTAAACAAAACCTACATCGTTGAAGAACATAGGTATGAAAGGTCTTGTAAGTATAAGTAAACCGATTATGAATACAAGGGGAATACATACTGCTGCAAGGTGAGAGAGGCCTATACCCATAAGTGCCTTTGCACTGAGGCTTACTGCCGCCGCAAGAAGAAGACCTACCGCACCGCCGCAGAGAGTGTAAAGGAAGCGATCTTTGTAAGAAAGCTCTTCCTGAAGGAAGAAAACAGCTACGCTGATGAAGAAAGGCCAGTTGACTACGTGAAGACCTTCGTGAGGCATAATTTCGAGAATGTGGAGTGTCTGGTAAATTATATTCCAGAACGCAATCCATAAGAATACAAGTACAAGTGCCTGAAGTTTGCCTTTAGGCGGTTTGTGTAAGAGCTTGAAGCCCTGTTTTTCGTTATTGTTGCTCATTTAAAAATTTACTCCTTTTTTCATAATTAAAGCCCCGGATTATGGCTGAAAAAGTCGTAATTCGGAGCACCTGCGTTATCTTATCATCAAACTTTATAAGTGTCAATAACAAAATTTTGCAAACTCTGCTTATAATATCTTTTAAGAATAATAATCGCTGCTTTTAACTTGTTTGTTACATTCGGCAAATTTTTTCAAAATTTTTATGATATGTTATGAATTTTATTTTGATATGTGTTATACTTATTAAACTTCATACTTTAAGGTGTGTTTTATGAAAAAAGCTAAAATAATTGTCCTTGCAGGTCAATCAAATGCGGTAGGAGTAGGCTTTGTTGAATATCTGCCGAATCATTTCGATGATGATACTGTCGCAAAATTCAAAAACGGATATGAAAACGTGCTCATAAATTATTTTTCGCACGATAAAAAGAGCGGCGGCTTTGTGCCTGTAAGTGTTGGTTGTACCGAAGTTTCAAAAGATACTCTCGGCCCGGAGGTAGGAATCGCTCAGACGCTTACCGAAAAGTATCCCGATGAAGAATTCTTTATCGTAAAATGTGCTTTCGGCGGCACAAATTTATTCCGCGATTGGTTGCCTGTATCCTGCGGCGGCGATTATGATGAAAACGCCTGTGCCGATGGCGAAAACAACCGTAAGGCAGGCTGGTGCTTCAATGAGCTTATGTCGATAATGGCTGAAAGTATAACAGAGCTTAAAAATATGCAGTATTCGCCCGAAATTATAGCTTTTTGCTGGATGCAGGGTGAGAGTGATGCCGATGCTATGGAGCACGTTTCAGACTATTCTTTACGCTATGAGACATTACTTGCGGATTTTGCCGCTGAATTCGGCAGCTATTATAATAACTGTATTTTTGTCGATGGCGGTATTTCGGAAATATGGCCTCTATACCGCGAAATGAACGAGGTCAAAAAAGACTTTGCCCGAAAAGCAGATAACAGATTTTTTATCGATACAATAGCCTGCGGTCTTACTACCGCTAACGAGCCTCAGCCCGAAGTTGATATTGCACATTATGATTCGGATTGTACGGTCAAACTCGGCAGGCTTTTTGCCGAAAGGATTTAATTTATGAAAAATTACAAAAAAATCATTATTGTTATAACGGGAATCGCAATTCTTGTTGCAGGTATACTTTGTAAGCAGAAGTTTTTTCTGATGATACCACTGTTTGTATCACTTTTTGTTATGGCTTTTCAGTCAGAGGCAAACCGTCTCGGTCCGCTGATGGGTGCAATAAATTCGCTTATCTATACAGCGTGCTATCTTTATATGGGTATTTATGTTTCGGCCGCTTCGGCTTTCCTTTTCAGCTTCCCGATTCAGCTTATGACTTTTTTCAGGTGGAAGAAAAACGCCTATAAGAAAACGGCTGTTTTCAGAAGAATGTCAACCAAAATGCGTGTGATTTTCTTTTCGGGTATCGCTGTCGCGTGGGCTGTGAGTGCGGCTGTATGCTATCACCTCAATTATGAGTACGCTTTGTTTGACAGCATTACCTTCCTGTTCGGATTCATAGTGCCTATACTCACAATGCTCGCTTATATCGAGTATACATATATATGGATTGTGCAGGCGGTGATTGGTCTGTTCCTCAATGTGCAGATGGTAATAAACGATTACAGCCAGACGACTTACCTTATCTACGGTGTATATGCTTTATACTGTGTAATAGGTGCATTTATCACCGTGCAGAAATTTTATAAAGAGCAACAAGGAAAAAAAGCAATCTTTGAATAAGAGATTGCTTCAGCTTGTCGAAAAAAGTATTTTTCGACAAGCTGCGAGACTTCGAGAAAGGTGACGAGATGCCGTGTTCTTTGCTCCGAAGCTGTACAAAGGTACCGCGAGAGGGCAAAAACACGGCAAACGCACAAGATTTAATATAAAAACGAAAATCAGGAAGATTTGCTTACAATCCTCCTGATTTATTTATTGCTTTATTTTGCGGAATGGTCAAGACCGTTCCCTGCATTTTTTTGTGCGTGTTCTCGGTGACTTTATCGACAGTCTGAAGCAATCGCTGAATAAGAGATTGCTTTTTTATATGGTTTAATCTATTCTCCACTTTATCTGCTTTATTACACAAGGCGGCTCCTCACTGTCTCTTGCATAGAATACTGTCAGCAGTGTGCCGTCATCAAGCTCGATTGTTGACGGGTAGCCGAGGTCATCGCTGAGAGTGTTTTCGTAAATCCTTATGTCCTTTTTCCAGCTCTTGCCGCAGTCAGTGCTAACCATAGCCATAATTCCGTAGGGCAGCTTCCTGCGTGAGTATGTGCATAAAAGTATACCGCTGCCAAGCATAATCAGGTGCGGCGGTGCACCGCCTGTTTTGTCGAGTAACATTTCAGGCTCTGTCCAGGTTTTGCCCTTATCCTCGGATATGCTCTGGAATATTGTGAATACATCGTCGCCTTCTATCAGGCTTTCGCCTCTTATGTGGCAAATCAGTCTGCCGTCGGGCAGCTCAATCATATGCGGCTCGCAGAGAGAAATTTCTGTGCTGCTGAGCGTGATTTTGCCGATTAATTGAGTTTCACCGCCATCGGTGTTTAATGAATGTATTTCAATTCCGCTTGTGTAGTCAAAGAAATTATTGCCTGCCCAAATAATTGTGCCGTCACGAAGTTGAGTCGGACCGTGAGGATTGGTAACAGGGGAGAGGATGACCTCGCCGAAAGTTTTACCGCAGTCGCGGCTGATTCTCATTGTTGCACCGAGATATTTATCTTCATCTTCTTTTGTTATGGTGTCAATATAGCTTTGTGCATATGTGTTATCCTGATTGTAACCTCTTTGCATATTGGCAGAATTGTTGAACGAGGTGACTATAACTCCGCTTTCACCAAACGTGCAGATACCTGTGTCACGGTCATCGAGCGGTGTGTCAATTACGGCGGCAGGCATTGTGTAAGTTTCACCGTTGTCCGTGCTGTATGAAATCACAGCCTTGCCGAAGGGACATACGTGCTCAATCCTGAATCCTGATGCACCTACTGCTATAGTGCCGTCCTGAAGCTTTGCAACCGTTGGCCAGCCGAAATAGTTGTGCTTGCTGTCAGGGTTGGATATTATTGTTTGGGCTTTTTCAATGATTTGGATTTTCATATTATCACCTACAGTTGATAAATAGTTTTCTCTGCTTCAAATGTTTTGCCGTTTGCGGTAACAGTTGCGTTTTTCGGCGTATGGAGCGTAACCTCGCAACCTTCGGGATATTCAAGATTGATTACGGTATTGCCGTTTTTCTTTTCATAGCTGATTTTTATAAAGCCCTTTACTGTCGGTACGGTACAACTTATGTTATTGTGCAAATCGTATTGCGGCTTGATTTCTGCCTTTTCATATCCTGCACTGAGCGGTTTGATACCTGCAATATGCTTGCTCATTATAACGAGCGGACCGCCTGTCCAGGCGTGGTTTGCCGTACCCCAGGATTTCACCCAGTTTTCCCAAAGGGTGGAATAATCCTCTGCAATCATCTCGCTGTATCGTTCGCACATTCTTTTTTCAGCAGGTGCGTATTCGCCTATACGGCACAGCGATTCGAGTGCATAATATTCCATATACGGGCTGGAATTTCTTATGTCAAAAAGTATATCTTTGATTTTACTGTAGTTTTCTTCAGGACAAATACCTGAAAGCACTGCAATTGCGTTACCTCTGTCGTCATAGCCGTTATTTTCGGGGCTGCGGTAGCCGTTGCCTGCCCATAAAGTCTGATAGGCATCGTAAATAGTTTTCATTCTGCAGCCAAATTCAGCAGCGGATTTTTCATCGCCGAGAAGTTCAGCCATAGCCTTAACACTCGACAGTGCATAGTAATACCATGCGTTTTCAAGAGGAATAACGTCGATTTTTTCGCCCCAGTCCTGCCAGTCCCACGAGCCGCCTCTGTGCTCAACAAGTCCGCTTTCGCTGATATTCCAAAGGTTGACGTAATCTTTTGCCGCTTTATAAACGGAGCCTATAAATTCTTTGTCGCCTGTGTAGGTGTAATGTGTCCAAAATCCTACAACACCTGCAAGCTGTTGGCAGGGAAGCTCAAAATAATCATTCTTAATCGGTACAACCGTCTGCAAAACTTTGGTTTCGGGGTTGATATATGACAGCATTGTGCTGACACCTTTTCGGTAAAGGCGGTATGATGACGGAGAAAGGCTGTACATTGTCATCATCATTTCGTTTGTTACGTCGCCCCACCATTGTGCTCTTTCTCTGTCAGGGCAGTCCATAAAGGTATCTCTCATCGTAACATAGAGAGTGCGGAGTGACTTGAGCCACAGTGTATTCATATCACCGTTTTCGCAGGTGAAATTGCCGAGAAATTCGGTATCATATCCGCTTTCTCTGTATTTCAGGTTTATTATTTTGACACCTGACGGGATTTCGTAGGTTATCTGCTCACCGTTAAACCACGCAGGTGACTCGAATTCCTGTACACCGTCCTTGGTTACATACGTGCTGTGAATTGCACCGAGGTTTGTATTTTCTGTTGTGATGACAATTTTCTTACCTGCCTTTGCCTCAACCTCAAGGTAAGGGGTAAGCTGTGCGTTGTAAGGCACTTTCAGTGTGATTTTCTTCTTCGTTTTACAGCATACACCTTCGTAATCTTTGCTGTTGAGATAATCTTTGAGCCCGTAGTCTTTGAACATCGGAATATCTCTGCTGTAAAGCTCGCCCCAACAGCCTTCGCCGCCTATAGCATATTCGGTTGCTTTAGTCCAGCTTGAAAAATCGTATCCGGGCTTATTCCAATCGGCAATATCACATCGTGCATCAAAATAAATATTGCTTTCGGGTATTCTGTAGTTGGGCTGCAGCTTGCCTTTATCTTCTTTGAAAGCAGGGTGCTTCATAACACTCCAGCTGTTATCTGAAATGATTGAAATATCTCCGCTTTCCGCTTCGAAAAGCAGACCGCCCTGACCTGCATCAGAGCTTGAGTAGCTCGCTTCGTTACCCCAATACCATACAAGTACGCTTATGAGGTTTTCTCCGACGGTGAGATACTTTGCGATATCAATTTCGTCAAAGTAGCAGCCTGTAGGGGAAGGACCTCGCTTGAGACCTCCCTCACGCTCAATACACTTACCGTTAATGTAGAGTATGTATTTGTTTTCTGCCGCAATAAAGGCTTTGAGTTTTTTTGGAATTTGATTGATATTGACTTTTTTGTTGAAACAGAGCCAAGCATTTTTGCTTGTTT
Organism: Acutalibacteraceae bacterium; assembly: GCA_045631965.1. Lineage (GTDB taxonomy): Bacteria > Bacillota > Clostridia > Oscillospirales > Acutalibacteraceae > UBA8612. The sequence continues at coordinate 30,877 of JAZQVR010000048.1, forward strand.
TTTCTTCTTCGAGCCATATCCATTTTGCGTTACAATCGCTTTTTAAAACTCTTTTGTATTCCATAATCTTCACCTTCATTTAAGAGTAAATTCAGCATTATTGTCCGAAAATTCTTTGTTGTTACCGATTGTGTTCATAATCATTTCAGCGAGATTGATTTTAATACCGTCTTTTTCGAGTTTAGACTCGAGTTTTTTGATGATTAAATTAAATCTTTTGAATACTTTTCTGAACATATCGTGTTCGGGTGTACCTTCAATATACGGCTGGTCACCTGCAAATATTGCAAGACCGATTTCAGCAACCAGATCTATGAGCTTTTTCTTTTTAAGTGACTTGTCAATTCTTATCCACAGCACTTTTGAAAGTGTGCCGAGAGTAGCTTTTTCATATATGTTTTTGCCAAGCTTTTTGAGCGGTTTTACTATACCTTTTCCGCCGGACAATGCACCTGAAACACGGTTGACTATAGCCTGACCGAACTGTTTGTCAAAAAATTCCTGAGCAAAACAGTCTATCGCGATACTTTCTGCATTCATAACCGAGTTTTCGTCAACCGTTACTTTGCGGTATTTTGCAGGGCTTCCTACAAGGCAGGATGTGCATACATCAATAAGGCGGTTGCCGTTTTCGCTGTAAAATTCATTTATGCTCTGTATGTGCATATGTCCTGTCAGAATCAGCTCGACACCGTTGTCTGCAAGGAAAGATGCAACCTTACGCCACTCTTTGATTTTTGCATCGCCTACAAGGTCAAACACAGGTACTGAAGGAATAATTGGGTAGTGGCAGATTGCAAATACCGAGCAATTGTCATCTTTCGCTTTGTCAAGCTGTATCTTTGCCCAGGAAATAAGCTCATCATCCATTGTGCCTTTGGGATTCTGATAGCTGTCGCAGTTGATTGCAAGCATTCTCACACCGTCTGCGATTTCAGCGATGTATGAGTTAGTGCGTTTGTCAAACGCAAGAGCTTCGCTGTAGCCGAAATCACGGTACATATCGTAAAGGTCAGCAAAATCAGTGCCTTCAACTTCAATTCGCTCATCATTTTTGTATCCGAATGAGTGCTCGTTATAATCGTGACCTGCTGTTATTACATAAATCTTTTTGCCTGCTTCTTTCAGTTTGTAAAGCTGCTTTAGAAAGCTCTTGTGACTTTCTTTTTCACCGTTTTTGGTAAGGTCGCCCGGGATTATGACTATGTCAGTAGCTTTATCATTTGCAATATTTTTAAAAGTCGAGTCAAGAATAGCGTGGCTTTCTTTCATAAAATATTGCTCGCGTTTCATATATTCATCAAACGCTTTGCCTTCAGCGCCGAGAGAATTCTCGAAATAATGCGTATCGGTCAGCAGATAAAAACTGATTGGCTTCATATTTTCATCTTCTTTCTTTTTTGCTTTTTGTCACGATTACTGATATACAGCATACTGCGAATGCTGCAACCGTAAACAGCAGAATACAGATGAATACGTCATTCCAGCCTTTTGTGTCTGCAATTTTTCCGAGCAGCGAAGTTGCAAGTGTACTGCCTACGTAGCAGAATGTGTTAAGCATTCCTGCAGATAATCCGGAATCGATTTTATCCCTCGAGTAAAGCGGCACAACGCTCGTGATAACGTTGTTGACAGCCGCCATAAGGCAGGCTATACCGCCGAAAAGTAAAAGCGTCAGCGGAGCAGATTTCAGGTTTATGGTAAGTATGATAAGCCCTGCAAATATCATTGCGGCAAAGTAGAAAATGCCGTTGAGTGCGTTTTCGTTTTTCTGCTTTTTGTGCAGCGCTTTTACAAGCGAAGCACCGAAAATTGAAACCACGGGCAAAAGCAGTGTTACGATGATTGAGAGGGAAGAGGGGACACCGAATTCTTCTTTGAGAATCGACGGCACCCAGGTTGTAACACCGTCTTTGATAAATCCGTTTGTAACGGCTGAAACGAGAATTACAAGTATTGTAAAAATAAGCATCGGTGTAACCGAAAGCTTGCTTTGTTTTGTGTTGCTTACAGCTTCCGCTTTTTTTGTGCTCTTTTGTATTGTGCTCATACCGATAAACCACAGCACGGATACAGCACCGACAACAGCACACGCAACATAGAATATAGATGTCCAGCTCATTTTAAGTGCAGAGAATAATGCAGAAAGTCCGTAGGCGGTAAATGTGCCGGAAGCCACGGTAGTGCTCATCACCATTACGGCTTTAGGAAGCTTATCGTCTGCAAGGTTGTCCGAAAGTGTTTTAATAAGCGATGACCACAGAATTGACTGAAAAACACCGTTGAGAAGCCATAAATATTTCATTGTGCCTATGCCGTTGCATAATGTCATACCGAGGTTGATAACACACGAAGCAACGAGAGCAACGGTTACGGAATATTTTGTGTTGTATTTTTTGGAAAGTAAACCGTTTACAAGCTGACCTGCACCGTAAGCGAAAAAGAAGAATGAGCTTACCGTGCCTGCCGCTTCTTTGGTTACATTGAGCTGTGCAAGTATTTCTACCATAGACGCGTTGTAGTTGAGCCTTGCAACGTAAGCGGCAGTGTATGCCGCCCAGCAAAGGAATATCAGAAAGTTTGATTTTTTGCTGCTTAATATGTTTGTCATAATATATCTATCTTTCTTTGTTTTATCTTTAGAATTATATCACTCAAATTAAACTATTTCAATAAATTACCTTAATATAATAAAAAAAGCAGGAAACTTCCGTATGTGAAGTCTCCTGTCTGCTTAAATATAGGTTTTGTATGATAATTAAAGCTCTTTTTCTATCAGCTCGGTAACGCTTGAAACCGTGTAGTCTGCAAGCTCTTTTATAAGCTCAACTCCGTTTTCCATTGCGTATGACCTGAATTCTTCTATCATTGCTTTATCGTTGATATTGTCGCCGACCGCAATAACATCCTCATATTCTGCACCGAGTATGTCAAGCAGCAGATATATTCCCTTTGCTTTGTCCATATCAGCTCTTACGATGTCTATGCAGGTGCCGTTCTGCAGAGGATTGAACAGATCACCGAGTTTTTCTTTTATAATTTCCGTAACTTTTTCTGCCGTTTCATAGTCGGGAAGCGCTGTGTTGATCTGATTAAAAAAAGAAATCGGCGGCATATTCTCAAGCGTGTATTCTCCGCTGTTTTTGCAGTCATCTTTTTCAGCGTATACACGGAAAGGGGAATCGGTCTGCACGTGTCCCCAAGGACAACCGCATTCAAACAGGAGTTTGAGAAGAGGAACGGCTGTTTCGCCGTCGCACCTGACATCGCAGACTCTCTCTCCTCGGGAGTTCATAATAATCGAGCCGTTTGCCGCAATAAAAAAGTCCAACTCCAGCTTGTCTTTTTCCTTTATTGCAAGGGCATCAACAGGGCCTCTGCCGCTGACAATTGCAAAAATGTTGCCGGCATCTCTCCATTTTTTCAGGGCTTCTCTTTTTTTGTCATCAATTCCGCCGTGATTCAGCGTTCCGTCATAGTCGCTTGCAATTATCTTCATTGGCGTAGGCACCTCTGTTGCTTAAAATTATTGGTACAAACTGATTATAACATTTTTTGCACTGAAAAACAATATAAGGTGCGGATGTTTCAACAACGATATCTTTGCTGAAGCATTACCTTTTCTCTCTGTGTAAAATGTTTTATTGATTTTCTATCGGGTTAATTACGGGCTTACCGTCTTTGTCGAGCAGTACCGTCATACCGCCTGCATATCCGTTGAAGCCGAATACATAGTTTACGCCGGTTTCTTTATCGACGAGTATTTCAACTCCGCTTATTTTGCCTTGTGTGTAGATTTTTTCAAATCTTTCGTTTTTATCTTTTGCCATTTTAAAATCTCCTTTACATTTCAACACGTATTGTCATAATGCTCTTTGCAGGCAGGGTTACATTCGGCTCAAATTCGCCCTCATATATCTTTTCGCAGTTATGCGTGCTGTCCGTCAGGTATATCTCTGCATTGCCGAGCATACCGCCGAGTTTTATGTTTTCACTGTTTTCGGCAGGGTTTACAATTACGACAACTATTTGGCTTTTGTCTTTGAATGCGACCGTTTTAAGTGCAGAGCTTTCGAAGAAATTATCAATCGCTCTTATCCTCACCATACCGGGTTTTATAAATGATGTGAAGTGTTTGAATGCGTAGTAGCGGTTATATGTTATAAGCTCACCGTCAGCGTTTCTGTCGAGCAGACCGTCGCCGTTTACCGCTGTCCAGCTCTGCCACGAAACAGCGTTCATTTTAGTCAGGTCGTCAACAATAACCTGTGCCATATAAAGTCCGCTGTCTATGGTTGTGCTGTCAAGTGTGAGCGGCAGCTCGCACCATTCGCTCATTTCGTATTTGAAATCGGGATATTTTTCTTTGAATTCATCTCCGATTTGCTGCTTTTCTTCGCTCTTTGTATCCATCCAGTAGGAGTGACCGCTGTATGTGTCGCAGAATTTGGTCAGAATTTCACTTGCAAAGAATTTCTCAACATATTCATAATAAGCCCAGCTCATTTCGCCGCTTTCCAGGCCGTGGAGTTTATAGGGTGAGTTGCGTTTCTGCATTTCAATCGCAAACATTTCAAGCAGCTCAACCGCTTCGTCTGCTGTGTAGTGACATCCTTCCTGACCTACCCATTCACCGCCCCAACTCCACATCGGCTCGTTGATAGGGGAGATAGCGTAAATCGGATAACCTTGCTCTACAAACCAGTCGGCAATTGTCAGCACATAGTCTACAAATGCGGCGTAGTTTTCTTTCGGCAGGTTTGACGAGTTTTGCTCAAGTCCGCCCGAAGCGTGACCGCTCTTTGTCATCGAAAAATGAGGACTGTTGCAGAAAAGTATAACCTTTTCTGCGCCGTATTTTACAGCATAGTCAAGTACACGTCTTGCGTTTGCATCGCGTGTAAAATCGTATTCATATTCGCCTGTTTCTTCGTTGAGTACGTAGAAACTTTCTGTGCGTCGGTTTACATCCCATATTCTGCAGTTAGGGTTGTCAGCTTCACCGCCGCCGATATTGTAGCGGAATATTTTGAGTCCGAGTCCCTCTTCTTCGCTGTAGAGCCTTTTGGCAATTTTGTCAGCTTCTTCTGCAGTGTTGACAGTCTGTGCCCACCAGCACGAGCTTGTGCCGAATTCTTCGAAAGTCTGATATTTTGTAGCTGTGTCAATTAAAATCTCATGCCTTCCCATAGCTCCGGTTAAGGGTAAAAAACAAAACTGTATTATCGCCAGTATCAGTGAAATAAATCTTAAAATTTCAACTCACCTCATTTGTTGGTTTTTGTCTCTGTTTTATCAAGCAGTTTCTTGTAAGGCATAAGCATACCTTCGCTCATCTTGTTGCCCATCTTTGATTTGACTTTTTCGGATGAAAGCATTGCACCTACAAGGTACATCAGCATCATCCTGCCGCGTTTTTTCTGCGGGAAATCGTACTGGCCGTGCTTTTTATAGAATTTGTGGTCAGCTTTCATCATACCCTGCATCTGCCATATAAGGTCGCGGAATATCTTCATACCGCCGACACCGTAGAAATTCTGCGGCGGTACGTACTTTGCGGTAAGTGCGTATTCGAGCGTTTTTGCGAGCTTGTCGATTTCGCCGTCAGGGTCAGTTTCGTCGGTTGCAACGCCTGCAAGGAAATTACCGCCTACCTGTGCACGTCCCTCAACAATCATCTGCAGGTTGAATTCATCGCTGTAGTTGCCGCTGATAATGTAGCCGAAAGGCATACCCATTGTAACCGTACGGTGTCCGTTGCAGAACTGTCTATCATCATACAGCTTGAACGATGCACCCATAGAGTGGTCTTTGATTGAAAATGCGATTACAATAGCTTCGGCAGTCTGGATTGTGCCGCGCAGGAATTCATCAAAACCGTCTTTGTATACGCATTTGCCCGAAACAGCACAGTTGAAGCAGCCGAGACAACCGCCCTTGAATTCGTATTCGGCTATGTTTATAACTCTTGTATTGCGTGCACAATTCGCTTGAAAACGCGCAATCATATTCTTGAGCTGCTCGTCATCTTTTTCGCAGTTTGTGATGATTGCAATATCACCGCTCTTGTTTTCACTGTTGTCTGTCGGTACGGTTACGGTTTTGTGCTTTGCAGGTGTGTTATTTACAGAGGGCTTTTCGTATATGTCATTTTCTACGCTGTAAGCAACATACTCAAAGAAATCCTGTGCCTCTTTCTGGCCTTTTTCTGTCAGCAGGTCATCCATATCGGCTGAAAGACCTTTGATATATTTCAGACCGAGATCAGCACAGTTATCCTGAATATATCTGTGCGCTGTTATATCGTAAAAGTGTTTTGAGGTTGAGAGCTGAGTTGCGTACTTGCCTTCGAGTGAAATATCGCTCTGCTTCAGAAGCTCAATAAATCTGTGAAGCTGATACGGTGCAATAAATGTGTAAACGGGGTAGGAGAATAAAAGCACCTCTGCTTTCCCGATTGCATCAAGGGCAGGCGAGAAATCTCTTTCAAGTGCCTTTATTCTGTGACCGACATCGAGCACATCAAAGCTGTGCCCGGGGTAAAGCTTTGTAAGGTAGTTTACGGTTTGCAGAGTAATGCTGTATTTACCCTTCGGACTTCCGTTAAGTACCAGAATTTTCATAGCCTTCTCCTCGCAGTTTTTATATTAGTTATCAGAATTATAATACTATAGATGATAATACCACAAAACATTCGACTTTAGCAACAAAAAGCTTTAAAATACGATATAATAAAGCATTGTGCATTAGCATAATGTGAAGTTAAGTGTGCTTCACGTGTCGCAAGGCACACTAGTTGAAAAAAGTGTTAATTGGGTTTATCTATTTTGCCGCCTGCCGCATATCACGCATAATAAACGCTATCAAGTGTTGATGCATAATAAAAGGAAATCTCTGCTTCAGGACTTTTAAGAATAAATAAGACAAACGGCAGTGCGTTAACACTACCGTTTGTCAGCTTTTAGGGATAACTTAATTTTGAATGTGTTCCCAAAATCACTATCGCTTCAATTGAATTTAGTGCAGCTTTTTTAAAAAAGAAAAAGTTTTGTAATTTTCTAATTTGATAATTAGCAATGAAATCGCAATACTGATTATAAATACAATAAATCCTTTTACAAATGGCAAGGACATAATATTTATATCAAATCGTGTAGCGTCTATCAAAATAATTACTGCAGGATGTATCAAGTAAATCCAAGTTGAAATTTTTCTGAGTATTTTGTTGTTATAAAAATTGACATTTTTAAAAGAGTTTATCAAACTGAAAATAAAAATTACTAACAGGATATGTGAAAGCTGAAGAGCTCCGTAGGTGTCAGACTCCCATACCCAATTTCGATCAATGATTGTTAATTCAATAAAAGATAGAATAACAGAAATTAAAATGCCTATTATACAAACGTGACGGTTAAGCTTGATTTTTTTGTCGGCAAAAATTGCACCGAGCGAAACATAAAAAAAGCCGAAAAACAAGCCGCATCTGGGCCAACCGATAAATCTGTTGAAGTTTTCATACAGAAAATTTAATATTGCATTGGTTTCAACAATCGGCTGTACAATAAAATAATAAGGCATTAAAAACAAACCCAACACAAAAAAAGCAAGAGAAATCAATAATGTTGTTTTGATACTGAAGAATTTTCTGCAAAAATATACCAGTAATACACCCGTACCAAGTGAAGAAAGATACCATAAATGAAGATAACTATCACCTCGTACAATTGAATATTCTAAATAGATGAGAATATCTCTGATATTGATGCTGTTTTTAGTCCATGTGTAAATTTGATAAATAAGATAAATCATACTCCATATTATATACATTTTAAAAATACGTTTTGAGTATATAAGAGCGGGCTTACCTGTGTTTTTATCAAAATTTTTTTGTGCCGGTATTTTTGAAAATAAATAATATCCTGCAGTAAAGAAAAATAACGGAACTGCAATACGAAATAAACCTTGGATTAAGTACATATCTGTCATATAGTTTCCGGTATTCGTATTTGTATGGATATATACAACGAAGAGTGAAAGTATAAGTTTAAGTAAATTAATCAAACTGTTTTCGCAATTGTTCTTTAATGATTGGTTTTCTGTCATGTTTTGCTCCGATAAGTTTATTGTTTTGCAAAATAGCTGTCTATTAGGTTGTAATAACTGTTGTAAAAGTTATCGCTGTACGCAACACCTTTATCATTAGCTGTGAGCAATTGAGCCAAAAGTTTAGTACAAGCTATTGCTCCGTCTGTCGAAAGATGTTCAACATCATAATATGATGTTTCGTCAAAAAACAGCTTATCTTTTTCTTTGTATAAATTAAAATCGTATAGTACGCATCCGTATTTTTGAGCGATTGCTTTGTGTACATCTAACGTACCTTGTCTGTCACGCCAACTGATAACACGTGTGGGATATGGAGTAGTAACAAAATAAACGGTAATGTTTTTGGATTTGCAATAAGCCATTATTTTGTCGAGATATTCCATAGTTTTTTCGTCTGTATTATAGTTTTCATATTGAGGGTAAGAGTTTTCTTCCCAATAGATGTGACCGCTCATAGAAGTAGCGTTATGTCCACTCCAGAAGCCTTTGCCGATTAAAGGATCAGATAATGTTTGAGGTTTTGAAAGTAATTTTTCCGCTAAAGTATATGTACCGGTTCTTAAAGCATATCCGAAAAATGCTGAAGCATCAGATAATGAAATGTGATTAACAGAATATTTAATTCTGTTTGCGGTGTTTAAGCGTTCTGTTAAAAGTATAGTGCCTTCGATTGTATCCGTTTCATCACTGCGTACAAGAGAATCGTAGGACAAATCCATAACAAGTGTTTTAACCGGATTTTTCTCAACAACTTCTTGTAATATTGTATAACGACCTTCCATAGACAGAAGGCCGGATGAAATATTAAAACTGTTAACAGAGTAGTTTTCATCCATAATATTAGGTATAAAACCCCAAACAAATTGTGATGCTCCACAAAATATAAAATCTATTTTACCTTCTTCTGCTGATAATTCTGGTTTTATATTATTGTTATTTGAACCGTATTTGAGATACATAAATATAGATGGAGTGCAAATTAAAGAAAAAATTAAAGAAAATATAGCTACTTTTATTAAAGCTAATTTAAAATTGCGCATACATGAAACCTCCATCCTCAAAGCTCTGACCGAATATTAATAGAATTAGTATTGCTATAATATAGACCGACCAACGAAATACAATAGGAAATCCTCTAAAGTAATCTCTGAAAGTTTTTTTGCGTTGTATCATGCTGACGAAAAACATTACTATAACTCCCAATGTAATTACAGGGATATCCATTGTTCTCTGAGCTGGCAGAATGATATCATGTAAAGATACAGGAATCCTAAAGTTGGTAATGATACTTTTGAAAAAGTTACAACTTTCATTGAAAGATCCAACTTCGGGAAATACTTTAATTAAAGTTACCAGGAAAAATGTTCTGATCGTTTGAAAAGCTCGCCATACTCCGGAAGATTCATTTATGTGACAAGCTGTTTTGGCTTTGATAAATAAAGGCTCTAAAAGTATAGAGAAAATAATAAATAATCCGTTAATTCCGCCCCATGCTATGTATGCCCAATTGGCTCCATGCCATAAACCCGTTGTAAACCAGACGAGTAAAAGAGCCAGAACTGCAGGTGTATTTTTTCCTATATGTGAACCTAATATTTTCTTTGTGAATTTGGATGCGTTCAATGAGAATTTTGAAAAAGCAATAGGATAATACAGATAGTCTTTAAACCATGCTCCCAGTGTAATGTGCCAACGACGCCAGTATTCTGCGATTGATTTGGAAAAATATGGCCTTTCAAAGTTTTCGGAAAGTTTTATGTCGAGAATTTCACAAAATCCGCAGAAAATATCCATGTAACCTGAAAAGTCAGCATAGATTTGAATGCTATATAAAAAAGCGCCGAAAAGTATATTGGTTCCTGAATATTCAGAATAATTCTCAAATACATCCAAGACATAGGGGGAGAGTCTGTCAGCTATAACAGCTTTTTTGAAAAAGCCCCATAACATCCTTTGGCATCCGTATGAAAACCTTTTGTAATCAAATGTATGCGGTGTATTAAATTGAGGTATTAATAAATCATAGCGATTAATCGGCCCTTGAATAATTTGAGGAAAGAAAGAAACAAATAAAAGAAAGCGGAAAGGGTTCTTTTCCGGTTTGTATTTTTCCCAATAGATATCTATCAAATAACCTGTAGATTGAAAAGTATAAAAGGAAATGCCTAAAGGTGCAATTAAGTTAGGGATAGTAAGAGGCTTGGTATCAAAAAATATGTTGAAAATGTTGTTTGCTTGTTCTGCTAAAAAAGGTGTGTACTTAAATAACGCAAGAAAGCCGAAATTTAATATGAGAGTAACAGTAAGAATTAACTTTCTCTTTTTTGAAAATTTATCTTTTATTGCTTTTTTTTGTTCGCGGGTTAGGTCGGCGTTGCTTTTAATAATTTCTTTCTTTTTTAAGCTTATTTTCTCCATGTAATTGGATGCAATGAATATAGTGCCGGATGTAAAAAGAACAGCCAAAAAGTATTTAATGCCGAAAGATAAATAAAAAACACAACTTGAAATCAATAAGACTATCCATTGGAATTTTTTAGGAATCGAAAAAAATGCAATGAACACAGCGGAAATAAAAATTATAAATGTAAGCGATAATATCGACATAATAAAGACATCCTTTTTGTTGGAATTGCTTGACAAAATGACTAATAATGATATAAAATCAATTTATATTATCATATAGGTAAAGGTAAAGCAATACTTATGAAAAATATTTTGGAATACCTGGAAGATTCCGCATCAAAGTATCCCGAAAAAATAGCTTTTTCAAATGTTGAAAAATCACTTGCTTTTAAAGATCTTATTATCGGTGCTGCTGCAATCGGATCGTTTATTTCAGAAAATATTAACTGCTTAAATAATCCGATTATAGTCATAACGGATCAATCTCCTGAAAACATTACGGCTATGTTGGGTGTGACATATAGCGGTAATTTTTATGTACCGGTCGATTGCGATTGTCCTGAAGAACGGCTGAATCTTATGCTTGAGACATTGTCACCTTCAGCAATTATAGCAAAAGACACTCAAAAACTCGAATCGGTTTTAGCTGATGATACAATACCGCTGATTTCTTTTGAGCAGGCGGTTAGTTATAAAATCAACGAAAAGTTTTTGAAGTGTATTCGTGATAATATGGTTGATACAGATCCTTTGTTTGCGATTTTTACTTCAGGTTCAACAGGCGTTCCGAAATGTATTGTAAAGAGCCATTGTTCAATGATTTCTTTTATTGAAGCTTTTACAGAAATGTTCGAGATTGATGAAACAACAATTTTTGGCAATCAGTCTCCTTTCTATTTTGACGCATCTACAAAGGACATTTATTCAACATTGAAATGCGGTGCGCAAACGGTTATTGTTCCAAAAAGTTTCTTTATGTTTCCTTCACAAGCAATTAATTTACTTAACGAAAAAAAGGTAAATACTATTGTTTGGGTACCTTCAGTGTTGGCTACAGTATCTGTCTTTAATGTTTTCGAAGAGATAAAGCCTGAATATTTGACAAAAGTATTTTTTGTCGGTGAAGTGATGCCGGTAAAGCACTTGAATTATTGGATAAACAACCTCGAAGGAGTTGTTTTTATAAATCTTTACGGCACTACTGAAGCGGCCGGAAATTGCTTGTATCACATAATAACCGAGCCTCAAGATCCTGATAAACCGCTTCCGTTAGGAAAGCCTTTTTCTAACGCAAAGGTTTTTTTATTAAACGGAAATCAAGTGGATGATTATGGTGAAATATGCATTTCAGGTCCTACAATAGCTTTAGGTTATTATAATAATTTGGATGCACCTGAACGTTTTTGTCAAAATCCTGTTCACGCTAATTACTATGAACGAATTTGCAGAACAGGTGATTATGCCAGATTGAATAACGGTGTTTATGAGTTTGTTTCCAGAGTGGATTTTCAAATTAAACATATGGGAAACAGAATAGAGCTTGGTGATATTGAATCATCTGCCCTGGCTGTAGACGGTGTTGATACTTGCTGTTGTGTTTATGACAAAGAAAGAGATCGAATAGTATTGTATTTTACATCATGTACTCTGGTTTCAAGCCAGTTAAAAAAAGAATTGAAGCAGAAACTGCCTGCTTATATGTTGCCTAACAAAATTATTCAGTTGGATAGCTTGCCGTTTAATGCTAATGGCAAAATAGATAGAAAATCGTTGCTTGAAAAAACTACAATTCAAAGGAGATAAATTATATGTCAATCAGAGAAACGGTTTTAGAGATACTGCAGGAAATAAACGACGATAATGATTATGAAGCTGCCACAAGAATAATTGATGATAAGCTATTGGATTCGTTTCAAATTGTTTCTTTTGTTTCAGAAATATGCATTGAGTTTGATATAAATCTTTCTCCCAAATGGCTTGTTCCGGAACATTTTAATACAATAGATGCTATTGTTGAAATGATAGAAACCGTACTTGATGAATAAAATTTTATAAATCTTTGAGAACTGCTGATTGTTGACTTAGTCAATGATTAGCAGTTTTTATTTACTGTTGATCAGATTGTTTATATAAATTTGTGATTGTTACGGTATAATAAAGCATTACGTATTCGCGCAACGTGAAGTTAAACGTGCTTCATGTGCCGTAAGGCACACTTAGTTAAAAAAATCAGCCGAAAGGCTGTAAAATTCGCAATAACATCTGCTAAACAAATATTTCATACGCTTCAGCGTGTTTCATCACGAAGTGATTTCACTCGCCGCAAGGCGAATTTCACCCCAAAAAGCACTTCTTTCGAAGTGCTTTTTTGGGTGTGATGGCGGCTTTTGAACCGGCGGATGCCGGGGGGCAAAAAAGGTTGATTGGGTATAAAAAATACTTAGGGGTGTAAAAAAGAACTCAAGGGTGCAAATTTTCTTTCAAGGGTGTAAAAACGACCCCAAGGGTGCAACTTTTGGTGCAGTGGTGTAAAAATACGGTGTAGGGATGCAAAAAATTCAATAAAGGTGTAAAAAAGATTCTGTTAGTATTCAGATTGAAACGAAGTATAAGTATGATGGTTCTAATTTGGGATATAAAAGCCGTATGAATAGATGAAATTAAAAAATTAATGTCGAGTTCGGATTTGATAACACCCGCTCCGCCGGATAAAACGGTAAGGTAACGAAAGTTATCTTACCTCTTTATGTTTTAATAATAGAGTCAGGGATTTGAAAGGGCGTAAAGGAAACTTTAAGGTTTATTTTATATGTTTTTCATAAATGCAAAAAAGAAATTTTTACGTTTTTTATAATTGTATCGGATAACATGATATGATAAAATGAAATTGGGTTATTGTGTCTTGTAAATATTCTAATAGTTAAGAAACTTAACAATAAATAACCTAAGGCTTTTATTCCTCTGAAAGGAGAGAAAGTATATGAAAAAAACGAAAAAAATCTTATCTGTTATATTGTCAGTGCTTGTTGTGCTGTCTGTGCTGTCTTTGACGGCTTTTCTATCATTTGCTGCTGAAACACCCACATATATTGCGTCTATCGGCATTGCCCAGGACGGCAGCAGCGGCAGCACCGGTGTCAATGACTGCAAGAGTGAGCTTTCCGGTCACACCATCATTGACCGTGACCTGAACGACGGTGCGGGTGGTGATTATGTCTACATGGGCTACAAAACCACCACCGATCCCAGCAAGGCTATCACGGGCATTCTGTTCCGTGTGGGCGAGAATCCTCCCGACCGCATCACCGACAACGGCAAGGCCTACTTCTATCTGGTGGGCAAAGGCGAAACCAACACCGCCAGCGAGGGTGGATATATTGACCTGAATGCAAAAGCGGGCGGTGATTACATTTATATGTACGTCACCAGAGATCCCAGCTACGGTGCGCCTCTGACTGCCATCACCGTCGATGAGAACAGCTCCAAGACGGGTTATGAAACCGCTACTAATAACTCCGGAAGTGTCATTGACTTGAACCAGGGGGCAGGCGGAAAATATCTGTATCTGCACTACAAGCGGTTCTCCGAAACGGTGAAGTCCACCTATCACTATCTGGATGCCAACGGCAACCGTACCAACTCCACCCAGTCTGCCACGGTGAAGAACCATCTGGAGACCATGACCAAGGTGCCGTCCTATCCCACTTCGGTGACCTATGACGGCAGAACCTTCGCCTTCAAGGGCTGGCGGGAGGACAATACTGCCGGTGCGGCAACCGTCACCTCGCCTTCCGCTACCTACATAACCGGCGACAAGACCTACCGGGCAGTTTACTCTGCAAATGTGAAACTGTCTTACGATGCCAACGGCGGCAGCGGTGCGCCCTCTGCCCAGAGTGCCACCCAGTACATCAACGCCGGTTCCTCTTCCTTGGCGAAGCAGAGCGTGCAATTTACAATTTCCAAAAACACCTATACCCACCCTTCCAAGTGCTTTATTGGTTTGTCTTCGGATAAATCTGCCACCACGGCGGCTTATCAGCCCGGCGGTAATATTTCCATCAGCAGCAATACCACCCTGTATGCCGTCTATGCTGACCATAGCTACAATAATGGCATCTGCTCCCGCTGCGGCGAGTATATCCCCGATGCCGTGGCGGTGCTGAGCAAGAACGGCAAGGACGTCTTTGCGGGCAATACCCTGGATGCGGTTATCACCGAGGCAGAAAAATGCACAGCCGCCGACAAGGCTGTGGTGACTATTCTGCAGGATATCGACCTGGGCAGTAACTATCAGGAAATCGACAGCGGCGTGTTCACCATCGACCTGAACGGCTGCACGCTTTCCGGTAACGATTTTTATACCTTGTGTATCTATAACTCCGGCACAGATATTGCACTAATCTCTTCCCGAACCGGTGGCACGGTTGAAAACAAAGATAGGGGAGCGATATATATGGGCACGAATCTCAATTTGACTGCCACCGGCATCCGGGTAAGTGCCGAAAATGGCGTAGGCATCAATTTACAGGGAAAGGGCGCGAAACTGACGCTTACGAATTGTACGGTACAAGCTGCTGAAGATGCGCTATACGTATACAGCAAAAATACAGCAACCGTCACCGGCGGTAGCCTCACCGGTGGAGATTATGATATTGCAGGAGGTGGTTCCGTCACGCTGGCAGACACCACCTTCCCGGACGGAATTCGTAGCATGAATCACCCCCTCAACGAAATCCTTGCCGAGGGCTATGCCTACTGGGCAGGGGACACCATGCTGTCCGTCGGAGATAATATTTGGAGTATCACTGACAAGGGTGACATCACCGTCAAGGCGGTCTGCACCCACGAAAGCGGTACCAGGCAGAATTACAGCAACAAGGGCGATAACCATAGCTTTACCTGGACCTGCTGTAAGCTTGAAGTCACTGAGGAACATACCTTCACAAATACCAAATGCGTCTGCGGCGCCCGTGACCACGACTGCGTGTATACCAACGGCTTCTGCGAGAAGGGCTGTTATCAGCCTGCCGAGCTTAAGGACGGATATTATCAGATCAGCAACGGCGGTCAGATGTTCTGGTTTGCCGAATATATCAACACTGTAGACAGAACCGCAAACGCTAAGCTGACGGCCGATATCAACCTTGAAAACAGAGCCTGGACACCTATCGGCTCTACCGGTGAGGGTAACAACAATTTCCGTGGCCACTTTGACGGTCAGGGTTACACCATCACAGGTCTGTACGCAGAGGGCGGCAGATCAGGTCTCGGCTTCTTCGGCGAGGTCAGACTCGGTACGGTTGAGAATTTCACCATCTACGGTGAGGTAAAGCTCATCGGCAAGTATGACTACGTCGGCGGTGTTATCGGCTCTGCACCCGGTGTAAACTCCGATGCGCCCGACCATAACGGCGCAACAATCCGCAATATTACCTCTTACGTTAACGTAACCCTTGGCGAAGGCTCTCACGGCTCCAACCGTGTGGGCGGATTTATAGGCTACGCCAACCACGAAACTCTGATTGAAAACTGCTCCTGGTACGGCACGCTTGACCTCGGTCCTTATCGTGCGCAGGACGGCGTCGGCGGTCTTGTAGGCAAGGCGAATGACAACTCTGCCGTGACCATACGCAACTGCGGCGCATACGGCACAATCAAAACCTCTTATCAGAGCGGCAGCTACAACAGCTTCGATACCATCTATATCGGCGGTATCGTATCAAACAGCGTATCATCTGCACAGACTAATATCGAAAACACTCTCTGGGCAGGTAAT
Organism: Acutalibacteraceae bacterium; assembly: GCA_045631965.1. GTDB lineage: Bacteria > Bacillota > Clostridia > Oscillospirales > Acutalibacteraceae > UBA8612. The sequence goes on from JAZQVR010000048.1 coordinate 47,168, forward strand.
ATAATTAACGAAACAAACCTTGGCGAAAAGGCACACATCTCCGCATTTGGTACACTGAACGGTATCGGCAGTGTAACAAACTGCTATGCCCTGAACAATGCACCTTATATCACCACCAACGGTACACACGACAGCTATATCACCACCGTCACGGATGCACAGCTGGCATCAGGCGAGGTGGCCTACAAGCTGGGCACAGCATGGGGCCAGAACATCGGCACCGATGATTACCCCATTCTCGGCGGCGCGAAGGTCTATCAGGTAAATAACTGCAAGAACGAAACCGTATACAGCAATACCAATGAAACCCTTGATCACGACTGGTCCGGAAATGATGGCATCTGCGCTGTCTGCGATCTGGCAGGCTTCACTGCCGTAAACGGTGTGGTTGTTAACTGCGAAAACGGTATGATCTTCGGCCTTGATGCGGGTATTACATCCGTTGACAGCTACTTCAACATTCTTGTTGACGGCGCTGAATGGGAATACGAGCTCGGCATCTTCGGTCAGTTCGGTACAGGTTCAAAGGCTATTCTCACCAACGGTGAAACAGTAATTGCTGAATACACAATCCTTATCTACGGCGATATTGACGGCGACGGCTGGTATGACGGTAATGATGCTTTCCTTGCAAACCTCATCGCATCAGGTATGCTTTCAAAAGACGATCTTCCTGATTATATGCGTCTTGCTGCTGACTGTAACCACGACGGTGTGATTGACGAAACAGACGTCGATTTGCTCATGGGTGCAGGTGTCAGAAGAAACGATATCGACCAGAACAGCAGCCTTTCTGAACTTCAGCTTCAGGCAGCATATATCGAGTATATGTCACTCATCGACCAGTCAGCAGGATTAAGCGTACAGCCTGATGATGATACACAGGACGATACAACAACAGAAACGACACCCGATACAGGTGATGGCACAACCGATGAAACACCCGCTACGGATGATTTCACTTTTGCTGTTTTAGTCGTTAATGTTTTCAACATCATCCGAAAGATTCTTTCTTTCATTTTCTCCACAATACTTGCTTAACAAAAACAGAGCTCTGATTAATTTCAGAGCTCTGCTTATTTTTTATCAGAATGCAATAAATTGCAGGGGATAGGGTGAAAAGAAAAATCACTACGGCTTTGTATCAAAGTCGTAGTGGTTAGTTATGAAATTAAGTTTTGTGTCAATGAATACTTTTAAATTATTAGTGAAGTTTGGCTACGCCAAGTGAAGTTACGCCTGCGGCATAGTGATGTTGCTCCTTCAGAGCAGTGAAGTTAAGTGTGCCGCAACACTTGCGAAGCAAACTTCACTGTGCAACAACTTCACGATGCGCAGCATCACTTCACGTGCCGCAAGGCACACTTAGTTGAAAAAAGCAGCCTTTCGGCTGCTTTTTTCTGGCTGGGACGGCTGGATTCGAACCAGCGAATGACAGAGTCAAAGTCTGTTGTCTTACCGCTTGACGACGCCCCAATATTCAGTTTTATTTAAAAAATGCACAAAGCCGAGACGACTTTGTGCGTTTTTGTTTTATGGGGTGGACAATGGGAGTCGAACCCACGACCTCCAGGGCCACAACCTGGCACTCTAACCAACTGAGCTATGTCCACCATAAATGGCGCGCTGGAAGGGACTCGAACCCCTGGCCTACTGCTTAGAAGGCAGTTGCTCTATCCAGCTGAGCTACCAGCGCACAATGGAGCGGGTGATGGGAATCGAACCCACGCGACCAGCTTGGAAGGCTGGAATTCTACCATTGAACTACACCCGCATGATTGACAACCTTACACCCACAAAATTGACAACGGGAACATTTTAGCAAATTAAGTGCAGATTGTCAATACAATTTTTAATATTTTTATGCTTTTTTAGTTTTCGTAATCAACTACACATCTGTCGGTGATTACGGAGTGCACAAACTCCTTGACTTTGAGATGCTCAGGGTGTGCCTGATAACCCTCGAGGGCCTCTTTACTCTCGAATATGCTGTAGAGTGCAAGGTCGTAACCCTTGGGGTTGAAGTTAAAGCCGACCTCTGCTGAAATAAGGCCGTCAACCTTGCCGACGAGGGCAGTGAGGATTTCACGCATATGCTCCATATTTGCCTGCTTCTTTTCGTCATCTCTTACTTTCCAAAATACGATATGTGTAACCATTGTTGATTATTCCTTTCGTTAATATATTTATTGCTGCTTGAATGCGGCTGTCTGCATCTTCATACGGCAGATATCATATACGCAAAGACGCATCGCTTTGCCCATGCCTATAGGGTCTTTCCAATATGCAAACTTGAGTGAGAGAATTGTCTGCGGCGCGGATACAACGTAAATCATTGAAAGAATACCGTCGTTACGTGCGTATACTGCAAGCACAGGGTCGAGATATCCGTCACCTGTAAGGTCAATGCTTGCATCGGTTATAACAAAGCCGTCGAAGCCCCATTCTTCTCTTAAAAGGTCTGTAATAAGGGCTTTACTGCCGCCGCACCATTCTGCACCAATTCTGTTGTATGCAGACATAATGCCCTTTGCTTCGCCCTCTTTTACCGATATTTCAAACGGCTCAAGGTAGATTTCACGGAGCGACTGCTCGCTCAACCATGTGTAAAGACCGTTGGACTGTCTGTTGGTTTCCTGCTCGTTTGCCGCAAAGTGTTTAACCGTAACAACAATGCCCTTTGACTGTGCACCTCTTGTAACAGCGGCGGACATTTTGCCCGAAAGCAACGGGTCTTCTGAGTAATACTCGTTGTTTCTGCCGCCCTGAGGGCTGCGGTGGATATTACAGCCGGGTGCATACCATACGTGTGTGCCGAGCTGATTTGCCTCTTCTCCGATTATCTCGCCGAATTCTTCTGCAAGCTCGTCATTCCATGTGCAGGCAAGAGCTGTTGCAACAGGAAATGCAAGACCGCAGTCTGAATAGAGCAAACCGCCTGAGCCTTTGACGCAGGAAGGACCGTCGTTATCCGATGTGCCGGGAATGCCGAGCCTTTCAACAGCTGTTGTTTCATAGCCGCAGTCAGTGATAAGCGCAATCATTTCGTCAACCGTGAGCTGGTCGAGGAATGCATTCCAAAGCGTTTCGTCTTCGGCAACATCGCTTAATGTAATAACTCCGTCAGCATACTTAACACCTGTCTTGGGTGCTGTACCTTCTGTAGTCGGAGCAGGCCTCTGGTCGCTGTTTTTGACAATGTCAGGTGCCTTGTAATCGGTCGGAGGAGCAGGGTAGGTGCCTTCTGCGTCACTGCGTGAGAGATATGTCAGATTACCCTCTGCTTGTTCAAAAAGATTGCTGATTTCGTTACCTGAATTGCTGTCGGTTTTGTAAACAACCTTTTCGTCAACCGTATATGTAAATGACTCTTCAAAAGTTCTTACATCGTGTGCTATGTGGATCTTGTATTCGCCTTCATCAAGCACCCAGGCCTCTTCTGTTTTTGAATCATAGGATGACATATCTTCTGTATTGTATGTTAATGTCAGTGTCTGACTTTTGCCCGGTGCAAGAAGCTTTGTTTTGCCGTAGGCTGCAAGCTCGATTGCACTCTTTTCAATTCCGCCATTGTAATAAGGTGCGGAGAAATACATCTGTACAACCTCTTTGCCTGCAACATCGCCGACATTTTTAACGCTGACTGTTGCCGTGATTTCTTCATCGTCAGCTTCAAAAGAAATTACATCCCATTCAAAATCCGTATAAGACAGACCGTAACCGAAAGGATACTGTACTTTTTCGGGTGCAAAGGTTTCAAAATATCTGTAGCCGACATAAATGCCTTCGCTGTAATTTACGAAGTACTTGGGGATTCCGAAAATGCCCTTGTACATATAGTTGCCGAAGTTTTCGGACGCGGGATGGTCTTCGATATCGTAGGATATTGTATCAACAAGCTTGCCTGAGGGATTGACTTCGCCTGTGAGTACCTTACCGACGCTGTCTGTTGCAACTTCGCCCGGAAGCCACATAATCATAGCTGCCTTGATGCTGTCGTAATCTTCAAGCCATGACATATCCATTATATTTGAAATATTGAAAACAACTATAACATCGGAGAATTCTTCGCAGACCTTTTCAATCATCTGCTCTTCTTCCGCAGTAAGGTTGAGCGTTTCAATGCTCAGGTCTTTCATTTCCGTGCCGACCCTGCCTATTACGATAATCGCCGTGTCGGAGTATTCGCGAGCCTCTGCCCAAGCCGAGTCGCTGATTCTGCTTATCGGCATTTCAGACTGACCGCCGCCGAAAAACTGCTTGAGCACGGTGACGACGTAACCGACAAAACCAAGGTCAACCTTTGTGCCTGCAAATGTTGCATAGGTATTGTAGATGTTTTCGTTATACTCAATGCCTGCATTCGTAAGAGCGTCGTAAAAGCCCACCGCATCGGATGAACGTACTGCACCCGAGCCTGCGGCACCGGCAAACGCAATTGAGCACGAAGCCGCACCGAAAACGTTTACCTTGCGTGTTTCAAGAGGTAAGACGTTATCCTCATTTTTGAGCAGAACAATTCCTTCGGATTCAATTTGGTTTGCGATTTCGATTGCTGTTTTTCTTGTCTCTTCGCTTATCAAATCCGATGCCGCAAAGGCACAGACCGAAGAGGATACGACCATTAATACAACAAGAATAACCGAAAGTGTGCGTTTGAAAAAACGGTTTGTTTTTTTCATGCGGACAGCCTCCTTACAGAAGATAAAATCATTATATCATACTCAATTGTGATTTGCAACGGATGGTACAAACGGTTGAAATAAAAACAGACTCTCTGCAAGTGAGAGTCTGTTTGGACGTTGATTCACAGATTATGCTTTGCTTTGTGAGGCGAATTCTTGCTCTTCCTTTTTGCCGATGTTGTAGATGAACTTCATTGCAAGGAAGGCGATAAGAGAACCGATTGCAAGAACAATAAAATAGAGATTCTTTACATCTTGACCGAAACCTTCGGGCTGTACTGCTGTATCGCCGCTTACAAATCCTATTGCACCGAGACCGAGTGCAACAACAGCCTGACCTATGCCCTGCGCAAGCTTACGGAAGAATGAGTAGATTGCATACAGTGAGCCTTCTTCGCTCTTGCCTGTTTTTCTGTAGCTGACCTCAATACAGTCTGCAACGATTGCCCATACGGAAATCTGGAAACCTGCGTTGCCGAGGTTAAGACCCATAAGGCAGACAACATAGAGTATCATACCGGTTGTGTTGGGCGATATCGGCATAAAGATAGCAACTAAACCTGAGATTGCACCTACAAGCATTGATGTTACGATTACGCTCTTTTTGCCGAATTTCTTTGTGAGCTTACCGATAAATGCCATAAACAGAATCATCGGAGCATAGCTGCCGACCATAGCGATGCTTATCTTATCGGTTGCGTGGAAGAAATACTGGAAAACCATATTGTTGAGCGACATTGTTGAGTTGAAAAGTGCAACAGAGGCAACGGAGGCAATTGTTGCGCCGACCATAGCACGGTTTGTGAAGAACGATTTGGCAGAGGATATCATTGCTTTGAAGCCTACTGTGTTATTGCTTGAAGAGTGATCAACACGCTCTGTGACAAGCTTAGTTGTGCCCCAGAGTACAAACATTGCAACAATTGAAAGGACAACGGCAACGGGGAGAAGTGTGCCGCCCTTGAGCTTTTCGTTCTCATCGTAAACTATATTGGGAAGTACGATCATTATAACAATTGCAGGCAGAGCTGCACCGATACTGCGGAAGGTTGAAAGTGAAACCTTCTGCTGAGGGTCATCGGTGATAACCGAATGAAGGGAGCCGTAAGGTACATTTACCATAGTGTAAGCAATTGACCACAGGCAGTATGAGCCAAGACACCATGCGTATTTAGCCCATGTTGAGAAGCTCTGTACAGGTGCAAATATCATAACGTTGAATATAACGAGTGTAACGGCACCTATGAGAATCCAGGGCATATACTTGCTTTTTTTGCTTAACCTTTTAGTGTCTACAAGGTTACCGATGACGATGTCGTTGATTGCGTCAAATATCTTGGAAAGCAGGATGATTGCCGCATACGCTTCACCTGATATGCCGATGTATTCCATATAGAAAAGCTGCATAAAGGTTGCTACGAGCTGGAATGAAAAACCGCAGCCCATATCTCCCATAGCATAGCCGAGCTTATCCTGCCAGCCGAACGGACGGATTTTCTTTTTAGTACTCATATTCGTTATCTCCCGAATGTAATGATTGTATATCAATTATAGCTTGTCCAAATCAAAAACGCAATAGCAGTATTTTGAAATTAATTTATTTGATATTTTGATAATAATAAAACTTTGATTGTTATGCGGATAAAATAATAAAAAAGTAGTGACATTTCACAAAAAATATGTTATACTTCTGTAAGTTTGTACTATTTTTATTTGATTGATTCGTAAGGAGAGTAGCCTTTTGTTTGAGCAGACGGTAAATATTGACAGGATGGAGCATGCCGTTAGTCTTTTCGGCAGCTTCGATGAGAATATAAGGAAAATTGAGCACGAGTACGGTGTTGCTGTTGTCAGCCGTGGGTCGGAGCTTAAAGTTACAGGTGAAGCTGACGGTGTATCAAAGGCTGTGCGTGCTATCAACGGTCTGCTTACGCTTATCAATAAGGGTGAGGCACTTACCGAGCAGAATGTACGTTATGTTATGACACTTGTCGGCGAGGGTAACGAAACGCAGATTTCATCAATGGGTAACGATTGTGTCTGTATTACAGCAAAAGGCAGACCTGTCAAGCCCAAGACTCTCGGTCAGAAAACTTATATTGAGGCAATCCGTGATAATACGATTGTTTTCGGCGTAGGTCCTGCAGGTACGGGTAAAACCTACCTTGCCGTTGCAATGGCTGTCAATGCTTTCCGCGCCAAAGAAGTCAACCGAATCATCCTTACAAGACCTGCAGTTGAAGCAGGCGAGAAGCTCGGTTTCCTGCCGGGTGACCTTCAGCAGAAGGTTGACCCATACCTGCGTCCTCTTTACGATGCTCTTTTCGATATGCTCGGTGCAGAGAATTTCCAGAAGTATCAGGAGAGGGGCAGCATTGAGGTTGCACCGCTTGCCTATATGCGTGGCCGTACTCTTGACGACAGCTTTGTAATTCTCGACGAGGCACAGAATACAACTCCCGAGCAGATGAAAATGTTCCTTACGCGTCTCGGCTTCAATTCAAAAATGGTAATTACCGGTGATGTTACGCAGATTGACCTTCCCGACGGTAAACGATCCGGTCTTGTAGAAGTAATCAGAATTTTAAAGGGTGTTGACGATATCGAAACCGTAGCGTTCAACGATAAGGATGTTGTCCGTCACAGACTTGTCCAGGATATTGTCAAAGCTTACGCAAAATATGAAGAACGAAAGAAAAGCAAATAAAGAGAGGGGTTAAAGAGAAGTGAAAAACAAGGTAATTATTTCCGATGAACAGACAAAAGTAAAAATTCCTACAGGCCTGCGCCTGCTTGTAAGACGCAGCTGTACAGCTGTACTTGTCAGCGAAAACTTTGAAGGCTCGGCAGAAGTGAGCGTAACTTTTGTTGATGATGAGCGTATACAGGAGCTTAATAAAGAGTTCCGTAATATCGACTCGTCTACCGACGTGCTCTCTTTTCCGCTTGGCGAAAACGGAGTTTATGATGAGAACCCCGAAACCGGTGCCAAAATGCTCGGTGATATCGTAATTTCAATGGAGCACGCCGTTGCACAGGCAAAGCTCTATGAACATAGCCTTCAGCGCGAGGTAGCTTTCCTTACCGTACATTCAATGCTTCATCTGCTCGGATACGACCATGTGAACGGCGGTCTCGAGCGTGTACGTATGCGCGAAAAGGAAGAAGAAGTGCTTATCAAGCTCGGTCTTCACCGTACGAGCAGCTATTATCTCGGCGAGGACGAAGAGGATTAATTTATGCTTTCTTTTCTGAAAAGTTTCGTCTACGCCTTCAAGGGCATAGCTTTCGGTATACTTAATGAGCGAAATATGCGCGTGCATTTTACTTGCCTTGCCTATATGGCGTTCTTCCTTTTTCGATACGACTTTTTTGAAGTGAATCGCACTCAGGCGGCAATACTTGCGCTTGCTGCGGCACTCGTTATAGTTGCGGAGTATATCAATACTGCGGTTGAGCGTGCGGTTGATACCGCATCAAAAGGCGAAATAAGCGACTCGGCACGTATTGCGAAGGATACTGCCGCAGGTGCAGTGCTGGTTGCAACATTTTTCGCTGTTGCCGTCGGCTTTATAATTCTCTTTCAGCCCGAAGCATTTAAGGCTCTTTTTGCCTATTATTCCGCAAATCCGCTCAGTGCCGTGGCTTTTGCGCTCAGCTTTGTTGTTGCGGTGCTGTTTATGTTTGTAAGTCCTAAAACCTATCTCAAGAAATTCAGGAGAAAATAAATTTATGAATGAGCAGAAAACTGCGTTTATTGCTATTGTCGGCTGTCCGAATGTCGGCAAATCTTCAATACTCAACAAGCTTCTCGGTGAGAAAATAGCTATAGTTTCCGATAAGCCTCAGACTACCCGTACACGTATTATGGGTGTGCTTACCGTTGATGAAACACAGCTTGTTTTCACCGATACACCGGGCTTTCATAAGCCGAAAACAAAGCTCGGCGAAAAAATGATAAAGGCTGTTGATGAAACGATTTCCGGTGTCGATGCCTGCCTTTTTGTCGTTGAGCCTATGGGTGAGCTTCGCACGACAGAGGAGGAGCTTCTTAAAAAGTTTGCTCAGCAGAAGGCAAGGGTAGTTCTTGCAATCAATAAGGTCGATACGGTGCCTGAAAAAGAGAATCTTATGAAGAGGATTCTCGAGTTTTCACAGCTTTATAATTTTGAGGCAATAGTGCCCGTATCTGCAGTTAAGGGCGATAATATGGAGCCTCTGCTTGACGAGCTTATGAAGCTTGCGGAGGAAGGATATCATTTCTTCCCCGAGGATACTCTTACCGACCAGCCCGAGCGTGTGCTTGCCGCAGAGATGATTCGTGAAAAGCTTCTGCGTAATCTCGATAAAGAAATTCCTCACGGCACAGCAGTCAGCATCGAGCGTATGCGTGAGCGTGACGATGCCGAAATTCTCGATATTGAAGCAATTATCTACTGCGAAAAAGAGAGCCATAAAGGAATAATTATCGGCAAGCAGGGTGCTATGCTCAAGCGTATTTCAACACGCGCACGCGAAGATATGGAGAGGTTTTTTGACTGCAAAGTCAACCTCAAATGTTGGGTAAAGGTCAAGGAAGACTGGCGAAACAGAGAAGGTCTTATTCATAATTTCGGCCTTGACTGATATTAATTTCCATTCATAAAAACTTTGTGCGTTCATACCTTATAAACAGAAAGGATGAATGTACAATGGATAAAAACGAAGCATGGAAAAAGTTTACCAGAAGCGGTAAAATTACGGATTATTTGAAGTACAGGGAGATAGCCAATGAGGCTCAACACAGACGGACTGATAATACGCGAAATTCAGACGGGTGAGGCGGACAGACTTGTTACTGTCCTTACCCGTGATATGGGTGTTATCAAAGCGTTTGTCAGGGGAGCGAGGAGCATTAAAAGCCGCTCGCTCTCTGCCACACAGCTTCTGGGTTACTCCCGTCTTTCTATCTATATGAGCCGTGATGTCTATACCATAGACGAGGCTGAGCCGATTGAAGTGTTCTTCGGCATCAGAGGCGACTTTGCACGTACTTCGCTTGCGATGTATTTTTGTGAGCTTGTGTGTGAGCTTGCACCCGAGGGTACGGATTCGCAGGAGCTTTTGTCACTTGTGCTCAATACTCTCTATAAGCTTTCGAACAACAAGCTTCCGATTCATCAGCTCAAGGCGATTTTTGAGTTTCGTATACTCAGCCTTACGGGCTATATGCCGAATCTTGTAGGCTGTGCGGTTTGTGCGAAGTATTCCGACGATACAATGTTCTTTGATATTGAGCATTCTCAATTATATTGTGAGGCTCATCGGCCGAATAATCATACCGTTCCCGTTACTGCAGGTGTTGTTGCGGCAATGAGACATATATGTTTGTCCGACCCCGAAAAGATTTTTTCGTTTACTCTGTCAAATACAGGGCTTAAAAGCCTTGCCGATATATCCGAAACCTACCTGCTTGCCCGTACACAGCGCAGGTATAAATCGCTTGAGTTTTATAAATCATTTACATAAAAGGGATTTTTAACTATGACAAATAAAGAGAGAAAAAGATATATAGTCAACCGCTGTTATTCAGCTTATTATGCCAAGCTGCCCGAGGCATTCAAGCAGATAAATATTCTGCGTTATCCCGGTTTGTGGCTTAGCATAATCGCTAACCCCGAACTTTATAATATTCATAATCTTACACCTGAATGTACAGATGTGTTGCTTACAACCAAAACGGCAGGCGGCAGCTATGATGCAGACGCCGAAAATCTTGATTATACGCTTCATGTTTTTTATGAGCTTAACTATAATATTGCGAAGATGCGTTTTATAGGTGATGACCCGTTTGCTTATGAAAAGCTTATCGATACAGTTAAGGTTGTTATGCGTGAAATGCCTAAAATCAAGCGTATTGAAATCGTCAGCGGCGGCAATATTATTCCCGGTGACGATATTATAGATGTTTTGCGTAATCCGGGTATGACTGCTGTTATTTACAGCGACGGTGAAAAGGTTGACGAGATAAAGGCTATCTTTGAAGAAAGGGAAGTCAACTACGAAATTGTCGACAGAAAAAGCTCATGTGAATACTGCAAAACAACGCATACCGTTTTTGTTGAAGGCAAAATTTTCCGTTGCCCGATATCCGCTGAAAATTATGCGAACGGCAAAGAAGTCGATGAGAAATCATATGTCGATATCGTTGCACGCAAGCTTGAAATCAGAGACCTTAAACTTGCTATGTTCGATATTACAAACGATCCGCCGCCCGAAAACTGTAAAGAGTGTCCGAAAGTACAATAATAAACAAAAGTCATCCCGTCTTTGCGGGATGACTTTTTAATTACATATTGACTGTGTTGATAGGTTTACCTGAAAGAAATGCGGTTACATTCTGCTCAAGTATGCTCATAAGCCTTTGTCTTGTCTCGAATGCTGCCCATGCGATGTGCGGAGTTATCAGACAGTTTTCACAGCCGAGCAGGGGATTGTCCGCTGCAGGCGGCTCTGTCGAAAGTACATCAACACCTGCACCTGCAAGTCTGCCGCTTTTGAGCGCATCGGCAACATCGGCTTCGTTGAGCACAGGCCCGCGTGAAGTGTTTATGAGGTATGCGCTGCTCTTCATTCTGGCTATAAATTCAGCGTTGACCATACCTGTTGTTGCAGGTGTGAGCGGACAGTGAAGCGTCACGATATCCGATTGAGCAAGAAGCTCATCGAGTGATACAAAGCTGACATCCGATACATCTTTGTATTTGTCGGGGTTGGCTGTATGAGCAAGAATGTTCATACCGAATGCGGCACCGATTTTTGCAACAGCTCTGCCGATACTGCCGAAGCCTACAATGCCGAGAGTCTTGCCGCCGAGCTCCTGTAACGGACTTCTCCAGAAGCAGAAATCCTTACATTCGCTCCATTTGCCTTTTTTGACTTCAGCGTTATGAATAGCAACTTTGTTGCAAAGCTCAAGAATAAATGCAAATGTGAGCTGTGCAACCGCATTGGTGCTGTAAGCCGGTATGTTTGATACGGGAATACCTCTCGATGCGGCATACTCACAATCGATTATATTGTAACCGGTGCTCAGCAGTGCTATGAATTTGCAGTCGGGAAGCTGCTCTAAAATTTCTTTGCTGAGCGGTGTTTTGTTTGTGATTATAATGTCATAACCCTTGCAACGCTCTGCAGTTTCTTCAAAAGGAGTCCTGTCGTAAACCGTAAGTTCGCACTTTTCTTTGAGCCAATCCCAGCTTAAATCGCCAGGATTTGTTGTATAACCGTCTAAAATAACTGCTTTCATAAAAAAATCACTCCGTTTTAGTTGACCTGCGACTAATTTTTATATATAATTATACATATATTTTTGTAAAATGCAATAACTGTGCAAAGAAAGGCGGTGAGAATCAGCTTGAAGAAAAAAGAGGTGAAGCGAAGCTCGGCTCTTTCGTTTACCGGCGTGTTGCTGCTGATTCTTGCAGCTGTGCTTGTCGGAGTATATTTTGTTACTACAGATGAAAATATTCAGCAGTGGTATTCTATGTATGAAGACCTTTTGCTGAAAATAGATTTGGCGATTCTCTCAATCGGCGATTTCTGGGTTATCGTCTTCGTGATTTTTGCTTTGTATGTCATACGTTGCTTTGTGCCGATAATCACCGTACCTGCACTGTGCGTGCTTTCCGGTATGGTTTATCCCACGGCAGAGGCTTTGTTTGTAAATGTTATCGGCTGTATTATAATGCTTACCGTCAAGTACAAATACGGCGAGCGATTCGGCGGCGGTAATGCCTACAGACTGTTGCGCAGAAACGCAGTCAGCAGTATGCTTATTGAACGTAAGGGTGCGGGAAGTCCGTGGGTCTTGTTTGTTTTTCGTTTTATTCCGTGTTTTCCGATAAATCCTGTCAGCCAGATATATGGTGCTATGGGCTTTGATTACTGGAAATATCTTATTATATCTATGTGGGGCTTTTTGCCCAAACTATTTTCTTATACATTTATCGGTGCCTATGTGTTCGATCCTTTATCGTTCAAGTTTTTCCTTCCGTTTATTATACTCTTTACGGTTTCGGGTGTATCGATACTTGTACTCAATGCAGTTCTCAATAAATTAGAAAAAAATCATCATGTTTAATTTTCTCGAAAGGGTGTAACATAACTATGTTCAGCTATGATGTTGTAAAAAAAGGTCTTGAAGGCGTAGAGTTTGACTCTGCCTTTACTTCTCTCTACGGTGCAGGTGCCGCCGCACAGAAGCCGCGTTATCTGCGTGTGCTCAATTCTTTTGCAGAGCTTTTCGGCGAACAGAATGAAATCAGCTTTTTCTCTGCTCCCGGCAGGAGTGAAGTAGGCGGTAACCATACCGACCACAACCACGGCAAGGTACTTGCCGCTGCAATAAACCTTGATGCCATTGCCGCAGTTGCCAAAAACGGCAAGGATGTTATCCGCCTCAAGTCCGAGGGCTACGATATGGATATGGTCGATATTACAGACCTTGAACCCAAAGAGTCCGAATACTCCAAGTCCAAGGGTCTTATCAGAGGTGTCTGTGCAGGCTTTGTTGCAAGAGGTTACGAGATCGGCGGCTTCGATGCCGCAACAGCAAACGATGTTGCTTCGGGTTCAGGCCTTTCTTCTTCAGCTTCTTTTGAGGTGCTTGTAGGCACAATTCTCAATCACCTTTATAACGACGGTAAGGTTTCTCCCGTTGAGATTGCGCAGATTGCACAGTATGCGGAGAACGAATTTTTCGGCAAACCCTGCGGTCTGCTTGACCAGATGACCTGCTCGGTCGGCGGTTTTGTATTTATGGATTTCAATGACCCTTCAAAGCCGATTATCAAGCCCGTCAAGTTTGAGTTCGAGTCCTGTGCTCATGCGCTGTGTATTGTAAACACAGGCGGCAGTCATTCTGATCTTACCGATGAATATGCGGCAGTAAAAAATGAAATGATATCTGTAGCACAGCGTCTGGGTCACAACTACCTTCGTGAGGTTGATGAGGCACAGTTCCTCAATTCAATCGACCTTATGCGCGGTGTTGTTGGCGACAGAGCAATCCTGCGTGCAAAGCACTTCTTTGCCGAGAATACAAGAGTTGACAAGGAAGTTGCCGCACTTGAAAACAAAGAATTCGGCGAGTTCAAGAAGCTTGTTGTCAAAAGCGGTCAGTCATCCTATATGTACAACCAGAATGTCTTTTCCGTAAAAGACCCGATTTCACAGCCCGTTTCACTCGGTCTCTGCCTTTGTGAAGAGCTGCTTGACGGCAAGGGTGCATGGCGTGTGCACGGTGGTGGCTTTGCAGGTACAATCCAGGCTTTTGTTCCTATTGATATGCTGGCTGATTTCAAGCGCCGTATGGAACTTGTGTTTGGTGAGGGTAACTGCTACGTGCTCTCAATCCGACCTGTCGGCGGTGTAAACGTAATATAAATTCAAACAGGGCGGTTGACCGCCCTTTTGGTTTTTGTTTGAGGTGAATAAATTGGAAATGTTTGATATGCTTTGTGCCCTCTGCCACGCAAACGGCACATCGGGCAACGAGAACGATGCAGTTTCCGTTGCATCGGAAATGCTTGGCAGATATATGCCCGTCCACACCGATGCAATGGGTAACCTTATAGGTGATACCGGTGTTCCGGGCAGTAAGATTCTGCTTGATGCACATATCGACCGTATAGGCTTTGCGGTTACCGCAATTGATGAAAAAGGATTTCTTAAAGTTGCACGTGTCGGCGGTATCGATCCTATCGTGCTCTCTTCTGCGGAAGTTACCGTACACGGCAGACAGGAGATTTACGGTGTTATAACTTCAACTCCTCCGCACCTTGCCGACAAAGGCGAGAAAAAGGCGCGCAAGATTGATGAAATATCAATAGATATCGGTATGAGCAAGGCTGATGCCGAAAAAATAATATCTCTCGGCGACAGAATCACAATGAACGGTGATCTTAAAATGATGCTCGGCAAGCGTGTCTGCGGTGCCGCTCTTGATGACCGCTGCGGTGTAGCTTCAATTCTTCGTTGTCTTGAAATTCTCGGTGATAAAGTTGCTTCTCTGCCAATCAGAGTAATGTTCTCCGCTTGTGAAGAAACAGGTGCCGCAGGTGCTGTTGCAGGCGGTTTCAATGCCGAAGCTGATGAGGCTATTGCCGTTGATGTAAGCTTTGCCAAAGCGCCGGGTACTGACAGCGGTATTACAGCAGAGCTCGGTAAGGGTACACTTATAGGCTATGCTCCGTCGCTTGATTTTGAAATGTCACGTAAGCTTGAAGAGCTTGCCAAAAATAATAATATAAAATATCAGGTTGAGGTAATGGGTTCAAGGACAGGCACTAATGCAGATGATATCGCTGTGTCACGAGGCGGCAAAAAAACAGCTTTGCTTTCTGTTCCTCAGCGTAATATGCATACAGCTGTCGAGATAGTTGACCTTGACGATATCGAGAGTACGGCTCAGCTTATGGCGGCATATATTCTCAGCAGGGAGGGCAAAGCAAATGCTTGAATTGATTAAACAGCTCAGCTTTATCGGCGGTCCTTCGGGCAGAGAAGAAAAGGTAAGAGATTTTATTATATCAAAGCTTCCTGAGTCGGCAGAGTATTCCGTTGATGCTATGGGTAACCTGCTTGTGTTTGTAAAGGGCAAAAATTCTGCAAAAAACAAGGTTATGCTTGCCGCTCATATGGATGAGGTCGGTATGATTGTCACCTATATAACCGATGACGGTCTTATCAAATTCAGTAATGTCGGCGGTATTGAAACTGCGGCTCTGCTCGGTAAGCGTGTCAAGGTAGGCGATAGTGAGCTGTCGGGTGTAATCGGTGTTGTGCCGATTCATCTTCGTCGCGGTGATGATGAGCTTAAAATGCCCGAAAGAGATGCACTTTGTATCGATGTCGGTGCAGATAAAAAAGAAGAGCTTGAGGGCATAGTATCGCTTGGCGATAAGGTCATTTTTGACAGCAAGTGTGTGGAATTCGGCTCACTTCTCAAGGGTAAAGCACTTGATGACAGAGCAGGCTGTGCTGTTATGCTCGATATGATAATTAACGGTGTTGAGTATGATACCTGGTTTGCTTTTACGGTGCAGGAGGAAGTAGGCTGCCGCGGTGCAGTTGCGGCGGCATATAATATCAATCCCGATTATGCTGTTGTTATCGAAACAACCACAGCCGCAGATATTTCAGGTGTCAGCGGTGAAAAGCAGGTTTGTAAGCTTGGTGACGGTGCCGTAATTCCGTTTATGGACGGTGCAAGCGTCTACAACCTTGACCTTTATAAGCTTGCAGGCAGACTTGCCGTTGAAAAAGGCTTTAAAATGCAGACAAAAACAGTTATCGCAGGCGGTAATGATGCAAGAGCTGTCTCAAACAGTACGGGCGGTGTCAAAACGCTTACCGTTTCTTTTGCTACGAGATACCTTCATTCCGCATCCTGTGTTATCAGCAAGGATGATATAAACGAAATGAGCCTTGCGGTAAAATATATTTCAGAGGAATTTGCAAATGCTTAAACTGATAGAAAATAAAGACGAGGCAGAGCTTCTCGAAGAGTTTTGTACGGACAGCTTCGGTATAAATATCGTATCGATGCTCCGTGCATATCCTCCCGAGGAGGATATCTGCCGCTATTGGATACAGATTACGGGCGATTACCTTACCGCGGCTGTATGTAACTATAACGGTGAGGTAGTTATCAGTACTACTCTCAAGGCTGATTTTGAAGAGCTGAGGGAATTTCTTGAGGCTTCGGGCTACAGCGATATTCTCTGTCAGGCAAGGGATGTTGTAAGTCTTGAGATGTTTGCCTGCGGTTGCGGTCAGGTGCTCCGTAAAGAGAATGCCGAGCCTGTGCCGCTTGATTTTGAGCGGCCCGAAACAACGGTCGACTATGAGGCAGTATACAATCTTCTTGATATAAAAGGTGAATTTGCCGAGTGGTTTGCCGATATAAGCCGCAGAATCAATAAAGGCACAGCAGATATGAGAATTATCCGTCGCGACGGTAAAATCGTGTCAACAGCATCTCTGCTTCATATAGCAGGCGAGAGGGCAGTGCTCGGTGCGGTTGCAACCGATAAGGATTACCACGGTCAGGGTTTGGCTTCAGCACTTGTCAATTCATTCGGCGGTTATACAATATATCTTCGTTGCCTGCCTGCTCTCAATTCGTTTTACGAGCGTATAGGCTACAAGTGCGTTGATGTATGGGCAGAAATTAAAAACAGATAAAGGATTAGTTATGAACAGCTTTTTTAAATATGATGATGTAATTGCAAAGGCAGGCGAGAAGGCACTCGAAGCCGCTTCAGCATCCTTTGCGAGAATTGATGAAATACGTGCTTATAATCAGGAAAAGGTGCTTGCCGCTTTTATTAAGAACAGCGTAAACGAGAGCCATTTTACCGAGTCTACAGGCTACGGTTACGGTGACAGAGGCCGCGATGTGCTTGACAGCGTGCTTGCCGATTGTGTCGGTGCAGAGGATTCTCTTATCCGTCACAGCCTTACCTGCGGCACTCATACTCTCGGTGTTGCTCTTTTCGGTATGCTCCGTCCGGGTGATACTATGCTCTGTGTTACGGGCACACCTTATGATACAATCCACTCCGTTATCGGAATTAAAGGCAGCGGTATGGGCTCACTCAAGGATTTCGGCGTTACATATAAGCAGGTCGATTTGCTTGAGGACGGTACCGTTGACTATGAGGGTATCGAAAAAGCACTCGACGAAAAAATCGCAATGGTATATATTCAACGCTCAAGAGGATATTCGCTCCGTCCGAGCCTTGGTGTTGAAGATATCGAAAAAATTTCCAAAATAGTCCGTAATAAGAGCGATGCGGTGATTATGGTAGATAACTGCTACGGCGAATTTGTTGAGCGTACAGAGCCCGTTTCTCACGGTGCAGATATTATTGCAGGCTCTCTTATCAAGAATCCGGGTGGTGGTATAGCGAAGTGCGGCGGCTATATCGCAGGCCGTGCAGACCTTGTTGAAAAATGTGCTTACCGTATGACTACTCCCGGTCTCGGCCGTGAAGTCGGCCCCTCGCTCGGTCAGACAAGAGGTCTGTTTATGGGCCTTTTCAACGCACCTCATATCGTCGGCGAAGCACTTAAAACTGCGGTTTTTGCCGCTGCTTTGTTTGAACAGCTCGGCTACGAAACAACGCCTTACAGCAGCGAGAAGCGTGTTGATATAATACAGGCACTTAAGCTTTGTAACAGTGAAACGCTCGTCGCTTTCTGTCAGGGTATGCAGAAGGGTGCGCCGATTGACTCAAATGTCTGTCCCGAGCCTTGGGATATGCCGGGTTATGACAACCAGGTTATTATGTCCGCAGGTGCGTTTACGGGCGGCTCATCTATCGAGCTTTCTTCCGATGCTCCGCTTCGTGAGCCGTTTGCAGTATGGATGCAGGGCTCGCTTAATTTCGACAGCGGTAAGGTCGGCGTAATGCTTGCTGCACAGGAGATTTACAAGAGAGGTCTGCTTAAATGAGCTACAGATATGACGGTATAACTCCCGAAACTCTTATGTTGCTCAGCGAAAACAGATTCCGCAACAGCAGAGATTTTTATGAGGGAAACAAAAAGCGAATCAAAGAGGGTATAACTGTTCCTCTTCAGCAGATTATCTGTGCGCTGGCTGATACCATTATTGAAATAGATGGGGATATACCGATAATTCCGCAGAAAATGGTGTCGCGTGTAAGACGTGATACAAGGTATACCAAGGACAAGCACCTTTACCGCGAAAACCTCTGGGCTATGTTTACGCGTGATAAGCACGGTCTGCCTCATTTTCCGTGTATGTGGTTTGAGGTGGCGCAAAACGGCTATTCAGGCGGTGTCGGCACATATTATGCGCCTCCACGTATGATGGAGCTTTTCCGTCAGGAGATTGCGGCAAGACCTGACGATTTTTACGATGCGGTAATAATTGCAGAGCGAAGCGGTGCAGTATTTAACGGCGATTTTTATAAGCGACCCAAAGAGGGTTGTCCGATGCCGGTGCTGGAGCCGTATTACAACTGTAAAAGTCTGTATTTTATGTTTGAATTTCCTAATCTCAATGAGCTCGGTAATGCGGATTTTATCGAAAAAATCCGACCAATTTATGCTTCTTTCAAGCCGATGTACGACTTTCTGCTTGATGTTGCAATCAAATATTCTGCAGAGCAGGTGTGAAAATGAGGAACAGTATGAAAATTTGTATGGCTGCACCGTATGATATAAAAAATGCCCGCTCTTGGTCAGGTACACCGCTGAGTTTGTATTCAGCAATGAACTCGTATGATGAAAATGAAATAACAACACTTGACTTGTCTGAATATCATAATGCTTTTAATGTAAGAATGAACGCCTTAAAACATTTTGATTTTAAAGAATCTGTTAAAGCAAAGCATTTGATTTCGAAATTCGGACCGTCGGCAATGAATTCTTTGAACTCTAAATTGCTTCATACTCATTGCAGCAAAAAAGATTTTGATGTTTTGTTGGAATTCGGTGGTTTTCAACCCAAAGATTCTTTACCGCCTTATTATGTTTATACAGATTCATCACACGATTTGAAGTTGGATTATTTTACGCAATACGGTTATATGCCTTTTGGCTCGGAGAATGATTCACTTGAAAGTGTTAAAAGAGCTGCTGAAAACGTAAGAAAAATATATCAGCAGGCACAAGGCGTTTTCTGTATGAGTCAATGGCTTGCAGATTCTATGATAAATACAACAGGTGTATCACCCGATAAAGTGCACACTGTGTATGCAGGTGCAAATTGGCATGGTGTTCAAATACCTGAAATAAATTCAAGTAAAGATATTTGCGGCAAAAATGAAATACATTTGCTTCTTGTAGGTGTTCAATATCAACTCAAAGGTGTAGATTTGGCTGTTGATGCAGTTAATTTGTTGAATAAAGGATCCGATAAAACTTTTTATTTGCATGTATGTGGTATTAATGAATCTAATTTACACACGGAATGCGACTATATAATAAACCATGGATTTGTGGATAAGCAAAATCTGACCGATATTTTACAGCAATGCGACTTGTTTGTTCTTCCTTCCAGATTTGATTGCTTCGGAATTGCTTTTGTGGAAGCGATGACTTTTGGCTTGCCTTGTATAGGCAGAAAAATCTGTGCTATGCCTGAAATAATTGATGAAGGAATTAACGGAGAATTGGTCGACAGAGATGATCCTGTACAGTTGGCCGGTTTGATAACTAAAATATGTAACGATAGTGAAACATATAGGCGTTATTCGGAAAATGCTGTAAAAAAATCTGAAAGATTTACTTGGGGCAAGGTTGCGGAAAATATAATGTCGGTTATAAAATCAGATATTTTACTGTAAAATATTTCTTAAAATTTATTTGACGGAACAGAACTATTATGATAAAATAAATTTAATTTCAGAATGCTTAAAGGAGGCTTTTCTGTGAAAATCAATTTATTTACCAAAAAAATGTTGGGTATTGCATTGAGTGTTGTTATGTTGTTCACTCTTTCTACTGTCGGTTTTGCAGCTGACAGTGCTGATGTTGATTACACCATAACCAACCCTTATGCAAATGTCGATTTTGACACTTATACTGCATACAAGGCAGACCTTCACAGTCATACAACTTTCAGTGACGGTAACAATTCTCTGCCCGAAATGACAGAAAGACACTATGAGCTTGGCTTCGATATCTACGCAAGAACCGACCACAGTACTGTTTCATACGGCTATATGGCACACGATTATGTTCCTGCTATGAAAGTTCTCGGTCTTATCAAGAACGGTGTTGTAGGCGGCGAAGTCCTCGGCACAAGCGGTACTGCTGCAAACGGCAACGCATATACCGTTACAACATCCGATGCAGGCGACGAATTCTACGCACAGGCAGGCGGTCAGCAGATGCTTTCCGTTCCCTTCGGTAATGAGCAGAACGGTACTTCTTTTACAAACTCTCACGTAAACACATGGTTTGTCGATTATGGTAACGGCAGACTCGGCGGTACTGCAGAGTACGAGAGCGTTATCAAAGACGTTCACGAAAAGGGCGGCCTTTCCGTTATTAACCATCCCGGTGAGTATACAAACGCACGTGACGAAGTTTACACAGCAGATGCATACAATAGAGATGACGTTATGTACAACTACAAGATAAACAAGTTTGAGAACATTCTTCTCAAGTACGATTCTTGTATAGGTATTGATATCAACAGTAAGGGCGACGGCAGAACCCGTTTCGACAGAAAGCTCTGGGATATTATGCTGGCTGACCTTATCCCTCAGGGCAGAAGCGTTTACGCTATTGCTACTACAGATGCTCACAACCTCAATATCGTTGATTCAGGTTATACAATGCATTATATGGAGTCACTTACTTCCGAAAATCTCAGAAAGAATATGGAAGAGGGTGCATTCTTTGCTGCAAGTAAGTATGTAGGCAACTACGATGAGCTTGTAATTCTCCGTGACGAACTCAAGGCAATCGGCGGTACTGAAGAAATGGCTCTTGCAGCTCAGCTTGATGCTATCATTGCTCAGAGTGAAATCGAAATGGCAGAGGGCGACAGCGGTCAGAAGTACGAAGCTCCCGACGGTGCCGCAAGACCTCTCTTTACAAATGTAACTGTTGACGATGCAGAGGATACAATCGCTCTCGAGGCTGACAATGCACTTGTTATCCACTGGATTGCAAACGGCAAGGTTATCCATGTAGGCGATACAATCGATCTCGATGACTACTCCGATGAAATCGGCAGCTATGTCCGTGCAGAGGCATACGGTGTCGGCGGTGTTATATACACTCAGGCATTTGTTCTCGATTACGACGGTGCTCCCGACGCACAGGATATGGGCTTCTTCTTCGATTGGGGCGTAATCGCAAGCTTTATCTGTGATAATCTTGTTAAATTCCTTCTCGGAATTCTTCCGCTTAATCTTATCGCAGAAATCTTTGGTTAATTAAATAATTAATACCGCCTTACCTGAATTTATCGGGTAAGGCGGTATTTTTTGTTGTGATGTTTTATTTGAGTGGCTCAAAGTCTGATGCAGGGTGCTTGCACCACGGGCAGACGAAGTCAGGCGGTAATTCTTCACCCTCGTGTACGTAACCGCAGATTTTGCACACATAGCCCTTTTTCTTTTCCGGTTGCGGCTTTGGCTTGATGTTTGCAAAGTAGTATTCATATGTTACGCTCTGCTCATCGCTGAGCTTTACGGCTTCAGTTACTTCAGCAATAAACATATAGTGTGAGCCGCAGTCAATTTCCTGCTTAACGGCAGCGGCAATGTAAGCGTTTGTGTTTTTGGTGATGTAGGGCAGGGATTCTTCTGTAAGAGCATAGTCCTCAAAACCGTCAAACTTGTCGGTATCTCTGCCGCTCTTGAAACCGAAACGCTCAAATACGGCAAAGGGTACGCTTGTAGTGAGTATGCTGACGCAGAATTTACCGCTTTGCTTTATAAGCTCTGCAGTGTAGTTGGCTTTGTTGACGCAAATACAAATCTGCTTGGGTTTGTCTGTAACCTGCATACAGGTGTTTATAATACAAGCGTTGGTTTTATCGGAAGCTGTTGTGCTGAGCACAAAAAGTCCGTAAGAAAGCTTGAACATAGATGTGTTGTCTATACTGCGCATAAAAATTACCTCCTTTTGATAGCAAATTTATACTATCATATTTTTTTATTGCTATCAATAAGTTTTATTATTTTTATAAAAATATATACAAACAATATTTTTTTGTGATATAATATCAATAATATGGCTTGAAAGGCGGTGTGTTTATGCGTCTGCTTCTTGCAGAAGATGAAAAAGAACTTTCCAATGCTATAGCAGCTATATTAAAACACAATAATTATACGGTTGATACCGTTTACGACGGCAGGTCTGCACTTGATTGGGCGCTTACCGGTAATTACGACGGTATTCTGCTTGACCTTATGATGCCCGAAATGAACGGTCTTGATGTGCTTTCTACTCTCAGGTCAAAGGGTATTGATACTCCGGTTATTATACTTACTGCCAAATCTGAAGTAGAGGACAGGATTGTTGGCCTTGATGCAGGTGCCGATGACTATTTGCCCAAACCGTTTGCAATGGGTGAGCTTCTTGCGCGAGTTCGTGCCATAACTCGCCGTAAGACAGAGTTCAGAACCAATACGCTTACCGTAGGTGATCTGAGCTTTAACCGCGAAACATACGAACTCAGTTGCGGAGAAAACTCGATACACCTTGCAGGTAAAGAGTATCAGATGCTGGAGATGCTTATGTCAAACCCTAACAGACTGGTTTCTGTTGAACAGTTTATGGAGAAGGTATGGGGTTACGATTCTGATACCGAGAGCAGTGTTGTATGGGTGTATATATCAAATCTTCGTAAAAAGTTAACTTCTCTAAACACCTATGTTGAAATCAAAGCAACACGTAACGCAGGCTATTATCTTGATGATACGCGAGGTAGCGGACAATGATAAAACAGCTCAAACGCCGGTTTATCACAGCTATTATGGCGTCTGCGTTTGCTTTGCTTGTGGTCGTGCTTGTTGCGGTAAATCTGCTTGTTTTTATCAATACAGACAGAAAAGCAACTGAAATGCTGACCGTTATTAAAGACAGCCACGGCGTAATCAACTATATGAAGGATTACGATATTAATATCCTCGACTATTTTGATTCTACAGGTCAGGTCGAAAATCAAGGCTTGTATACCGCTCGCTTTTTCTATGTGCGATTTGCAGCAAACGGTGAAGTGCAGGCGGTAAATACCGAGAATTTCGGAACCATAAGCGTTGAATCTGCAAAAGAGTTGGCGAAAAAGGCTATTGAGTCCGGTGACGATATCGACTATATAAACAGTTCGTTTAAGTATATTATCGACAGGGATATTGATCAAAGCTCTACGGTATATTTTATGAATATGAGCAGTGAGCTTAAGTCATTCAGTTCGATTGTGCAGTATTCTTTTATTATAGGATTTATAGTCTATGCAATGCTGTTTATTATTGTTGTGCTTATTTCCGGCAGGGTGGTACGTCCTATTGTTGAAAATACAGTCAGACAAAAGCAGTTTATCACAGATGCGGGTCACGAGCTTAAAACCCCAATTGCTATTATTTCGGCAAACGCTGAAGTGCTCGAGATGATGAATGGTGAAAACGAATGGACAACTTCAATCAAGAACCAGACACAAAGGTTGTCCGATCTTATCAAGAATCTTCTTGTTCTTTCAAGAGCAGAGGAAAAATCAAGCAACGAGTCTTTTTCCGAAGTTGCGATAAGCGATATCGTTTCAGCTACCGTTGCTTCCTTTTCAACTCTTGCCGACAGAGCAGGTAAGCGTCTTTATGCTGAAGTTCAGCCGACACTTACGATATGGGGTAACGAGAAATCAATTGCCGAGCTTACGAATATTTTGCTTGACAATGCGGTCAAATACGCATCGTTGAACTCTAAAATTGAGCTCAGCCTTTACCGTAAGGGCAGGCAGGTAATTCTTGAAACCTCCAACTACCTTGCCGACAGCACGATTGTTGATGTTGACCGACTTTTTGACCGCTTTTACAGAACGGAAAAATCACGCTCCCGTCAGACAGGCGGATACGGAATCGGTCTGTCTATTGCCGGTGCAATCGCAAAATCACATAAAGCGAATATTGAAGCGAAAATTCATGACGGTAAGATTAGCTTTACCGTTACTTTTAAACTTGAAAACTGACAGGAGAAAAAAGTATGAACAAGCTTTGGTACAAAAAACAAGCCGCTCTCTGGAATGAGGCACTTCCTATCGGTAACGGCCGTACAGGAGTTATGATTTATGGCGGCAGAAAAAATGAAAAGCTCTGCTTTAATGATGTTACGCTCTGGTCGGGTTATCCGCAGGACCAGAATAATCCCAAGAGTCTTGAAAGACTTGAGAAAGTCCGTGGGCTTATTTTTGCAGGTAAACAGGATGAGGCGCACGACATAGTTGAAAACGAAATGGATGGCGGCTACAGCGAGGCTTATATGCCTCTCGGTGACCTTAAAATTAAGTTTGGCACAAAGTGCACACAAGGCTACAGACGCGAGCTTGATATCGATAACGCAGTACATACAGTTTCAATGAAAGGTGAAGTCCGTACAGCTTTTGCATCAAATCCCGATGATGTTGTGGTTTACAGAATGAAGGCTGACAAGGCAACCGATGCTGTGCTTGCGGTCAGCTCAAAGCTCAGAAGTAAGAGCTTTGTAAAAAACGGTATCCTCTGCCTTGCAGGTAATGCTCCCGATGTTGCTCTGCCGAGTTACCTTGGCAAAGTTCCCAATGCTGTTATGTACGACCAGGGTAAGGCTATGGCTTTCTGCCTTGCAGTCAAGGTTGTTACCGACGGTAAGGTAACTGACGACGGCAAGAAAATAACAGTTAAAAAAGCAAAGAATATCACTGTTTACGCTACAACAAATACAGGCTTCCTCGGTTACGATAAAATGCCCGAAACCGACAGAGATAAGGTTGTTGCTCAGTGTATTGCCGCACTTAACGCTGTCAAAACAGATTATGACGAGCTTCTCAGCCGCCATATCGCAGATTACAAGTCAATTTTTGAAAGACAGACTTTCTCAATCGGCGGCAACAGCGAAGTCAGCACTGTTGAGCTTCTTAAAACAGCCAAGAAGGGCGCCCCCGATCCGAAGCTTGTTGAGCTTTTCTATAACTTCGGCAAGTATCTTATGATTGCAGGCAGCCGTAAAGGCGGTCAGCCGCTCAACCTCCAGGGTATCTGGAATGCAAGAGTGCGTCCGCCGTGGAGCAGTAACTATACAGTCAATATCAACACCGAAATGAACTACTGGCCTGCAACCTCAAGCAATATGGCAGAGTGTGCAGAGCCGCTTGTAAATATGGTTTACGAGCTTATGCAGCAGGGTAGGGAGACCGCAAAGGTCAACTACGGCTGTAAGGGTGCCTGCTGTAACCATAACTCCGACCTCTGGCGTAAAACCTCACCCGTACAGGGCGGCCCCTGCTTTATGTATGCACCTCTCTGCGGTGCATGGCTTGTAAATGAGGTCTATACCCACTATAAAAACGGCGGTCTTGAGGAGTATAAGGATAAGATTTTCTACTCTGTCAAAGCATCTGTCGAGTTTATCAACGATTACCTTGTTGAGCATAACGGCGAGTATGTAATTGCTCCCTCAACCTCACCCGAAAACGAGTATAAGTTTAACGGCAGAGCAATTGCTGTTGACTATGCCTGTGCTTTCGATATGGCTGTTGCCAAAGCAGGTATGCTTGCATATCTCGACTTTGAGTCGGAGGGTGAGCTTGCTGAGCAGATTAAGGAGAAGCTTGCAAAGCTCCGTCCCAATAAGCGTGACAGCTACGGTATTATGGAGTGGTCTGAGGAGCGTGAGCTTCACGAGCCCGGTCACAGACATTTCTCACCGCTCTACGGTCTCTACCCCTCAAATACAATTAAGTATTATGAGAATGAAACAGAGCGTGAGTGGGTGCGTGAGCTTTATCATTTCCGCAAGAAGAATTGGGAGCGTTATATCGGTTGGTCTGCAGCGTGGGCAATCTGCCTTGCAGGTACACTCCACGAGCCTGATACAGCTCAGGAGATTATCGCAAATATGCTCACTTACTCCGTATTCTCCAACCTTTTCGATACTCATCCGCCCTTCCTCTTCCAGATTGACGGTAACTTCGGCTTCGTAGCAGGTGTGAATTCACTTCTTCTCTACAGTGAAAACGGCAAGGCTGAGCTTCTTCCCGCTCTTCCGTCCGATTGGAAAAACGGCGAAATCAACAATATCGTCACAGGCGGCGTACAGCTTTCCTTTAAGTGGGAAAACGGCAAGGTCGTATCCGTCAGTGCCGATAAGCCTATCACCGTTATGAATCTCAACCTCGCAGAAAACTGTGCTATCGGTGCAAACGTAACGGTATGCTGAACATAATTAAATTCGAGCCTAAATACCGAGACGATTTGATTTTTATGGTGCTTGAAGCTAAAAATGCACTTGGAAGAATACCCGGATTAAACGAGGATTTACTCGATATTGAACAGAACTATTTTGCAAAAGGCGATATGTTCTGGATAGCCGTTGATGAAAATGACAGGGTTATTGGCAGTGTCGGCTATAATTCTTCGGATAATTCAGATGACGTTGTGCTTCATAGACTTTTTGTGAAATTTAATTTGAAAAATCGCGGTGTCGGTACAGAGTTGCTGAAAACAGCAGAGAATTATCTGAAGGCAATCGGCAAGAAAAAGATTGTTGTCCATCTCGGCGATAAAGAAAGCTTTTTTGAGTCGTGGAATTTTTATCCCAAGCACGGATATAAAGAGTTTGAGCCAAGTTATATGGTTAAAGAGCTTTGAGTGTAGCATAGCCTCCCTCTTCGAGGGAGGTGGATTTTGCCGTAAGGCAAAAGACGGAGGGAGTCAAAAAATAACGAAAATTTTAACATACTCCCTCAGTCTCGCATATGCTCGACAGCTCCCTCAGTGAGGGAGCCTTGAGAGAAAGAGGTAAATGTTATGTCATTGCCGTATAAGCATAATCTGATTTCTACGGCCAGAACTCTGCGAAAAAATATGACATCGCAGGAAAGACATCTTTGGTATGATTTCTTAAAATCTTATCCAACTCGATTTCAAAGACAAAAAACAATCGGTAGTTATATTGCAGATTTTTATTGCCATAAGGCGAATCTTATTGTTGAGATAGACGGCTCACAGCATTTTACCGAAAAAGGTTTTGCTTGCGATTCTGTTCGTACCGAACAATTACAAGAATTTGGCGTTACGGTTATAAGATTTTCGAATTATGATGTAAATACCAACTTTTACGGCGTATGTTCTGAAATTGACAGAGTAGTAAAAGAACGCATAAATGCAGAATAGTATTATTTTTTGATGCCGTTTTATCAGCCTCCCTCTTTGAGGGAGGTGGATTTTGCCGTAAGGCAAAAGACGGAGGGAGTCAAAAACAAACAGCAGAGTTGACGTAAAAATCAACTCTGCTGTTTTTATGTATAGTAGGTTTAAGCGTTCTCTAACAATACATCGGAAATAATAGTGCAACTTTGTCCCTTTAATTCTGCAACAATTTTGATGTAAGTTGCACCGGAGATATTGATGCTGTTTGTGCTGAATTTGGTAGTCTTTTGTGTTACCGTGGGTGATGTGTAAATCAGGTTATCATCAGCGTAAATCTTGATGGTTGCACTGCCGTTTTCACCGAATTCTGCTGCAGGTGCAATATCAAAGCTGACAGATTTGTAATTTTTATTTACATAATATTCAGCTGAATGATTGGCATCAGCATAGCAACGGTATGAATGTAAGATAGCATAATTCTGTGTGTTGGAATAATCCGAACCAATAATATCTGTCGGGAAGCCGTTGAACCATGTCAGGCTGCCGTTAAAGAAATCGAGCTTTGACAAGGAGGTGATATTGTTGTCGGTGCGATCTGTGTGCGTTGTTGAAGTTATGAGGTTTACATCGGTAAGCATAATGCAGCTTGCGCCTTGGTTATGGGCAAAAATCTTGATATAATCGGCATCACTGATATCGATTTTGGGTGATGTAAGAGGTTGTGTTTTTTGTGTTATTTGTTCTGTGGTATATCTGAGCACATCGTTTACATAAACCTGGATGTAGGCTTTGCCTTCAGTTTTGAATTCCGAACATGGTGAGACGGTAAACTGGATATAGTCATATTTTTTTTCGACATTATATTCAGCAAAATGGTCTTGGTCAGCGTAACAACGATATGCATGAAGATTAACGTAATTGCTTATGCTTGAGTAATCGTTACCGAATATATCTTGATGTGGGCCGTCATTCCATGTAAAGCCGCCGTTGATAGGTGTTAATGTGTCAAGTGCTACGGTTTTATCTCTATTAGTTGCTTGAGGCTGAAATTCAATGGTGTTCTCAGCATCGGTCGGCTGAGACTCAATGTTCGATTCTGAATCAATTGCCTCTTCGTTTTTTTCGATTAATATTTCTTTTTCATTTCCGTCTTGCTTTTCGGTTGATGAATCGTCTTGTTGACAAGCATACATTGAAAGACATAATATCAGTGCCATTACAATAAGTGATAGTTTTTTCATAATCTTCCTCTTTTTCATTATTATTACCGCAAGGCAATAATATCCTGATATGAACTGGATGAGCAATAAATCGCCTTTGCAGTTTATGTGATTATAGCACAGGTGCCTATATAATTCAAGAGTAAATTTACTTTATAGGCGGTGGTTGGATGAACTATTATGAAATTGGACAACAGATACGTAAATTCAGGAAGGCACGCGGCTTTTCACAAGAACAACTTGCTGAGATGGTGGATATTTCAGTAACACATATGAGCCATATCGAGACAGGCAATACAAAGCTGAGTTTGCCTGTTTTTGTAGCTATTTCAAATGCTTTGAATGTCAGGGCTGATGATCTTTTGAATATGAACGATAAATCTTTTACAACAAGCAATGCCATTGATGATATAGTATTGGTTATCAGCTCTTGTTCGTCACAGGAAGCGAAGATTATTGTTGATGTTGTGAAGTCTTTGAAGATATCGCTTGGTCAAAACTTTTGATAAAAACAGCAGAGTTGATGTTAAAATCAACTCTGCTGTTTTTATTTGATGTTAAATAATTTATATGCGTTTTCTCTTGCCTTGTCTATAACTTCCTGTGCCGTAATTCCTCTCAACTCTGCAATTTTCTCCGCTGTGTGAATTATCAGCGAGGAGTTATTTCTCCTGCCTCTGAACGGTACGGGAGTCATATACGGGCAGTCTGTTTCGAGTAAAAGTCTGTCGAGGTCAATGCTTGCCGCAACCTCGGCAGGCTTTTTTGCGTTTTTGAATGTAACGCTGCCGCCAAGTCCGATATAAAAGCCGATATCCGTCAGCTGCTTTGCCGTTTCAACGCTGCCCGAGAAGCAGTGCATAACACCCCTCGGCTTGTGTTTGAGCAGCATCTCAACGCAGTCCTGATGAGCTTCTCTGTCGTGTACGATTACGGGCAAATCAAGCTTTTTTGCCAGTAGAATCTGCTTTTCAAAGTATTCAATCTGCATTTCTTTGGGCGTATAATCGTAGTGGTAGTCAAGCCCGATTTCGCCTATTGCAACAACTCTTTCGTGCTTTGCAAGCTCCTCGATTTTTGCAAGAGCATCTTCGGCTTCTTCAGCTGCATTCTGCGGATGAATACCCACCGCCGAATAAATCTGCTCGTATTTTTCTGCAAACTCAATGCTTGTCCTGCTACTCTCTACAGTGCAACCGCAGTTTATAATTCCGCTCACACCCGATGCGAGCATTTCTTCAAACAGTTCGTATCTGTCTTCGTCAAAACACTCGTCATCATAGTGTGCGTGTGTGTCAAATATTCCTGTGTACATCATCTGATTTTTGTACCGGGCTCAAGGTAATCTACGAATACTACCTTAACGTCATCCTCACCGCCTGCAAGAATCATACCTCTGCTCTCAACGCCGCAAAGTGTAGCGGGCTTGAGGTTTGCAACAACAATTACGTTGTGGCCTATAAGCTCTTCGGGCTTGTAGTAGAGTGCGATGCCGCTTGCAACTGTACGCGGTGTGCCTGTGCCGTCGTCAAGGGTGAGCTCAAGCAGCTTCTTTGCCTTCTTAACGGGCTTGCAGTCAACAACCTTTGCCACTCTCAGGTCAACCTTTGCAAAATCGTCAATCGCAATAGGGGGCATCTCTTCAAATGCGGGCTTCTTTTCTTCTTCTTTTGCAGCCTTTGCAGCGTTTTCTGCTTCGATTTCTGCGAGCAGCTTTTCTGCATCAATTCTGCCAAAGAGGGGAGCGGATTCGCCCATAACTGTGCCTGCAGGTGTTGCACCGAATTCATTAAGACTCTCATAGCTGTCGATGTTGCAACCGATCTGTGCAAAAATCTTTTCTGCTGTTTCGGGCATATAGGGCTTGAGCTGTACCGCAATAAAGCGGATGCTCTCGATAAGGTTGTACATTACAGTGCCGAGGCGCTCTTTCTTCTCTTCGTCCTTTGCAAGTGCCCAGGGCATTGTTTCGTCGATGTATTTGTTGGAGCGTTTTGCAACTGCCATTACTTCATTGACTGCGTCAGCGATGCAGAAGCTGTCCATCTTTGTGGCACATTTGCCTACTGATTCAAGTGCAACTGCCTTGAGCTCATCGTCAAGAGCTTCGGGTGCTGTGGGTGCAGGAAGCACACCGTCAAAATACTTCTTAACCATAGCAACACAGCGGTTTACAAGGTTACCGAGTGTATTTGCAAGGTCGGAGTTATAACGCTCAATAAGTGTTTCGTATGTGAGTGAACCGTCGGATGCGTGCGGCATCTCTGCAAGCAGGTAGTATCTTACAGCGTCAACGCCGAAGCGATCTGCAAGGTCGTCTGCGTAAATAACATTACCTCTGGATTTGCTCATCTTGTCTGCGCCGACCATCAGCCACGGGTGACCGTAAACCTGCTTGGGAAGCGGCTCGCCGAGTGCCATGAGCATAATCGGCCAGTAAATTGTGTGGAATCTTACGATGTCCTTGCCGATGATGTGTACGTCTGCAGGCCAGTATTTTTTGTAAAGGTCACCGCTGCCGTCAGGGTCGTAACCGAGACCTGTGATGTAGTTTGAAAGCGCATCAATCCATACGTAGATAACGTGCTTGTCGTCAAATGTTACGGGCACGCCCCATTTGAATGTTGAGCGTGATACGCACAAATCCTGAAGACCGGGCTTTATGAAGTTGTTGAGCATTTCCTTCTTGCGGCTTTCGGGATATATAAAGTTGGGGTTTTCCTCAATATATTGCTCAAGCTGCTTCTGGTACTTTGAAAGGCGGAGGAAGTATGTTTCTTCCTTCTCCTTGCGTACTTCTCTGCCGCAGTCGGGGCACTTGCCGTCAACAAGCTGGCTGTCTGTGAAGAAGCTTTCGCAGGGCACGCAGTACCAGCCCTCGTAAACGCTCTTATAGATATCATCCTGGTCGTACAGCTTCTTGAAAATCTTCTGTACGCACTTTTCGTGATAATCGTCAGTTGTGCGGATAAACTTGTCGTATGTTGTGTTGAGTCTGTCGCAGATGTCCTTGATTTCGCCTGCAACCTTGTCAACGTACTCCTTGGGGGAGATACCTGCTTCTTTAGCGTATTCTTCAATCTTCTGACCGTGCTCGTCAGTACCTGTCTGGAAGAATACATCGTAGCCCTGCATTCGCTTGAATCTCGCGATAGCATCGGTTAAGACAATCTCGTATGAGTTGCCGATGTGCGGCTTGCGTGATGTGTAGGCAATAGCCGTTGTGATATAGTATGGCTTTTTTGACATAGTGTTTTACCTCCTTAAGCCGATTTGTAAACATTATCCATAATAGTATAACATAATTTACAAAAAATACAACACCTAATAGTATAGTTTATTTGTTGACATAAATGAAAAATGATATTATAATTTATTGGTAAAAATATTTACAAAACGGAGGTAAAAACAATGGAACAATCTATTTACGCACTCAGAGGCACGTTCTTCGCTAAAACTATCGCTGTTCTTATGTCAGCGCTTCTTTCGATCAACCTTATGATGAATACAGTGTTTTACAGCGGTGAAGAGGCAGATCCCGGCGACTATAAGAACGTTATACTTCTCATCGGTGACGGTATGGGCTTCAACCATCTTTACTGGATGGAAGAGACCTACGGTGTTGACGCTAATATTTTCTCAATGACCGATTATCTCGGTGGTTCAAAGACACAGTCTTCAAGTGCTTACGTTACCGACTCTGCAGCAGGCGGTACAGCTCTCGCTTGCGGCACACGTACAACAAACGGTGCTCTCGGCGTATTCCCGCAGGATCAGTTCGGCGTAACTTACGTTGCAATGAACCTTTGTGAGCTTGCTCAGTCCTATGGTAAGATGACAGGCGTTGTCACATCTGACGATAACTCCGGTGCTACTCCTTCTTCTTTCTCCGCTCACGTTTATGACCGCGGTGAAAAAGAGGAGATCACAAGACAGCAGATTGAAGAATCCGATATTGACCTTATCTGGGCACACAACAACGGTCTTGTTACTGACGAGTGGGCAGACGAATACGGCTGGACTCTTGTAAACAACACTGCTGAGTTTGATGCTCTCGAAGAGGGCGAGCGTTCCTTCGGTGCATTCGACGGTAACCTCTGGAATGCAGACACAGGTGCTGATTCTCCCAATCTCTCAACTCTTACAGAAAAAGCAATCGATATGCTTGACGATGATGAAGACGGTTTCTTCCTTATGGTTGAAGGCGCTCATATCGACAAGCACTCTCACAATCAGGATCCCGAAAATATGCTTCCTGCAGCATATGAGTTTGACCAGGCTTGTAAGGTAGCTCTTGAATATGCAGCAGAGAATGAGGATACTCTTGTTGTTATTACAGCAGACCACGAGACAGGTGCAATCTCACTTGAGGATGACGGTTCATTCCAGTACAACTCCGGCTCACACTCCGGTGTAGTTGTTCCTCTTGCAATTTACGGTTCTGATAATTTCGTTCAGAATGGTGAACATATTAAGAATAAGGAAGTTTCACGCCGTATCGCAATGGCAATGGGTGCTGCTCCCAATGAGTTCCCTGCAGCAATAAAAAAATAAGTCAGTTTTGGGGATTGTAATTATTCTATGTCTATAGATTTTCTTGAAAAAGCCGTTGCTACGGTGCCTGATAAGCGTCAGCTTGACTGGATGAATACCGAATTCAACGGCATAATACACTTCGGAATGAATTCTTTTACCGGCCGCGATGAGGGAACAGGTTTTGAAGAGCCTGACCTTTTTAACCCGACTTCATTTTCTGCCGAGCAGTGGGTAAAGGTTGCAAAGCGTTCCGGTATGAGTGGTCTTATACTCAACTGCAAGCATTACGACGGTTTTTGTTTATGGCCGACCGAGTATACAACTTATTCGGTTAAGTCGAGCAAATGGCTCGATGGTGAGGGCGATGTTGTAAAAGCGGTCAGCGATGCCTGCCGCAAATACGATATTAAATTCGGTATCGCACTTTCTCCGCTCGATTACCATGAGCCGAAGTTCGGCACAGGCAAAGCTTACGATGAATTTTTTATGAATCTTCTGCGTGAGCTTCTCACAAATTACGGCGATATTTTCTGTGTCAGTCTCGACGGCGCTTCCGATAAAAGGAAAAATGCCAAATTCCAGACTTACGATTGGACAAGCTATTTCAAGCTTATCCGTGAGCTTCAGCCCGATGCGGCTATTACAAATTGCGGCCCCGATGTGCGTTGGTGCGGTAATAATTCGGGCGTTTGCCGTGTAAGCGAATGGAGTGTTGTGCCGTCTTATTACAGAGCGGTTGATGTGGATTCCGATAAGAAAATTTCAGTGCCTAAAGGTACTGTTAACTTTACGCAGACAGATATCGGCAGCAGACGCAAAATCAAGCATTGCGACGATTTTATCTGGTATCCTGCCGAGGTTACTCTGCCGCTGCGTGACAGTTGGTTTTACAAAAAAGGCGGCGTACTTTCCGTAAAGCCGCTTTCAAAGCTTCAGAAAATTTATGAAGGCTCTGTCGGCGGTAATGCATCTATGCTTCTCGGTATTGCTCCTCAGCCCGACGGACTTATAGGCGACACCGATATCGAAACTCTCGTAACTTTCGGTGCCGTGCTTTCGCTTCATTTTGAAGATAACCTTGCAAACGAATCGACAATGCAGGGTAACTGTAAGCTCGATGACCTTCATGCTCCGTCAAGAGCTTTGCCCGATAAACAGGGCTATTGGCATTCGGGTAACGACCCGAAGAATGCGGAGCTTATACTCGATATGGGCGATGAATATGATGCCGACCGTATTGTTTTGTGCGAGAACATCGAAACAGGTCAGCAGATTGAAAAATTTGAGCTTTATGTCGAAAAAGACGGTAAATGGAAAAAGGTCGAATCCGGTACGGTTATTGGCCGAAAGCATATATGCGAGTTTAATACTTCAATCCGTACACGCCGCATAAAACTTGTAATTCTCAAAACAAGAAAATTCGCAACAATCAAAGAATTTTCAGTATATTAAGAGTCTAAAAAAGAGGTAACACAGATTTTTTTCTGTGTTACCTCTTTTAATGTTATGATACCGTTCTTTCAAACTGGCTGTTGTAAAGGTTGGCATAGAATCCGTCGAGAGCCATAAGCTCGTCGTGGTTACCTTGCTCAACAATGTCACCGTTATTCATACAAAGTATAAGGTCTGCATTTCGTATTGTTGAAAGGCGGTGGGCGATAATGAAGCTTGTTCTGCCTTTCATAAGGTTATCCATCGCACGCTGAATGAGTATCTCCGTACGTGTGTCGACTGAGCTTGTAGCTTCATCGAGAATGAGTATCTTCGGGTCGGCAAGAATTGCTCTCGCAATAGTCAGAAGCTGCTTCTGACCCTGCGAAATATTCGTTACCTCTTCGTTAAGCTCCATACGGTATCCGTCGGGTAGGGTGCGTACAAAATGGTCAACCTGAGCCAATTTTGCGGCTTTTATGACATCTTCGTCGGTTGCATCAAGCTTACCGTAGCGGATGTTGTCCATAATACTTCCGCTGTACAGCCATGTGTCCTGAAGTACCATACCGAATTCGCTTCGCAGGTCGTGCCTGTCGAAATCGGTGATGTTGTGTCCGTCGATATATATAGCACCGTCGGTCAGCTCGTGGAAACGCATGAGCAGCTTTACCATTGTTGTTTTGCCTGCACCTGTCGGGCCGACAATTGCAATTTTCTGACCGCTTTTTACTTTTGCCGAGAAGTCGCTTATAACAATTTTGTCTGTGCCTTCATAGCCGAATTTAACGTGGTCAAAAGTGATGTTGCCGTTGATTTGGACATCGGAAAGCTTGAGTGTTGCTTGGGTGTCATCCTCTTCAGGCTCTTCAAGAAATTCAAATACACGCTCTGCCGCTGCAGCCATTTTCTGAAGCTGTGAGGAGATGTTTGCAAGCTGATTTATAGGCTGATTGAAGTTGCGTACATATTGGAGCATAGCCTGAATTTCGCCGATATCAAGCTTGCCTTTGGCGGCAAGTATTGCACCTACAACGCAAACTATTACATAGCCGAGGTTGCCAACAAAACCCATAAGCGGCATCATAAGACCGGAAAGGAATTCGGCTTTTCTTGCGTTTTCCGCAAGCTCATCATTAAGCTCGTCAAATTCTTCAAGAGAACGTTTTTCACCGTTGAAAGCCTTTACAACAAGGTGTGCACCGTACATTTCTTCAATGTGTCCGTTGACTGCGCCGAGGAATTTCTGCTGTTTGCGGAAATGCGGCTGTGAAAGCTTTACGATGTTACGTACAACAATCAGCGATAAAGGCACGGTCAGTACAATAATCAGAGTCAGCAGGGGACTGGTCAGCAGCATCATTATGATTATACCAACGATTGAAGTGACGGAAGTCGCCGCCTGAGTAATGCTCTGCGTGAGTGCCTGTTCGAGAGTGTCAACATCATTTGTGATTCGTGAGAGCACGTCGCCCTGACTCTGCTTGTGGAAGAAGCTGAGCGGAATTCTGTTGATTTTCTGCATTATATCGTTACGCAGGTTGAACGAAAGTCTTGTAGTAACTCCTGACATTATGAATGACTGAAGGTAGTTAAAGGCGGCACTTACAGCATAAACGGCAACAAGAATTGTCAGTATCTGTCCGATTTTTGTAAGGTCGATTGTACCGCTGGAAGCTATCATTCTGCGAACACCTGCGGCAACTTCGTTTGTTGCATTTGCAAGTATTTTCGGGCCTATTACGTTAAAAAGTGAGCTGCCTGCCGCGAAAATTATTACAGCAATAAAACGCAATTTGAACGGAGCAATCAGCTTGAGTATTTTTTTGACAGTGCCCTTGAAATCCTTGGGCTTTTCGTGCGGTCCTCCCGGTCCGCCGGGGCCACCCGGACCTCTTCCGGGACCTCTGCCGGGCGGAGGCGGAAAGTGTTTTTTATCTTTACTCATTCCAACTCCTCCTTTGCAAGCTGAGATTCGGCAATCTCTCGGTATTCTTCGCAGGTTGCAAGCAACTCTTTGTGCGTGCCTTTACCGACTATTTTACCTTCGTCAAGCACGATTATCTGCTCTGCGTTCATTATTGTGCTTACTCGCTGTGCGACTATAAGTACTGTTGCATCAGAAGTATATGCTTTGAGAGCTTTTCGAAGTGCGGCATCTGTTTTGAGATCGAGCGCGGAGAAGCTGTCGTCAAAAATATATACGGGTGCCTGCTTGACAAGTGCTCTTGCTATTGCAAGTCTCTGTCGCTGACCGCCGCTTACGTTTGTACCGCCCTGTGATATATCGGAGTCAATGCCTTCGGGCATATCGTAAACGAAATTTGCCTGAGCTGTTTCAAGTGCTCGTTTAATAAGCTCATCATCCGCATCGGGGTTTGAAATGAGCATATTACTCTTTACAGTGCCTGAGAAGAGCAGACCTTTCTGCGGCACATAGCCGATATTTTCACGAAGGGAATGCATTGTAAGTTCGCGTATATCTGTACCGTCATAGGTGATTGAACCTTCTGTTATATCGTAAAAACGCGGTATGAGGTTAATCAGTGTTGATTTGCCCGAGCCTGTTGAGCCGATAAATGCTGTTGTCTGACCGGGCAAAGCCGTGAATGAAATGTCGGTCAGTACGCAGTCATCAGCATTGTGATATCTGAAAGAAACATTTTTGAACTCAATAACACCTTTTGTGTCTGTAAGCGTTTCAGGGCTTTCGCAGTCGTTGATTGACGGCTCTGCGTTGAGCACCTCTGCAAGACGGTTGATTGAAACCATAGCCCTGGGAATACTGACAAATATCAGAGCGATGAAAAGGAACGACATAATTACGTGCATAGCATACTGAATGTATGCCATCATATCGCCGATTTCGAGTGTACCGTCTTTGATAGCATCCGCACCGAACCATACAATAGCGATAGTTGAAAAATTCATTATTATCGTCATTGCAGGCATTATGATTGCAATTGTACGCTGAACAAAGCGGTTTGTCATACGCAGGTCTTTGTTGGATTTTTCAAATCTTTTTTCTTCGTGCTTTTCGTTGCCGAATGCACGTATTACCATAAGACCCGAAAGGTTTTCACGGCTGACAAGGTTAAGTCTGTCTATAAGCTTCTGCAATGATTTGATTTTCGGCATAGCCGCTACAAGACCTATACCGATAATGCTGAGAAGAATTGCTACGGCAACGAGAAGAATCCAGCTCATACCCTTGCTTTTGCTCAGTGCAAGTATGATACTGCCTACAGCCATTGTCGGTGCGAAGAATACAAGTCTTATACCGCCGCTGAGTATTCCCTGAACCTGCTGAATGTCGTTTGTTGTTCTTGTGATAAGTGATGCAGTAGAGAATTTATCCATTTCCGTGTTGGAAAATTTCAGCACGCGCTCAAACACATCGTGTCGCATTTTACGCGATATGATAGACGATGTTTTTGTAGCAAAGTAACTTACACCGATTGCTGCGACAACGCAGATAAGTGCAATCGCCAGCATCTTTGCACCTTCGGTGAGTATGAATTTCATCTGATTACCGTCGCCGTTAAGTGCAATTATTCCTTCATCTACAAGTGTAGCCATCATAGAGGGTAAAAGCAGCTCTGTGAAAGCTTGTATAATCAGGAAAAATAAGCTCAGTGCGGCATAACCTGCAGCATATTTCAGATATTTGAGTACCTTTAACATTCGCTTCCTCCTTTTAGTCGGTAAACTTAATATTTAACTTCTAATTTTACATTATAGTGCGTTTTTTCACAATGCAAAATTGTAAATTTTTTGTAAAAACATAGAAAGAGTTATGTATGCTTCAATGAAGTAAATTGTTAAAGTATACACAAAATTAATTTAATAAGGGGTAAAATTTTACTATGTGACGAAATATAAATTAAATCCAATTTTTGTTTGCATATCTCATCATAGTGTGTTATATTATAATATATTTATTTTATTATGGGTTGGTGTTTTTTCGGTGAAGGTAATTGACATACTCAACAACGGCAAGGTCAATGTTTCCTGCGAGCTTTTTCCGCCCAAGGTCTGGTCTCAGGTTTCGGGTGCAAAGCAGGTTGTGCGTGATATCGCAAAGCTTTCTCCGTCATTTATGAGCGTTACCTACGGTGCAGGCGGCGGCACAAGTGAGCATACTGTCGATTTAAGCCGTGAGGTGCAGAGTTGCGGCGTTACCGCACTTGCTCATCTTACCTGCCTTTCAACCGATGAAGCCAAACTTATCTCCGTTATCGAGCAGCTTAAAGCTGATAATATCGAGAACATTCTTGCTTTAAGAGGCGACAGAGGCGAGCTTGCAGTGCCCGGTGCTTTTGCCCATGCAAGCGACCTTATTTCTCTTATCCGCAAACACGGCGATTTCTGTATAGGCGGTGCCTGCTATCCCGAGTGTCATCCCGAGTCTGCAAGCGTTGCGGCAGACCTTGAAGGTCTGAAGATAAAGGCTGACAGCGGATGTCAGTTTTTCACAACCCAGATGTTTTTTGATAACAACGTTTTCTATAAATTTATGTACCGTCTTCTTGCGGCAGGTATCAATGTGCCCGTAGTTGCCGGTATAATGCCTGTTACCAACAGCTCTCAGCTTGAGCGTATAGTATCGCTTTCGGGCTCAGGTATTCCGCTTCGTTTCAAAGCAATTGCCGACAGATTTGCTTCCGACCCCGACGCGATGAAGCAGGCAGGTATAACTTATGCAACAGAGCAGATTATTGACCTTGTTGCAAGCGGAGTAAACAACATACATATTTATACTATGAACAAGCCGGATATTGCCGCAGGTATTATGGCAAATCTCTCGGATATTATCGGAAAGTGAGGTACCGTTTAAGATGAGTTTCATAGAATCGTTCGGCACTCGTCTGCTTTTCTGTGACGGTGCTATGGGCACGATGCTCCAGTTGCTCGGTCTGCCTATTGGTAAGCGTGCTGACCATTGGAGTATCGAACAGCCCGATAAAGTAAAGAGCGTTCATTTAAAATATCTTGAGTGCGGCTGTAATATCATTACTGCAAACACTTTTTCTGCACCTGCAGGCGGCGAGTATACACCCGAGCAGATTACAAATGCAGGCGTAGCGGTTGCAAAGGCGGCTGTTGCCGAAAGCGGTAAGCAGGCTTTTGTAGCTCTCGATATGACTTCAACAGGTGAACTCCTTGAGCCTTTCGGCACTTTAAGCTTTGATGATGCATACGAAGGCTTTGCCCGTACAGTCAGGGCAGGCGATGCGGCAGGTGCCGACCTTATACTTATCGAAACGATGACCGATACGGCTGAAATCAAAGCTGCCGTACTTGCTTCAAAAGAAAATTCATCTCTGCCCGTTGTTGTTACATTTACCGTTGATGAAGACGGCAGACTGATGAACGGTGCGGATATAATTACTACTGCCGCTCTGATCGAAAGCCTCGGTGCCGACGGTGTCGGTCTCAACTGCGGCTTCGGTCCCGAAAAAATGCTTGAATTTGTGCCCGAGCTTCTTAACTTCACGACTCTTCCTGTACTTATAAATTCCAATGCAGGTATGCCGAATGTCATCGACGGCAAAACAGTTTATGATGTCGATGCCGTTCAGTTTGCAGAAAGTGCCGAAAAGCTCGTACGCCTCGGCTGTGCGGCAGTCGGCGGCTGTTGCGGTACAACACCCGCTCATATATCGGCAGTAGTTGAGCGTTGTTCTCCGATAGGTATTTGCAAGAAACCTGAGACAACCCGTAAGAGCTTTGTTTCTTCCCGTTGCAAAACAGTTTTCTTTGATGATAAAACCGTTATTATAGGCGAGCGTATCAATCCTACAGGCAAGCCGAAACTCAGAGCTGCTCTGCAGGATGGCAACCTTGAGTATCTTTGCAGTGAAGCAACCTCGCAGGAGACTGCAGGTGCCGATATCCTCGATGTCAACGTCGGTATTTCGCAGATTGATGAGGCAAAAATGCTCGCAGAAGCTGTGAAGTGTGTACAGCAGGTTACAACTCTGCCTTTGCAGATTGATACTTCTGATGCCAAAGCTCTCGAAAACGCACTGCGCGTATATGTCGGCAAGCCGCTTATCAATTCCGTCAACGGCTCCGAAGAGTCGCTTTCAACAGTGCTTCCGCTTGCGGCTAAATACGGTGCAATGGTAGTAGGCCTTACTCTTGACGATAACGGCATCCCCGAAACTGCCGAAGCCCGAATTGAAATTGCAAAACGCATTATCGACCGTGCCGCCGAGTACGGTATAGATAAAAGCGATATAATTATAGACCCTCTTACAATGACAATAAGCACTGCCGACAACGGTGCACTGCCTACTCTCAAGGCTCTTGATGTGCTCAAAAATGAAATCGGTGTGCATACAGTGCTCGGCGTATCAAATATTTCGTTTGGCTTGCCCGAGCGTGAAAAGGTGAATTCTTCTTTCTTTGCTCTTGCCATGCAGAGTGGTCTGAGTGCTGGTATCGTAAATCCGCTCAGCCGTGCAATGATGGATTCTTATTACGCATTCAACGCACTCTACGCAAGAGATAATGGGTGCCTTGACTATATTGCAAATATAGGCAAATCTGCTGATTCAAAGTCAGACACTC
The DNA here is from genome assembly GCA_045631965.1 of Acutalibacteraceae bacterium. Classification (GTDB taxonomy): domain Bacteria; phylum Bacillota; class Clostridia; order Oscillospirales; family Acutalibacteraceae; genus UBA8612. The sequence goes on from JAZQVR010000048.1 coordinate 88,493, forward strand.
CCGTTGTAAAACAGCAGGCATCTACACCTGCCGATGATCTTAAAACCGCTGTTTTAAATGGTCTGGGCGAAAAAGCCGCATCGTGTACAAAAGCTTTGCTTTCCGATAAAACTCCGCTCGAAATAATCGACGGTATGCTTATTCCCGCACTCGACGAAACAGGCAGGCTGTTTGAAGAGAAAAAACTGTTTCTGCCTCAGCTTCTGCTTTCTGCAAAGGCGGCGACTGCGGCATTTGACGTAATAAAATCCGCAATTGCACAAAGCGGTGAGAGCGAAAATAAAAAGGGTAAAATAATCCTTGCCACCGTCAAGGGCGACGTACACGATATCGGCAAGAATATCGTAAAAGTACTGCTTGAGAATTACGGTTATGAGATTATTGACCTTGGCAAAGACGTATCGCCCGAAATGATTGTTGAAAAAGCAAAGGCTGACAACGTTAAGCTGGTAGGCTTAAGTGCTCTTATGACTACTACGGTGCCCAATATGGCGCAGACTATTGCCTTGCTTCGCAGTGAGCATAACTGCAGAGTTATGGTCGGCGGTGCTGTGCTGACATATGATTATGCCGAGGAAATCGGTGCCGATTTTTATTGTAAAGATGCTATGGCGGCTGTACGCTGTGCAGAAAAATTATACGAGGATGGTGAGCTTGTATGAGTATTTTCAATCGATATAAGACTAAGGGAAGCGGATATTCAATCAAGCAGATCGATTTGTCCGTTATGCCTGAAGGTACACCTGACGAGCTTAAATATCTCTATGAGCAGACTGTTGTTGACCGCGGCGAAGGTTATCTCGGCCACCCCGATTCAGTGCTGCTTAAAAACGGTGATATCCTCACTTTCTATCCCAAGGGTCACGGTAAGGGTGCCGCTCTTTCAAGACGAAGCACTGACGGCGGTTTAACTTTCACCGACGGTGTAAAGAATCCTCCCAAATCGTGGGAAGGCTCACGCGAAACTCCTACAATCTATCGCCTTGAGTTCAATGACCCCGATACTCCCGATAAGCTTCTTCTTGTCTGCGGCAATCCAAAATGGGGTACAGAGCCCACAACAGGCGGCTTCAATTGCTCTCTCTCTTGTGATGAGGGTGAAACGTGGAGCGAGTTTGAGCTGTTTTATAAGGGTATGAATACCATCGTTGCTATGGCTTCTCTTACAAGGCTCAAAGAAAACGGTAAGTTTGCCGATAAATGGATGGCTCTCTTCCACGACCGACATTTTCATAACTACAAAACCATACTCAGCTTTGACAAAGACGGCAAAATGCAATGGTCCAAGCCTGAAAAGTACTTTACCGCTTACCGCGGAATTGAAAAAGGCAGCAATATGTGCGAAGTTGAGTGTATACGCTCCGAGCAAGGCAAGGGCGACGAGCTTTGCCTGCTGACACGTAGCAACACAAAGAAAATCAATTCGCTCATTACTTTCTCAAAGGATGAGGGCAAAACCTGGTCTGAGCCGGTAGAACTGCCTGCGGCACTCAACGGTGAGCGTCATAAGGCAGATTACCTGCCCGACGGCAGACTGATAATCACATTCCGCTCAATCGAACGTGACCCCAGGAAAAATGAAATCTACAAAGAAAAAGGTCACGAGCGTCGCAAATGGTACAGCGAAGGCTGGATTGCCTGGGTGGGCACTTACGACGACCTTAAAAACGGCAGAGAGGGTCAGTACAGAATCAAGATTGCTCATACATACCTTAACTACCAGAATGAGCCTGATATTGTTGCAAACGGCGACTGTGGCTACTGCGGCAACGTAGTGCTTGATGACGGTACTTTTGTTACTTCAACCTACGGTATATTTACTGCTGACGAAAAGCGTCACACATATATTATTTCAAAACGCATCCGACTTGAGGATACGGATAAACTTCTTTGATTTTAGCGGAGATTTTTTATGGGTACTTACAATTACAACGATACAACGCTTTACAACCTTCGTATGCTCTATGAGCAGATGGGATATAAGCGTTTCAAGATGAGCAAGTTTGAGGAATATGACCTCTATCTTGAATACAAAAAATTCCTTTCAACAGAGAATATAATTACTTTTACAGACCTTCACGGTAAACTCTTTGCTCTCAAGCCCGATATTACGCTTTCTATTGCAAAGAATGCAAAGCCGGGCGAAGCACAGAAACTCTATTACAAAGAGAATGTATACAGAGCATCCCGTGAAACCAAGGAGTATAAGGAAATCACACAGCTCGGCCTCGAGTATATCGGTGATATTGATGCTTATACTCTCGGCGAGGTTGTGCTTCTTGCCGCACGCAGTCTTAAGGCTGTAAGCAGTAACTATGTGCTCGATATTTCCCATATGGGCTTTGTTTCTGCTTTGCTTGATTCAGCACAGCTCAGCGACAGCCGTAAGGAAAAGTTAATCAGTTTCCTTGGCAAAAAGGATACTCACGAGCTTCTTTCAAGCTGTGAGAAATACGGTGTCGAGCCCGAAACAGCTCAGCGTATAGCAATGCTTTCTGAAATCTACGGTGATTTTGAGTCTACATATCCTGCAATCCGCGAGCTTGCCGTAACTCCTGCAATGGTTGATGCGGCTGAAGAGCTCAAAGCTCTTTACGATTTCCTCAAGGCTTCGGGTGAGGGTGAGCATATCAATCTTGACTTCTCAATCGTCAACGATATGAGCTACTATAACGGTGTTATTTACCGCGGTTATGTTGAGTCTGTGCCTTGCAGTGTCCTCAGCGGCGGCAGGTACGATAATCTTCTCAAAAAGCTCGGTAAGGACTGTCAGGCAATAGGCTTTGCTGTTTATGTCGATATTCTTGAGCTCTATGCAAAGCACGAAAAAGAGTATGATGTTGATGTCCTTCTTTGCTACGATAAGGGCGTTTCACCGATTAAAATATCCGAAAAAGCTGCAGAGTTTACCTCTCAGGGTAAAACCGTCAAAGTGCTTGATTCAATACCCGAAGGGCTGAAATATAAGCAGCTTGTAACAATCACAGAGAAAGGGGAGTGAGCCGATAATGGATTATCTTAATATTGCACTGCCCAAGGGCAGACTTGGCGAAAAAGTTTACGATATGTTTGAGCGTATCGGCTACGGTTGCCCCGTAATCCGTGAGAAAAACAGAAGCCTTATTTTCGAAAATCACGAAAATAAAGTACGCTATTTCTGGTCAAAGCCGTCCGATGTTGCAATTTATGTCGAGCGCGGTGCAGCAGATATCGGCGTTGTCGGTAAGGATATTCTTCTCGAGTATGAGCCCGATATTTATGAGCTTCTCGATATGAATATCGGCAAGTGCAGAATGTGCGTTGCCGCTCCCAACGTTTTCCGTGACAATCCCGAAAAGACACTTCGCGTCGCAACAAAGTTTGTCAATATTGCCCGTGCACACTATGCGAAAAAGGGCAGAGATATAGAAATCTGTAAGCTCAACGGCTCTATTGAGATTGCACCTATCCTCGGTATGACGGATGTTATCGTTGATATCGTCGAAACAGGTACAACACTCAAGGAGAATAACCTTGAGGTTATCGAGTCAATAATCCCAATAAGTGCAAGACTTGTTGCAAACAAAGCCAGCACAAAGTTTAAAAATGAACAGATTGCAGATATACGCAGAAAGCTTCAAGAGGTAATTGAGAAATGATAAAGATTTATGAAGGCGGTCTAAAAGCAGAAGATATCTTTGACCGCACAGAAGAAAAAAATCCGGTAGGCGAGATTGTCGCCGATATTATAGCAAACGTACGCAAAAACGGCGACAAAGCACTCAAAGAATATTCAGCAAAGTTTGACGGTGCAGAGCTTGACAGCCTCGAGGTTTCCGCAGAGGAAATCGATGCCGCTTTTGCCGCACTCGAGCCCGAGTTTGTTGCAATAATCGAAGAGGCTGCAGAGAATATCCGTGAGTTTCACCGCCATCAGGTAAGGACAGGCTTTGTTATCACTCCGCGTGACGGTGTTGTGCTCGGCCAGCGTGTAATTCCTCTTGAGCGTGTAGGTCTCTACGTACCGGGCGGTACGGCAAGCTATCCTTCATCTGTTCTTATGAACTGTATCCCTGCAAAGCTTGCAGGTTGTGATGAAATCGTTATGGTTACACCTCCGTCAAAAGATGGCAGTATCAAGCCCGCAATTCTTGTTGCGGCTAAAATCGCAGGTGTTGACCGTATCTTCAAGGTTGGCGGTGCTCAGGCTGTTGCCGCACTCGCTTATTCTACTGAAACTATTCCGCAAGTCGATAAGATTGTCGGTCCCGGCAATGTTTTTGTCGCTGAAGCAAAGCGTCAGGTATTCGGTACAGTCGCAATCGATATGATTGCAGGTCCGAGTGAGATTCTTGTTATTGCTGACGGTACTTGTAATCCGAAGTATGTTGCAGCCGATATGCTTTCACAGGCAGAGCATGATAAGAATGCAAGCGCTGTACTTGTAACAGACAGCCTTGATCTTGCAAAGGCAGTCAGTGCTGAACTTGAGGTGCAGATTCCTCAGCTTTCACGTGCCGAGATTGCACGTGTTTCTGTTGACAATAACGGTAAGATTATCGTTGTCGACGACCTTAAGAAGGCAATAGAAATGTCAAACGCTATCGCACCCGAGCATCTTGAGGTATGTGTCGACCGTCCGTTTGACCTGCTTCCCCTTATCCGCAATGCAGGCTCCGTATTCCTCGGCAAAAACTGTCCCGAGGCACTCGGCGACTATTTTGCAGGTCCCAACCATACTCTTCCCACAAGCGGTACGGCACGCTTCTCAAGCCCTCTTTCAGTTGATGATTTTGTCAAGAAGTCATCCTTTATGTCTTATTCACAGCAGGCACTCGAGTCTGTTTATGAGAAGATTGATGCCTTCGCACAAAAGGAAGGACTTCAGGCACACGGCAAGTCCGTTACAGTAAGATTTGAAGACTAATTATATTTCGGAGTAACACACTATGAGCAGATTTTTCAGCCGCAGATTTGATTCTCTTACGGCTTATACACCGGGCGAACAGCCGCAGGATCAGCAGTACATAAAACTCAATACAAATGAGTCACCGTTTGAGCCTTCACCCGAAGTGATAAAGGCTGTGAACAGTGACGAGGTCGCAAAACTCAGGCTTTATTCCGATCCCGAGTGTAAACGCACAGTGCAGGCTATAGCCGATTACTACGGCGTAGATAGCAAAAACGTTGTCCTCGGTAACGGCTCGGATGAAATTCTTTCTTTCATCTTCCAGGCTTATTGCGACAGTGATACACCCGTTGCTTTTCCCGATATCAGCTACGGCTTCTATTCGGTTTTTGCACGTCTCTACGGTATTGAGGCTGATGTTATACCTCTTAAAGAGGATTATTCGCTTGATGTCAACGATTACTGTGGTATCGGCAAAACGGTCGTTATCGCCAATCCCAACGCACCTACAGGTATGGCTGTCAGCCTTGAGGATATTGAAAAAATTCTTCTCTCAAATCCCGATAATATAGTTGTTATTGATGAGGCTTATGTTGACTTCGGTGCTGACAGTGCGGTTGCTCTTACAAAGAAATATCATAACCTCATAGTTGTGCAGACTTTCTCAAAGTCCCGTCAGCTTGCAGGTGCAAGGCTCGGCTTTGCCATAGCTCATGAGGATATAATAACCGACCTTAACACTATCCGCTTTTCAACCAACCCCTATAATATCAACCGTCTTACTCTGCTTGCAGGTGAAGCTTCAATAAAAGATACAGCTTATTTTGAATCAACTCGTACCGAGATAATCGCTAACCGCGAGTATACGGTGACTGAGCTTGAAAAACGCGGCTTCAGAGTTTTACCGTCAAAGACCAATTTTGTCTTTGCGGCTCACAGCGAGGCAGGCGGTGAAGAACTTTACTCAAAACTCAAGGCGAGAGGAATTCTCGTACGTTTCTTCAATAAAGAGCGTCTTTCCGATTTCCTGCGTATCACAATCGGTACAAGAGAGCAGATGGATGCTTTGCTTAATACATTAGACGCAATTCTGTCAGAAAGGGAATGATAAATATGCGTAAAAGTGAAATTACAAGAAACACAGCCGAAACCCGCATCAGGCTCAGCCTTGACCTTGACGGCAGCGGCAAAAGCAATATCAATACAGGCTGCGGTTTCCTTGACCATATGCTGACTCTCTTTGCAAAACACGGCCGCTTTGACCTTGATGTTTTCTGCGAGGGTGATACTCAGGTAGATTATCACCACACTGTCGAGGATATCGGCATCTGCCTCGGTCAGGCTTTTGCTCAGGCTTTAGGCAATATGGCAGGTATCAAGCGTTACGGCGATATTATGCTTCCTATGGATGAGTCTCTTGTGCTGTGTGCCGTCGATATTTCGGGCAGGTCACACCTCAGCCTTGACCTCGGCGAAATCAAGCCGACAGTAGGCGATTTTGATACCGAGCTTGTTTCCGAGTTTCTTCTCGGCTTTGTGCGTAATGCGAAGATGACTCTTCACGTCAAGCTTCTCTACGGCTCAAATACACACCACATTATTGAGGGCAGCTTCAAGGCTCTCGCTCGTGTGCTCGCAGGTGCCGTAAGCATTGATGAAAAATACAGTAACGAAATTCCGTCAACCAAGGGAGTGCTTTGATTTTGCTTGCAATTATAGATTACGGTGTCGGCAATATTTTCTCGCTCTATTCTTCTTTTAAGTTTATAGGCGAAGATGTTGTACTGACTAATGATAAAAAAATTATAGATTCCTGCTCACATATAATACTGCCCGGTGTCGGTGCTTTTGCCGATGCGAAGCGTAAGCTCGACGAGAGCGGTATGGCAGATGTTGTAAAAGAGCAGGTGAAAACAGGTAAACCCCTTATGGGTATATGTCTGGGTATGCAGATGCTTTTTGATAAAAGCCTTGAATACGGCGAGCACGCAGGCTTAGGACTTATCGGCGGCAGTGTTAAGCCGATTGCCGATGTTATACCGCCTGAGCTCAAAATTCCGCATATCGGCTGGAATTCTCTTGAGTTTACCTGTGAGAGTAAGCTGTTCAAGTATATAAAGAACGGTGACCACGTCTATTTCGTTCATTCCTTCTATGCGGCAGACTGTGCCGAAGATACTATCGCAGTGTCCGAATACGGTGCTCCGCTTACTGCGGCTGTTGCGAAGGATAATGTCTATGGCTGTCAGTTCCATCCCGAAAAGAGCGGCGAGGTAGGTCTTAATATCCTCAAGGCATTCTGTGAGTTATAAGAGGTGATTGGTTATGAAACTTTTTCCTGCAATTGATCTGAAAGACAAACAGGTTGTCCGTCTTTATAAGGGTGACTATAATCAGATGACGGTTTACGGTACAAATCCTCTTGAAACCGCAAAGGGATTTAAGGCGGCAGGTGCCGAGTATCTCCACGTTGTTGACCTCGACGGTGCCAAAGACGGTGATAACCCCAATTTTGAGATTATTGCCGACCTTGCACAAAACAGCGGTCTCAAGGTTGAGGTAGGCGGCGGTATCCGTAATGAAGAGATAATAAAAAGATATATCGATGCAGGCGTAATGCGTGTTATTCTCGGTACTGTTGCAATTTCAAATCCCGATTTTGTTGCCGAAATGGTAACAAAATACGGCGATAAAATTGCTGTCGGTGTCGATATGCTCAGCGGTAAGGTTGCGACCCACGGCTGGACTAATGTTTCAGAGGTCGACGGCTTTGAATTCTGCGAAAAGCTCGACGCTATGGGTGTAGCAACCGTAATTTGTACCGATATTTCAAAGGATGGTGCAATGCAGGGCACTAACCGTGAGCTTTACCGTGAAATGGCAAAACGATTCAGATTCGGTACTATTGCTTCAGGCGGTGTTTCAACTCTTGACGATGTCAAGGCGCTTAATGAAATGAACGTTTACGGTGCAATTCTCGGAAAGGCACTCTATACCGGTGCAATCGACCTTGCAGATGCAGTTAAGATAACAGCGGGGGATAAATAAATGATTACAAAAAGAATAATTCCCTGCCTCGATGTTAAAAACGGCAGGGTAGTAAAAGGTGTTAATTTTGAGGGTTTGAGCGATGTTTCTTCGCCTGTTGAGCTTGCTGATTACTACAGCCGTGCAGGTGCTGATGAGCTCGTTTTTTACGATATTACGGCATCTGTTGAGGGTAGACAGATATTTACCGATATCCTCAAAGAAGCCGCTTCAAAGATTTTTATTCCGCTCACCGTCGGCGGCGGTATTTCAACTCTTGAGGATTTCGAGCGTGTACTCAAGTGCGGTGCCGATAAGGTCAGTGTCAATTCGGGTGCAATAAAAAATCCATCGATTATAGAGCAGGCTGCAAAGAAATACGGCGACCAGTGCGTTGTTCTTTCTGCCGATATAAAGCGTGTCGACGGCAAGTTCAAGGTATTTAAAAACGGCGGCAGAGTCAATACTGAGCTTGATGCTCTTGAGTGGATTAAATTCGGCGTAGACAGCGGTGCAGGTGAAATCGTTGTCAACAGCATCGATACCGACGGCGTAAAGCAGGGCTTCGACCTTGAAATGCTCGAGGCTGTTTGCAATATCGTATCCGTACCCGTTATCGCTTCGGGCGGTGCAGGTTGTATTGATGACTTTACAAAGCTGTTCAAGACTCTTCCGGGTGTGGATGCGGGTCTTGCTGCTTCTATCTTCCATTTTGGTGAAGTAACAATCGACGAGCTCAAGCGTGAGCTTGCAAAGAATGATATTAACGTTAGGCTGTAAGGAGAAGGAGAAATGTTTAATATTGATGAACTTAAGTTTGATTCACACGGCTTGATTCCTGCCGTTGTTGTAGACTATATGAGCAAGAAGGTGCTTACCGTTGCTTATATGAACAGAGAGAGTCTTGCAATAACTCTTGAAGAGGGCAAAACCTGCTTCTGGTCACGCTCGCGTCAGAAGCTCTGGAGAAAGGGCGAAACCTCGGGCAATTACCAGCACGTTATGAGCATCACTGCTGACTGTGATAAGGATGCCCTTGTAATCAAGGTAAAGAAGGACGGACCTGCCTGCCATAAGGGTACGGATTCCTGCTTCACAAAGCCTGTTTACCGTAAGGAAGGTTATCAGGATTTCTCAATCCAGGGTCTTGAGGAGCTTCTCAAATCCCGTAAGGCTAATCCGCCTGCAGGATCATACACAAGCTACCTTTTCGAAAAGGGTATCGACAAAATTCTCAAGAAGGTAGGCGAGGAGTCTACCGAGGTTATCATCGCCGCAAAGGCTGACGATAAAAAAGAAACCATCTACGAGGTTGCTGACCTTGCATACCACGTAATGGTTATGATGGTAGAAATGGGCATCACAACCGAGGATATCCTCAAAGAGCTTTCTTCCCGCCACGTCATCGACCATAAGGTAAAACAGGAAAAAATGACCAAATAAAATATCTGTATAAATTTATGGAGAATACAAAATATCCAAAGCGAAAAACAATACGTCTTAAAGGTTATAATTATTCTGATGACGGTGCGTATTTCGTTACGATATGTGTAAAGGATAAAATGCCGATTTTGAGCAGAATTGTAGGGGACGGCGCTTGCGACGTCCCGCAAATCATTCTTTCGGAATACGGCAAAGTGGCAGAAAAAAATATTTCTCTTATGAACGAAAAATATGATAACGTTTATATAGATAAATATATTATTATGCCAAATCATATCCATATGATTATTTTTATACAAAATTGCAATACCGATTGCGGTTCGTCGCAAGCGCCGAACCCTACAAATGCAACTATACCAAAGTTTGTATCTTTGTTTAAGCGATATTGCAATTGTGTGTATGGGAAAAATGTTTGGCAGCGCTCGTATAATGACCATATAATTAGAGGCGAAAAAGATTATTTTGAAATTTGGAACTATGTTGAATATAACTACCTCAAATGTTCAGATGATTGCTTCTATGTAGAATAAATCGTACGGGAGGCGTTTCGTCTCCTGAATGAGTAACAGCTCAACCGATTGGTTGAGCTGTTACTCTTTTTATGCCTTATGCCATTTAACACCCTGCGGTGTATCTTCAAGGATTATTCCCATTGCTTTGATTTTGTCTCTGATTTCGTCGGCAAGTGCCCAGTTTTTGTCTTTTCTTGCCTGTGCACGCTGTGCGATAAGCTCCTCAACCTCATCGTCAAGGCTTGCCTTGTTTCTGTTGTATACAATGCCGAGTACATCTGTAAGCTCGTCAAATGCTTTTGCGGCAAGCTCAAGTGTTGCCTTGTTTGCGCCTGCGGCAATAACTGTGTTGATGTCGCGTACAAGCTCGAATACAGCTGCAATAGCGTCAGCAGTGTTCATATCGTCATCCATTGCGGTGATAAACTGCTGAATTCTGCCGTGTACCTTGTCGTTGAAATCGTTGTCAAGCTCGCCGTCAACTGCGTTTTCAAGTGCGAAATCAAGGTTGTTACGGCAGGTGTAGAGTCTTTCAAGCGAAGCCTTGCACTGCTCAATGATTTCTGTGTTGTAGTTGATGGGGCTGCGGTAGTGTGAAGATATAAGGAAATATCTTACAGGCTCATAGCCGTATTTTTCTGCAACGTCGCGTACTGTGAAGAAGTTGCCGAGTGATTTGGACATCTTTACGTTATCAACGTTGATGTAGCCGTTGTGCATCCAGTAGTTTGCAAAGCTTGCACCGTTGCAGCATTCGCTCTGTGCAATTTCGTTTTCGTGGTGGGGGAATATAAGGTCCTGACCGCCGCAGTGGATATCGATTGTTGTGCCGAGGTAGCGGCGCACCATTGCCGAGCACTCAATGTGCCAGCCTGGTCTGCCGTGACCCCAGGGTGACTCCCAGTAAGGCTCGCCGGGCTTTGCACCCTTCCACAGTGCGAAATCCATAGGCTCACGCTTGATTTCTTCAACGTTGATTCGTGCGCCTGCCTCAAGCTCTTCAAGCGGCTGATGTGACAGCTTGCCGTATTCATCAAACTTCTTGGGGCTGAAATATACATCACCGTCTACAGCGTATGCGAAGCCTTTTTCGATAAGTGTTGAGATAATATTTATAATCTCGTCAATGTTTTCCGTTGCCTTGGGATGTACGGTTGCTTCGCGTACATTCATACCCTTTGCGTCTTTCCAGAATTCTTCGATGTATTTTTCGCTTACTTCTTTATAGGTAAGACCTTCTTCGTTTGCACGGCGGATGATTTTATCGTCTATATCCGTGAAATTCTGAACGAACTTAACGTCGTAACCTCTGTACTCCATATAGCGGCGGAGTACATCAAAAACGCAGAGAGGTCTTGCGTTACCGATGTGGATAAAGTTGTAAACGGTCGGACCGCAGGCGTAAACCTTAAGCACGCCCGGCTCAATTGTTTTAAGCTCGTCTTTTGCTCTTGTGAGTGTGTTGTAAATTCTCATTTATTTCTTCTCTCCTGTCAAAGATATGATTGTTTTGTTGAGTTTTTCTATTTCAAGCTGCATTCTGTTCAGCTCAATTGCAATCGGGTCGGGGATGTTGACCTGGTCAAGGTCGTCAACTCTCTTGCCGTTTTGCTTTACAACCCTTGCAGGTACACCTACAGCCGTTGAGTTGGGCGGAATTTCGTTTAGCACAACCGCGCCTGCGGCAATGTTTGTGTTGTCGCCGACCTTGAACGGACCGAGCACCTTTGCACCCGCGCCTATAAGCACGTTGTTGCCGATTGTTGGGTGGCGCTTACCTGTGTGGTGGCCCGTACCGCCGAGCGTTACACCCTGGTAAATCGTAACATCGTCGCCGATTACCGCCGTTTCGCCAATAACCACGCCTGTACCGTGGTCGATGAAAAATCTTCTGCCTATTTTAGCGGCAGGGTGTATTTCAATGCCCGTCTTTTTAGCGCATTTCTGCGAAATCATACGAGCAAGGAAAAACAGCTTATGATTATAGCAGTAGTGAGCCTTGCGGTGCATCCTTACCGCACGCAGACCCGGATAAAGTAACAGTATCTCGAGCGATGAGCGTGCCGCAGGGTCGCGCTCTTTAACGCAGGCTATATCTTCTCTTAATTGCCTGAACAAGTTCAATCACCTCTGAAAATAAAAAACTCAGTCACCAAAAAGAGACGGAGGGGAATTTTATT
>JAZQVR010000049.1:0-30808 GCA_045631965.1 Acutalibacteraceae bacterium
CTTTGAAGCGGTTGTATACGCTGTGAATTGTAACCTCGCGGTTGAGCTTTTGCTTGTCTGCCCAGAAGCCGCCCGTAACGGTTGTGTTTTTAAGAGGTACTGTTTTGCTTGCGGTCTGCATATATAGTCTCCCCATTAAATATTTAGTAATTTTCACCAAAAATATATTTGACAAAAATATTATAATACTCTAATATAAATATATAAAAAACAAACTTGTTTGTCAACGGATATTTTTATAAAAACAGGGAGGTTAACTTATGCTTTACAAGAAAAACGTTGCCCCTATGACTCAGGATTTGTTCCGAAATCCGACGAGCGAATACCGTGCCACACCCTTCTGGGCGTGGAATTGCGAGCTGAATCAGGAGTTGCTCGACAAGGAAATCGGTTATATGCAGGATATGGGCTTCGGCGGATTTCATATGCACGTTCGTGTCGGTATGTCTACCGAGTATCTTTCGGATGACTTTATGAAGCTTATCAAGGGCAGTGTCGAAACCGCAAAGGATAAAAAGATGCTCGCCTGGCTTTATGATGAGGATAAGTGGCCTTCGGGCTTTGCAGGCGGTCTTGTTACAAAGAAGAAAGAGAACAGAGAGAAATATCTGCTCTTTACACGCCGTGGATACGGCACAGGTAAGGGCTTTTCAAACGATTCCTCTGCCAATGCAGTGCGTGAGGAAAACGGCTATCTGCTTGCACGCTACGAGGTAGAGCTTGACAGCAACGGTTGCCTTAAGAACTACCGCCGCCTTGCCGATGACGAGCAGAACGAAAACTGCTGGTATGCCTACTGCGAAACTCAGGGCGAAAGCGATTGGTTCAACCTGCAGACCTATGTCGATACGCTTTCTCCCGAAGCTATAACCGACTTTATCAACACAACCCACGAGAGATATAAGGAGTGCATCGGTGACGAGTTCGGCGAGGCTGTGCCTGCTATTTTCACCGATGAGCCGCAGGTTGCACGCAAAAAGATGTTCGGCAAGGCAATCGGCGACACTGACGCATTCCTGCCCTATACAACCGACTTTGCCGATACATACCGCGAGATGTACGGCGAGGAGCTTTTCGATAAGCTGCCCGAGCTCTTCTGGGAGCTTCCCGAGGGCAAGGTTTCCGTCACACGTTACCGCTACCACGACCATATTGCCGAGCGTTTTGCACGTGCTTTTGCCGATAACATCGGCGGCTGGTGCGACAAAAACGGTATTATGCTCACGGGTCATATGATGGAGGAGCCGTCACTCGAGAGCCAGAATGCCGCAGTAGGTGACTGTATGCGTTCTTACCGCGGCTTCGGTCTGCCGGGTATCGATATGCTCTGCGACAGCCGCGAGTTTACAACCGCAAAGCAGTGCCAGTCTGCAGTACACCAGTACGGCAGAGAGGGTATGCTCAGCGAGCTTTACGGCGTTACGGGCTGGGACTTCAAGTTTACGGGTCACAAGCTTCAGGGCGACTGGCAGGCTGTGCTCGGTGTAACAGTGCGTGTGCCCCATCTCTACTGGGTTTCAATGAAGGGCGAAGCAAAGCGTGACTACCCTGCCTGCATCGGTCACCAGTCACCGTGGTATAAGGAGTATTCCTATATTGAGGACCACTTTGCACGTGTCAACACCGCTATGACAAGGGGCAAGCCCGTAGTTCGTGTCGGCGTTATCCATCCGATTGAAAGCTACTGGCTTCGCTACGGCCCGAAGGAGCAGACAGCCGCAATCCGCGAAGAAATGAACGACCAGTTTATGCAGCTTGCAGACTGGCTTCTCTACAACCTTATTGATTACAACTACATCTGCGAGGCTAACCTTCCTGCCCAGGCAAACGGCACAACAAAGGTCGGTCAGATGCAGTACGATACAATCATTGTCCCGAATCTTCTTACAGTACGCTCAACAACTCTTGAATTCCTCAAAAACTTCAAGGCAAACGGCGGCAAGGTTATCTTTGCAGGCAGCCTGCCCGAGTATGTCGATGCGATTGAGAGCAGTGACGCAAAGGCTTTTGCCGCAGAGAATACGGTAATCGGCTGGTCAAAGATTCAGCTTATCAACGCACTTGACGCAAACCGTGAAATCGACCTGCGTGATGAGGACGGTGAGCGTACAGACAACCATATGTATCAGCTCCGTCAGGATGACGGCTGCCGCTGGCTGTTTGTTGCTCCGATTAATAATCATCCCGTACACTACGGCTGTTGGAGTGAGGATTACACTCTGCGTATCAAGGGTGAATATATACCCGAGCTGTGGAATACTATGGATGGCACAGTTACAACTCTTGCCGCAAGCTATGTCGGCGGCGATACGCTTGTTGATTTCGAGCTTTATCCGCACGACAGCGTGCTTCTCAGGCTCGTTGAGGGTAAGTCCGATGCAAAGCCTGCTGTACGCAAGGAGAGAAAAGAGCTTGGCTACCTGCCTTGTAAGGCGGAGGTTGAGCTTGCCGAGCCCAACGTTGCTCTGCTCGATATGCCCGAGTACCGTCTTAACGGCGGCGAGTGGAGAGCAAACGAGGAGATTCTGCGAATTACGGATACTCTCAAGGCAGAGCTTAAAATGGAAAACGCCATAGCAGGCGGTGCTCAGCCGTGGCTCTTCGGAACACAGAAAGAAACAGAGCAAGTAGACCTTAAGTATACCGTGTATTCCGACGTTGAGATTGACAATGTCAGCCTCGCACTTGAGGACTTTGACAAGAGCACCGTCACATTCAACGGTGTGGCTGTTGATATGGTAAAGACGGGTTATTATGTTGATGATTCAATTGAAACAGTCAGCCTCGGCAAGCTCGAAAAGGGCGAAAACACAATCATACTTTCACGCTCATTCGGCAAGGTTTCAACGCTTGAAGCTGTCTATCTGCTGGGTGATTTCGGCGTTGACCTCAAGGGCAGAACTTATAAGATTACAGCTCCCGTGCGTGAGCTTGAGTTCGGCGACTGGACCCGTCAGGGTCTGCCCTTCTACGGCGGCAACGTAACCTATAAGTGCAAGGTAAACGGCAACGGCGAGGAGCTCGGCATTATGATTCCGCATTTCGCACAGCCCGTATGCACAGTCAGCGTTGACGGTGTACGCACAGGTACGGTTGCACTCGCACCCTATACCGCACCTCTCGGCAAGCTGAGCGATGGCGAGCACCTTGTTGAAATCACCGCTTTCGGCAACCGCTTCAATACATTTGCGGCTCTTCATATGGCAGACCCTGCCGCACGCTGGTACGGCCCCGATGCGTGGAGACGAGAGGGCACACGCTGGTCGTATGAATACAACGTGAAGCCGAGCGGAATTACTGCTGCGCCGATCCTTGTGAAATATAAATAATGCGTTTACAAAAACGCAAATCATGCAAAATTTATTTTGCAAATCATGATTTCGAAGAAATCAAATCATGCCGCAAGGCAAATCATTAAATAAACACCAAAAATTTGCTGTCACATTTCTTAATTAAAAGTCATTCTGAGCGTTTCGTTCAGAATGACTTTTTTACATCTGTTACAAATACGCAGGTGTCGGATTTATCATCAATTTTCACTGACGGAAAAATGTGCTGTTAATTCAAAAGTTTTTTCCGATAATACCCATAGTTAACATATAATTTATTTGACTGTACGCACAGTTTGTAGTATTATATAATGTGGTAAAAGATATGACGAAAGGATGATAACGATGGCTGAATATATTCTTGCACTCGACCAGGGTACAACAAGCTCGCGTGCGATTGCGTTTGACAAGCGCGGCAGAATTGCGGCAAGTGCACAAAATGAATTTGAGCAGATTTATCCGCAGGCAGGTTGGGTTGAGCACGACCCGATGGAGATTCTCTACAGTCAGTTTCATTCTATAACCGCTCTTTTTGCAAAGGGCATCGTAAAGCCCGAGGAGATTAAGGCAATCGGTATCACCAACCAGCGTGAAACCACTATCCTCTGGGACAAAACTACGGGCAAGCCCGTTTACAACGCTATAGTCTGGCAGTGCCGCCGTACTGCGGAATACTGCGAAAACCTCAAGGCAGAGGGCCTTGGCGACTATATCAAGCAGCATACGGGTCTGCTTATTGACGCATATTTTTCAGGCACAAAAATCAAGTGGATTTTAGATAACGTGCCTGCCGCAAAACAGCTCGCTGACGAGGGTAAGCTCCTTTTCGGTACGGTCGAAACCTGGCTTATCTGGAATCTTACGGGCGGCAAAGCCCACGTGACAGATTACTCCAACGCATCGCGTACGATGCTGTTTGATGTTGATAAGCTCTGCTGGGACGAATATCTGTGCGAAAAAATGGGAATACCAATGTCAATACTTCCCAAGGCTGTACCTTCGAGCCTGCATTACGGCGATGTTGCCGCAGGTATCCTCGGCCTTGAAGCACTTGCAGGTGTACCTATCTGCGGTGCAATCGGTGACCAGCCTGCCGCTCTCTTCGGTCAGGGCTGTTTCAAGCCCGGTCAGGCTAAAAATACCTATGGCACAGGCTGTTTCCTGCTTATGAATACGGGCGAAACAAGAGTTGAGTCCAAGAGCAACCTGCTTTCGGGTGTTGCCTGGGGTATCGGCGACAAGGTTGAGTACGCACTCGAAGGCTCTGCATTCAACGCAGGCAGTGTTATCAAGTGGCTTCGCGACGAGCTTCATATGGTCGATACGGCTCGCCGCTGCGATGAGCTTGCCGAAACAGTGCCCGATGCAAACGGCATCTACCTTGTGCCTGCTTTCACTGGTCTCGGCGCACCGTATTGGGATATGTACGCAAGAGGCTGCATCGTAGGTCTTACACGCGGTGTAAACAGAGCTCATTTCTGCCGTGCAGTGCTTGAGAGCATAACTTATCAGATGACGGACTTGCTCGAAGCTATGACTAACGACTCCGGCATTGAGCTGAGCGAGCTTCGTGTTGACGGCGGTGCTTCCGTCAGCAATATTATGATGCAGATTCAGGCTGACCTCATCCGCACAAAGGTTGACCGACCCAGGACCGTTGAAACAACGGCACTCGGTGCGGCATACCTTGCAGGTCTTTGCGTAGGCTACTGGAAGGATACGGCTGAAATCGAATTCAACCGCGAGGTTGATACGGTATTCACACCCAAGCTCGATGAGGCAGAGCGTGACAGACTCTATAAAGGCTGGAAGCGTGCTGTTGAAAGAGCAAAGAACTGGGCGGAAGAGTAAACAATAATGAATTGATTTATCAATTCAAATAATGTTGCGTTAAGCAACAAATCATGGTGTTTACGCCCAATCATGCGAAGCAAATCATTGAAACAGAAAGACAATGTCACAACTTTCCTCGGTGCTACGGGATTGCCTATGTGCATCGATTTCACTGAGGTATTTAAAATATGATTTGCCTTACGGCATGATTTGATTTCTTCGAAATCATGATTTGCAAAAATTGATTTTGCATGATTTGCGTTTTTTCAAAACGCATTGATGAAAATAAATAAACTAATTAATTAAACTTATATAAGGAGTGTAAAAAATGGCAAAGGTTGTTCTTGATTGGAAAACCCTGCACGATTTCACAAAGGATGCATTTATGGGCGTAGGTGTTCCCGAAGAGGATGCAGAGATTGTTGTTGACGTACTTCTCGAGTCTGACAGACGCGGTATCGAGTCACACGGCTGCAACCGTTTCAAGCCCGTTTACATCGACAGAATCAACGCAGGTATTCAGCAGCCCGTAACAAATTTTGAAATTCTCAAAGAGACCCCGACAACAGCTGTTGTTGACGGCCACCACGGTATGGGTCAGGTTATCGGCTACAAGGCTATGAGCATGGCTATTGCCAAGGCTAAGGAATACGGTATGGGTATGGTAGTTGTCCGTAACTCCTGCCACTACGGTATCGCAGGCTACTACTCAACAATGGCAACAAAGGCAGGCTGTATCGGCTTTACGGGTACAAACGCTCGTCCCTCTGTTGCTCCTACTTTCGGCGTTGAGGGTATGTTCGGCACAAATCCGCTTACAATCGGTATCCCCACAGACGAAGATTTTGATTTCAATATCGACTGTGCTTCTTCAATCACACAGAACGGTAAGGTTGAATATTACGAGCGTATCGGTGAGGATGTTCACCCCGGTACAATTATTGATATCGACGGTAATCCCGTTGAAGGTGATGCAGGTGTTGCACTCAAGAAGATCCGCGGCGGCACAGCAGCTCTTACAACTCTCGGCGGTATCGGTGAAGACCTCGGCGGTTACAAGGGCTACGGCTACGCAATGGTAGTTGAGATGCTCTCTGCCGTTCTTCAGGACGGTTGGTACGGCAAGGCTCTTGACGGTAAGGATGAAAACGGCAACATCCGTCCCTACCACCTCGGCCACTTCTTTATCGCTATCGATACAGATCACTTCCTCGGCGAGGACGTATGCCGTAAGAAGTCAGGCGATATCATCCGCTCCGTCCGTGCTTCCAAGAAGCAGCCCGGTCAGGATCGCATTTACACTGCAGGCGAAAAAGAGTGGGATATCTGGCAGAGCCGTAAGGACAGCGGTGTTCCGATCAACGAGTCTGTTCAGGCTGAGTTCAACAAGGTCCGTGACGACCTTAAGCTCGACTATAAGTTCCCGTGGGAAGCATAAATTTTTAATGTGTCAAAACACAAATCATAAAAAAACAATGATTTGCTTCGCATGATTTGGCTTGAAGCCATGATTTGTTGCGTTGCAACATGATTTGAATTGATAAACAATTCATTACTTTATATAAAAGGACGATAAAAATGGATTACGCAAAAGAATCACTCCGTCTCCACTATGAGTGGAAGGGCAAGGTTGAGGTTACTGCACGTGCAAAGGTACAGGATAAAGAGTCTCTTTCTCTTGCATACACACCCGGTGTTGCACAGCCCTGCCTTGAAATCAAGAACGATATTAACAAAAGCTATGAGCTGACTCGCCGCTGGAACACTGTTGCTGTTATTACAGACGGTACAGCTGTTCTCGGTCTGGGCGATATCGGCCCCGAGGCAGGTATGCCTGTTATGGAGGGCAAGTGCGTGCTCTTCAAGGAGTTCGGCGATGTTGATGCAATTCCGCTCTGCATCCGCTCCAAGGATGTTGACGATATTGTTAAGACTGTTTCTCTGCTTGCAGGCAGCTTCGGCGGTGTAAACCTTGAGGATATCGGTGCACCCCGCTGCTTTGAGATTGAACGCAAGCTCAAGGAAATCTGCGATATTCCGATTTTCCACGATGACCAGCACGGCACAGCCGTTGTCTGCTCTGCCGCACTTATCAACGCACTTCGCGTTGTAGGCAAAAAGGTAGAGGATGTTACCGTTGTTTTTAACGGTGCAGGTGCCGCAGGCGTTGCAATTTCCAAGCTGTTCAAGTGGATGGGCGTCAAGAATATAATTATGTGCGACAAGAAGGGTATTATTGCCACCAAGGATGATATCGACGAGCCGCGTCACGAGATTCTTGACTACACCAACAACGATAAGATAAGCGGTACACTTGCCGATGCACTCAAGGGTGCAGACGTGTTTGTAGGCGTTTCCGC
This sequence comes from Acutalibacteraceae bacterium, assembly GCA_045631965.1. Taxonomy (GTDB): domain Bacteria; phylum Bacillota; class Clostridia; order Oscillospirales; family Acutalibacteraceae; genus UBA8612. The sequence continues at coordinate 7,523 of JAZQVR010000049.1, forward strand.
TCCCAACGTTGTTACTCCCGAAATGATAAAGACTATGGCTGACAAGCCTGTTGTTATGGCTATGGCTAATCCCACACCCGAAATTATGCCCGATCTTGCCCGTGAGGCAGGTGCTGCTGTTGTCTGCACAGGCAGAAGCGACTTCCCGAATCAGGTCAACAATGTGCTTGCATTCCCCGGTATCTTCCGCGGTGCTCTCGATGTACGCGCAAGCGACATCAACGAGGATATGAAGGTTGCCGCTGCCAACGCACTTGCAAACCTTATCACAGAGGATGAGCTTTCGGCAGATTATATTCTTCCCAAGGCATTTGACCCCAGAGTCAAGGATGCTGTTGCCGCTGCAGTTGCAGAAGCTGCACGCAAATCCGGCGTAGCTCGCATCTGAATACCTCAATAAAATTGATACACAAAGAAAGACAGTGGCACCGAGGAAAGTTAAGTGCCACTGTCTTTTTCAATTAGGAATTCGGAGTTCGGAATTAGGAATTATTCGTAGGGGCGACCTGTGGTCGCCCGTTTGTTTTTTTTATATCGATTTAAATTTATTCAACATTGTAGGGGGTTTGCCATCTGCCACCGGTTGATGATGCCATATCCGTTTTACCGCGGGCGAACACAGTTCGCCCCTACGGTGTCATTCTGAGCGTAATTTTTACAGCAATGTTGGGGGTAACAATTCCTAATTAAAAAAACGCACAGCTTATAACGACCCGAGGTTGATTGTTTTTATTCCTTGCTTTTCAGCGTATTTATATGTAAGGTATGCACCGCCATATTTTCTTTCTATATAAAATACAGCAAGGTCTGAACGGTCAATTGTTCTTTTGTTGCAGATTTGAATAGCTTGTTTGGGGTGAGCGACAGAAGATTCCTCGCATATCTCGACTTCGTCATAAAACTGCAAAAAGGATTCTAGTTGTTCTTATAGGCAGCCTTGATATATGGCAAAACTAATATGTGAGATTTGTTGAATTCAAATGAGCTTTTAGTTATATGTCTTATTGAAGAAGAAACTAATGTATCAAAGTCACCGCCGTAACTGACCAGAAACTCCACATATTGTTTTTGATTTATCAAATCTGTTATCAGTTTATCCAATTTTTCTTCTAATTCCTTTTGCCGATTTGATTCAACAAATCTATGCCCGAAAAAGCTGACGGTATATGTTTCAAAACCCATAACACTCACCTGTTTAATCAAATGTTAAGCAAATTATACTATTGCTCACTAAAACAGTCAATTGCATTACAAGTAATACTGAAAATAATTTTGCTCATCATATAATTGAAGTATGAAAATTACTTAGGAGATTGTTATGGGTAAGAGTGTTAGTTTTGAAAATCGTGATAAGCTCATACAGATTGGAATTACAATAGCTACCCTCAGAAGAATGCGTGGTATGTCGCAAGAAGTCCTTGCGGACAAAGCGGGTATAAGCCGTTCTCAATTGAGTGCTATTGAAGCGCCCGGTCTTGCTCATAACTTTACGTTAGAAGTATTGTTAAATATTTCAAAAGCGTTAGAGGTTGACCCTGCGGAGTTGATAAAAGCTTCTGCTTTTACTGATACGTTACTTAACAGCACAAAACAATAATGCTTATTGTAGGGGCGGATATCATCCGCCCGTTTTTATTTTGTTGCAGGCAACACAGTTCGCCCCTACGGTGTCATTCTGAGCGTAATTTTTACAGCGATGTTGGGGGTAACAATTCCTAATTCTTAATTCATAATTCCTAATTTAAAAAACGCACAGCAATCAAGCTGTGCGTTTTTTATCGCTGTGCGTTTTTTGTTATTATTCTTTATCGAAGTTTTCGTTATAGGCGGCGATTGCTTTTTCGATTACGGCAACTGCCTCTTCTACGTCCATAACCTCGTCTACTGCGGTGTCCTTCTTCTCGAGTGCTTTGTACACTGCGAAGAAGTGTGACATCTCATCGTAAATGTGACGGGGCAGGTTGAATATACTGCGGTAGCCGTTATAGTTGGGGTCAGAGAAAGGAATTGCAATAATCTTTTCGTCTGCCCTGTCGTTGTCAATCATCTTGATAACGCCTATCGGGTAGCACCTGACAAGAGTCATCGGGTGAATATTCTCGGCACAGACAACAACAACGTCGAGCGGGTCGCCATCGTCAGCATATGTGCGGGGAATAAAGCCGTAGTTTGCAGGGTAGTGAGTAGAGGTGTAGAGGATACGGTCGAGCGAAAGCAGACCTGTTTCCTTATCGAGCTCGTACTTGTTTCTGCTGCCCTTGGGGATTTCGATAACTGCGACGAAGTCTCTCGGAGTTATACGCTTGGGGTCAATATCGTGTAAAATATTAGGATTCATTTAAAACGAACCTTTCGCTTTACTTATTCAGCGGGTGTTGCGTTGGGGTCTGTGTAATCAAACTCGTATACGTCTGCACCGCTTACATTGAACTTGAGAGTTGTTGTGCCGAGGTCCTTGGTAACTTCGTTATTGGGGTTACCTGTAACCTGAACCTCAACCTCGATGTTGCGGCGGAACTCGAGCTTGATAACCTGGTCTGTAATTCTGTCAACTTCCATATAAATCTGGCAGCCTGTGTATGTAGCCTTATATGTGCCGTCGTATGTTACGTAGTTGTTGAGCTTGTCGAGCTCTGTCTTGATAACAGCTCTGTCGGGGATGTCATAAATCTCGCCGAAGAGATGAGCGCCTGCCTGAGGATCAGTCTCATCCTTGAGAGTGATTGTGATCTTACGTACGTCCTCGTCAAGCTCGATATACTCTGTTGTAGCTTCGGGGTCGCTCTTCATAGCTTCAGCATCTCTGCTGGAAGCCTCTTCGTAGCGGCTGAATGCCTCATCGTTTACGCCGATAAGTGTGAAGCCTTCTTCGTGTGCAGGCTCTTCACCCTCTTTTACTGCGTAAAGTGCAACGTCATCTATTGAGAGAACGAAGGGAACGTTTGAACCCTTAAGCGGAACAATGCTTGCAAAGTTGTCGCCGTACTCAAGCTCATCGTCTTCTGTGCCGTACTGAGCGTTGAAACCGTCCTTGATAAGCTTTGCGAGTGTGCGGAGAGCTGCATCGAGCTCGCCGTTGCCGCTGTCGAAGTTGCCGAAGCTGTAATCGACAGAGTAGGAAATCTTAGCCTTAATATCGTTGGAGTTAAGCTTAGCCATCTGGGTGTTGAAGTAGTTGACTGTAGCCTGGTAATCAATAACCTGCTTGCCGTCTTTGTTGACAGCGAGATTTTCGAGCGGAGTAGCCGAGTCGGATCTGGCTTCGGTAGTAGTCTCTTCCTGTTCGAACAGTGAGCAGGAAGCAACACCGAACAGTGAGCATACTGTGAGTATGAGTGCGAGAATTTTAATAGTCGTAGATTTCATATTAGTGAAAACTCCTTTCGGTTTATAACACTTTGTGGAATTATACCATATATTTTTCAAAATTAAAAGGGATTTACAGAAATTTGTTAAAAATTTAACTAATTAAGAAATCAAAATTAAGAATCAAGAATTATTTGCTCCGTTTATGCCGTTGAAATTCAAATAATTCTTAATCTCACTGAAATGATATAAATCCCCTCGTGCTTTTTGGCATATGCCTTCGGCGTATATTAAAAATATATCGCAAAGCCCACAAGGGATTTATATCGCTGAAGTTGAGTTTTGCTCAACTTCACTTATGATACTTTCCGCCGTTTTCAATTTGAAATGCGCGGTAAATCTGCTCGAGCAGCATAACCCTTGCAAGCTGATGCGGAAACGTCATCTTCGACATTGAGAGCCTGACGCGGCACTGCCTTTTGATGTTTTCGCTCAGCCCGTATGAGCTGCCGATTATGAATACCACGCTTGCACCGCCGTCAACCGCGGCAGAGTGCATAAGCGAGCTGAATTCGGGCGATGAATACTGCTTGCCCTCGATACACATTGCAAAGCAGGCGGCACCCTTGGGGATTTTTGCGGCAATCATTTTTGCCTCTTCCTCAAGTGCGGCGTCAATCTGTGCCTGCGACGGGTTGTCAGGCAGACGAACGGGATTCAGCTCAATAATCTCGGGCCTGCAGAATGCATTCAGCCGCTTGGCATATTCTGCACAAGCGGCACGCAAATAATCTTCTTTCAGTTTTCCTAAACATATAACAGTAACATTCATATTAAAACACCATCATTTTCGGTGTGCCCGTACCTGCAACACGCAGAATATAGTCGCTGCCTTCCTCCATACCTCTTGTGCAGAGTGCGCTGTAGGTGCTCTGGTAAGCGAGCTCGGGCATATTGTTTTCTTTGCTCAGGTGGCCGAGAATCAGCCTTGTTGTGCCGCTCTCGATAAGGTCGGCGGCGGTTTTTGCACACATATCGTTGGAGAGGTGACCTCTGTCGGAGAGTATGCGGCGCTTGAGAGCGTATGTATAGTTGGGGTTATTCTGGAGCATTCGCACGTCGTGGTTGGATTCGAGCATTACGAGCTGACAGCAGGTGATGTTGCTGAGCACTTCGTCAGTAACGGTGCCGATATCTGTTGCAACTGCAAGGCGGTTGCCGTCGGACATTTCGACGGTGTAGCCCAGGCTCTCGCGGCTGTCGTGCGGAGTGTGAAACGGGCGGATAAACATACCGTTTACTTCTATACCTTCATTCGGTATAACATCGGCAGGGAATTTGCCGCTGAGCGTGCCGTTTGCGGCAAGTGCCTCAAGCGTACCTGCGCTGGCATATACGGGAATATTATGCTTTGAAGCGAGCACGCGTATACCCTGTATGTGGTCGGTATGCTCGTGGGTAACAAAAATTGCGCCGACGCTGCCGATGTCAACGCCGATGCAATCCAGTGTTTCGGCGGTGCGTTTTGCACTCACGCCGACGTCTATGAGTATTCCATCCTCAGCGGTGCCTGCGTAGCTGCAGTTACCGCTGCTTGATGAGAAAAGTGAGCAGAATCTTGCCATAATTTAACCTGCGTTTTCGTTTGCGGTTTCTTCGGGGTCGGGGAATTCGACACGCTCGATATCCGCACCGAGATTACGGAATTTTTCAACAAAGTTTTCATAACCTCTGTCGATGTGTGAGAGGTTTTCGATCTGGGACTGACCCTCTGCCGCGAATGCCGCAATAAGCATTGCCGCACCTGCACGCAGGTCGTCTGCACCTACGGGAGCACCGTTGAGCTTTTCGACACCCTGCACAATGGCAACCTTACCCTCAACGCTGATGTTGGCGCCCATACGGAGCAGCTGGTCAACATAGCGGAAGCGGTTATCCCACACGCTTTCGGATACAATGCTTGTACCGTCTGCAAGTGCGAGAAGCACTGTCATCTGGGGCTGCATATCGGTCGGGAAGCCTGGGTGAGGCATAGTCTTGACGTTGCACTTGAGCGGTCTGCCTGAACAGCTTACGCGTACTGCCTCGTCAAATTCTTCGACCTCAACACCGCAGTCGAGGAGCTTCTTGGTGATTGACTCAAGATGCTTGGGGATAACGTTTTTGATAACAACATCGCCCTTTGTAGCTGCTGCGGCAACCATATATGTGCCTGCCTCAATCTGGTCGGGGATGATGGAATATGTGCAGCCGTGAAGCTCGTCCACACCGTAGATTTTGATTGTGTCGGTACCTGCACCTCTGATGTCGGCACCCATTGAGTTGAGGAAGTTTGCAAGGTCGACAATATGCGGCTCACGAGCGGCATTTTCGATAATTGTCTTGCCCCTTGCTCTTACAGCGGCAAGCATTACGTTGACCGTTGCACCGACGGATACTGTATCCATATAAACAACGGAGCCGACAAGGTTTTCAGCCTCGGCGTGAACCATTGCGTTGTCGATTGAAACCTCTGCACCGAGCAGCTCGAAGCCGCGGAGGTGAAGGTCGATCGGACGTACGCCAAACCAGCAGCCGCCCGGCATAGAAACCTTTGCCTTGCCGAATCTGCCGAGAAGAGCACCGAGCATATAGTATGATGCGCGAAGCTGCTTTGTGTGCTCGTTGGGTACGATATATGAGTTAACACCTCTGGTGTCGATTTCGTATGTGGTGCGGTTGATCATCCTTACCTGAGCGCCGAGCTGGGTGAGGATTTTGAGCATTATGGAAACGTCGCTGATATCGGGAATATTTTCAATTCGGCAGACATCACGGGCAAGAATGGTTGCGGGGAGAATTGCAACGACTGCGTTCTTTGCGCCGCTGATTTCAACACTGCCTCTGAGCGGAGTACCGCCGTTTATGACAAGCTTTTCCATCTGCTTTTGTTTTCGCTCCCTTCTTCCTGAAATTTTTATAACGAAGCCCTTGGCGGGCAGAAAAATGCTACAGTTATAATGTGTTTTAAAAAGCACAAATCATACAAAATAAAATTATGCAAATTATGATTTGAATTGCCGGGACAATTCATTAATGACATAGTTACACAATTAACTGTTGTATTATAACACTGTATTGTGTGTTTGTAAAGATTGATATGCACATTTTGTGGCGATATGTTGGCATTTTGTAGAAATTCACAAAAACAGAGCAGGCTTTTTTACGAAAAATTACGCTCTGTTGAAAATTACCTATTTATTATTTCATTTTTATGTGATATAATATCTTGAAATATTTTATAAAATATTATTATAGAATGGTATGGTGATAAATCGTGAAAGAAGTTATGAGAATTTTCGTCGAGAAGAGAGACGGCTTTGACGTCGAGGCTAAGGGTATCCTTTCCGATATCCGCTCAACGCTCGGTATCGCTTCGCTTGATAAGGTGCGCCTTATCAACCGTTACGATGTTCAGGGTCTTACCCCCGAGCAGTTTGACAGAGCTTGTACTGTTGTACTCTCTGAGCCCAATGCAGATACAATCTGCACAGAGCTTGTAATTCCCGAGGGTTGCCGCGTGCTTGCGAGCGAGTATCTGCCCGGTCAGTACGACCAGCGTGCAGACTCCGCTTCCCAGTGTATTGCTCTGCTTACCTGTGAGGAACAGCCTGCTGTTGCAAGTGCAAAGGTTTACATCTTCGAGGGTAATCTCTCCGATGACGAATACAATACAATCAAATCCTATCTCATCAACCCCGTTGAGTCACGCGAGGCTTCTATGGACAAGCCTGCAGACCTCAATATTGTTGCCGATATTCCTGCCGATATTCAGCGTGTCGAAGGCTTTATAGGCTGGAGCGACGATGAGGTTGCCGCTTACCACAAGTCAATCGGTTTTGCGATGACTGTTGCCGACCTCTGCTTCTGCCGTGATTATTTCAAAAACGACGAGCAGCGTGACCCCAGCATCACAGAGCTGAAGGTTATCGATACATACTGGTCTGACCACTGCCGCCACACTACTTTCCTCACTCAGCTTGAGAGTGTCAGCTTTGAGGACGGTAAGATGGCAAAGGTCATCGAGGCCGCATGGAATGAGTATCTTGCAGTGCGTGACGATGTTTATGCAGGCCGCACACCCAAGAACATAACACTTATGGATATGGGTACAATAGGCACAAAGGCACTCAAGAAGGCAGGCGAGGTCAACGACCTTGACGAGAGTGAGGAAATCAATGCCTGCTCAATTGAGGTTACCGTTGATGTCGACGGTAAAGATGAGCAGTGGCTTGTTCAGTTCAAGAATGAAACTCACAACCACCCCACAGAGATTGAGCCCTTCGGCGGTGCCGCAACCTGCCTTGGCGGTGCAATCCGTGACCCGCTTTCAGGCAGAGCATACGTTTATCAGGCTATGAGAGTTACCGGCAGCGGTGACCCCACAGCAGCTTTTGAAGATACACTTGAGGGCAAGCTTCCCCAGCGTAAAATCACAATCGGTGCAGCAGCAGGTTACTCATCTTACGGTAACCAGATAGGTCTTGCTACAGGTCAGGTTGTTGAGCTTTACGATGAGGGCTACAAGGCAAAGAGAATGGAAATCGGTGCAGTTGTCGGCGCATCTCCCAAGGAGAATGTACGCCGCGAGACTCCTGCTCCCGGTGACTGCATTGTTCTCCTCGGCGGCCGTACGGGCCGTGACGGCTGCGGCGGTGCAACAGGCTCCTCCAAGGCACACAATACAGAGTCAATCGAAACCTGCGGTGCAGAAGTACAGAAGGGTAATCCGCCCACAGAGCGTAAGCTCCAGCGTCTCTTCCGCAACCCCGAGGCTGCAAAGCTTATCCGCCGCTGTAACGACTTCGGTGCAGGCGGTGTCTGCGTTGCAATCGGTGAGCTTGCAGACGGTCTTCAGATTGAGCTTGACAAGGTTACCAAGAAGTACGATGGTCTCGACGGTACAGAGCTTGCAATCTCCGAATCACAGGAGAGAATGGCTGTTGTTCTCGATGCCGCAGACGTTGAAAAGTTTGTTGAGCTTGCAGGTACGGAAAACCTTGAGGCAACAGTTGTTGCAAAGGTAACAGAGGAAGCAAGACTCGTTATGCACTGGAGAGGCGACAACATTGTCAACCTCAGCCGTGCATTCCTCAACACAAACGGTGTCACACAGAAGGCAACCGCAGTTATCACTTCACCCGATGCAGACAAGAATTACAGAGAGCTTGTTCCCTGTGTTCTTTCCGATAAAGAGGGCGTTGAAGCTCTCAAGGCAAACCTCGCAAGACTTGAGGTTTGCTCACAGATTGGTCTTTCCGAGCGTTTCGATGCTTCAATCGGTGCGGCTACAGTCAATATGCCCTTCGCAGGCAAGACTCAGCTCACACCCGAAGAGGCTATGACAGCAAAGGTGCCCGTACCCGGCGGCAAGACTGATGCCGCTACGGCAATGAGCTACGGCTTCATTCCTGCTCTCAGCCGCTGGAGTCCTTTCCACGCTGCTGCTTACGCAGTAACGGAGTCACTTGCAAAGCTCGCCGTAACAGGTGCAGACCCCTTCAAGGCAAGACTCACATTCCAGGAGTACTTCGAGCGTCTTAACACAGTGCCCGAGCGTTGGGGCAAGCCCGCAGCTGCTCTTCTCGGTGCTCTCACAGCTCAGCTCAAGTACCGCACACCGTCAATCGGCGGTAAGGACAGTATGTCAGGCTCATTCAACGACCTCGACGTACCGCCCACACTTGTTTCCTTTGCAGTTTCAATGACAAAGGCAAGCAAGGTTGCTTCCGCAGCATTCAAGTCAGCAGGCAACAAGGTTTACCTTGCAGAGCTTCCTGTTGATGCAGATACACTTCTTCCCGATTGGGATAAGGCAAAGGCACTCATCGCCGATGTTTACAACGCAGTTTCCGAGGGCAAAATCCTCAGTGCAAGCGTTGTAAAGGAAGGCGGCGCAGCAGCTTGCGTATGTAAGATGGCATTCGGCAATATGTTCGGCTTCGACTTTGCAGAGGGTCTTACAAAGCGTGAGATGTATGCTCCGCTCGTAGGCTCATTCGTTATCGAGTGTGAGGGCGATGCTCCCGTAGCCGCAAAGCTCCTCGGTACAGTTACCTGCAACGGCGAGTTTGCAGTAGCAGGCGAAAAGGTTGCAACTGCTGAGCTTGTAGATTCCTGGACAGCAAAGCTCGAGGGCGTATTCCCGACAGACGCTGTTTCACCCGCAGGCGGCAACAAGGTTGCACTCTTCACAGAGCGTAACACAAAGGCTCCTGCAATCAAGGTTGCAAAGCCCAAGGTAATTATCCCCGTATTCCCCGGCACAAACTGTGAGTTTGATTCGGCACGTGCCTTTGAAAACGCAGGCGCAGAGGCAGAGATTCTTGTTATCAAGAACCTCACCGCTTCCGATATCGAACAGAGTATGGAAGCATTTGTCAAGGCAATCAACGCTTCACAGATTATTATGCTTCCCGGCGGCTTCTCCGGCGGTGACGAGCCCGACGGCTCCGGTAAGTTTATCGCTACAGCTCTCAAGAATCCGAGAGTCAAGGAGGCTGTAACAGCACTCCTTGAGCAGAGAGACGGTCTTATGCTCGGTATCTGTAACGGCTTCCAGGCTCTTATCAAGACAGGTCTTGTACCCTACGGTAAGATTGTTGATACTGCTCCCGATGCTCCGACTCTTACTTACAACAACATCGGCCGCCACGTTTCTCATATGGCTTACACAAGAGTTACTTCCGTCAAGTCACCGTGGTTCTCAATGTGCGAGGCAGGCGATATCCACGCTGTGCCGATTTCACACGGCGAGGGCAGATTCGTAGCAGACGAGGCTCACCTCCAGCAGCTTATCGCAAACGGTCAGATTGCTACACAGTATGTTGACCTTGCAGGTAATGTTGCGGATGCTATGCCCTACAATCCCAACGGCTCCGTACTCGCAATCGAGGGTATCACAAGCCCCGACGGCCGTGTCCTCGGTAAGATGGCTCACAGCGAGCGTAAGGGCGAAGACCTCTACAAGAACGTTCCCTACAACAAGGACCAGAAGATATTTGAGTCCGGTGTTAAGTACTTTAAATAATGCGTTTTGAAAAAACGCAAATCATGCAGAATGAAATTCTGCAAATCATGATTTCGAAGAAATCAAATCATGCCGTGAGGCAAATCATAAGTGTGTTTCACACAGTATAGCGATTTAATCGCGATATTAAAAATGATTTGCTTCGCATGATTTGGCTTAACGCCATGATTTGTTGCTTGATGCAACATGATTTGAATTGATAAATCAATTCATTGTTGTTTTTCGATGAATTAACATCATATATATATCACAGCATACAGAAAGTTTGGTAATACTAATGAAATACGCAGTAGTTTTATATGACGGAATGGCGGACTATCCCGTAGACGCACTCGGCGGCAAGACTCCTATGGAGCTTGCAAAGAAGCCTCTGTTTGACCGTATGGCAAGCAAGGGCGAGGTCGGTCTTGTACGCACAGTTGCCGCAGGTCTCAAGCCCGGCAGTGACGTTGCAAACCTCTCTGTCCTCGGTTATGACCCTGCAGTCTGCTATACAGGCCGCTCTCCGCTTGAGGCTATCAGCATCGGCGTCAAGATGAGCGATACCGATGTTGCTCTCAGATGTAATGTCGTTACTCTTTCCGATGAAGAGAATTACGATGACAAAACTATGGTCGACTATTCCGCAGGCGATATCTCCAGCGAGGATGCGGCAGAAATCATCAAAACCGTTCAGGAGCATTTCGGTGGCGGTGAGTTTGATTTCTATCCCGGTGTCAGCTACCGTCACTGTCTTATTCACCACGGCGGTACAACCGAGCTTGGCACAATGACTCCGCCTCACGATATTTCCGACAGAGTTGTAGGCAGCTATATCTCAACAGCACCGTCTGCAGAAAAGCTCACAAAGATGATGCGTGAGAGCTACGACCTGCTCAAAGACCACCCCGTAAACAAGAGAAGAATTGCAGAGGGCAAGCGCCCTGCAAACTCAATCTGGCTCTGGGGCGAGGGCACAAAGCCTCAGCTTGAGAATTTTGAGCAGAAATTCGGTATGAAGGGCTGTATCGTTTCCGCTGTTGACCTGCTCAAGGGCATCGGTATCGGTGCAGGTATGCAGGTACCTGAGGTTGAGGGTGCAACAGGCTATATCGACACTAACTTTGAGGGCAAGGCAAAGGCCGCTGTTGATGCACTTGAAAACGGCTGCGATTTCGTTTATATCCATATCGAAGCTCCCGATGAGTGCGGCCACAGAGCAGAGCCCGAAAACAAGGTTCGCTCAATCGAGATTATCGATGAAAAGGTGCTCCCGATTCTGCTTGAAGCACTCGAGAAGTATGACGATTACAAGGTGATGATTCTTCCCGACCATCCCACACCGATAAAAACAAAAACTCACGCTTCCGACCCCGTACCCTATATGATTTACCACAAGAAAGGCGAGAAGGACAGCGGCGTTGACTCAATCAACGAAAAGACAGCCGAGGCAACAGGCAACTTTGTCGATTTCGGTCCTTCACTTATCGAGCATTTCTTTGAAAAATAATTCACATATCTGATATATATGCAACTTATGTCCCCCTTGCCTAAAGGGGGATGTCAAAACGGATGTTTTGACAGGGGGATATTTTGTTTGTTGTTTGTTTTTGAATCCCTCCACCGCTGACGCGGTCCCCCTCCCTTTAGACAAGGGAGGCTATTGACGAGTATTTTCTCTGCTAACAGATATGAAGAAAGGAAACTTTTCCCAATGAAAAAGAACTACAGAATAGAAACAAAATGCGTTCAGGGTGCTTACGAGCCCAAGAACGGTGAGCCGCGTGTGCTCCCGATTTACCAGAGCACAACTTTCAAATACGATACAAGCGAGGCAATGGCAAAGCTGTTTGACCTTGAGCCCGGCTATATGTATACACGCCTTGCAAACCCCACAAGCGATATCGTCGCACAGAAGATAGCAATGCTTGAGGGCGGTGTTGCCGCAGTGCTTACCTCTTCAGGTCAGGCGGCAAACTTCTTCTCACTCATCAATATCATGGGTGCAGGAGACCACTTTATTTCCGCTTCAACAATCTACGGCGGCACATTCAACCTTTTCAACGTTACAATGCGTAAAATCGGCATTGATGTTACTTTTGTTGACCCGAATGCAAGCGAAGAGGAGATTTCTGCTCTCTTCCGCCCCAACACAAAGGCTGTTTTCGGCGAAACAATCGCAAACCCCTCGCTCGATGTGCTCGATATCGAGAAGTTTGCAAAGGTTGCTCACGCTCACGGCGTTCCGCTTATTATCGATAATACTTTCCCGACTCCCATCAACTGCCGTCCGTTTGAATTCGGTGCGGATATCGTAACCCATTCCACAACAAAGTATATGGAGGGTCACGCAAACACAATCGGCGGTGTTGTTGTCGACAGCGGCAATTTCGATTGGGAGCAGAACGATAAGTTCCCCGGCCTCACTCAGCCTGACGACAGCTACCACGGTGCTGTATATACACGTGATTTCGGCAAGGCAGGCTACGTTACAAAGATCGTTGCACAGCTTCTGCGCGACTACGGCTCAACTCCATCTCCGCAGAATGCGTTTTATCTCAATGTCGGCCTCGAAACTCTTGCTCTGCGTATGGAGCGCCACTGCTCAAACGCACTCAAGGTTGCCGAGTATCTTGAGAATAACGATATGGTTTCGTGGGTCAACTACCCTGCACTTCCCTCCAACAAGTATTATCCGCTTGTTCAGAAGTATATGCCGAACGGTACCTGCGGTGTTATCTCCTTCGGCGTAAAGGGCGGCAGAGAGAAGGCAGAGCAGTTTATGAATTCGCTCAAGCTTGCCGCAATCGTAACTCACGTTGCCGATGCACGCACCTGCGTGCTTCATCCTGCATCATCAACTCACCGTCAGCTCAGCGACAGTGAGCTTGTTGAGTGCGGTGTTTCTCCCGATCTTATCCGCTTCTCCGTCGGTATCGAGAATGTCGACGATATTATTGAGGATATCCGGCAGGCTCTTGATGCAATCCGTTAACAAACGGATTGCACGATATAAATCCTTGCGGATTTGCGATATGCTTTCAGCACGATATGTTGCTTCGCAACGCGATATGCGCTGCGGCGCACGGGGATTTATATCATATCGCAGGCGAGTGTAACGAGCCTATATCGCAATTTCAGAAACTGAAATTATATCGCGCTTGCCGTAAGGCAAGCATATCGCAATTGCCGAAAGGCAAATATATTTTAAGGTGATTTTATTTTGATGAACACTAACAGCAGAGTATGTGCCTATATAGACCTCGATGCAGTGCGCTCGAATGTCGCCGCCGTACAGTCAAGAGTCGGCGACGGTGTTAAGGTTATGGTAATTATCAAGGCTGATGCTTACGGTCACGGTGCAGTGCCGATTGCAAAGGCCCTTGAGGACAGCAGTGCCTATGCCTACGGCGTTGCAACTGTAGAGGAGGGTCTCCAGCTTCGCACAAGCGGCATAAAGAAGCCGATTCTTGTGCTCAGCTACGCATTCCCCGAGCTGTTTGAGGCGGCTGTGCTCAACGGTATCGACCTTACCGTATTCCAGCTTGAAACTGCAAAGCAGCTCTCCGAGGTTGCACTCAGGCTCGGCAGAAAAGCAGGTGTTCACATTAAAATTGATACGGGTATGCACCGTATCGGTCTTATCCCGAGTGATGAAAGCCTTGAAGAGATAAAGCAGATTGCCGCTCTTGAGGGCATTAATATCAAGGGTGTTTTCTCTCACCTTGCCTGTGCCGACTTTGCAGACAAGAGCTTTGCAATCAGGCAGAGAGAGCTTTTTGAGAGCTTTACCGACCGTATTGAGCAGGCAGGTGTTCATATTCCTCTGCGCCACCTTTACAACTCTGCCGCTATAATGGATTTTGACGGCGGCTGTTTTGATATGGTACGCTGCGGCATCGTTACCTACGGCCTTGACCCGTCTGACGAGGTTAAGTTTGAAAACCTGCCGACTACTCCTGTAATGCAGATTAAGAGTCATATTGCTTATATAAAAAGCGTTAATGAGGGCGATACCGTCGGCTACGGTGCGGCATTTATGGCAAAGCGCGAAACTCTTGTTGCTACAATTCCCTGCGGCTACGGCGACTGTTATCCGCGTCTGCTTACCAATAAGGGCAGGGTGCTTATAAAAGGGCACAGTGCACCTGTTATAGGCAGAGTTTGTATGGACCAGTTTATGGTCGATGTTACCGATATCCCCGATGTAAAGCAGGGTGATGAGGTGACAATCGTCGGCACTGACGGCAACCAGCGGCTCACCGTTGAGGAGCTTGCAAAAACTGCAGGCAGCTTCAACTATGAGTATGTCTGCGATATTACAAAGCGTGTGCCGAGGGTATATGTCGGCGGTAAGTAATTCAGCTTTGCTGAATTACAGCGATATAAATTCTTGCGAATTTGCGATATGTTGCTTCGCAACGCGATATACCTCCGGCGCGAGATTTCCCGATTAAACCATCTATATAATAGATGTTTAATAATATTATAATTTTTTAAAGCGGTTAAAATCCGCAAAACTGAAAGGAGAAAGTCTGAAATGGACGACCCCGGGCCTAATACTGCAACTTCACTTATTTTCAAAATTGTATTGCTTTTAGTCCTTATCCTTATCAATGCGTTTTTTGCAATGAGTGAAATAGCTATCATTTCTCTCAACGATGCCAAGCTTGAAAAGCAGGCACAGCAGGGAAACAAAAAGGCTAAAAAATTACTTAAACTCACAAGCAATCCCAGCAAATTCCTCTCAACTATCCAGATAGGCGTTACACTCGCCGGCTTCCTGTCCTCAGCATCAGCTTCACAGAGCTTTGTCGAGATGCTTTCGGGTGCACTCAGCTCAGTTGCTGACGCAATCAACATACCGATGTCGGTGGTTGAAGGCTTCAGCCTTGTTGTAATTACGCTTATCACCTCTTATTTCTCGCTTGTATTCGGTGAGCTTGTACCCAAGCGTGTTGCCATGTACAACCCGGAGAAGATTTCTTTCCGCATCGCAGGTATACTTACCTTTGTTGCAACTGCTACAAAGCCGTTTGTTAAGGTGCTTTCGCTCTCGGTAAACGGAATTCTCAGGCTTATCGGCATCGACCCCAACTCAGAGCCCGAAGAGGTTACTGAAGAAGAAATCCGTATGATGGTTGACGTCGGCGGCGAGAAGGGTGTTATTGAAGACACCCAGAAGGAAATGATTAATAACATATTTGAGTTTGATGATATCGATGCAGGTGACATTATGACTCACCGTACCGATGTTTCGGCTGTTGAAATCAATGACCCGATTCAGGATGTTGTTGAGATTGCGGAGAAGGAAGGCTATTCCAGAATTCCCGTTTACGAAGAAAGTCTTGATAAAATTATCGGTATTGTCTATATCAAAGACCTTATCGGCTACATCGGCTCGTCTGTGCCCAAGAATGAGAGCCTGCGCAAAATTATGCGTGAGCCTTACTTTGTGCCCGAGTCAATGAAATGCGGTATGCTTTTCCAGGAGATGACGGCGCGCCGTGTGCAGATGGCAGTTGTTGTCGACGAATACGGCGGCACTGCAGGTATTGTTACGCTTGAAGACCTTGTTGAGTCAATCGTCGGTAATATTCAGGATGAGTACGACAATGAGGAAGAGGAATTTTCTGTTATTGACGAAACGACATTTACCGTTGACGGTACAACGCCTATTGACGAAGTCAACGAGCACGTCGGCGTTGACCTTCCTGATGATGAGTACGATACAATCGGCGGTTTTGTAATCAGCCTGCTCGGCTATCTGCCGCAGGACGGTGAAATGAATGAGCTTGAATACAAGAATCTCCGTTTCACTATTCTCAACCTTGAAGATAAGCGCATAGGTAAGCTCAAGGTTGAAATTCTTCCTGTTGACGAGGATGAAGACGATGACGATGATGACGATGAGCCGCACCTTCGTCTTGGCAGACGCCGCAACAAAGACGAGCAGGATGACTGATTGTAACAAATTCTGCCATAATTTGTCCTTGCTTGACAAAAAGCATTAGTTTAATGTATTATATTATTGTTCTTTATTTTAAACAAAGGAGATAATTCAAATGAAAAAGAGAAAAATTTTAGCAATTCTTGCTGCTCTTTCCGTTGTTCTTGTTTCTTTCACTGCTTGCGGTGACAAAGATAAGGATAAGGACGAAGAAAAGGAAGAAAAAGAAGGTACATCTGTAGTAGCAGAAGAGACAACAGAAGCAAACGGCGATGCGGAAGAAGTCACTCAGCCGAGCGACCATATCGAGTACATTGAGGTAACCGAAGTAGTAACCGATGCTGACGGCGAGGCCGTAACCGATGATAACGGCGAAACACAGGTAGAAACCGTTATGAAGCCCGCACCGACACAGCCTTCCTCAGGAACAAATAACGACGCTCCGAGCAACAACGGCAACGGAGCTGCTGCTTCCGACCGTAAGCTTGCAAAGCTTGCAAATCAGATGAGGGGTAAGGATTCCTTCGCATTTGACGGTACAATTTCTGCCAGCGGCGAAAATATGAGCGCAAAGATTTACGTCAAGGGCGAAAAGGTTGCCATGGAAGCAGATATGGGCGTTATGGCAGTTCGCATTATCTATGCAAACAACTCCGTTAAGATGATCATGCCCTCGCTCAGATGTTATATGACTGTACCTGCAGACGAAATGGGCGACTTCGACATCGATGAATTGACTGCTGCTTTAGGCGAGATTGATTCAGACGAGCTTGAGTATGTCGGCACAACAACTGAAAAAGTTGACGGCAAGAACTATGTCTGCGAAACATACAATGACGGTGTAAACACAAACAAGTATTATTTCGACAGCAACGATAATCTCAAGAGAATCGAGATTATTGATGCCAGCGGCAACAAAAACGTTACAAAGGTAAACGAGTTTTCTTCAAACGTACCTGACAGCGTGTTTGATATTCCCTCAGGCTACACAGAGCTTACAGAGGAGCAGCTCAACGCTTTGATGGGTGGTTATTGATTAATTGAGTAAAACAGTTCTTATCACAGGTGCCTCCGGTGGAATCGGGGGCGCCTGTGTGCGGCTTTTTGCCGCTTCAGGGTACAAGGTAGCCGTCCATTACAACTCCGACAAGGCAGCGGCAGATAAACTTATCAGTGAGCTTCACGGCAACGGCTGTGAGGCTGTCTGTGTTTCGGCTGATTTGCGTGACGAAGCACAGGTAAACAGGATGTTGGCCGAAATCGAAGCTCAGCTCGGCGAAGTTGATGTGCTTGTAAACAATGCAGGTGTTTCACAGCAGAAGCTGTTTACCGATACTACTCTTGCCGATTACGAGTATGTTTTCGGTGTGAATACACTCGGTACTGTCAACTGCAGCCGTGCGGTACTGCCTTGTATGATTCGCCGTAAAAGCGGCAGAATAATAAACATATCTTCAATGTGGGGTGTCAGCGGAGCTTCGTGTGAGGTGCTCTACTCCGCATCGAAGGCGGCTGTAATCGGTTTTACAAAGGCGCTTGCCAAGGAGGTTGGCCCGAGCTCGGTCACAGTCAACTGTATTGCGCCCGGTGTGATAAATACAAAGATGAACAAAAACCTGACTGATGCCGATATGGCTGTGCTCAGCGATGAAACTCCGCTTTGCCGAATAGGTGAGCCCGAGGAGGTTGCACAGGCGGTTGTCTTCCTTGCATCCGATAAAGCGTCTTTTATTACGGGCCAGATTCTTGGTGTAGACGGCGGTTTTATAGTATAAATCTAACATTATAATAAAATTACATAAAATATAGTTGATTTTGTTAAAGATTTATGCTAATATAAATAATACTAAAATAGTGAGTGCGTGTTCACGCACGTAAAACATACAAAACGGAGGAACAGATATGGCTAACTGTCCAAAATGTAATGCCAAGCTCAAACTTACAGACTGGCGTCCCGAGTGCCCCCATTGCGGCGTAAATATGGTTTACTACGGTATGGAAGACCGTCTTCTTGCCGATGCAGAAAAGGCTGAGGCAGAGCACGCAAAATTCCAGAAGAACCTTGACCGTGTTAAGGCTTCTTCAATCGGCGGCAAGCGCCAGATTATCAGAATCGTGCTTTCAATAATCCCGATTCTCGGTCTGCTTCTTCCGCTCGCTAATATCACTCTCAAGAATCTTCCCTTCCGTGATGATAAGGCAATCAGCGTCAACATTATCACTATTGTCGAGTATTTTATGGATATGCTCGATCTTGACGGTCTCTTTGCAGTAATGGGCAACAAGGTTGTTGGTATGTCTTTCATTATGTTTGTTGCTTCTATTCTCTGCCTTCTTCTTTCCGTTGTTGTCGGTATCGTCAACTTCGGCAGAAACTTCTGTTCATCACAGCCCAAATCCTGCAAGAAGAATATGATCGTAAGCATCGTAAGCGCACTCCTTGCAGTTGCATCAGGTATCACATTCGCTGTATTCGCAAGCGGTGCTGTTAAGTACTTCCCCGATTTTATCGATGCAAGCGTTGGTTTCGGTATCTTTGTTACAGCTGCTCTTCATATTCCCGTTATCGTTCTCAACGCAAATCTGGTTAAGAACCCCATCGTTGTCAAGTACAAGGAGCTTCCCAAGTACGGTGAGGCTGCTGAGGAAGAAGCTGCTCCTGCAGAAGAGGCAGTAGCTGCTGAATAATTAAGTTTAAAAGTTAAAGACCGTTACTCGTTTGAGTAACGGTCTTTTTATGCTTGAAGGAAATGTGTTTTTAAAAAACACAAATCATGCAAAATTTATTTTGCAAATCATGATTTTGAAAAAATCAAATCATGCCGTTAAGGCAAATCATTTTTAATGCCTCAATAAAGTTGATACACAAAGCAAAGACAGTATCCCCGAGGAAAGTCAGAGCAATTGTCTTTGTGTTTTAATACCTCAATAAAATTGATACACAAAATACAGATGGTAGCACCGAGAAAAGTTGTGCCGCTGTCTTTCTGCTTTAATGATTTGCTCCGCATGATTTGGCTTCGCCATGATTTCTCGCTAACGCTCCATGATTTGAATTGATGAATCAATTCATTAAAAAATCCGATGACGGTAAAGTCATCGGATTTTTTATTAATCCTTAAATGTTTCTTTTACCTTGATAAGCTCTGCAGGGATGTCGATACTCTGCGGACACGAGGGCTTGCATTTGCCGCAGGCACGGCAGAGGTCAGCCTTGCCGTCGAGTGAAGCGTAGGCTTCCTTTGCACTGCGACCGCCCTTATAAACGGTGGAGTTGAATACGGTGAAGCACTCGGGAATATTGACACCGAACGGACAAGGCATACAGTATTCACAGCCTGTGCAGCCGACAAGCGGCATTGTGTGCCAAAGCTCATCTGCCCTGATGAGTGCTTTTCTTTCGTAAGGTGTGAGCATACCTACGCTGCTTCGCTTTGCGTAGCGGAGGTTATCCTCAACCTGCTTCGGGGTGCTCATACCGCTGAGCACAACTGAAACCTCTTCTCTGTCCCAAAGATAGTCGAGTGCAAGCTCAACCTTGCTCTTTTTCTTGGGCAGCACGTTTCTGACACGCTCGGGCAGGCCTTTTACAAGTCTGCCGCCGCGAAGCGGCTCCATTATAATACAGCTCATACCCTTTGCCCATGCGTATTCAAGGCCCTCGATGCCTGCCTGATGCTTTGTGTCAACATAGTTGAGCTGAATCTGGCAGAAATCCCAGTCGAAGTAATCAACAATCTCTTTGAAAAGGTCAATATCATCGTGGAATGAGAAACCGAGGTATTTAATCTTGCCCTGCTCTCTTGCCTTGACCATACTGTCAATTACGTTGTACCTGAGCACCTTGTTGTTCCAAAGGTCCTTGTTGAGCGTGTGAAGAAGATAAAAATCTATGTGGTCTGTCCTGAGCCTTTCAAGCTGGGTTTCAAGCCTCTGCTCAAAAGTAATATCGTCTGTCAGATCATATACGGGGCACTTTGTTGCGAGGTAAACCTTTTCACGGTAGCCATCACCGAGTGCCTCACCTACAAATTCTTCGCTTTCCTGGTCGTGGTAGTAGTATGCCGTGTCGACATAGTTAACACCTTCGTCAATGGCGTGGCGAATCATTTCTGTTGAGGTCTTGCGGTCAATTTTTCCGCCCTTTGTGGGGAAACGCATACAGCCGAAGCCGAGCGGAAAAACTTCAACGTCAATGCCCTTGAATTTTCTTTTCATATCAGCTTACTCCAATCCGAAGTATTTTGCGGCGTTGTTGTATGAAATGTCCTGAACAAGCTGTTTGAGTGTTTCCATATCGGCCGGGTAAAGTCCGTCCTCAACCATATCGCCGAGAAGTCCGCAGAGAATACGACGGAAATACTCGTGTCTGGGGTAGGAGAGGAAGGAGCGTGAGTCTGTAACCATACCGACAAACTTGCCGAGTACGGAGAGGTTGCCGAAAGCCTTCATCTGCTCACGCATACCGTCAAGGTTGTCGTTAAACCACCAGCCGCTGCCGAACTGAATTTTGCCCGGTGCATCGGAATTCTGGAAGTTGCCGAGCATTGTGCCGAGCACGTAGTTGTCCTTCGGGTTGAGTGTGAAGAGAATTGTACGCGGCAGAAGCTCCTCTTTTGCAAGGCTGTCGAGGAAGCGTGAGAGCGGCTGTGCAATCTCTTTGTCGTCTATTGAGTCAAAGCCTGTGTCGGGGCCGAGCTTGTTGAACATAAGTGTGTTGTTGTTGCGTATCGGGCCCATATGAAGCTCCATCGCCCAGCCTCTGCGTGCGTATTCCTTTGCCATTGTGCGAAGCAGTGCTGTGCGGTAAGCGTCAAGCTCGTGCTGTGTGAAATCGCCGCCGAGTCGGCCCTTTTGGAATATTGCCTCAAGCTCATCTGTCGAAGCCTCAGCATAGGGCACGTAGGTAAATGCGTGGTCGCTTGCGCGGCAACCCATCTGTGCGAATGCTTCAATTCTCTCAAGCAGAGCTTCCTCGAGTGCTGAGTAGCTCTCGATTTTTCTGCCGACTCTTGCCTCGAGTGAAGCGAGCCAAGGAATGAATGAGGGAAGCTCGATTGAAAGTGCCTTGTCGGGACGGAATGCAGGAATAACCTTTGTTTTGAATGTTTCATCCTGAGCTAAAAGCACGTGATACTCGAGCGAATCTGCAGGGTCATCTGTAGTATAAACGCAGGCAACGTTTGAGCGTGCGATAAGCTCACGCGGAGTAAAGCCGCCTGCCTTAATCTGTGCGTTTGCCTTTTCCCATATCTCTTCGGCTGTTTTTGCACTCAAGGGTGTATCGATGCCGAAATAGCGCTGAAGCTCAAGGTGAGTCCAGTGATAGAGCGGATTGCCGGGTGCGTAAGCGAGCATAGTTGCGTAGGCAACAAACTTGTCGTGCCAGCTTGCATCGCCGGTGATGTATTTTTCATCAATTCCGAATGAACGCATTGCACGCCACTTGTAGTGGTCGCCTGCAAGCATCAGCCATGCGATATCGGAAGGCTGCTTGTTTTCGTAAATCTCTTTGGGTGAAAGGTGACAGTGCCAATCGAAAATCGGCATTTCGTTTGCGGCGGCAAAAAGCTCAACCGCTGCAGGGTTGTTGAGGAGAAAATCCTCTCCCATAAACTTTTTCATAGTCAACTCTCCTTTTATCAAGAATGAACGGTTTATTCTTCGTATATAAACTCTTTAAGATATTGTATGTTTTTTGCAAGGTCAATGCTGAGCACAGCCTGTCC
Organism: Acutalibacteraceae bacterium; assembly: GCA_045631965.1. GTDB lineage: Bacteria > Bacillota > Clostridia > Oscillospirales > Acutalibacteraceae > UBA8612. Next base: position 29,556 of record JAZQVR010000049.1, read on the forward strand.
GGAAATTTTTTTGTTTTCCCACGAGCCTTTTACCGGTACACTGCCCTGGTCTGTATCGTAATGAAGATATCTCAACAGACCGTTTATTGTAATACCTGTAAGTGTTGCGGGCGACATATCCGTTTCAACCTCATCAACAACCGTGTTAAGAATGTTATACAACACAAACGGGTTGGTGTGTGCACATTTGTCGAGAATTGCCGACATAACCTTACGCTGACGCTCGGTACGCATAAAGTCGGAGTCCAGCTTGCGTATGCGACAGTACCAGAGTGCTTCTTCACCGTCAAGCTCAACTGCGTCGCCTGCTTCTATACCTTTTAAGTGTACGGTATTACGCAGATACTCCGCTTCTTTTTCCGTCACTTCAACCTCAATACCGTCAAGTCCGTCGACAACATTTTCAAATATAGTGAAGTCGATGAGCATATAGTGGTCGATTTTTATGTTGAAGTTGTATTCGATAGTGTCCATTACAAGCTGTGCTCCGCCCCAGGTGCAGGCGGCGTTGAGCTTTGCATCTTTTTTGCCGGGGATATGCACAAAGCTGTCACGCATAAAGGATGTCAACGCTATTTTTTTGGATTCGGTGTTGATTGAAAGCAGCAGCATTGTATCGGAGCGTGAAGATTCATCCTGACTGCGGCGGTCGACACCTATGAGAAGTATATTTTTGACAGATGAGCTTTGCATAAGCTGGTTTCTGTCGAGGTATACGTTTTGTCCGTGTCCCGATTCGTTGTAGTTTACTTTGCTGAATGTGTTGTATATGAGCAGAGTGCCCATGCCGACAAGGAGCAAAAAAACAAGGATAATGACTTTGACGGCACGGAAGAATTTGTTTTTGCGTTTTTTCTTCTTAGGTGGCTCGTCAGGCTCACGGTCGCTGCCGCCACGATAACCGTCGGACGGAAGCGGAGGTTTATATACTTTTTCGCGGGAACTTTTAGGGGTGATATAAACATCATCGGTGTGTTCCGCAGTTGTGCTGCGGGACGGCTTTTTGCCGCCGATATAAATATCTTCCAAACCCAATCTTTCCTTTACTCAGTTCTGAAAAATACAAGCGGATCTGTAAGCCGGGTTCTGTCTTTTAAGGCAACTATCTTTCTAGGCGGTGCGTTGCCGCAACGCTCAAGCCACCCGTCGAAGTATGGGCCGAGCAAGCCACTTCATTCGGTGTTGCTTCGGATAGGGTTTACAGGGCCATACAGTCTCCTGTATGCCGGTGAGCTCTTACCTCGCCTTTCCAC
>JAZQVR010000050.1:0-63415 GCA_045631965.1 Acutalibacteraceae bacterium
TCTTTTGCTTGAGTATGGGGAAATCGGTTATGACTTCTTCCGCTTCAATTTCCTTGTTATACATAATAGAGTCGATAAGGAACAGAGCACCAACCGCAAGCATAATAATAACAAGAACTGCGGCGGTTATTTTAAGAGCAATGTTCTTTTTCTTCGGCTTCTTTTCTTTTTTGGGTGCGGGTAAATCGGCAGGTGCAGGAGGCACTGCAGGCTCTGCAGGTTGCGGACTTGCTAATGCCGTACCGCATATAGGGCAAATTGTTACATCGGGTTTCAATTCGTTTCCGCATACATTACAAAAACGCATTTTCCCATCTCCTTAATAATATTTGTATACTGTTTAAGATTATCTTTACAGCAACATTTTTCATCGTTTTTTATGTTATCATAATATAAAATGTTTTTCAATATAACAAATAAAAATACGGCACACTGCAGGGTGTGCCGTTGTTTTTTATGTAACATTATGCTATTATATCAGCATAACAAAACAGGAGTGACAAAAAAATGAAAGAACTGCATATGATCTGCAACGCACACCTCGACCCTGTATGGCTGTGGCAACGCCCCGAGGGTATTGCCGAGGCGATATCAACCTTCCGCGTTGCGGCAGACTTCTGCGATGAATTTGAGGGATTTGTTTTCAACCACAACGAATCCGTACTGTATGAATGGGTTGAAGAAAACGAGCCTGAGCTTTTTGCACGCATACAGCGGCTTGTAAGCGAGGGCAAGTGGCATATTATGGGCGGCTGGTATTTACAGCCCGACTGTGTTATGCCCTGCGGTGAAAGCTTCATCCGCCAGATTGAAACGGGCAGAAAATATTTCAAAGAAAAGTTCGGCGTTATACCGACAACCGCAATCAATTTCGACCCATTCGGTCACACGAGGGGGCTTGTGCAGATACTCAAAAAGAGCGGCTACGATTCGTATGTGTTTATGCGTCCGTCGTGGGTTGAAGCCGAGCACGATTTTATATGGCGTGGCTTTGACGGCAGCGAAATAATTGCACACAAGCTAAGCGGCGGCTACAACTCGGGCAAGGGCAAGGTGATGAACAAAATCAATCTTGCACTCGAGCGTGAATATGGCGACGGAATAAATATGACCTTCTGGGGTATCGGCAACCACGGCGGCGGTCCGTCAAGAGAAGACCTGAAAACAATAGAAGAAACTATGCGCACTCACCCGGAATATCATATCAGACATTCGTGGTGTGAAAACTACTTTGAAAGAATTGATAAATCAGACCTCAAGGTTTTTGACGAGTCGCTCAACTACACAATGGTAGGCTGTTACACCTCGATGGTACGCATAAAGCAGGCTCACCGCAAGCTTGAAAACGACCTTGCAGTGTGCGAAAAGATGCTTGCACTCAGCGGTGTTTCTTACGACAAAAACGAGCTTGAAAAGGCTGAAAAAGCTCTGCTTTTCTGCGAGTTTCACGATATACTGCCCGGCTCGGGAATAAAGGCTGTTGAGGATGACTGCCTTCGTCTGTTTAATTACGGCAGTGAGATTACAGACAGATACAAGACCAAGGCATTCTTCAAACTGTGCGAGGGTCAGCCCAAGGCAAAGGACGGCGAAATACCCGTACTTGTTTTCAATCCGCATCCGTACAAAACAGTGCAGGATGTCGAGGTTGAATTCCAGCTTCAGGACCAGAACTGGAACGAAAACGAAGTAACACTTGTAAAAGTGCGTGACAAAAACGGCAGCTATCTGCCCTCACAGAATGAGAAAGAGGCGTGCACGTTCAGCCTGGACTGGCGTAAGAGAGTCTGCTTCAGGGCTGAGCTTGAGCCGATGAGCATTAACCGCTTTGACTGCGAGCTTTACGTTGAGAATTACCCCAAACGCAAGATTGAGCCCTGCGACGAAACGGCAACTCACTTCACCTTTGACAACGGCACAATGCAGGTAACGGTAAACAAAAGCACAGGTCTTATTGACAGCTATATTTCAGACGGAAAAGATATGCTGACGGCAGGCAGTGCAAAAATCACAGCCGCAAAGGACAACGAAGACCCGTGGGGAATGACTGTTGACGGCTTCAACGAAAAAATCGGCGAATTCACTCTGCTCGGCGACAAGGAAGCCAACACATTCAACGGCTACACTGACGAAACAATACCCAACGTAAGAGTTATTGAAAACGGCAGCGTACGCACAAAGCTTCAGGCGATTTTCGGCTGCAACAAATCCTACGCTGTTGTCACTTACACTCTGCCCAAAAACGGCAACTATATCGATATAAAAATCAAGCTGTTTTCAAACGACAACAATGTATTCTACAAGCTCAACCTCAACACTGCATCTGAGTCACCCAAATTTTACGGTCAGACAGCTTTCGGCACAGAGCAGCTCCGTGCCGACGGCAACGAGGCTGTTTACCAGAAATGGTGCGGTGTTTATGAAAACGGCAACGGCATAACCGTACTCAACAAGGGTACATACGGCGGAAGTCTTGACAAAAACGTGCTCGGCATTTCTCTGCTTCGCACTCCTGTTTATTCCGCTCACCCGATAAATGACAGACCCCTTGCCGACACTGACCGTGCACACGACCATATCGACACAGGCGAGCGTGAATTTGAATACAGAATTACCGCTGATACTGCGTATCCCGATATGCAGGCAGAGATGTACAACCAGCCTTGTATTGCACTTTCGTTCTTCCCGTCAGGCCTTGGCGAAACAAAGCAGACCTCAATTGAGCTTGACAACCCCGATGTGATTATGACAAGGCTTTGCCAAACAGAAAGCGGCACGCTCATAAGGCTGTACAACTCAACCGACAAGCCTGCAAAGGCTTCGCTTGTGTATAGCGGCAAAAAATTCAGCGTTGATATGGGCGCATTTGAGGTGCAGACCTGTATTTATTCCGACAACGGATTTGTCGGCACAGACATATTCGGACAGTAAAACAATCCGGGACGTATGAAACAGACTCATATGTCCCGGTTGCTTTTTTATATTTATTATTTACTTATTCTGACAAGTATGGTAAAATACAGGGTGATTATAAATTTCACCTGAAAGGAAACAAGTGTTATGATTCTCGACAAGAATGTAAACATACCCGACCTCGGTGTCATCGGCCCCGAGAGCGGTTTCCATCTTCTTGAAACAACAGAAGACGGCAAGTTTATCACAGGCAAAAACGGTGTTGACTGCATCGTTGCAACAGGCGACAAAAAGGTTGAGTTTGTGTCCTTCGGCTCACACTCACTCGCTTGTGTCAAATCCGCAATCGCCTACCCCGTTTACTACCCTGTTTATCCTGTCAAGACTGAGTATCCGCTCAATGCCGTACTTATGGACCTTGACGGCACAACCGTACGCAGTGAGGATTTCTGGGTATGGATTATCCAGATGAGCACCGCAAGTATGCTCGGTAACCCGAAGTTTGAGCTTGAAGATGCTGACCTTCCCTTTGTATCGGGTCACAGCGTAAGTGAGCACCTTCAGTACTGCATCGACAAGTACTGCCCCGGTGAATCACTCGAGAAGGCTCGCAACTTCTACTTTGAGCACACTCACAGAGAAATGGAAGAGATTATGGCAGGCAGAGGTAAGGACGGCGCTTTCACACCTACAGAAGGTGTAAAGGATTTCCTGCTTGAGCTCAAGAGTATGGGCATCAAAATCGGCCTTGTTACATCAGGTCTTTACGAGAAGGCATGGCCCGAAATTCTCTCCGCATTCAAGACTCTCGGTATGGGCGACCCCAAGGATTTCTACGATGCTATCATCTCTGCAGGCTTCCCGCTTCGCAAGGGCAGCGTAGGCACACTCGGTGAGCTTTCACCCAAGCCCCATCCGTGGCTCTACAGCGAAACATCAATTGTCGGTCTCGGCGAAGCTTTTGCTGACAGAAACAGAGTTGTCGGCATTGAAGACTCAGGTGCAGGTGCTTGCTCGGTACGTCTTGCAGGCTACACCACAATCGGTATCGCAGGCGGTAACATCGAATCCAGCGGCACAAAGGCAGTCTGCTCACACTTCTGCAACAACTTCGAAGAAATTATGAAAATCATTAAAGGATAAGGTGAATACATATGGAAAACAAAGATAAGCTTCAATGTCACTTTATATCAAACACACACTGGGACAGAGAGTGGCGTTTCTCCGCACGCCGCACACAGTATATGCTCGGCTATATGCTCGATATGCTGCTTGACATTCTCGACAGATACCCCGACTACAGACATTTCCACCTCGACTCACAGACAATGCCTGTTCAGGATTATCTCGAGGTATACCCCGAGAAAAAAGAAAAGCTTCAGAAGTACATCAAGGAAGGCCGTATTGCTGTAGGACCCTGGTTCTGTCTGCCGGATGAATTTACAGTAGGCAGCGAGGCTCTCATTCGTAACCTCCTCCTCGGTCACAAAATCGGCAAGGAAATGGGCGGCATCAGCAAAACAGGCTACTCACCCTTCGGCTGGGGTCAGATTTCACAGCTTCCCCAGATTTACTCAGGCTTCGGCATTCATTTTGCTTCTTTCTACAGAGGTATCAACGAGTATAAGGCGCCCAACTCCGAATTCTATTGGGAGAGCCCCGATGGCACACGCATCTACGCATCCCGTCTTGCAAAGCGTCCCCGTTACAACATCTGGTACGTTGTACAACGTCCTGTATATTTCAACCAGGCTGACGAAAACAACCGTGATATGCTCTGGAACGACAACAACGGTGTGTTCAAGCTCATCGACCGCGACTGGAAGCTCGACTACCAGTACACACATCCCTTCTACGAGTACCACAGCGAGAACGTTCAGGCAAGAGCAGAACAGGCTGTCAGAGAGCAGGATAAGGACTGGACAACACAGCACCGCTTCTGGTCAGCAGGTCACGATTCATCCTGCCCCGACGCACGTGAGGTTCAGCTCATCAAAGACCTTGATGCAGCACTCCCCGAGGCAGAGGTTTTCCACAGCACACTCAAAGAGATGGAGCAGGGCATTATCGACAACTTCAAGCCCGATTCACCCGTACTCCGCGGTGAGATGCGCGACCCCTACACAAAGGGCAGCGTAAGTGAGCTTTGCGGCTGGATTCTTTCAGCACGCACATACATCAAGCAGGAGAACTTCGACACAGAGCGCAGACTCATCAACTACGCTGAGCCTATGTCTGTTTTCGCTTCTCTTTCAGGTGCACCCTATCCGCAGAATTTCATCGACCTTTCATATAACTACCTTCTTCAGAACCACGGCCACGACAGCATCGGTGCTTGCGGACGTGACGTTGTTTATGAGGACGTTATGTCCCGTTACAGACAGTCCAGAGAGCTTTCAATGTGCGTATTCGAGCGTGCATTTATGGACATTGCAGGCGATATCGACCTCAAGTCATTCAGCCGTGACGATGTAGCGGTTGTACTCTTCAACCCCGCTCCGTTCAAGAGAACAGAGACTGTCAATATGCGTGTTGAAATTCCTGCAGAGTGGAAAGCAGACAGCTTCGAAATTCTCGACACAAACGGCGAGAAAATCAAGTATCAGATTCTCACCACAAACAAGGCAAACGCACAGATTATCCAGAACCCCAACGATACTGCAAACGTGCTCCACACAGAGCAGTATCTTATTGCAGCAGAGGTCAAAGATGTACCTGCAATGGGCTACAAGACACTCAAAATCCGTCCGCTTTACAACGTACGCGCAACAACACCCGTAACACTTGTAAAGACAACTCAGGTTATGGAGAACGAAAACCTCAAGGTTTCCTTCAACCACAACGGTACATTCAACGTTGTTGACAAGACAACGGGCAAGGTTTACAGCAACCTCGGCTATTTTAAAGACAGCGGTGAAATCGGCAACCCCTGGCAGCACGTTGCACCTGAAATTGACGAAACCTTCACAACGCTCGGCGAGCAGGCAACAGTTACTCTCCTTCGCGAGGGCGAATTCGAAACAACATACAAGGTAACAATGCGTTGGGAGCTTCCCGAAAAGAGAGCTTTCGACGAGAAATCCAGAAGCGAGCACAAGCTGCCCGTTGATATCGAGAGCCTTGTAACACTCCGCAAGGGTGCAAAGTTTGTTGAGATTGAAACAACAATCAACAACCGCTGCGAGGACCACTACCTGCAGGTAGGTTTCCCGACAGGCATCAAGGCAGAGTACGCAGATTCTCAGGGTCAGTTTGACGTTGTATCACGTCCGATTGCAAAGCCCGACTACTCACTCTACGATGAGCCTCCGATGACAGAGCACCCGATGAACTCCTTCGTCAGCATTACTGACGGCACAAACGGTGTTGCACTTCTCAACACAGGTCTCAAGGCTTATGAGGCTGCAGACGATGAGGAAGGCACACTTTACCTTTCACTCATCCGTGCTTATCCGCTCCGTATCTGCGTTACAAAGGATATGCAGAACTACAGCGATTGGGACAAGGGCTCACAGTGCATAGGCAAGAACACATTCCGCTACGCATTTATGCCTCACAGCGGCAACTGGGAAGATGCAAACGTATGGCAGGAGAGCGAGCGTTTCAACCTTTACCTCACAATCGGCCAGATTGCTCCCACAGCACACGGCAAGAATCCGCTTGACCACTCATTCCTTGAGCTCAAGGATGAGAACCTCAACGTCAGCGCAATCAAGAAGAGTGAAGACGGCGAAGGCTGGGTTGTACGTCTGTTCAACCCCTCCGACAAGGCTGTTAAGAACGCAATCCGTCTCAACGGCGGCATAGCTCCGATTGAGAAGGCACAGTCACCCGTTGAGCGTCAGCAGGCAGAGTTTGAGCTTCCCGCATACTCAGGTAAGAAGTGGAAGGAAATCAAGCTCGTCACACTCGAAGAGCTTGACGAAGCTCCCCTTACAGTCGATGCAGACGGCTTTGCAGAGTTTGAAATCACAGGTAAGAAGATTCTCACAATCAAGTTTATCGGCTGATAATAAATACGCATCAGGCTGCAGATGTAATATCTGCAGCCTGATTTTTAGATAAATCCCACTGTTGAACTGTCGCTTTCAGAATAGTCAAGCTTGACTCTTTATTGTACGAGTGATATAATCGGCTAAAAGAAACATTCTGTTGATTTTTTATCTTCATTACATTACGGAGGGTAGATTGTTCTATGAAAAACAAACTCAGAAATATATCGACAGTTATAATTGCTTTGTTAATACTTCTTTGTTGTTTTCCATTACCGGCCTTTGCCGTAACGCACAGCGGCACCTGCGGCGATAATATGACATGGACATTCGATACAGATACAGGTGTGCTGACCATCAGCGGCACGGGCGATATGTATGATTACATCGCTGATTATGACACATATGAGTATACTCAACCGTGGTATTCACATTCATTATATATCAAAAAGCTTGTTATTAATGAAGGTGTAACAAGTATCGGTGACAATGCTTTTGTCATGAATGATTTCAGTGAAGTATCTCTTCCCGATTCTCTTATTTCAATAGGTGAAAGGGCATTCTTCAACTGCAATAATCTTAAAAACGTAAATATTCCTGACAATGTAACATATATAGGTGATTCTGCTTTTGAAGCCTGCCAATTTATGGAGCAGGTAACGATACCTGCAAGTGTAAAAAACATCGGATGGTGTGCCTTCAACGCCGGTGAGTATCTATTAAGTATAAATGTACATCCCGCCAACAACTACTATTCCAGCGATGATAACGGAACTTTATATAACAAATCAAAAACTCAGCTTATTGAGTTCCCTGCCGCCAGAGCTTACACAAGCTATACGGTAGCCGATGGTGTAACTGAAATATGCGACCTTGCGTTTGACGACTGTAAAAACCTTGAACATATAACTCTTCCCGACAGTATTACCGTTATCGGCAAAGCGGCTTTCCAAAGCTGCGAAAACCTTAAAACCATAAACATGCCATCGGGTGTAACGGTAATTAACGATTATACTTTTGAGTACTGTGAAAATCTTGAACGCATAGAAATCCCCGAAGGTATTAAATCTATCGGTTCATACGCATTTACTTACTGTACGGGATTAAAAGACAGCAAGCTTGTCATCCCATCAAGTGTTGAAACTATAGGTGATTATGCTTTTTTGGCAACCAATCTTTCAAACATAACCGTTGACGAGGATAATCAGTATTTTACAAACGACGAACACGGAGCTTTATATAACAAAACCAAAACCAAGCTAATAAAAGTTCCTGCAGAAAAATCGATTAAAAGCTATACTATACCTGAAAGTGTAACTGAAATTGCTCCGGGTGCATTTGTGTACAGCATAACATTAAAAAGCATTATTATACCTAACAGCATAACTACTATTTCCGAATTAGCTTTCGTGAAAAATTATTCACTTACAGATATATATTATACAGGCAGTGAGGAAGAATGGAATTCAATTAATATAAGTGAAAAAAATGAAATTCAACCCCAAATAACAATTCATTATAACTATGTCGACATCACAAATAAAGAAGAGCCAACAACTTCGACCGAGAAAAAAACTTCAGAAACAAAAGATGAAAAAGATACTGAATCAGATTCCGACAAGGTTGAGGTTTCACGCACTTTAGTTATAACTCTTAGCGTTGTTGTTTCCGTTGCACTGGCAGGCTCAGCAACCACAATCACAATTCTTGTTAAAAAGAACAAAAAAGCCATATAAAATAATACCCCGTACTTCCGTTGAAGAAGTACGGGGCGATTTTTTTAATACCTCAATAAAATTGATACACAAAATACAGATGGTAGCACCGAGGAAAGTTTGTGCCATTGTCTTTGTGTTTTAATGATTTGCTGTCGCACGATTTGGCGTAAACGCCGTGATTTGTTGCTATGCAACATGATTTGAACTGATAAATCAGTTCATTTAAATTGTTTATATAAACTCTTTTACATCTCTGTCGTAATGTCCGCTGTCCTGGAAGCCGTTTTCGGTGCGAATACATTCGCCCCACTTGCGTGCAATTTCCTCGTAGGAGTCGTTGTAGACATTGACACGCTCAAAGCCGTCCTTGCTGCCTCTCAGACACCAATCGGAGCTCCACATACCGTGACCCGTAGCCTTGTAAGTCCAGAGGAACCAGCTGTAGTTTGCCTTATCAAGAGTTTTGAAGCAGTTGTCCCACGTTGTTTTCTGATGCGGATAGAACTCGCCCATCATCATAGGCACATCGGAATAAATAAACTTTGTAAACCAGGCAAATAGGTTGAAAATAAAGTTTGAATTATTATAGAAATGCACCTGATATACTACGTTTTCCCAGCCCTTTGTCCATGCAAGAGGCAGTGCGATAGCAGTCCAGATAGCTTCCATTGTGATGATATGCTCGCTGTCAACCTTACGGATGGTATCGTAAAGACGGGTATAAATCATCTCGTTGTTGATTCTACGCTCAATCTCGCTTGCCTCAACGTCGCACATCGGCTCGTTGAGAAGGTCATACATAGCAACTGCAGGCTCATCCTTGAAGCGTATCGCAATCTCTGTCCACAGCTCGTCGGTCAGCTCACGGTAACGCTCGCCCTGCTCTGTGTCGGCATAGAGGCCTACGGAGTCTGCCTTGCCGTTGTGGGGAGCATCGCTCTGGTAGCCAACAGCACCGTGCATATCGAGCACAACATAAATCTCGCGCTCGGCACATTCGCTTACAACCCACTCAAGGCGTGAAAAATCCCACTCGCCGTTTTCGTCGAGAATCTTTCTGCCGTTGTCATCGTAGTAGAAGTTTCTGTACCAGAAAGGCACACGGACACAGTTGAAGCCCATAGCCTTGATTTCGTCAAGGTCATACTCTGTAATCCAGTTGTCCATATATGTATTGAAAAGCTCGTAAGCCTTATCCTCACCAAATCGTTCGGTCAGAACTTCGAGCACTGTGTAATGGTCGAGGTCAGCCTCATAAGGGCAGAGCCAGCCCTCGAAAATCATCCACGCACCGAGGTTGACACCCTTGAGGGTTACCTTTTCGCCCTTGCAGTTTACAATATCCTGACCGTTGGTTGTAAGAAAATCGTCAGCAGTGAAGCCTGTAACTGTTTCATCGGCGGTTTCACCTGCCGCAAAAGCAGGACAGCCGAAGGCAAAAACAGTTGCCGCAATAAGCATAAGAGAAACAACTTTTTTAGCAAAAGAATTCATAGCAAAATCTCCTTTTAGTTTATAAAACTATTTTACCAAATTGACCGATAAAAGTAAATACAACATAAAATAAACCGCAGATTTTTTACCTGCGGTTTATTTAAGCTCTTGCTCAAGATTATTAAAATATTCTGTATCAAAAAACTCCGTTTTGTTATCGCACAAACCGTTGGGCATAGCCGCATTTTTGGCAAAGGTCTTCGGTTGCTTTACCTTGTTTAAATCCCTCGACGATTGCCGTTGCCCTTTCTGAAGAGAGAATGTCATTTATATTTTCATTAAAAATATTACCGAGGTTGATAACGCCGTCGCTGTCCAGACAGCAGGGCACAACCGTGCCGTCGGCAAGAATTCCGAACTGGTCTTTCAGACCGTAGCAGAAAAATTTGTTGCCTTTGATTTCTGCGTTACTGTCGGGCCATTCAAAACGCTCACCGAACTCGACAAAAATTTTGTCACGCACTCTGATACCGCGTGTATTCTCTGCCCAATCGCCCGAAATGTACTGCGACAGCAAATTTAACGCTATCTCGTTTTTGCCGCCGTCACAGCCTTTATTCCAGAGGCGTAAAACAACAATTGTGCCTGCGTCTGCGGCTGATTTCGCAAAATCTGCAAGTGAGCTTACATAGCTGATATAAGAATCATCGTCACCGTCTTCAAAGCTGTGGAGTGATATATTCACCTTGTGTATACCTGCACTCAAAAGCTCGTCTTTGCGTTTATTCAGAAGCGTACCGTTGGTAGTGATGATTGATTTGTAACCGTACTCACCCGCCAGCTTTATAAATTCGGGCAGCAGAGGATGAGTCAGCGGCTCACCCATAAGGTGATAATAGATGTACTTTGTGTGCTGTGTCAGCTTGCCGAGAATAAACTCAAACTCCTCCTCACTCATCCGACGAGGTGCACGGCTGTGACCGTGACAAAAAGAGCAATTCATATTGCATATATTTGTAATTTCGATATAAACCTTGTTGTACATAAAATCCTCATGAAATAGATTCCGAATTATGAGTTTATTTTTTGCTTAGTTATACCTTAAACAGTATATAAAATAGTGATTAAAATCACTTTCTAAAAACAAACAAATACTCGTGTGCAATTAATAAAAAGTTATATTTCACACTATTGGTTTTCCAATAACCTGTTGCCTTGCAGTTGTGCTGTTCCTTAATAATCAGCTCTTTAAGTTTGAATCCCGCATCTTCAAAAATATGCATTACTTCAAAAGACATTGGTATCATATGACCTTTTTGACGTGTATCACCCATAAGAACAGCACAGAATTTGTCCTTTTTCAGAACACGGTAGCTCTCTGCAGCTACCTTTTTCATTTCCTCAAGAAAATCTTTTACCTTTAGCAAAGACAAGTCCTCAGGTATATCCTCGCTGTATTGAATAATATCAGCATAAGGTGGGTGTGTGCATATTAGATCGATACTATTTTTCGGCACAAAATCAAGATTTCTTGCATCACCTTTACGAATATATACTTTACCATTGGCGTTCTCGCATTCAAAATTAGTCTTTTCCTTACATCTTGCAAGGGCAACATCATTTACATCAACACCAATAATATCACGATTAAGAAGTTTAGCTTCTACAAGTGTTGTTCCGCCACCCGCAAACTGATCGAGAACTAAATCGCCCTCTTGAGAATAGCGTAACAATATGTTCCGTGGAATGTACGGAGACCAGTTACCTCGCCATTTTGCATCATGAGTAGCCCAATCTCCACGCTTTGGGAATGACCAATGTGTGGTCATTTCGAGTTCAAAAGCTTCAGGTTCCCACTTGGTTATTTTCTTTGCCATTATTTGAAAACCTCACCGATAATTCCATTCTCCAAATCCTTAATATTATAAATGTGTTCCATAACATCAAAGGTTTCTTCAAGGTTATTTCGTGCACTTGTCCAGCCTTTGCCATCTGTAAACCAAACAAAAGTTAATCCTTCTATTTCTTCGGTTTCCCACGCAAGGGTTTTGTAGCTTCTTGCCGTTTCGTTCAGCTTACTACCGCCACTACCGTAGAAATTTGTTTCAATAGCATAAATCATATCATTTGTTTTAACAACAAAGTCAAAACGTTTTTCCATTTTGCCCTGATTTGAAATAGCAGATAAGTCTATGCCCCATTTACCGGTTATTTGATGAATATACATTTCCTTAAAATAATTTTTATCCTTAACAAATCCAGCCTTTTTTATGAAGCCTTCAACCAAATCCTCCATCAGATGACCGCCACGATTTTTACGGCCGTTAGAATCAAGACCGGTTTCAACACCTGTTGCGTAGTCAACAAGATTACTAATTATATGATTTTCAATTAAATCAAAGAGACCGGTTTTTCTCATAAATGTTTTGTATTGCTCGACAGAAAGAGTTTGTCTGTTAAATGTGTATGTAAATGCTCCATCATTATCGATTGCATAAATCTCATTTGCTCTTACCGCCAAAAGAAGTGGAATACATTTAAGAACATTAGGATAATCCGCAATCAATTTCTCAAAGTCACTTTCAATACTTTTCGAGCCAATCAATGAATTGAGAATATTTAATTCTACTTTTATATTGTCAATGTTGCGGTGTACCTTTTCAAAATCTACATAATACCCGTAGTCAGCTATACTGTCACGAAATCCTGATAACCAAGCATTAAAATCTCTCATATCAATTCTCCTTAAAAATTAGAAATCAAAAGTTCTTTGATTTTACCTCTGTTTTTGCTGTTACTGTTAATCATTCTTACAGCATCAACTCTTGTTATGTTGTGTGAAGCATATATTTCATCAAAGAAATTATCTTCTTCATCTGCATTTTTAGGGTCAGAATTACTAACAACAATCTTTGCACCTTTTTTATCCATTTCTTCAACAAATCTTGCAAGTTCTTTCTGTGCTTCATCATCAAACAAAGCCTCAGTATATGCTGTAAATCCGGATGTTTCAGACAAAGGTCTGTAAGGTGGATCAAAATAAACAAAAGTATGTTCATCAATAAAATTTGCAGACTCTCTGTAATCTCCACAAACAATATGTACGTGTTGAAGTTTATCAGAAACAGCAATCAGATTCTTTTCATCACAAATCAATGGATTTTTATAAGCGCCCATAGGTACATTAAACTGACCTTTTTTGTTTACTCGGTAGAGACCGTTAAAACAAGTTCTATTAAGGAAAATCAAAAGAGCTGCAGTTTCAATATTGAAAGTGTTTGTGCTTTTAAGATAGTTGAATCTTTCTCTTTGAATGTAATAATAATCTTTTCTATGTTCATCATCTAAAGAAATAAATTCATTCTGAATTTTATTAAGCAGAACAATTAATCCTTCAACATCATCACGGATTACCTTGTAAGTATTCATTAATTCAGCGTTAATATCGCTAATATAAATTTCTTTCAAATAATATTTGCTAATAATGTCAAACAAAACTGCACCACCACCAACAAAAGGTTCTGCATATTTTGTAAATTTTGAATCTGCAAAAGGATAGTATTTTTCAATTTCTTTGAGGAGCTGACCTTTGCCACCTGCCCATTTCAAAAAGGGTTTAACTGATTTTTCTTCTGTATTTATATGTCTCAAAGTTCTTGCATCTTCCGGCTTTTCTGCATCAATAGGAATAATCCACATATTACCAAGCATCGCTGCGTTCTCTATTCTGTTCTCTTGACAAAGAGTCAAAACTCTACGACGTGAAATATTCCATTTTTCAGCAGCTTCGTTTGCAGTCATGAAAGCTAACATTGTGTTCACTCCTATCAATTGTTGTTATAATTATATTCCAAATATGGAATAAAAGCAATACCAAATTATATGAAAAGAGCTAACCGTTTTTGAAAAACAGTTAGCTCTTTTTGTCTTATAGTACAAACAACTTATAACTTGCCGCAGGCAATCATAACTGATAACTCGTTTCGCAAAAGAAAGGAGAAGTTATGAGTTTAGAGTTATGAATTTGGACAACGCCCAAATGTTATGATATGATCATTTCTGCGAAACGATCATAGTTCATCGAATGGAATAAGGCTTTGCCTTATTCCCACTCGATGGTGCCTGTGGGCTTGGGAGTAAGGTCGTAGAGGACACGGTTGATGCCTTCTACCTCTGCTGTGATTCTTGCAGTGATTTTATTGAGTACGGAGTACGGAATCTCCTCGATTGTAGCAGTCATAGCGTCTGTTGTATTTACAGCGCGGATGATTGCCGGCCAGCCCTCGTAACGCTTGCCGTCTCTGACACCAACGCTCTTCATATCGGGGACAGCGATGAAGTACTGCCATACGTGGTTGGAGAGGCCTGACTTATCAAACTCCTCACGGAGGATAGCGTCTGCCTCACGGAGTGCGTGAAGTCTGTCACGAGTAATAGCGCCAAGGCAACGTACGCCGAGACCGGGGCCGGGGAAGGGCTGACGGTCGACCATCTCTGCAGGAAGGCCGAGTGCTCTGCCGACTACGCGTACTTCGTCTTTATAGAGGAGCTTGATGGGCTCAACAAGGCCGAAGTGAAGGTCCTCGGGAAGGCCGCCAACGTTGTGGTGAGCCTTAACGCCCTTGCTTTCGATGATGTCGGGATAAATTGTACCCTGAGCAAGGAAATCAACATCGTCTGCGAGCTTGCGAGCTTCCTCTGCGAAGAGGTAAACAAACTCGTTACCGATGATTTTTCTCTTTGTTTCGGGGTCTGCTACGTCAACAAGCTTGTCGAGGAAACGGTCAGTAGCATCGACATAGATGAGGTTTGCATCGAGTCCGTTCTGGAAAACCTCGATTACGTTTTCGCTTTCGCCCTTACGCATAAGGCCGTGGTTAACGTGAACACAGACGAGCTGCTTGCCGATAGCCTTGATAAGAAGAGCTGCGACAACAGAGCTGTCGACACCGCCGGAGAGAGCGAGAAGAACTTTCTTATCGCCTACCTGCTCACGCACGAGAGCAACCTGCTCATCGATAAAAGCGTTTGCAAGCTCTGCAGTAGTAATACGAGCCATTGATTCGGGTCTTTTGTTTGAATCCATTATATGTTTCCTCCTTGAGAGTAGATTACATTTGATGATTTATTATAAAATATATACAGACAAAAATCAACAGTATTTTTACCGCTAATTGTGTTTTCAGATTAAATTTTTTTGTGCAATTATTTATCTGCCCACTCGAAATTGTCTTTTTCTGCACCGAGCTCAAAATGATATTTTACAATACCGAGGTCAATCTTGCTGCAAGGACCTTTTTGTGCCGAGGCGGTGACGGTATTGCCGCTCAATGAAAAGCTGAACTTCTGCTGATTTATTGCAGTAGGAGCGAGCATTGCCGCATCGACACCCGACTTAAACCAATCGGGTGAATTATCGTAGCAGGGGCAGATTTCCTCAAGCGATCTGTTTTTATGAGGTTTGCCCTGATATTCTCCGTAGCCGAGTGAAATCACACACACGAGCTTTTCGCCCTTATTTACGGCAAATTCCGCTTTTCTTTTGGAAAATGTCAGCGCTACCCAGCAGGTATTCAGCCCGAGCGACTGTGCGAGCAGCACAAGCCGCTCACCGTAGTAGCCGACACGCTCATCAAGGCTATCGGACTTTTTGCCGACGAGTGCAAAGTAATTTGAAACGCCGCTGAAATGGCCGTAGTTTGCCATAATGCCTGTAAAAGCTTTCGGCTCGTCAGTCACAAGCTGTATATGCAGGTCGCCCTCTGCGTTGCATTTTTCGACCTCGGCAAAGAGCACGTCGAGCTTATCTTTTTCAATCGGTATTTCTTTATATCTGCGTACGGAATGACGCTGATTGATTGCGGTTAAGATATCCACTGCCATCCCTCCGTTTAGTCTTTGTTGTGCTCAAAAGTGACCTTGCCGTCATCGGTTACAAACGCCGTATAGCATCCGCCCGCCTCATTCTCAAAGCTGACAAGATAACCGGAGACAAGACTTTGTGCATTAACCTGCGAATCGGAAATATCACCCGAAAGCGACACTCTCCAAACCGCATTACCGCAAAGGTCGGTTTTTAAAACTGTATCCGTATTCTTGTCGGAAACAAGAATCAAGCCGCTCTCAACCTTAACTATGCCGCACCTTGAGCCGACATATTTCGGGCTGACTGCATTTTCGCCCGCAGAAACATCGAGCACATATAAATTGGAATCGGCAACGACATAGAAATAATCGGAAGTATAATCGAAAACCGCATCGGCAGAATTTTTAAACTCTCTTGTCCACAAAGTGTTGAAATTTTTATCAAGGCAGGCGAGAGTAAATTTTCCGCTTACGTTATCAAAAGTATAGGAGTAAATATTATCTGACCCGACGGCAGGCAATATGTATTTCTCTGCTTCAACAGTGCTTGCACAGTCCAGGATGAAGCTGTTTTCGCCTGCATAGAAGCAGAAGCTGCCGTAATCCGTCACGGCTGTATAAAACAAGCCGCCGTCAACCAGAATATCCGCTACGGAATTATCGGAAAAATCAGCGCACACAGACTCCCTGACAGTAACATTATCGCCGAAAATCCGCTGTGCCGCGGCAGATATATCATTCTTTGTCAGCACAGGGCAAAGCACACCGTAATAGACAAAATCCGTGCAGGACTGCATTTCAAATGTCGGCAACCGCTCACCTTTGCCGCCGACGGTATAATCGGCAACGCCTGTGTATGTGCCATAGACAACAAGGCTGTCACCCGGCGACACCTGTGTATTTATTTTAACTGCGGCATAGTCCGCCGTTGAGTTATATACACCGTCAAAGCCTTTTGTCGCACCGTACTCGACAAAAGCGGTATCGCCCTCGACCTTAAGCACAATACATTCAAATTTTATCCTTGCACCTTTATAAGCCGACTCGCTTGCAACAAGAGAGCTGTGCTCTGCGGTAAAAAATCCGCCGCAATAAAACGCATCATCAAAACCGCCTGACAAAAATCCGACAGCTGTATCGTGAAGCTGAGTTTCGGGAGCAGGTGAAGTATCTGCATCATCCGACGGAGCAACAGTTGTACCTGCAGGCGGATTTGTATTTAAAGCCGACACCGTTTGAGAAGCGAAATTTTCGGAAGCAGTATTATTTTTTTCGGGCACAAGCAGCACCGCAGCAGCCACAGCCGCGGCAACAACCACAGCAACAGCCGCAACAATTATTATCAGCGGTTTTTTGCTTTTAGTTTTGCTGTTGCCCATTGGTGTTTCGGGGGTGAATTTAGTCATGCAGTAAGGACAGAATGAGCTTTCCTTCGGCAACTCTTTACCGCAGGATGGGCAAAGCATAATATCGTCCATTACATCACCTCCGAACAGATTTTTAAATTTATTTGCTGTACATTGAGCCTACGAGCTTATTGCTGAAATCAAGCGGTAAAGCCTTGCTCAGAACGCACAGTGCTTTATAACTAAAGCCAAGTGTATACAGCGGTTTAACTCGCTTTTTAAGGGCAATTTTTGCAATCATTCTGCCTGCCGTTTCGGCAGACATTCCGTTTTCTTCATCGTGCTCCATCTTTGCTACGCTTCGGCTGATTCGTCCGCCGTAAACATCGTCGCCTGCCGCACTTTTTTCACGCGCCGCAGTGAAGCCTGTTTTGATATCGCCGGGCTGGATTGCAGTAACGCTGATACCGAAAGGCTTTAATTCATTTACAAGAGCGAGCGACCACGCATTTATTGCCGCCTTTGATGCAGAGTAGTAAGCCTGAAAAGGAATAGGAAATGTTGCGGCAACCGAGCTTATATTGACAACTCTGCCTGCGCCTTTTTCACGCATAGAGGCAACAGCAGCCTTTGTCATATTTACAGTGCCGAAGAGGTTGATATCCATCTGCTTTTTCGCTTCATCGGTAGGAGTAAACTCAACAGCACCCGATATACCAGAGCCTGCACAGTTGACTAAAATATCGAGTTTTCCTTCAGCAGATATAATTTGTTCAACTGCAGAGCGTGCAGAAGCTTCGTCGGTAATATCGAGAGTGAGATGTGTTATACCCTCGATACTGCTCTCACGCCTTGAGCCTTCATAGACCTTACAGCCTGCATCACGCAGAGCCTCTGCCGTTGCTTTACCTATACCCGAGCTGCCGCCCGTTACCAGAACAACACACTGTTTCATTTTTATTACCTCTTTAATGCGTTTTGAAAAAACGCAAATCATGTAAAATTTATTTTACAATTCATGATTTCAACGAAATCAAATCACGCCGTAAGGCAAATCATATTTCAAATACCTCAATAAAATTGATACGCATAGGAAAGCTGATGACACCAAGGAAATCGACTGCCATTGTCTTTGTGTTTTATGATTTGCTATCGCATGATTTGGCTTTCAGCCATGATTTTTCGCTTCGCTCAATGATTTGAATTGATAAATCAATTCATTTTTTCTTATCCGGGAAAAACATCAACAGCACAAGCAGTGCATAAGGCAGGTCAAGCACCATTTCCTGCAGCACTCCGTTTATAAAAAACACAACCTCAACTTTAGTCGAAAAGTTGTATACTGTTTCCTCGACAAAGACCTTGATTGCTTCAAAAGCTACCGTTGCGGGCAGACACACTGCAAGCACGCCAAGGCAGAGAAACGGACAGATATGCTTGAATCTGCTTGTTTCGGGCACGAGCTTACCTGTAAAAAGTATACCTAGAAAGAGTGCGAAGAAAAGGCTTTCGACAAGATGCTCGATAACCGAAAGCTCTGTAAGCAGGCCGAGCCTTGATGCATGAGTAAGGGAAATTACGCTTGAAATAAGCATATTGAGCTTGAGGCAAAAAAGAAGCGAATCGGGGATAAGGATATACTTATGTTTAACTTTTGCAATAAGAAGCGCGGTAACGGTTGTATAGACCAGGAGGCTGAGATAATCGCTGACATTCGGCTGATGAGACAGAGTCAGGCCGCTCATCGTAAGGCCGATACCACAGCAGAAAAAAGCCTTCTCTATTGCAAGAAATGCAAAGAGCACGACCGTTGCGATATAGAGATTTTTTCTGTGCCTGCCTTTTGATAAAAACGATGATATTTTATCGTACATTCCTTTGCCTCCTTTCGTGCCCTATACACCAAAATTGTAACATAAATAAAGGGCAAACACAAATTAATTATTTGTAAAAAGATTGAAAGTCAGATGTAGATTAAACCTCCTTTTGAAAGGAGGTGGATTTTGCGAAGCAAAAGACGGAGGATTGTTAATTTAAATATTGATGTGTTTTAATCAGCAACCCTCAGTCAAAATCGCAAGCGATTTCGCCAGCTCCCTTCAAAGGGAGCTTTTGACAAAGCAATTTACAGCAATATAAAAAAGGGAGGCGAAACGCCTCCCCCTGCTTATGCGAAATATTTTTCGATTGCTTCAACGGCAGACTTGATATCGTCCTCGCCTGCAAGCTCAACTGCACCCTTATCGACAAGGTTTGCGGTTTTTGTGTTGATGGGCAGGCGTGCAAGCACGGGCAGACCAAGCTCAGCCGAAACCTCATCAATCCTGCTCTCGCCGAAAATTGCGTGCTTCTTGCCGCAGTCGGGGCACTCGAAGTAGCTCATATTCTCAACAAGACCGATAATCGGCACGTTCATAAGGTTTGCCATATTGTAAGCCTTTTTGACAATCATTGTAACAAGATCCTGCGGAGTTGTGACAACGACGATACCGTCAACGGGGAGATTCTGGAAAACTGTAAGCGGAACATCACCTGTTCCGGGAGGCATATCGACAAACATATAGTCAATATCGCCCCAGGCAACCTCGTTCCAGAACTGCTGGATGACACCCGAAATAACGGGGCCTCTCCAGACAACGGGAGCATCCTCTTTTTCGAGCAGAAGGTTGACCGACATAACGCGGATACCCGTCTTGCTCTCTGCGGGGATAAGACCCATTGCGCTCTGCTCAATGCCCTGCTTTACACCGAAAGCCTTGGGGATTGAGGGGCCTGTTATATCAGCATCGAGAATTGCCGTCTGCTTGCCGCTTGTCTGGAAAGCGGAAGCGAGAAGGGAAGTGACGAGCGATTTACCAACGCCGCCCTTACCGCTGACAACACCGATTACCTTTTTTACACTGCTGAATTCGTTCTGCGGAAGTCTTAAATCCTGCTTCTCTTTACTGTCGCAATTTGAAGAACAGGTTGAGCAGTTACCACTGCATCCCATTATAAAAAACCTCTTTTCAAGTTAAAAAATCAATTATTTAGCAACAATATTTACGAGCTTGCCCTTGACATAAAGCTCTTTGACGATTGTTTTGCCTGCGATTTCCTCGGCAATCTTCTCGTCTGCCTTTGCAAGTGCGATTGCGTCTGCAGCCTCGATATCTGTTGCAATCATCATCTTTGCGCGGATTTTACCGTTGATCTGTACAACGATTTCAATTTCGTTATCAACGCACTTTGCCTCGTCGTAAGTCGGCCACTCGCCGTTAGCAAGCATACCGTAGCCGAGAGCCTCGTTGATTTCCTCTGTAACGTGAGGAGCAAAGGGATTGAGAAGAGTGATAAATGTCTTGAGCTCCTTGCGTGTAACAGCGCCTGCATCGTAAATCTCGTTGAGGAGAGTCATAAGAGCGGCAATTGCTGTGTTGTACTTGAGGGACTCAATATCGGAAGAAACCTTCTTGATCGTTCTGTGGAAAGCTGACTCGAGCTTCTTTGAATACTCATCGGAATCGGTGAGAATTGACTGAAGGTTCCAAACTCTGTCGATAAATCTCTTACAGCCCTTAACGCTGTCCTCTGACCAGGGAGCTGCCTTCTCGTAGTCGCCCATAAAGAGGACGTAGGTACGCAGAACGTCTGCACCGAAGGACTCGACAACGTCGTTCGGGTCGATAACATTACCTCTGGACTTGGACATCTTTACGCCGTCCGGACCGAGGATAAGACCCTGAGCTGTACGCTTTGCATACGGCTCTGCAGTCGGAACTTCGCCGAGGTCGTAAAGGAACTTGTGCCAGAAACGTGAGTAGATAAGGTGACGTGTAACATGCTCCATACCGCCGTTATACCAGTCAACCTGACCCCAATACTTGAGCTTCTCCATATCGGCAAAACGCTCGGTATTCTTGGGGTCGATATAACGCAGGAAGTACCAGGATGAGCCTGCCCACTGAGGCATAGTGTCGGTCTCTCTCTTTGCTGCGCCGCCGCACTTGGGACAGGTGCAGTTTACATAATCGTCAATCTTTGCAAGGGGGCTTTCGCCGTCCTGACCGGGCTCGAAATTCTCAACCTTGGGAAGCTTGAGGGGAAGCTCCTCATAAGGAACAGCAACCATACCGCACTTGTCACAGTGGACAATCGGAATCGGCTCGCCCCAATAACGCTGGCGGTTGAATGCCCAGTCCTTCATCTTGTACTGAACGCCCTTTTCGCCGATGCCCTGCTTCTCAAGCTCTTCGAGAACACGTGCGATAGAGGATTTCTTATCTGTATAGCCGTTGAGGTAGTCGGAGTTGACCATTTCGCCGTCGCCTGTGTAAGCTTCAACGGCGATATCGCCGCCCTTGATAACCTCGGTGATATCGATGCCGAACTTCTTTGCGAAGTCGTAGTCACGCTGGTCGTGTGCAGGCACAGCCATAATAGCGCCCGTACCGTAGCCCATCATAACGTAGTCGGAAATGAAAATCGGAATTTCCTTGCCGTTTACGGGGTTGATGCCGACAAAGCCGTCGAGGCAGACACCTGTCTTATCCTTGACAAGCTGTGTACGCTCAAACTCTGTTTTCTTTGCACACTCTGCTCTGTAATTCTCAACCTCGTCGAAATTGGCAATCATATCCTTATACTTGTCAAGCATAGGATGCTCGGGAGCCATAACCATAAAGGTTACACCGAAGAGAGTATCGGGACGGGTTGTATAGATACGGAGTGTTTCGTCGGTATTCTTAACAGTGAAGTTGACAAATGCACCTGTTGACTTACCGATCCAGTTTTCCTGCTGGAGCTTGACATTGGGAAGGTAATCAACCTCGTTAAGACCCTCGAGAAGCTTATCTGCATACTCGGTGATACGAAGGTACCAAACGTCCTTGGACTTCTGAACGATGTCGCTGTGGCAGATATCGCACTTACCGCCCTGCGAATCCTCATTTGAAAGGACAACCTTACATGAGGGGCAGTAGTTGACAAGAGTCTTATCGCGGAATGCGAGACCGTTTTCGAACATCTTGAGGAAAATCCACTGAGTCCACTTGTAGTAGCCCTCTTCAGTTGTGTCGATTACTCTGTTCCAATCGAATGAGAAGCCGACACGCTTGAGCTGTGAAGTGAACTTTGCGATATTGTTGTCGGTAACCTGTCTGGGGTGGATACCTGTTTTGATTGCGTAGTTTTCGGTAGGCAGACCGTATGCGTCGAAGCCTATCGGGAAGAGGACGTTGTAGCCCTCCATTCTGCGCTTACGGGATACAACCTCAAGGCCTGAGTAAGCCTTGATGTGACCGACGTGCATACCTGCACCGCTCGGATACGGGAACTCTACAAGAGCGTAGAATTTTTTCTTGTCGGAGCCGTCTTCAGCGTTGAATACGCCTGACTCGTCCCATTTGTCCTGCCACTTTTGCTCGGCAGCTTTAAAATCGTAGTTAGCCATAGTTTTATCAATCCTTTTGATTTGATTAGTCTGTAATAAGATGTGAGATATCGACCTGTGCGGCATCAGCCCAGAGTCGCTCAAGATTATAGTAATCTCTCATATCACTGAGGAAAAGGTGAACAAGCACATCGTTGAAGTCCATAAGAATCCAGCCGGTAGCCTTACCCTCGGTATGTGTGGCAAAAACGCCGAGCTTTGCCATCTCTTCCTCAAGGTCATCGGCAAGAGCCTTGACGTGAGGATTTGATGTAGCAGAAGCGATAACAAAATAATCCGAAACGATTGTGATACCTGCGGTTTCAATCGCAACGATATCCTCTGCCTTCTTTTCGTCGAGAACCTTTACAATGCTTTCGAGCATTTCTTTTGAGGTCATATTCATAAGCCTCCTTTTTATATATTATATATAATTTTACAAATAATACTTTTGCAAACAGTAATAAATATGGTTTTGAAAGGAATATTTCCGCCACAGCTTCGTTAAAAATCCTTACAATAGCCTCCAAAGAGAAAAATGCTCGAATGTGCGTAAGATATTGAATTTCAGACATATTAGATTGCTGTTTACAAAAGTATATAATATCACAATAAAAACCAAAATGCAACCGCAAATAAGCTATGAAAGCAACTAAAAATCCGATCTGACACAGACCGGATTTTAAAGTTTACGTTTATTTCTTTTCTTTTTTGTTAATCTCTTCAAGATATCCTGCAGTTATAACACCGGAGGGCAGGGCAATTATGGCAATACCTGCAACGGATGAAATCATAGTAACTGCTCTGCCGATAGCTGACACAGGGCACATATCTCCGTAGCCGATAGTTGTAAGCGAAATCGTTGCCCAATAGATTGCATCAAAAAATGTAGCAAAAGAATCCGGCTCAACATTGTAAAGAACAAGTGCCGAAACCAGTATATAGGCTACGGTCATTGTTGCCACGGCAGTCAGGATTTTTTTCTGGCGTCGGAACACGTTGGTTATCACTTCAAAGCTTTTGGAATATCGCAAAAACTTCAGAGCTCTGATTACTTTCATCGCTTTGAGCAGCCTGAAAATCCTGAGCAACCTGAAAACGCTGTGCAGCACCGTAATCGAAGGCAGAACAGAGAGCAAATCAATTACCGCCATAGGTGTGAGCGGATAAATAAAAAACGAAGCAACCGACTTTTTGAGATAAAGGTCGGCTGTTATCAGCCTGAAGAAATAATCCAGAATAAAAATGCTGACGGTAATATAATCAATCCAACGGAAAACGTTGTTAGTTTCTTTGAACGCAAGCGGAATTATGCTGACAATAATGGTTGCCATCATTATAAAATCATACGCATCCGCCGCTTTGTTATTTATATCGTCAGAGTTAATGATTGAAAACAGTTTCTTCCTCATACGACACCTCCCGATAATTTTTTCGATTATATCACAAACATATATATAATTCAACGCAAAAAATTCACACAGATTATATTATTGCAAAAAATTTACACCTATGCTAAAATACAGGTAATATCGACAATTTTTTTGCAAAATGCAAAATAAATAATCGGAAAGAGGTTAAAAGATATGTCAAAAATCTGCAACACCTGCCAAAACGAAATCCAGGATAACGAAAAGTTCTGCAAAATCTGCGGAACACCCAACGAAGTTACAACTCAGCCGACAGCTCCCGTAGTTTATACAGCTCCCGCAACAAACTACAACGCTGTTCCCGACCAGAACACTTACTACTATACTGCACCAGCAAATAATCAACCTCAAAATCCTCCCGCAGAAGTCAGCGTCAGCTCGTTTTTCGGTCTGACCCTCCTTTTCAGCATTCCTTTGGTCGGCTTTATTGCTACAATCATTACGGCTTTTGCACCGAAGAATAAGACTTTGAAAAATTTTGCCCGCTCTTATCTTATCTGGTACGCGATAGCCATTGTTTTTGCATTGTTATTCTCTGTTATCATCAGCGCTTTGATCGAAGAAGTCGCCGGCGCGGATTTTATGGAAGAAGTGCTCGAAGAAGTTATGTACGTAGTCGAAGATATGATTTAATCTAATCGATAAAAATTTCCCTACCGAAATTAACTGCTCCGGATTGCGCGGACAGTAAAAAGCCCTTATGTGAACCTGTTCACATAAGGGCTTTTAATATCAAAAATTAAAGTGCTGCGTTTATAATTTCTGCAGTTTTGTCAAGCTGCTCTGCAGACCAATCGGGGTCGATTGCAATATAAGCGGTGCGTGCAAGCAGGTCGAGAGTATTCGGGCACATATCCATAGTGTAATCCATCTGCAGACCTTTGTTTGCTTCCATCTTAAACGGGTCCATAAGAGGACTGAGTGCACCGCGTTTCTCCATAATCTGTGTCCAGTTGGTGTAGATATGCTTGCCTGTATTAATCGGAATTGTAACACCGACTCCGTTTGCAATACACTTCTCGGCAAAAGCATTACACTCATCTGCACTCGCAAAACGGAGAGAAAGAGTTGTTGCACAGTCACCCTCGCTGTCGTGTGAGGGAGCGACAACAGCCTTATCGCAAAGCTTTGAAATAAGGTCAAACTTATTCTTATGCAGGTCGGTGATAATACCGTCGAGCTTCTTGAGCTGCTCACGCATAATTGCACCCGTAATATCGGAAACACGGTACTCCGTACCGCCGAAAACACTCTCGCTGTTGCCGTCGAGCTGGTTGCCGAAGAATGCAACAGCCGCACTGTCGTGGTAGATAAGAGCGCGCTCAAAAATGCTTTTGCTGTTTGTGATAAGAGCACCGCCCTCGCCTGCGGTAAGCACCTTGTAATAATTGAAGCTGAAAGCACCTGCATCGCCGATGCTGCCGAGGAATTTACCGCCGAATTTGCCGCCGATTGACTGGCAGGCATCCTCAACAACAGCTACGCCGTACTTCTTTGCAACCTCACAGATTGAATCCATTTTACAGGGGAAGCCCATAATATGTACGGGGATTACAGCCTTTGTGTGCTCGCTGATTTTCTTTTCAAAATCGTTAACATCGAGTGTAAGTGTTTCGTCGATATCGGCAATAACGGGGATTGCGCCGACAGATGTAACCGCAAGAGCAGTAGCAATATATGTATACGCAGGCACGATAACCTCATCGCCGGGGCCTACACCAAGGCCGATGAGCGCCGAAGTAAGAGCAGCCATACCCGAAGTCATAAGTATGCAGTAATCGCTGCCCATATACTCCTTCCACTCTTCTTCAAAGTGCTTTACTTCCTGACCTGAGCCGTTTATTTTAAAGAAATCCTTTGAGTAAATTGCGCGTGCAACCGCATCAATTTCTTCTTTGCCAATTCTGTACATTGTTAATCCTCGCTTTTAATAATTCTCATATTCTCATCGATTATATGCTGGTCGGTATTATCGGCAAGAGGGAAAAGCTTGCCGTACATAAAGCAGGCAACCTCATAGCCGCCTCTGCAAAGTTGGTCTTCGCTGGGCAGATATACGTTGTAGCCGTTTGTGCAGGAAAGTGTGAGCGTATAGGGATAGGGCGAATACTCACGCAGACGCATGGAGATTTCTGAAAAATGCTCAAACGGAAACGGCACAAAAACAACGTCGCCGATTGCAATTACCGTTTGCGGATATGTAAAATAATCGGGCACTTCACCGCCGCCGTTTCTGAGAAAATCTGCAGTTTCTTTATAGTGCTCATACTCAAGGTGCTGAATATTTATCATTTTCTCAGGCTCGGTATAGTTTGCAAGCTTTTCTTCTATCCATTCAAGCGACGGCATTTCTTTATAGGGCAGAGAAACCGTATCAACCTTTATTTTAAGCTCGGGCTTATGGTAGCCGCCCTTTGCTTTCCACGCACGCATCGCATCGTGTGCGGCAAGGCCTCCGTGTTCCTCTACAAAATAAATATCGCCTACGGTTGCACCGTTTGTAAGCCTCGGGCCGACATCGCCTATAGCACCGTTCCAGAAAGCGGTGAGAGTTCTTGTTTCAATTTCGACACGGTCAATCATAACGCCAGACCAGTCGCGTGTTATTTCGTGGTGACAGCCTGCAGCCGTACCGTGACAGCCGTAGTGAATGAAGTTAAGTATGCCCTCCTTATTTTCGCTGTTGCGGATTGAAACGAGAGTCATATTCGGGTCGTAACAGCCGTGAGGATTCTGACCGAGACTGATACTGCCGTCAGGTCTTTGCTCGCGGCGGTTGATGCCTATTTCGCTGTTTGTAACGCCGACTGCAACCTCGGCAGGTGCAAGGCTCTCTATTGCGGTTTTGCTCGCTTTGAGCACTGCAGGCAGGAAGATACTGTCGTAATACTCCATATTGATTTCACCCCAGCCTACAACACCCGAAAGATTGGGTGCAGAATGGGTGTGGGTGCTCGAAATTAAAATATGCTCCTTGGGTATATCGCAGGTTTCGGCAATTTTCTCTGCAGTTTTGTTACAGAGCTCGGTCTGCAGGTCACCTATTGCACAGGTGATGAGCAAAGCGGTTTTGCCGTACTGGCTGACAGCAAGAGCAGTAACGGCAAGGTTATCGTGCACTGATGTGCTCTCCTGATGAGGAGTGTAGCCGTACATAAGCGTGCCTACGGGCGGAGTAGTATCCTCGCGTGCGGCACCTGCAAGAAAAACAGAAGTATTCATTACAACAGCTTCCTTTCGCATTTGTTAAATCCATTATAACGCAAATTTAATTTTTGTAAACCACGGATTTTAAAATTCGCAAATTGTAATGCGCGATTAATTAAAAATTTAACGGCATAAAAATAAAAACGGGCGAACACAGTTCGCCCCTACGGTGTATTGCTTTATATTGATAAACAAAAACGGACGCCCGATGGGCGCCCCTACGGTGTTGATTTCACAGCGATATAAAAATATTATTTATTCTCTATTCAATATTCTCTATTCTTTTTCAGATTCTTCGCTCCGCTCAGAATGACACTGTAGGGAATGGTCTTGACCATTCCGCAGGATTTCAATGTAACACATCGCCGTCAGAATAATAAACCACTAAAAAAGCCGCCGGAAAGACCGACGGCTGAAAAAATCGTTTTAAATTATTTCTTGCGGAAGACTACCACTGAAGCAGCGGAGAGGCCAAACACAATACTTGCGGCGCTTGCGAATGCGGAAGAGCCAAAATCAGGCAGAGCGAAAAACGATGCTGAAACCGAAGCTGTAACAGACTGCGGCGTTATATCAACTGCGAAAGCTGCAATCGCAAAACTCAAAAGAGCTATAACAAGCACGATAACAACAGCAAGTTTTTTCATGTTTCTCCTCCTGAAAAATTGAATTTGTGAAAAGCCACATACACATAAAGTTTACCACAAACATTAAAATTATTCAATTAATTTTAAATACGAAAAAATCATAGTATCACACTCTGCTCATTGTTGAAAAGCAACAAAAAACAGACCACACTTTCGTGCAGTCTGTTTTGCAAAACTTAATTGAAAATCAGAAGGACTCAACAAGCTCCTTGAGGTAAGCCTTGAAATCCTCGCCGATTTCTTTATGGTTGAGGCCGACTTCGCAGTTAGCCTTCATAATGCCGAGCTTGTTGCCCATATCGTAACGGATACCGTCGAAATCAAGAGCAAGAAGGTTGCCTTCCTTGCCGAGACGTGTAAGAGTATCTGTGAAGTAGAGCTCTTCGCCCTCGGGTGTGTTTGCAAGGTCCTCTGCAAGGTAATCGAATACCTGGGGAGGAGCAACAACTCTGCCGAGGATTGAGAAGCAGGACATAATCTGATCATCTGTGGGCTTCTCGATGATGTTATGTACATCCATAAGCTTCTCATTACCTGCGTGAGGTGTAATATCAAGTGAGCAATACTTGGGAACATCCTTTCTCGGAACTTCCTTAACACCGACAACGCCCTTGCCTGTCTGCTCGTAAACATCAACAAGCTGCTTTGTTACGGGGTACTCATCGTTGATGATAACATCGTCACCGTAGAGGATTGCAAAAGGCTCGTTGCCGACAAAGCTCTTTGCACACATAATAGCGTGGCCGAGACCCTTTGTCTCCTTCTGACGGAGGAAGTAAACGTTAGCAATATTGGAGCAAGCAAGAACATCCTCGTAAAGGTCCTTCTTTGAGGGGTTATCCTTAAGCTTGTCTTCAAGCTCGTAGCTGTGGTCGAAGTGGTCTTCGATTACGCCCTTACCGCGGTTTGTGATGATAAGGATATCCTCGATACCTGCAGCTGCAGCCTCTTCAACAATATACTGAATTGCGGGCTTATCAACGATGTTGAGCATCTCCTTCGGAACTGCCTTTGATGCAGGGAGAACTCTTGTGCCGAGACCTGCTGCGGGGATAATCGCCTTTTTGATTTTCATGGTAGTGTCGTCCTTTCTGTATTGAGAGTTGGAAATTATTTTTTATATTTACTGTGTCATAAAACCTGACGCAACATAAATCAGAATTTCGCCTACGAGATACGAGCCTGAGCCCCAGAGAATATTCGTACCGCCCCTGCGGAAAAGCTCAAGTTGAACTGTGCGTTCATCATTGGTTGCCCTGCGTATGCTTTTTATATCTGTGCAGGCTTTTTTGAAGTATAGTTTATTTGCCGTAAGCGCCGCAACAACCTTCAGCACAAGCATCAAAAATATTACGGCATACATAATACATATCGGCTTTACTACTTCGTTTTTAAAACGTGACTGATTTTTCAAGGCAAACTCTTCCAAGGCTGACGGATTTTGCATCAGAAGGTTTGTTAAATCCTGCTCCGCTTCGGAATTTTCGCCGGCAACATATTGCTCAAACTCTGCCAAAAACGGCTCTGTCATATTCATAACATACTGACTGACAGGAACCATAATCAGATTGAGCGAAATATAGACGGCAAAGAAAAACGCACCCGCCTTATGGAGCTTGCGATAGAAAAACCAGTAGGGTGAAAAGAAAAACGCCGCCCAATTCCACGAGGTTTTTTTACGGAACTTTTTGATATAGCTTGCACCCGCCGTGCGGCAGAAGAGAGCGATGTCGCCCGACTTGATCCCTCTGATTTCTTCATCGGAATTGAAGCCCGGCTTGAACTGAGCCAACGGAGGCTCACCCATCGGGTTGGCAAACGGTATGAGCACGGCACCGCAATTCGGGCAACGCAGTGTACCGTTGCCGCAGTTTTCACCACAATCGGGACAGATTATATCAAGGCTTGTTTGATTACGCGTGTGCGTATGTTCTTCGGTTTTTGTTTCGTCCGGTTGCTGACTTGTTTCAGCAGATTTGCGCCACAGGTAACCCTCAACGTGTTTGTCGGCTGAGGCACATTCACCGTGAGCAAACCAGCAAACGCGATGGTGAGGTGTGCCGCAATCGGGGCAGACAACAACATCGTCCTGCTCGGTAAACTCAACCATACAGTACGGACAAACTTCGCCCGTATATCTCATTTTGATTCATTCCTTCCGTATATGCAAATATACTTATACTATTTTACACAATTTAACAGATAAATTCAATGCAAATATATAATTATTTTTAAAGTTTTATAAATTTTCGCTTGCCGCTTTACATAATTGTAAAAATGTATTAGAATATATAATGATATTTTATGTGATTAAGGGGGTATCATAACACGATACTGACCCGAGAAAGGAAATATTTATGCTTCAATTTGAAGAGCTTCGCCTTGAATTACTCGAATGCAGAAAGCCTCTCGACGAGCTTGCCGAGGCACTCGGTCTTGACGAAATGCGCAAAGAAATTGCCGCACTCGAAGAGCAGGCCGCTGCACCCGATTTCTGGGATGATATGAAAAACTCGCAGAAAATTCTGCAGAAAACAGCAACACTTAAAAACAGGGTTGCCGCATACGAAAAGCTCAACACAGACTATGAGGATGCGCTCATTATGATTGAGCTTTCTGACGAAGAAGAGGACGAATCGATGTTCCCCGACTGCCGTGAGAGCGTTGACTCTGTCAAAAAAGAGCTTGACAAGCAGACACTCAGCACACTGCTCAGCGGTGAATACGACAGCAAGAACGCAATTCTCACCTTCCACGCAGGTGCAGGCGGTACAGAGGCTCAGGACTGGGCTTCAATGCTCGTACGTATGTATACACAGTGGGGCACAAAAAACGGCTACAAGGTAACAATGCCCGACTTCCTCGACGGTGATGAAGCAGGTTACAAGTCTGCAGTTCTTCACATTGAGGGTGAAAACGCATACGGCTATATGAAGAGCGAAAACGGTGTTCACAGACTTGTCCGTTGCTCACCCTTTGACGCTTCAGGCAGACGCCACACTTCATTTGCTTCGCTCGAAGTTATGCCTGAAATCGACGACACAATAGAAATCGACCTCAATATGGATGACATTAAGATGGACGTTTACCGTGCCAGCGGCGCAGGCGGCCAGAAGGTTAACAAAACCTCATCAGCTGTTCGTCTTACACATATCCCGACAGGTATCGTCACTTCCTGCCAGGTTGAGCGTAGCCAGGTACAGAACCGTGAAGTTGCACTGCGTATGCTCAAATCAAAGCTGCTCGAAATCAAAGAGCGTGAGCACCTCGACAAGATTGAAGACATCAAGGGTGTACAGAAGGATATCGCATGGGGCAGCCAGATCCGTTCCTATGTATTTATGCCCTACACACTTGCAAAAGACCACCGCACAGGCTATGAAATGGGTAACATCAACGCAGTTATGGACGGTGACATCGATGGCTTTATCAATGCTTACCTCAAGCAGCAGTCACTCGAGAAGATGAACAACAATGAGTAAGACGAAGATAATAATTATAATCTCTGCGGCAATTGTTGCGGCGGCTCTCATAGCGCTCGGTGTAAAGTTTGCAGGCAAGCCCGATGACGACAGCACAACAGAAGCTGTAACTACAACAGCGGCGGCAACTACACAGGCTTCGACAACAATACCGACCGATATACCGATAGGAGATTACACAACACTCAAGCCTTTTGTCGATGCACAGACAGAAATCATTATACCTGACACAACTGTGCCGACAACAACTGCACCGATATCAAATCAATCTTCAACAGCTTCACCTGCCGAAGAAGAGGAACACGCAACTCAGATTGATTCAGCAAACGGTTGGAAGAACAACGACCTGACACTTGACCTGCCGAAAATAAACGCAAGCTCAATCACCACAAACAACTATATTACCGATAAGGGTTACAGAACAGTAATCCGAATCGAAAACTTTGATTACAACAGTTACCTTGCCTATATCGACAGACTCGAAGATGCAGGATTCAATGATAACAACAACCGCAAACATATTCCGTCCACTGCACCGGAAACTGTTGCAATGTTCTACAGCAAGTTTGACGGCGAGCGTTCGTTCGGAGTTTACTGGCACGGTGATAAAAGCTCGGCTGAATTTGACTGCGAAATTGTTATATGCGACTATGACCAGGCAAAATAAAACTTAATTACATATTGTAAAGCAAAAACGGACAACCAATCGGCTGTCCGTTTTTTGTTGAGAAATTATTAAGTGACACAAACTTCCCTAGGTGCCTTACTTTTCCTCTGAGGAAGACGATTCATTGAGGTAATAAGTAAAAGACAGTGCACAAACTTTCCTCAGTGCCTCACTTTTCCTCTGAGGAAGACGATTCATTGAGGTAATAAGTAAAAAGACAGTGACAAAAACTTCCCTCGGTGCCTTACTTTTCCTCTGAGGAAAACGATTCATTGAGGTAACAAGCAAAAAGACAGTGCACAAACTTTCCTCGGTGCCTCACTTTTCCTCTGAGGAAGACGATTCATTGAGGTAACAAGCAAAAAGACAGTGCACAAACTTTCCTCGGTGCCTCACTTTTCCTCTGAGGAAGATGATTCATTGAGGTAACAAGCAAAAAGACAGTGCACAAACTTTCCTCGGTGCCTCACTTTTCCTCTGAGGAAGATGATTCATTGAGGTAACAAGCAAAAAGACAGTGCACAAATTTTCCTCGGTGCCTTACTTTTCCTCTGAGGAAGATGATTCATTGAGGTAACAAGCAAAAAGACAGTGCACAAACTTTCCTCGGTGCCTCACTTTTCCTCTGAGGAAGACGATTCATTGAGGTATTTAATATGTGCTTCACACAAAAAAGCAGGTGCGGAAAACCGCACCTGCCGTTTTTATTAGAGAGTAACTATTAATAAACTACTCTGTAGGTAACTGTTGTGCCGTTGCTCATCCAATTATCTGCATAGAGAGCTTCGATTTCACTTGTGTATGTGTCTGCGTGTGTGCAAACAGAAGTGAGAGTCCATGTGAGTGTACCGTCACCGTTGTCAGCTGCAGCAGCAACATCTCTTGTGTAAGCGACTGTTGAGCCGTACTGGTCAGTAATTCTGATACCAAGGCAATCCTTATCGGTTACAACTGTGAATACCTGCTCATTACCTCTGAGAACACGAGCCTTAGCTGTTGCGGAGATAACGATATCCTCATCATTACCTGTTGAGGGACCAACGTAGGGAACATAAGCCTTAACTGTGAATGTAAGGTCTGTGCCCTCGTCTGTGAGTTTGTTTGAAGAATCTGCTGTGTAGATATCGTATGCGTATGCACGCACGCCGAATGTACGAGTGATGAGCCATACCCAGTTGCCGTTTTCATCCTGAGTAGCCATTGAGCGGTTGTATGTGGATGTACCGCCGTCTGTCTGGTCAACAAGTCTGATTCTGAGAGTATCGGGACCGCAGACAATCTTAAGAACTACTGTATCGGTAGCTGCGAACTCGCTGACTGCTGCGTCGTTGAGGAGAACTTCTGCGCTCTTGACTGAGACGTCTTCTTTGCTTTCCTCTGCCTTTGTCTCAAGATTGAATGCACGACCTTCGTCTTCCCAAACTCTATCGAGCTTACCTCTTGCAGTAGCATCCATATTGTCGTAGTAGATCGGGAGAGCGATAGTCCATGTCTCTGTACCGTCGCCGTTGTCAACAATGCTTACAACAGCAGAGTGTGCACGGTGGTAAGTAAGAGTTGAACCGTTTGCAAATACAACCTGAAGCTTTGTTACGTTTGTGATAGCACAGTCGAACTCGAAGTTAACTGTATCGCCAACCTGATAGTACTCTTCTGTAGCTCTAACGTCTGTAACGATTGTAAGGACAGGAGGCTCTTCGGGAACTACGGGAGCAATCTCAAGAGCTTTGTATGTTGACTCAAGCTCTGCTGCTGCTGCGTCGATAGTTGCCTGGAGCTGTGTATCGGAAGCAGGAGCATTCTCGTCCTTGTTTTCGAGCATATTCTCTGCACGCTCAAGAGCTGATGCGTAAGGCTTATATGTCTCTTCTGTGTAAGCTTCAGCTGCTTCGGGAGTTGTGCCGTAGTTAGCTACTGCTTCTTCGAGAACTGAGTAATCGATGAATTCGGGAACAAGCTTTGCAAATGCTGCTGTTATAGCATTAGCTGCTGCTGCTACTTCTTCGCGAGCCCAATCAACATCAGGTTCGCCGTCAAGACCTTCGTATGTGTCGTTACCTGCTTGAACTGCATCCTGCCATGCAGCGTATGCTGCTGCATCGTAGTACTCTGCACCGTATTCAGGTGTAAGAGCGAGTGCATCTTCGAGAGCTGAACGGTCGACAAATGCGGGAACAAGTGCGTTGTATGCATTAACGAGAGCTGCTGCTGCATCGTCAATCTTAGCCTGGTTTACGCCAGCCTCATCAGCGAGCATATCACGCTCTACAGCCTTAGCTGCAGCAAGAGCTGCCTTATATGCTGCATAGTCAGCTGCATCGTAGTACTCTTCTGTGTATTCGGGAGTTGTTGCAATAGCTTCATCAAGAGCTGTGTAATCGCAAGGAGCAAGAGCCTTAACGCCTGCGATAGCTGCAAGGAGGTTAGCCTCTGCTGCATCTACAGCGTCCTGAGTTGCGTTAGCGTCTGCATAAACTGCGTTTGCCTTTGCAAGCTCTTCCTCGTATGCTGCCCATGTTTCGGATGTAGCTTCATCCTCAGCAACCTCGGGAAGTGTATCGATAGCTACCTTAAGAGCTGTCTTGTCAGCCTTCTTAACGAGCTTAGCCTCTGCTCTTTCGATAGCAGAAACCATTCCGTCAACTATTGTCTGAGGTGCATCTGCGTTTGCGTATACCTCTTCTGCTACGAGAATAGCGGAATCAATGTCTGCTGCTGCCCAGGATTCGGGTGTGTAATCATCCTCATTGAGAGCTTTTGCGCGAGCGATAGCTGCTGCGAGAGCTGTCTTGTCAGCTACGGGCTTAAGAGCATCGATAGCTGCGTTGAGAGCTGCTGCTGCATCGTCGATAGCCTTCTGGTTTGCACCTGCTTCGTCAGCGAGCATATCACGCTCAACAGCCTTAGCTGCTGCATATGCTGCATCTACACCGGACGCTGTCCAGGATGAAGGTGTCCAATCAGCTACATTAAGAGCATCTTTGCGTGCGATAGCTGCATCGAGTGCTGCGTAGTTACAGCCGCCGAGAGGAACAAGGTTTGCAATAGCATCGTTGATTGCTGCTGCCATTGCGTCAACCTCAGCCTGCTTTGTGATGTCGTAGCCGGTAACAACTGCTGCTACAGCGTCGTTAACAGCCTTAACTGAAGCTGCTGTGTACTTGGAAGCGTCGATAGCTGTTGCTGCTGCCTTAGCTGCATCAACTGCTGTGTAGTCAGCTGCCTTGTATGTAAGAACAACTGCATTGAGAGCTGCTGCTGCATCGTCGATAACCTTCTGGTTAGCGCCTGCTTCGTCAGCGATCATATCGCGAGCGATAGCCTTAGCTGCGTTGTAAGCTGCCTCGTAGTCTGCCCAGTTTGTGTAAAGATCCTTATCAGCAAGCTTTGCCTCGTATGCTGCGATAGCTGCATCGAGAGCTGCATAGTTACATGCGCCGAGCTTTGTAAGACCTGCAATAGCTGCGTTAAGAGCTGCTGCTGCATCGTCGATAAGCTTCTGATTTGCGCCTTCATCATCAACTGTGAGGTCGCGAGCAACTGCCTGTGCTGCTGCGAGAGCATCGTTGAATGCGTTAACAGAAGCGGATGTGCAGTTTGTTGTGTCTGCTGTCTGTGCTGCTGTAAGAGCTGCATCGAGAGCTGTGTAATCGCAGGGAACTGCGGGAACCTCTGCAGAAACAACCTCAAAGTTAAGGATTGTGCCTGTAAGGTCGATTGTTTCGGGATATTCTGAGCCAAGAGATGTGCTGCCGTATGCAGTATCAGAATTATTAACTGCTGCATAAATCTGCTTCATACGGGATGTTGTAGCAACTGTTGCGGAGCAAGTTTCGGGCATACGGAACTCGCCTTTTGCACCGATTGTTGCTGTCTCGGGTACCTTGAATGTGAATGTGTAGCCGAGAGTTGCTGTAGAGGCATCATAAGGTGATGTGCAGTCCGTGCTGTATGTACGGCCGTGAACATAACCTGCGTGTGTGCCCTTGTTATAGCCTGTACCGAGCTGAGAAGCTGATGTACTTGCAATAACCTTCTTATTGGGTGTGTAGTTGTTTACAAAATTGTGGGTTGTAACATCGCTGTCACTGAATGCCTCGAAAAATCCTGCTGTCCAACAGAAAATTTCGCTACCTGTTGTACCGAGGTAGTAGTTAGCCTGAGCATAGACGGAAACTGTAATAGTTTCGCCGGGTATAAGCTCAATAACACCGTCTTCGTTAGCTTCTTTGCTGGCGGTTGCGGTATAGACAAGCTTGGAGCCTGTCTTTTCAAAAACCATTGTTTCAGCGCTTACGCCAACTGCAACAATACCAACAAGGAGCATAACGGCAAGAAATATACTGAGTACTTTCTTTGTAGTCTTCATTTAGTTATGTTTCCTCCTTCAAGGATTTTTTATTATCAGCCTGCCCGGCGGCAGAAGCCGGGCAGGTCAATATTAAGGGGTAGGTGTGTGGGTAAGTGCTTTTATCTTACCTGGGGGATTTCGTCACAGTTCCATGCAAGGTAGTCGTTACAAACAACGAAATCGTTGTATGTTACGGAGCCGTTGTTGTCAACGTCCATTGCAAATACTGCAGGATCTGTGAAGTCCTCATAATCATGGATGCAGTCATTCCATACCATGTAGTCGTAAGCATCAACAGCGTCAGTGTAAGAAACTGTACCGTCACCATTGTTATCGCCGAAGATAACGATGTAGAATGTTTCTACAACTTCACCTGTCTTGTTGTTGATGAACTCAACCTTTGCGCCTGTACCGAGGACTGTGTTGTCGCCAACGTATGTGTACTCGAGACGGCCGTCACCTTCGATTTCTACGAAGTTCTGAGCAAGGAGGTCTGTTATGAACTCGTAATCTGAGTATGCATTGACACCTGCACAGCTGAGACCGTAGATGAAGCCACGTTCTCTGTCGATGATTGTTGTGGAGCCTTCCTTAGCCTTAAGAGCAAGGGTAAGCTCAGCAACTGTAAGCTTTGCAACTGCATCAGCAATAGCCTGAGCCATTGCGTCAACATCTGCCTGCTTTGTGATGTCAAGGCCTTCGATAACTGCTGCTACAGCATCCTTA
Organism: Acutalibacteraceae bacterium; assembly: GCA_045631965.1. GTDB lineage: Bacteria > Bacillota > Clostridia > Oscillospirales > Acutalibacteraceae > UBA8612. The sequence continues at coordinate 37,189 of JAZQVR010000050.1, forward strand.
ACTGCCTTAACTGAATCTTCTGTGTAGATACCGTCGTCAATGTCTGCGGGGATTGTTGCGATAGCTGCATCAACTGCTGAGTAGTCAGCATCCTTGTACTTAAGAACTACTGCGTTGAGAGCATCTGCTGCTGCGTCAATCTTAGCCTGGTTTACACCGTCAGCATCGTCGATCATGTATCTGTCGATATCCTGAGCTGCGTTGTAAGCTGCTTCGTACTCTGCCCAGTTAGCGTAGAGATCCTTATCAGCAAGCTTTGCCTCGTAGTCAGCGATAGCTGCATTGAGCTCTGAGTAATCACAGTCGCCAAGAATTCTGAGGTTCTTATATGCAAGCTCAAGATCCTGTGCAAGACCTGCAATGATTGCTCTGTTAGCTGCTGTATCGGGAGCGAGTTCGTATGTTACAAGTGCTGCCTGAGCTGCTTCGAGAGCTGCCTCGTATGCTGCCCATGTATCAGGTGTGTAACGCTCGATCTCATTTTCAATCTTGTCTTCGCCGTAAGCATCAACTGCTGCTTCAAGATCGGCAAGGTCAAGATAAAGCTCGTAGAGATCTGTGTATTCCTTGATAAGAAGTTCTGTTACAGAATCGATGTATGCCTGATTTGCTGCTGTGAGGTAGAGCGGATCGTCTTCAAGGAGATCCTTAGCAATTGCAAGAATTTCCTTCCACTGTGCAAGCTCTGCTGCATCGTAGTACTCTTCAGCTGCATCAAGCTCTGAGCAGTCAAGAAGTGCTTCCTCAAGAGCGCTGTAATCACAGTAGCCTTCGATAAGCTTGAGGCCTTCGTATGCTACCTTGAGCTCCTCAGCAAGCTTAGCAAGCTCTGCTCTGTTAGCTGCTGTATCGGGAGCGAGTTCGTATGTTACAAGTGCTGCCTGAGCTGCTTCGAGAGCTGCCTCGTATGCCGCCCATGTGTCTGCCTCGTAACGCTCGATTTCGTTATCAATCTTGTGTTCGCCGTATGCATCGATTGCATCTTCAAGAACACTGAGGTCTATGTAGATCTCATAGAGTTCGTCGTATGCTGCGAAGAGTGCTGCTGCTGCATCGTCGATCTTAGCCTGGTTTGCAGCTGTGAGGTAGAGAGGTGTGCCATTAAGGAGTGCCTGTGCCTCTGCAAGTGCTTCCTTCCAGATTGCAAGATCTGCTGCATCGTAGTATTCTTCGGCTGCATCAAGCTCTGAGCAGTAGAGAACTGCTTCTTCAAGCTCGGTGTAATCGCAGTAGCCTTCGATAAGCTTGAGGCCTTCGTAAGCTACCTTGAGCTCCTCAGCAAGCTTAGCAAGCTCTGCTCTGTTAGCTGCTGTATCGGGAGCGAGTTCGTATGTTACAAGTGCTGCCTGAGCTGCTTCGAGAGCTGCCTCGTATGCTGCCCATGTGTCTGCCTCGTAACTCTCGATTTCGTTATCAATCTTGTGTTCGCCGTATGCATCGATTGCATCTTCAAGAACACTGAGGTCTATGTAGATTTCATAGAGTTCGTCGTATGCTGCGAAGACTGCTGCTGCTGCATCGTCGATCTTAGCCTGGTTGTCAACTGTCTTCTCAAGCTTATCAGCTGCAAGGAGTGCCTGTGCATCTGCAAGTGCTTGCTTCCAGATTGCAAGATCTGCTGCATCGTAGTATTCTTCAGCTTCATCAAGCTCTGAGCAGTAGAGAACTGCTTCTTCAAGCTCGGTGTAATCACAGAATTCCTTATCAGCAAGAGCGTTGAATGCCTCAACAAGCTCTGCTGTAGCTGCGTCGATAGCTGCCTGGTTTACGCCTGCCTCGTCAGCGATCATATCGCGAGCGACTGCCTTAGCTGCTTCGAGAGCTGCTGTGTAAGCGTTCCATGTTACTGTTGAGTAAGCGTCTGCAGCCTTAGCAGGAGTCTTAGCGATAGCTGCATCGAGTGCTGCGTAGTTACATGTACCGAGAGGAGCAAGATTTGCGATAGCATCGTTGATAGCTGCTGCCATAGCATCTACTTCTGCCTGCTTTGTGATGTCGTAGCCTTCAACAACTGCTGCTACTGCATCGTTAACAGCCTTAACAGAAGCTGCTGTGTACTTGGAAGCGTCGATAGCAGATGCTGCTGCCTTAGCTTCTTCAACTGCTGTGTAGTCAGCTGCCTTGTAAGTAAGAACAACTGCATTGAGAGCTGCTGCTGCATCGTCGATAGCCTTCTGGTTAACGCCTGCTTCGTCAGCAATCATATCACGAGCGACTGCCTTAGCTGCGTTGTAAGCTGCCTCGTAGTCTGCCCAGTTAGTGTAGAGATCCTTATCAGCAAGCTTTGCCTCGTATGCTGCGATAGCTGCATCGAGAGCTGCGTAGTTACATGTGCCGAGAGGAGCAAGCTTTGCAATAGCATCGTTGATAGCTGCTGCCATAGCATCTACTTCTGCCTGCTTTGTGATGTCGTAGCCTTCAACAACTGCTGCTACTGCATCGTTAACAGCCTTAACAGAAGCTGCTGTGTACTTGGAAGCATCGATAGCTGCTGCAGCTGCCTTAGCTTCTTCAACTGCTGTGTAGTCAGCTGCCTTGTAAGTAAGAACAACTGCGTTGAGAGCTGCTGCTGCATCGTCGATAGCCTTCTGGTTAGCACCTGCTTCGTCAGCGATCATATCGCGAGCGATAGCCTTAGCTGCGTTGTAAGCTGCCTCGTAGTCTGCCCAGTTAGCATAGAGATCCTTATCAGCAAGCTTTGCCTCGTATGCTGCGATAGCTGCATCGAGAGCATCGTAGTTACAGTTACCAAGCTTTGTAAGGCCTGTGATAGCTGCGTTAAGTCTTGCTGCTGCTGCGTTGATTATAGCCTGGTTTACACCTGCATCATCAACTGTGAGGTCACGTGCAACTGCCTTAGCTGCTGCGAAAGCTGCATTGAACTCTGCTACAGAAGCGGATGTGCAGTTTGTTGTATCAGCTGTTGTTGCTGCGTTGATAGCTGCATCAAGAGCTGCATAGTCACAGGGAACTGCTGCAGACTCAAGAGCCTTGATAGCATCGTCAAGAGCCTTAGCTGCTGCATCGATAGTTGCCTGACCGTCGATTGCGAGGTTCTTGTCTACTGCGTTAGCGGCTGCAAGAGCGGATTCAAGGTTTGCCCATGTTGCGGGTGTCCAATCATTCTTATCGAGGCCGTTTGCAGTTGCGATGAGAGCGTTGAGCTCATCGTAGTTAGCGCCCTTCTTTGTGAGGCCTGCTGTTGCATCAATAAGAGCCTGAGTTGCTGCATCAACCTCACCCTGTGCGGAGTAGAGGTATGCGGGATCAGCATCGCGGATAGCTACTGCATCAGCGTAAGCTGATTCGTATGCTGCCCATGAATCGGGTGTGTAGACGGATGTGTCAACACCTGCGACCTTAGCATCTGCTGCTGTGATTGCATTCTTGAGAGCTGTGAGGTCAGCATTTGCTTCCTCAAGACCGAGAACTGCTTCGTAGATAGCTGTTGCCATCTCTTCAACCTTATCCTGGTCGCCTATCTTGAGTGTACGGTCAACTGCTGCAAGAGCATCATCAAGAGCCTTCTTTGACTCAGGTGTGTACATTTCGGGAGTTGTGTAGTACTCTGCAGGAATCTGCTCGATTTCCCAATCTACGTTGCCGTAGAGAGCGGGAAGGTTTGCAAGAGCTGCGTTAAGAGCATCTGCTGCTGCCTGAATCTCTGCGTTGTTGCGGATATCAAGCTCATCGTTGTCGTACTTAGCAAGGAGAGCTGCTGCTACCTGGTAAGCTGCGTCAACATCCTCGTATACGTCAACAATACCGTCTTCATCTGTATCTGTGGGATACTCTGCCTCGTATGCATAGTAGTCTACTGAGTAGTAGTTGAGCTCAGCATCTCGGAGAGGCTCGATGTTAGCATCGATGTACTCGAGAGCTTCGATAGCTGCCTTGAGGGCTGCCTCCTGCTCGTCTACCTGATACTGGTGCTGGATATCAACGGGATCTGCCATATAGAAAGCAAGTGCGGGGTTGTAAACAGCGAGGAAGTTTGCATATGTGCCGGGTGTGTAGAGGTTCTGGTTTGCTATAACTTCTTCTGCTGCTGTAATCTGGGTGTTGAGCTTGGTGTAGTCAGCATCCTTGAGAACAAGTGCCTTGTAAGCTGTCTCAAGCTCTGCTGCCTTTGCGTCAACATCAGCCTGCTTTGTGATATCAAGAGTCATATCAACTGAATCTACCACTGCCTGAAGGTCTGCCCAGTTCTTGTAATCGTTCTTTGTGGGAGCGATTGCTTCGATTTCTGCGAGCCACTTGTTGACCTGTGTATAGTCAGCAAGGTTGTACTCAAGAGCGTTACGTGCATCGTAAACTTCCTGAGCGAGGGCATTAACTGTTACCTGCTCACCTGCCATGTAGCCGTAATCGTCGGCCTCTGTGACAGCTGCACGGGCATCAACAAGTCTCTGCCATGATTCGGGTGTGTAGTACTTAGCGTACTCATCCTCGTATGTTGCCTTGATAGCCTGCTGCTCAAGTGCATACTTGAAGTCTGCTGCATTGAGGTAGTTACCAAGAGTAATGTAGATAGCGTCGATTTCTGCGTTGAGAACGTCAACCTCTTCCTGCTGAAGGATGTAGAGGCCTTCCTTCTTCTCTGCAATCTTTGCACGAAGCTGTGCAATACGCTCTTCCTGATAGTAGTTGATTGTGTAGTTGTTTGCGGAGTTGGACGGGTCAACTACTTCAACAGTTGAGTCGATGTTCTGAGTTGAATCAGCGATAGTCTGGTTGAGCTGTGTATAGTCTGCAGACTTAAGCTCAAGGTTATTGTAAGATGTCTGGAGAGCATCTCTGTAACCGTCAACTGTGGGCTGGTCGGGCATCTTGAGGCTACGGTTTGTCATAGCGGGTGCACAAGCGTTTGCCCAAGCGTTGTATGTTTCGGTTGTGTAGAGGTCGTAACTTACTTCTCTGTCGTCGACACCGACAAATTCATATTTCTCGAGGTCGGGAAGAGTGATTGTAAGACCGCCGTAAGAACCGTTGGGGTTAGTACCGCTCTTGTAATCGAGGAGAGCGTCAACCTCGGTGTAGTCGGCGTCACGAAGCTGAGCGGATTCCCAACCGATAATAACAAGTTCGAGATAAGTATCGACTTCTGCCTGATAGCGTATATCAAGGTTCCAGTTAATATTATTGATCGGGATGTCAGTTTCATTTGTTGAACGGAAGTAGTACCACGGATAGTACTGCTCACGTGCGTAGTAAAGCGGGTCAACATCGGGGTGAGGTCTGTACTCGTAGAGATTTGCGCCTGTCTCGGGGTCAACACCAAGGAAGCCGCGGATCTCGTCGACCTTTGCCTGAAGCTTTGTGTAGTCAGCAGGTCTGTACTCGAGCTGGTCGATTGCAGACTGAAGTGCTGACTGAGCTGCTACGTTTTCTTCTGCAGTAAGTGAAGCATCCTGTGCGGCACCCTTTGCCTTAGCAAGAGCGTTTACATATGCTGTCCACTTGCCGTTAGCGTCTGAATAACCGTCCTCATACTGACGGAACATCTCATTTTCCTGAGCGATAAGGTTACGAAGGTCTGTCTTATCAACTGTTGTCAGGTTAATGTGCCATGAGTACTTGGTTGTAAGACCACGTCTCTGAGAAGAAAGAGCGGGCTTATTGTCGTTATACATCTGTGTGTAGTATGTATAGTTACCTGTGCCGAGGCCGCCTGCCTGGAGATACTTGAAGAATGTATCGCCGGCTGTTCTGCTGATCATATTGTTGCCGCGGGCTGAACCGTCAAGGTTCATTGCTGCGGTGTTGAGGTTTCCAAGGTCTGTGCCGTAGCTGCCATGGCTGCCCTGACCCATATAATATGTTTCAGACTGCTGTGTGTAGCCATCCTTAACTTCGTTATCCTTTGCGTAACCAAGGCTGGTTGCGATGAACATCATCTTAGCCTGAGTGATATCTGTAACTGTTGCAAGTGAGGAATCGAAGTAGAGATTGAACTTTGCACGTGCACCGACGTCGTTATCATCACTCTTACCGTCGGAACCGCAGTACCAGCTGCCCTTTGATTGTCTTGAAGGACCGGTCCAGTCGTTGATACCGAAGCCGCCAACCTTCTGGCTGGAGTCGCCGGAGAAGTTTGTAAGGTTAACGCCGTAGTAGGTGTTATCATAGCCTGCGTAACCCTGAACTGCCTCGTACTGGATACCGTCCATCGGTACGCCTTCCGGAGCGAAGTAGAGGATTGTCTGCTGGCTGGTGTGAGCACCTGCGTCAGAACCGACAGCAGATGTACGGCGGATGAATGTAAGCCAACCTGATGCCTGAGGAGCATCTGTAACGGTTGAAGCCTCAATCTGAGTGTAGGACTTACCTGCAAGCTCATATGTGAACTTGTAAGTGATTGTATCGCCTACGTTTGCTGTACCGCCTGTAACCTTACCTGTGCCTGTGCCGGCATCCCATGTGAAGGTCATAGCTGTACCTGTGTTCTGGTTGATAACCTCAACAGTTGCGTTAGTTGCACCGTTGGGAAGTGTAAGCTTGAAGTTGGAGTAGTCGATCATCTGTCTTGTGCGGTAGTTGATGATCTGGGACTGAACTGTTGTACCCTTGGGCTGTGCGCTGAGGCCGTAGCCTGAGCCTGCAACGTAAAGTCTTGAGGGAACAGTTGCATTTGAGTAGTACTCACCGTTACCGGAAATATCGGCACCTGTGAAGGAAAGATTTTCGATAGCCTTCTCAAGTCTTGCCTTTGCGTTGTCGATATCAGCCTGAGATGTGTTGGGCTTCTGAATCTGCATGAAAGCATTCTTGAAGGCTGCTCGGTATGCAGTGCTCTTATAATCGTCGCCCTCAAGCTGACGGTTTGCAGTTCTTTCAGCGTTAAGAAGGGCACGAAGCTCTGTCTTATCGTATGTTACGAACTGGAGCAGAACAGGCATAAATGTATAAACATTTGTTGCATACATACCGCCGTCATAGTGAGTAGCACCGTAAGAAATAAGTGTGTAAGTTGTGCCGCTCTCGGGGAGTGCACCACCTGTGATGTTGTTAGAGATGTTTGAACCTCTTGCAGCTGCAAGAGTTACACTTGAATTCTGAACAGAAATAGTAGAAGAAGCTACTGTATCTGTGTTCCATGTGTTATAAGCGTAGCTTGCATCACCGGCTTTGAACGAGAACTGGAAGGGAGTCTGGATATTGTGCTCGGGAGTGTAATGTCTCCAGTAGTTGATTGAAATACCGAGCTCTGAAATTGAGCTAACTTCTTCTTTATCAGCATAGATTGTAGCTACGGGGGACTTACCTGCTGCCTGGAAACGCGGGAACTCAGCATGAGTTCTGATACGTGAGGGAGAGCAGAAGTTCATACCGTAGGAAACATCCTTCTGTACGAAGCCTTCGTCTTCAGACTGTGTATAGTTGTAGTAACCTGCGGGAGCGTTTGTCCATGAGCCGAGGTCGGCATATGAATCGTCGCCTGTTGTACGAGCTTTACCGTAAACATTCTTACCGGTAACAGTCATAACGTAAGTCTGAGTATTCCAGTAAGATTCGTTAGAATCCATCAGACCGCCGTAGTTACGTACATATACGTAGTGACCTGCAGGGGACTTGATATTATCAACATAGCTGTATGCGTACTGAGCATAGGAGTTACCCTCGTAGTCGTAGGTAATCTTGAACTGTGCTGCTGTACCTGCGCTTGCAGTACCGCCTGTGATCTGCCATGTGTATGTGTTTGTTTCATCACCCTCAGTAACTGTAACGCCGCTCATATTGATACCGGACTCGGGAATAAGGGCAACGTTTGTAGCACCCTTATTAAGGTCGATGGTAACAGTCAGGTCGTTTGCGTACATTGACTGAGTCTTGTGGTTGAGAGACTGGAGCTGGATATCTGAGCCGTACTCCTGCTTTGCAATGCTGTTGTCTGCAGCACCAACGTAGAGAACCTCGGGAACTGTGGGAGTACCGGAGATAACGTCGTGCTCGTAGTCTTCAGCATCTTCAACCTGCATCTGTGAATAGGAAACAGACTGAGTTGTGTATGTACCGTCTTCCTTGATTTTGAATACACGAAGTGCGGGGTCTTCGTCAGCTGCGTGGTAAGCTTCGAGAGTAGCAGCCTTACAGTAACCCATTGTGATACCGTTAGCGTCAGTACCAACGAATGTGTTAGTGTGGTCGTGACCGAAGAAAGCACCTACGTTGTTACCTACATCGAGCCAACCCTGGTACTGGCCGTTGTTGATAGCAGCAGGGCAGGGACCCTCCTGCATAACGCCGGTAATAGTGGGGTTGTTGGGGTCAAGAATGTAGTAGTTATTCTGCCACTTACCTGTACCCTGGATAGCACCTGCTGTGCCGTTAGCAACCTGAACAAGAAGGTTGTCATAAATCTCGGGAACGGGAATGTGCTGGAATGTAAGTGTAGGAACGAGATTGCCGTTGTTGAGCTGAGCAAGTCTCTGAGCCTCAGATGCGTACCAGTTGATCTGGTCAGTCTTAACGTGGTCGTAGTCGTCATTTGAGTCGTATGTACCGGAGTCGATCGGGAATACGCAGAATGCGACACGGGAACCGTCGTTGCTGTAGATCGGGATAGCGCCTGTACCGACACCGGAGAGGCTGGGCTCATCGTAGTCGATAGCAAGGCTTGACATACCTACATAGTAGTCGTACTGGCTCTGCTTATCCCAAGCAGTATTAACAATACTTCTGTCCTCATCGTCATGGTTACCGAATGTAACTGCATAACGGACACCTGCATTGATAATGGGAGCCATAAACTGGCTTACACAGGTCTTGAACTCGCTTTCGTCCATACCGGACTCAACGTTATCACCTGTGAAAACAACCATATCAGGCTCGTACTTGGCCATTGCCTTAGAAATAAGAGCAAGTGTTGTTTCGTGTACTTCCGTATCTTCCTGGATATCGGTAATCTGGATAAGCGTGAATTCACCGTTTTCATCAAATCGAATTGATGTGTCGTTGAACGCAGCGCTTGACGTGAGGCTTAACGGTACAAGACCGACAAGCATCATGATTGCCAGGATAGCGGAGAGTATGCGGGTAGATGTTTTTCTCACACTATATTCCTCCTTGCGAATAGAAATACAAATTCCGCAACAGCATAGTACAGTAACACGAGTTGATTAAAATTAGAGATACTGCCACTTATGCTATTATAGGTAATATCATACTATCACAATGTGCAACTCTTGTCAATGTGTTATTTATTGTTTTTTATATTTATTATATATAGTGGTTTTCAATATTTGTTAACTTTCAACAAATTATGATATGAACTGTTGAGCAAAGTGTCGAATAGGAAATTTTTACATCAATTTATCGTAAAGCTACAATCATACCGCAAAAAATGGCATATACAAATCGTTTTTAATTCTCGTGACGAAAATAACACATGGTAAAATAAAACAAAACGTCCTCATTCTTTACCGGCTTCCCTCTGATAATGGAGTGGCAAAAAATTCGGATTTTTCTCAAACGAAGAAAATATAGAAAGTTGAGATTTATTTTGTCTCTCCCTCAGTCACCTGCGGTGACAGCTGCCTCGTCATATGGAGCTTTTTACCTCCTTTTTATAAAGCAATTTGCATCGATATAAAAAACAACATCGTTGGGGCGAACTGTGTGGTATTAATCGGGTCGTCGAAAATCGCCGAACCCTACAGCTCACCGTAAATTTGATTGCCGTGTAGGAGTCGGCATTTATGACGACCCGCATTTTATTTGATTTGACATTCAATAAGCTGATAACGCGTAGGGCAGAGGCTTGCCTCTCCCGCCGTAAAAGAGATATGAAGCTACAAACGGCAGGGGCAAGCCCCTGCCCTACATTTTATAAATAATTTTACATCGATATAAATGCGTAGGGGCGACCCTGTGTGGTCGCCCGGTTTTATCGCCGTTAAGTTTTAATTAATTGCAAATTGATATTCCCCGTAAAAAGGAAAGTGCCCCAAGGCACGAGGCCTTGGGGCACGGGTTTAGTTTGGAGAAACTACAGTTAATTAGCCGATAGTAACAACTACATTACCTGAGTACTCAGTTGCCCAACCTGTGGGAGCCTTAACTCTGAGGTTGATATCCTGAGACTTGGAGAAGACTCTTGTGATAGTCCATGTGAGTGTACCGTCACCGTTGTCAACTGCCTTGGACTTTGTATATGTGGATGTACCGCCGTCAGCAAATACGAACTGTACCTTGAGAGCGCTAGCGTCTGTAACTGCCTTGAATGTGATAACCTCACCCTTAGCTGCTACAACCTCTGTTGCATCAACATACTGGCCAACAGTTGCTGTGAATGACTCAGCTGTTGTGTTGTACGGAGCGTACTCAACTGTGAACGGATATGCCTCTGTATCCCATGTGTAGTCATACTTTGCACGAACCTGGTAATCTGTTGCATCAAGAGTAAGGTCAACTGACCATACTTCGTATGCGGGATCTTCTTCAGCGTAATCAATTACTTCGCCAGCCTCGTTGTAGGAAACGATTGTAACTCTGGAGCTACGTCTGTCGAATGTCATTGTGCCGCCGTCAGGACCGATAACCTGGATCTTGGAAGGTGCACCGTTTACTGTAAACTCATATGTGAGCTTACCCTTTGTGCAAACACCTGTGTTATCGTAATCTACTGATGTAACGTTAGCCTTGTTCTCCTTGAGGCCTTCGTATGCTGCAACAAGAGCTGCTGCTGCATCGTTGATAGCCTTCTGGTTTACGCCTGCTTCGTCAGCAAGGAGATCACGAGAGATAGCTTCTGCAGCTGCCTTAGCGTCTGCATATGCCTTCCATGACTTAGCTGTGTAATCATCCTCTGCAAGATCAGGAACAAGTGCAAGAGCTGCATCGAGAGCTGCGTAATCAGCTGCTGCAAGAGGATCAAGAGCTGCGATAGCATCGTTGATAGCTGTTGCAAATGCATCAACCTCAGCCTGCTTTGTGATGTCAAGACCATCAACAACTGCTGCTACTGCATCTGTAACTGCCTTAACAGAAGCTGATGTGTACTTGGAAGCGTCGATAGCTGCTGCTGCTGCCTTAGCTGCCTCAACAGCTGTGTAGTCAGCTGCCTTGTACTCAAGAGCTGCGATAGCATTGTTGATAGCTGTTGCAAATGCATCAACCTCAGCCTGCTTTGTGATGTCAAGACCATCAACAACTGCTGCTACTGCATCTGTAACTGCCTTGTAGGAATCATCTGTGTAGAGTGTTGCGTCGATAGCTGCTGCTGCTTCCTTAGCTGCATCAACTGCTGCGTAATCAGCTGCCTTGTAAACAAGAACAACTGCGTTGAGAGCTGCTGCTGCTGCGTCGATAGCTGCCTGAGCATCTTCAGAGTACTCTGTGCCACGAGCGATAGCCTTAGCTGCATCATATGCTGCTTCGTACTCTGCCCAGTTAGCGTAGAGATCCTTATCTGCAACCTTTGCCTCGTAGTCAGCGATAGCTGCATCGAGAGCTGTGTAGTCGCAGTAAACTGTTTCCTTCTCCTGAACAGCTGCGATAGCTGCAAGGAGGTTAGCCTCTGCTGCATCTACTTCGTCCTGAGTTGCGTTAGCGTCTGCAAGAACGAGCTGTGCTGCTGCAAGAGCTGCTTCATAATCTGCCCATGTTTCGGGTGTTGCATCTTCCTCAGAGATAGCGGGAAGAGTTGCAATAGCATCTTCAAGAGCGTCTGTGTCTGCCTTCTCAACAAGGTTGAGAGCTGCATCGCGGAGAAGCTGGATAGCGTCTTCTACTGCTGCTGCTGTTGCATTGTCATCAGCAAGAACTTCCTTAGCGTCTGCGATAGCTGTTGCAAGATCAGCCTCTGCCCATGATTCGGGTGTGTAATCCTCTTCGTCAAGTGCCTCTGCACCTGCGATAGCTGCTGCAAGAGCTGCCTTGTCTGCCTTCATAACGAGCTTAGCCTCAGCTGCTGCGATAGCTGCAACCTGTGCGTTTACTTCGTCCTGAGTTGCGTTAGCGTCTGCGTTAACAGCGTTAGCTGCTGCAAGAACGTTAGCGAGATCTGCTGCTGCCCAAGAATCGGGTGTGTAAGCATCAGCGTTTGTGGGAGCTGCTGCAATAGCTGCTGCAAGAGCTGCCTTGTCTGCCTTAGCTGCAAGGAGTTCAACTGCTGCTGCAAGATCTGCTGCTGCTGCGTCGAGAGCTGCCTGATCGTATGCTGCAACTGCTGCGTCCTTAGCTGCTTCTGCTGCAGCCTTAGCTGCCTCAAATGCTGCTACGGAGTTGGGTGTGTATGCTGTAAGGTCAGCAGGAATTGTAGCAACTGCTGCGTTCCATGCTGTGTAATCAACTGTCTTCTCAACGAGAGCAAAGTTATTGAGAGCTGTTGCTGCATCGTCGATAGCCTTCTGGTTTGCACCAGCCTCGTCAGCGATCATGTCACGAGTAACAGCCTTAGCTGCCTCGTAGAGAGCTGTGTAATCAGCCCAGTTTGCGTACTTGTAGCTGTCTGCTGCCTTTGCTTCGTATGCTGCGATAGCTGCATCAAGTGCTGCATAGTCGCAGTTGCCGAGCTTTGTAAGGCCTGCGATAGCTGCGTTAAGAGCTGCTGTTGCTGCGTCGATTGTAGCCTGGTTTGCGCCAGCCTCATCAGCGATCATGCCGCGAGCGATAGCCTTTGCTGCTGCAAGAGCATCGTTGTATGCCTTAACAGAAGCGGATGTGCAGTTAGTTGTATCAACTACTGTAGCGATAGCTGCATCAAGAGCTGCGTAGTCGCAGTTGCCGAGCTTTGTAAGGCCTGTGATAGCTGCGTTAAGTCTTGCTGCTGCTGCATCAATAGTTGCCTGCTCACTCTTGAGTGTGCCTTCAACGTTGAGAGCGTTAGCTGCTGCGAGAGCTGCGTTGAACTCTGCTACAGAAGCTGCTGTGCAGTTAGCTGTATCAGCTGTTGCTGCTGCAGCGATAGCTGCCTGGAGAGCTGTAAGGTCAGCGTACTCTACGGGAGGCTCTGTGGGAGCTTCTGTAGTTGTCTCGTCGTCGCCACCTTCAGCGCCGCCAACTGTGATTGTTGCGTTAGTAACGATCCAGTTCTTGTCTGCAACTGTGCCATCACCATATGTTACTTTGTTAGCATATGTTGTAAGACCGGAAGAACAAACCTGAGGCATTGACTCGTCCCAGTTACCGTTTACGTTGGGGCTGTCCTGAACTGCCTCATAGGACATTGCTGTAAACTGTGTGTAAGCGTTTGTTGTGTTCTTATAGCTGGATTCGGGGAAGAAGAGCTTAGAGGTACCTGCTGCATCGTCTGCAACTGTAAGGTTGAAAGCAGCGATGGGCTGGTAAACGTTAAGAACTACGCCGTAACCTACCCAAGCTTCTGTACCTGTGGCATTGTTACCCATACCAAACTGGTAAACGTTGTAGATAAGGTGGCCGTCAGCATCAACAATGCTGTTGCCCCACTGGTCAACAGCTGCAGTGTTGATCCAGCCAGCCTCAGTCTGAGCCTTACCCTGCCAATCCTTGGGAAGAACGCCACGAAGGCCGCCCCAGGAGTTGTGGTTGATCTGACCCTTAGCCTGTGTAAGTGCTTCGTTTACGAAAACAGGGTTCTCGAATGTACCGTCGCCTGTACCGAATTCGTCACAGAAGTCAAGAATCTTACCGAAGTCGCTCATGGGAGTCTTAGCGCCTGCGTTAGCGACCTTAAGGGGATGGGAAGCTGTAGATGCAACAACGGAGTAATCCATTGTTGTGGGAAGAAGCCATGCGTTGTTGTATGCAGGTGTGAGCTGAATACCGATTGTGTGGAAGTTGGTCTGTGCCCAAGTTTCAACACGAAGAACATCGCCGGGTTCTACGCTGACATCAAGTGTGTCATTTGCAGAGTTAGTATCTGCAAGAAGTGTGTACTCGCCGGTAGCTGTGTCAACCTTGTAAATTTTGAAGCCCATCTTTACAGTGTAAGGATTGGTTTCAGCATTAATGTCAACACAATCATCCCAGGTAAGGCTTTCAACTGCATCATCAAGCTGAACAGCGCTTGTGCTGATGACAACCATACCAACGAGCATTGCTGCTGCAAGAACAATTGCAAGCAGTCTCTTTGTGAGTTTCATTGCTGTAGTCCTCCTTGATATTTTTAATTTAGCCGCGTTATGCGGTTAGATTATTAAATTAAATGACCTAATCAACCTGGAATATGCAACTGCATATTGAGGGTATAACTGATGTTATAGTTATAAAGGTCGGAAGCAACGCTTATATCGTTAATGTCAACACTGATTGAAGAAGGATCGTCTGCACAGACGTCGCCTGCATAAAACTGTGCACCTGCAAAATCACGTGCAAAGTTGTACATATCGGACATATCAGATATATCGTTGATTGTGGTTTCGCCGTCACCGTCTGTATCACCAAACATAATGATTTCATACTCGGCATAAACGTCACCGTTTGCGTCGTAAACAGTTACGACTGTACCTGTAGCAAACATATCCTGGGAAACAGTATATGTACCGTTGTTAACAACGAACTGATCCTGGAAGCTGCCACCATTTTCGAAGATAGCAACAGGATCAAAGCCGATAAGGTACTCGTTTTCGTCGCCATCAAATGTAACGACGTTAACACTGAAGCCTTCTGCTGCAACAAGCTCGGGTTCGACGTAAGCGCCGCCGATTGTGTAGCTGACAGCATCAGCAAAAGTAAAGTTAAAGGGAGTTGCTGAATTGTAATATGTCATAGCATCTGACGGATCATTAACACCGGAGTAGTAATAGCCGTCGTAATCAGCAGGAATAAGAACAGTACCTGTGCCTGTAGCGGAATCCTTAACCTTGAGCTGAACGGTAAAGCAATCTGCTGCTGTACCTGAGCTGAAGGAGCCGATGCCGCTGCCTGCGATACCGCTTGCAATCCACTGGATGCCGATAACACTGTGAGTAGCTGAGTAAGCTGAAGGAACAAAGCTTGAATCAGTTGTTGTAGTTGTTGTGCCTGCAACAGCTGTTACGTTATCGATAGGAGAAGTAACACTACCGTCGACAAGCTCAAAGAAATCTGTTGAATAAAGAACAGGCCAGAACATTGCTACCGCATTATAGTTGTTCGAAAGACGAACAGTAAATGTGACAACATCACCGGGCTGAACCGAATCAACAGAAGCCACAAGGCCGATGCTCATAGCCTCGTTACCTGTGGGAGTGCCGCCGAATGAAGAATCGATAGCAGTACCGCCAAAGCAAAGGCAGGAGATGAGCATAGAAGCAACAACAATAACCGCTGCAAGCTTATTCAGTTTCTTAGTCATTGTGTAGCCCCCTTTGGGAGTTAAAGTAGGCCCCGGAGATACCGGAGAGGAACCTCCGGGGTTTGATATTGGGATTATGCTGAGGGTTGGCTAAATATTAGCCCGTGAATGTACCGTCCTGAGGAACTGAGTACGGGTCAAGTGTGAAGTTGTACATATCGGACATAGAACCGATATCGTTGATATCGACCATATCATCGCGAACAACGTCAGCACCGTAGAAGTATGCGTTGTTAGCTGAGCTGTAGTTAGATGCCCAGTTGTACATATCGGATGCCTCGGAGATATCGTTGGTATCAACCATTGCGTCACCTGTTGCATCGCCGAAGAGAACGAGGTAGTAAACTGTACCGTCGTCAAGAGTGAGCTTATCGCCTGTTGCGAGTGCGCCACCGCTGTTTGCGTTAGCTTCGTACTCGTAAGTTGCGCCACCCTGTGTACCGATGATGGACTCGATGCCATCGTAGTAGTCGTAAACAAGACCGCAGATGTAGTTGTATGTCTCATCTGTCTCGTAGTCAGGCTCCATCATTTCGCCCATCTGGATTGTCCAGTCGTAACCGTATGAATCCATAAGGTCTGCGTAACCGCCAAGCTCTGAAGTATCGAATACCTTAAGGCCTGCCTCGAGCTGCTCGAGAGCTTCAAGAGCGTCGATAAGGAGCTGTGCGATTTCGTCAACTGTTGCCTGGCCGTCCTCAGCAAGGAGGTCTCTTGCAAGAGCAAGTGCCTCATCGTATGCTGCCTGGAGAGCCTCAAGGCCTGCGTACTTCTCTTCGTAGTTCTCTTCTGCGAAGATAGCCTCTGCTGCAAGGATAGCTGCGTCAAGCTGTGCATAGTCAGCAAGAGCTGCGCCCTTGAGTGTAAGACCCTTGTAAGCCTGGATGAGCTCACGACGAGCTGTGTTGATCTTGGACTGTCTGAGATTTGCGTAGTCTGTATCTGCACGGACTGTTCTTGCGAATGCAAGAGCTGTCTCAAGTGCTTCCCAAGAAGCTGCAGTGTAATCGTCGGGATTGAGGTCGTTATACTTACCGTTGATAAGGTTGTAAGCATTGTTGAGGTAGTTCTTGGAAGCTGCTGTAACATCCTTACGAACAAGACGCTCAGCGTTCATGTTGTACATATGACCCTTATATGTGATCTCGAAGAGTGTAAGAGTCGGGATGTTTGCAAGTGCTTCCTCGTAAGCCTTGATTTCTTCCTCAGTTGCATCCTCACCGGGCTCCTCAACCTTCTGAGAGTTGATAAGAGACTTGATGTCACTTCTGTGCTCTGCATAACGGTTGTATGTGTAGAGTACATAGTCAGCGTCTGCAAAGAAGAAGTAATCGGGATCTGTATAAACCTTACCTTCGTTATCGCCTTCGATAGCGATGAGAGCCTGCTCAAGTGAATCAACGCCTGCGCCTTCAGCACATGCATCGAGGTCTGCGATAGCTCTGGAGAGGTTCTTAGCTGCTGCCTCGTAAACGGATGCATCGAATGTATCCATTCTCTTGGGCTTAAGAACGATTGCCTGTGCAGCTGTAAGAGCATTGAGGTAGTTATCCCATGCGTTTGCAGCGTTTACAGTGTAAGTTGTTTCGTTGCCTTCCTTATCCTTCTCTGTGTAAGTGAAAGTACCGGAGGAAGCGAAGTTGTTCTCCTGACGGTTTGAACCGAGAGCGGAGGAAACGATGTTGGGAAGGTTGTAGTCGTTGTAAATGTAAAGCTTACGGCCGACTGTGAACTCTGTATTGCCCATGCCGCCCCAAGTTTCTGTTACATTGAATGTAGCAGCAAACTCGTATACGCCTGCGCAATCTGCAAGGTTCATTTCTTCCTCATAGGGGTTACCGTCCTTATCGGTAAGAGTTACCATGGGAACGTTAACGTCGAAGAAGTCAACCTCACCGAACCAACCACCGTACTGTGTGGTGATGGGCTGGAAGTCTGCGTCAGCAACAAGAACGTTGCCTGTGTTGGACTCAAACTTAACAAGTGTTGTTGTAGCTGCCTTATTCTGTGCAGCGTTTTCATCAACTGTTGTACGGCCGTAACCGAAGTCAAGGTTCTTGAGAGCACCCCAACCCTGTGAAGAGCCGATGAATGCTGCGGGAGCATTTACGATGTAGTGGTTGTTAACACCAACATCCTCACCGTCAACGAAGACGAAGGGAACGGACTCAACGCCGTTAGCTGTCTGCTGTGTACGGTAGGAGATAGCGTCTGCATCTTCGTCAGAAACCTGAGAAGCAACATATGTGAACTGATATGTTGTGATAGGCTCTGCTGTAAGTGACTTACCGGACTCGTCAAGGATTTCGTATGTAACTGCGAAACGAACAAGACCGTCTGCATTGAGCTTACCTGTTACGGGGAATGTCTTGGACTCACCACCGTTAAGGAGTGTGTTAGCTGTGTAAGTAACGCTTACTGCTGAGTTGTTTGTTGTAATGCTCTTGATCTTAACCTGATAGAGAGCATCCTGATGGAATACGCCGTTCTTGTCTGTGTAACCTGTGTTAACACCGGTGGAGTTGTTACGAACAACGAACTCTGTACCGGAGAGTGTGCGTGTGCTGCTGATGATTACATCCTCGTAAACGATTGAAGGATCTTCAAGTTCCTGATCGCCTGTAAGACCGAGGAGCATGTTAACCAGCGGAAGTGCACCGGGGATAAGGTTTGTGCGAACATTGTAGAGACCCTGGAGGAGACCCTTGATGATGTCGCCGAGAGTCTTGTTTGTTGCAATATCATCGAAGCATGTAAGACCCTGGGGAATAGCACCGGGGATGATAGCATTGAGGATATTTGTAACAAGATTGATAAGAACGCCGGACATTGTGTTGTTGAGACCGCCTGTTGAGTTTCTGTCGAAAATATCGAAGATGTGCTCAATCTTGAGGTCAAGGATGTTACCGATAATGAAATCGATAAGAAGGAACTGAGAACCTGTTACCTTAGCGTCTTCAACGACACCTGCGTCGTTAACAACGCGGAGGTTTTCGGGAAGCCAGTTAAGCGGGATGAGTGTGAAGAGAACATCATCGAGCTTCTGCCATGCTGTTGCATTGGGATCGATCTGGCTTGTGTAGTAAAGAATACCGCCGTAGTTCTGGAGTGCCCAGTCAACAGCCCAGGAAATTGTCTCGTCGAAGCCGAGGCCTGCGGGGATATTCATATTTGTGTAAGCGTTTGCATAGTATCTTGCAACGATAGCAAGAACTGCCTGCCAGCCTTCGTCAGTCTCGGGGTTAAGCTCACCGGACTGAAGCTTTGCGTAAACGTTCTCTTCGGGAACGAGGTCAGCAATAAGCTCGCAAAGTGCGTATGCAAGGATTTCACGAAGTGTATCAGCACTATCGGGAAGAAGGATGTTGTCTGCATATCTTGCGATAGCATCCTTAGCGAAGTAGATAACTGCTGACTCAAGTGTGAATGAATCGATTACGTCGTCCTCAGGAATTGTGATGTAATCGCCGAGGAATCTCTCGCCGTAAATCTTGAGGAGCTTCTTAGCATTGTTAAGAAGGTTTGTGATGATCATATCGTTGGAACCCTTTTCCCAAACAAGGTCGGGGCTCTTCTTTGTAACCATCTCTGTGAGCCAGATAGAGAGAATGTTGTTGAAGCTTGTGAAGAACTGCTCGCCCTCAGCAAAGTTATACTCGGGGATAACGTAGTTGAGGTTGATAACGTCTGCAAGCTCGTTGAATGTGCCGTTCTCCATATTTGTTTCGTAAACGCTCTTTGCGTTTGCGTCGTAAATATAGGGAGCCTTGCGGAGGTTGGTGAAGTAGGATGTGTCATCCATATAGTAACCAACCTTAACCATTACAGGTGTGCCGTCTTCATTGAAGAGCTGGTTGCCGTCTGCATCGTACTCGTATCTGTAGATCTTCTGAGATTCGTCGTACTCTGCGCCTGCAAGGTCATAGAGCCATTCCTTGATCTTGGTGTTAGCCCACGGAACAAGGAAGTTGTTGTAAGCGTACTGAAGAACGCCTTCGAACTGATCATAGAAGGAACCATTGTCGATATCGATGAGGTTAGCAAAATCATATGTAATGCCATACTCGAAGGACTCTTCAAGCTCGTCCTCAAGGTCGATAAGAAGATCGTCAATGATTATCTGAAGCATCTGGTCTACTGTGGGCTTAACAGCGAGATCCTCATACTCTACGTAATCGGGAGCGTCATCGTCGTAAGCGAGGTCGTAGATGAGAGTTCTGATAAGAAGGGGAGCATCAAGGTACTCTGCAATAGAGTCGCCAAGAAGACCTGTAAGTGTGGGGCCAAGGTCAAGTGTGCCGTAGCCGTACTTAGCAAGAAGAGGAGCATTGTCGTTCAAGAAACCGAGAACGGAATAGAGAACGTCAAGGTCTGACTTGCCGGGTGTTGATCTTCTGCAGCCGTTTGCAGCGAAGTTACCGTTGGGGTCGGTGTTAAGAGATGCGAATGAAAGCTCTTTACCAACGTCACCTGCGATAGCTTTGGCTGTTTCCCAAACACCACCGTTGTAGATGTCTTCAAGTGAATCGAGTGCAACGTCGATGCTGCTGAAGTTAAGTGTAACGTTGAGAACCGGAATCTTGAAGGAGTTAGTTTCCAAGTCGCCAAGCATTGCATCGATAGCATCGAGTGCGATTGAAGCAAGCTGTTCTGATGTGAAAACAGGCTTGTCAATACTGTCGTACGATTTGATAGCTTCGTCCTTGTAATCAGCGTATGCTGCCTCTGCGCCAATAGCAAAGGTTGAGAATACCATGATCATAGCAAGGAACATGCTAAGGAGTTTTTTGGATTTACTCAAGTTGTACACCTCCGTAAAATTTTTGCGGGTTGCCCCGTCTATGTTGCGGCGTCCTTACGGACGGCCAATTGCCGAAAGGGACTTAAGTTTGCTTGCTGCATTCCTCCTTTTCTTTCTTGCCTCAAAAACCAATCTGCCGTTTACGGTAGGCCGAAAGCTCTGCTCATAACGGGCGGCCGTCGGCATACTGTTTGCTTTTCAGCATGACCGGTTTTCGACGGCTGGGTTTAAGTGGCAGAAGCAATTTAACTAAATCTGAAATGACAAATAGGGGCACTACCCCCTTTGTCATTCTGGTAGTCATTATTATATTAATACTTTTCAAGGCGAGTTGTCAACTATTAAATGATAAATACTTGTGATTGTCCCATTTGCACAATGAGCAATTTGGTTTTTTGTGCACAAATACAAGCCTTTATTGTGTAGTGTTTTTCATTCATACTGTATATTGTGGTTTAGCTTTAAAACTGCAAAGCTTTAAAATATTCTTCAGCTCCGATAAAGCACAAATAATGACAAAATTTGCTGTATACAGGAATTATATAATGTAAATAATATTATAATATTTTAGTAAACACTATCCGACAGATAAAAAACACCAACACAAAAGCGTGTTGGTGTTTTGCATATTATTGGTTGTTATTATCGGTCGGCGTTGTATCAGTCGGCATTGTGTCAGCCTGAGGATTGGCAGAACGCGAATGCTTCTTCGGCTTTCTTCTGAACAGACCGTAGCCGTAACCATAACCGTAGCCTCGTGAGCCGTAGCCATAACCGCCGCCGTAGCCATAACCGCTGCCGTAGCCGTAGCCGCTGCCGTAGCCATAACCACTGCCGTAGCCGTAACTGCCGCCGTAGCCGTAGCTGCCGCCGTATTTGCCGTAGCTGCCACCGTATTTACCGTAACCGTAGCGCTTGGAACGAATACCGTTACCCTTGTTGAGGATTTTACCTCGGGACTCCTGCTCATTCATGGTAAATACTGCACCGGCAAGCTCAATATTTGTAGCTGCGATTTCGTCGAGAGTTTCGTTAATCTCAGATATCTTTGCGTGTTCTTTTCTGATAGCGAAAATCATAGCATCAGCAAGCGTTGAGATAACCAAGCTGTCGGAAACAACACGTGTAGGCGGAGTATCGATAATAATGAAATCAAATTCCCGCCTTGCAGTTTCGAGAACTTCGCGTACCTTATCTGCATCAAGCACTTCAGATGATTTCTGTGTGATACCGCCGCTGGGAAGGATAAAGAGACCAAGGCTCTTTACATACTTGATAGACTCTTTATAAGTCGACTCGCCCTTGATAATCGGGATAAGACCGGACTTATCGTCGTATTTGACACCGATTGTGCGAAGAACAGCAGGCTTACGAAGGTCGGCATCGATAAGAAGTACCGACTTGCCCTTCTGAGCAAGCGAGCAGGCTATATTGATAGCAACCGTAGTTTTACCTTCGTTTTCATACGTAGATGAAACAAGGAAGGTCTTGAAGCCCTTGTTGTTTGCAAGGCCTTCGATACGGGTACGGATTGACTTGAAGCACTCGACAAAAGCAAAGCTTACCTTGTCTTCATCTGTAATCAGCAAGCCGCCTGAGAACATCGGCTTTTTGTTGATAAGACCTGTGCTCTTGCCGACATAGGGAATAGAGCCGATAATAGGAGCACTTGTTTTATTTCTGATATCGTCGATATCCTTGACAGTGTCGCTGAAGATTTCGATAAGAACAACGATTGCCGCAATAAGAAGTGCACCTGCAATAAAAGCTACAAAAGCAATCTTAATAGCATTATCGCTGTTGTTTACGGCAGGATCAGCCGGATAATTTACAAGGCTGACACCGAGTGTGCTCTGCTTGCTGTGGAGATAATCGGGGAATACGTCGATTATCGATATCATAAGCTCGGAGCAGAATTCATCGTCCGTACTGATAACCTCAACCTCAAAGAAATCGCTTATAGCGGTATCGTTGACATTGATTGCATTGCGGATCTTATCTTTGCTGTATTTCTCGCCGGTTCTTTTATATAGCGAATCGTAGAGCTGGTTTATCATAATATCAGTCTTGAGCTGATATTTAAAGCTGTCGTGGTCGTTGTTCTCGTAGGGACTGATAACCGTAACAAGCTCCTCTTTACCTTCGCCGTTAGCGACCTTGATATATTTTGTAGTTGTAAACTGCAAAGTAGCCTTTACCGAATACTCCTTAACATAGGTTGCCTTGGCAAAAAAGTAACCTGCGGAGGCGAAAACAACGCCAACCATTACTATTGCCCAGACTCTGCGCAGCACTGCTCGCAACAGTCTGAATATATCGAAATTGGAGCCTTCTGAAAAAAGACCGTTGCCCATAAGAGCATTTGCGGTTTCACTTCTTTTTTCCTGCATCACAAAACATCCTTTCAGGTAATTAAACAGAACGATTATACACTACTTTTCGACAAAAGTAAACATAAGCAAGGAATTAAACCTGCATCAGAAGAACCTTTTTCTGCGAATCGGATAAACGCGACCTCTTTCAAGCTTACCGTCGGACAAAACAACACGTGCATTCTTGTCCAGAAGTCTGTCGTAGGTATCAAAATCGACCGAAACAGGGAAAAGCTCTCTCTGCTCGAGGAGATTGTTCGGTCTGTGTGCAACGGAGTGAGCATCCGTACCGATAAACGAAGCTATACCCGAAGAAATCATAGCAAAAGCAAGCTCTCTTGTTTCCAATCCGCCAAAGCCTGCAAGGCTTGAGGAATTTATCTGGAAGAGCACGCCCATATCAGCAAGGTGATTTACGATATCGTAATTCTGCTGCATAAAGCGGTATCGCTCAGGATGAGCTATGATCGGCGCATAACCTCTTGAAATAAACTCGTTTACATATCGTATAAGTCTGTTGATATTAAGACCGTTGAAATCAAACTCAATGAGAATATAGCGACTGCCGCCAAGTGTGACAGCATCAAGTGAAGGAGCGTAGAAAATATCGTCATTTACAAAAACTTCTGCACCGGGCACAATTTCGAGCGGAATATTCTGCTCGTCAAGCACACGGCGAAGCTCATCAATCCTCTTGTCACGGACACGTACAAACTCATCAACATTTTCGGGACGGGCAAGATGCGGCGTAACAACCGCAATCTTAATCGAATTCTGCACCGCAATCCTGCAAAGGTGAACGGATTCTTCGAGACTGTGAGCACCGTCGTCTATTCCGTGGAGTATATGACAATGTAAATCTACCAAATTTTTCACGCCCTTTATAAACGGGTTAAAGGGGCAACCACAAGAGGTCGCCCCTTGATTTTTCTATTATAACACTAAAGCCTTGAGTTCGTCAACCTTATCTGTCTTTTCCCATGGAAGAGAAATATCTGTTCTGCCGATGTGGCCGTAAGCAGCAACCTGCTTGTAGATAGGCTTGCGAAGGTCGAGTGTACGGATAATTGCGGCAGGAGTAAGCTCAAATACCTTTGATACAGCTTCCTCAAGCTTGTCCTCTGCAACAACACCTGTGCCGAATGTGTCAACACGTACCGAAACAGGCTGTGCAACACCGATTGCGTATGCAAGCTGAACCTCGCACTTCTTTGCAAGGCCTGCGGCAACGATATTCTTTGCAACATAGCGCGCTGCATAAGCTGCGGAGCGGTCAACCTTTGTCGGGTCCTTACCGGAGAAAGCACCGCCGCCGTGACGTGAATAGCCGCCGTATGTATCGACGATAATTTTTCTGCCTGTAAGACCGCTGTCACCCTGAGGGCCGCCTGTTACGAAACGACCTGTGGGATTGACGTAAATCTTTGTATTTTCATCAAACATATCAGCCGGAATAATGGGCTTGATAACGTTCTCGATAACGTCTGCTTCAATCTGCTCGCGCTCAACGTCTGCACTATGCTGTGAAGAAACAACGACAGCATCGATTCTGACGGGCTTATCTTCGTCATACTCAACCGTAACCTGAGTCTTACCGTCAGCACGGAGATAGGGGAGAGTGCCGTTCTTGCGAACCTCGGTAAGCTTAAGAGCAAGCTTGTGAGCAAGTGCGATAGGCAGCGGCATAAGCTCGGGAGTCTCGTCACAAGCAAAGCCGAACATCATACCCTGGTCGCCTGCACCCTCACGGTCAACACCCATTGCGATATCGGGGCTCTGCTTGTCAACTGCAAGAAGCACTGCACAAGTATTACCGTCGAAGCCCTTTGCTGCGTCGTCGTAGCCGATTTCGCATACTGTCTGGCGAGCGATTGCAGGAATGTCTATATTAGCTGTTGTTGAAATCTCACCCATGATGAGAATCTGACCTGTTGTGCAGGTTGTTTCGCAGGCAACTCTGCTGTTGGGGTCAGCTGCAAGAAGTGCATCAAGCACTGCGTCGGAAATCTGGTCGCAGATTTTGTCGGGATGTCCCTCTGTAACGGATTCGGATGTAAATAATCTTCTGCTCATTGTTCTTTCCTTTCACATAAGTATCAAATAAAATTTCAATAACCCGGTAAAAATAAAAAATTGCGCTCGGTTTTCCGGAGCGCAATAAGTCTTACCTTATCTTCCGGTAAATAACCGCAGGATTTGACACCTTGCACAATGCAGGTTGTCGGGCTTCAACGGGCCTGTTCCCTCAGCCACTCTTAATAAGGGGTTATTCAGTTTGCTTGTGTATTATATATTAATATAAAAGGGTTGTCAAGGTTAAAACTTTACAAATAAACCTTATATTGTCTGCCGCTTATTAGTGATTACTTTGGATTTTCGCAAAAAACAAATACAATTCGCAATTGTTTATATTTTGATGCTATAGAAATATCAATATAAATCCAAACCGTAGGGGATGGGCTCTGTCTGAACAGGTCCGTAAAAAACGGACAATGAAAAAAAGAACCTCCTATGGTAGAATTAAAGAAACTACCATAGGAGGAAATTTTATGCCCAGAAGTTACAGACACATAAAAGATTACGAGGAAGAAATAGTAGAACTGAAAAAGCAAGGAATAACAAACCGAGAAATAGGAGAAAAGCTCGACTTTACATATGAACAAATACACAATTTTATCAGCAGATACAACGAAAGACAAAGACGAATATCAGCAGGAATAGCATTGAAAAAGAAAGGCAGACCGCCGAAAGATTATGTAGTAAGAGAAGAAGATAAGATAGCAGAACTGAAATATATCCTTGCCCGAAAAGAAGCAAAGATAAAATCATTGGAAATGGAAAATGAGCTGATGCGGGATTTTCTCTCGCTCACAGAAAGGAAGTGAGAACAAGTGTGAAGTTTATGGTTATCTACCGTCACAAAGATAAGTATTCAATAAGCGAAATGTGCCGATTCTTTGGTGTATCAAGAAGCGGTTACTATGATTATGTCAAAAGAATGGATATACCTGCAAGAGATTTACCGTTGGCAGAAAAGATAAAAGAATGTCAGGATAAATGCGGTAAAACATACGGATATCGCAGAGTTCACTTATGGCTTGAAAGAGAAAATATTCACCACAATCCCAAGACAATACTCCGAGTTATGCAGAAATACAACCTGTTGTCGGTAGTCAGAAGAAAGAAATACCGTAATTACGGTGATTATCTTCACCGTTATCCCAATCTATTAAACAGAGATTTCAAAGCAGACAGACCAAATCAGAAATGGGTAACGGATATATCGTACATCAAGACACAACAAGGAACACTTTACCTCTCGGTTATTAGGGATTTGTATGACAATAGTATTGTTGCATACAAGACCGGAACCGAACAGAACATCAACCTTGTTTTGAGTACCATAAGAGCAGCCAAGAGAAAAGAGAAGGTCACTGCAGAGCTGCAACTCCACAGTGACCAAGGGTTTCAATATACATCTCCAGCATATTTTAACCTGACAAAATCATACGGCATAACGCCATCAATGTCAAGACGTGGAAATCCATATGACAATGCAATGGCTGAAAACTTTTTCTCAATTCTCAAAACGGAATGTATTTACAGAACAAAGTTAAAAACTTATGAGGATGCGAGCATCCTCATAAGCGAATACATACACTTTTACAACAACGAACGTATCCAATTAAAAACAAAACTGACTCCGCTCGAAAAACGAAGTCAGTATGTCGCTTAATTAAATATTTCTGCCATAGGTGTTCTTTTTGTACTGTCCGCACAATTTGGGGCAGTTCA
>JAZQVR010000051.1:0-49764 GCA_045631965.1 Acutalibacteraceae bacterium
AACACCATCAGCCAAATCATAAACGACGACGGTTTTAAAGGCATTGAACTTCTCTCCAAGGACGGCTCACGAAAAATTATAAACTGCGACGGAATGTTCGTAAGTATAGGAAGGCAACCTTCTACAGCTTTCCTGCAAAACAAAATATCACTTGATAACAACGGATATATAATTGCGGATGAATCAACAAAAACAAATATTGACGGCGTTTTCGCCGCAGGTGACGTTCGGACAAAAGAATTAAGACAGATCGTAACGGCCGCCGCTGACGGTGCAACAGCAGCGCATATGGCTGAAAAATTCATTTCTGTTTCAACCTGAATTACCCAACAAGTTTCGGCTGTAATACCCCCCTCTCAAAAACAAGCGCGACACGATAAAACGTGTCGCCCTTGTTTTACTTAATATTTATTTCTTTGCTGTCTTTCTCTGGATTGCCTTGATAACTTCTACAATCGGGATGATGAGGAAAGCAAGACCGAGGGAGATACCGTATTCCATCGGATCAAGGTGTGCAAAGCCGAAGAGATTTGAAAGGAAGTCAACTTCGACAACCGCAGTTGTGAGAACGAATGAAAGAAGCATTGCACCGTAGAGGAGCATATTGTGGCTGCCCTTGAATACCATAGCAACTGCTGAGCCACGCTGTGAACGCATATTGAACGAATGGAAGATTTCACACATAGCCATTGTGAAGAATGCCATTGTCATACCGTCTGCACTGTCTGCAACATTACGGAATACAAGGTGGCCTGTTTCAAGGAATTCGCCGATATAGAAAGCGGCAACGGTAAGAACGGAAGTGATAATACCCTGGTAGAAGCAGTCAATACCAAGACCGCCGGAGAAGATACCGTCATTCTTGCTTCTGGGTTTTCTTCTCATAATATCAGCCTCGGGACGCTCCGTACCGAGAGCGAGAGCGGGAAGCGAGTCTGTAATAAGGTTAATGAAGAGAAGGTGCGGAGCTTCGAGAATTGTGAAATTCATAATAGAAGCAAAGAAGATTGAAATAACTTCTGAAAGGTTTGAGCCGAGAAGGAACTGAATAGCCTTACGGATATTGTCGTAAATTCTTCTGCCCTCACCTACTGCGGAAACGATTGTTGCAAAGTTATCGTCTGCAAGAACCATATCGGCAACATTCTTTGTAACGTCAGTACCTGTGATACCCATACCGACACCGATATCGGCATTCTTGATCGACGGAGCATCGTTAACACCGTCGCCCGTCATAGCGGTAACATAACCTTTATTACGCCATGCATTGACAATTCTCGTCTTATGCTCGGGCTGAACACGTGCATAAACGCGCACGTCTTCAACTATCTTTTCAAACTCTTCGTCAGAGTACTTATCGATATCAACACCCATCATAGCCTTATAATTATCTGTGAGAATGCCGAGCTCTATTGCAATAGCCTTTGCGGTGTTGATATGGTCACCCGTAATCATAATCGGTGTGATACCTGCATTACGGCACTCTACAATAGCATCCTTAACCTCGGGACGTACGGGGTCAATCATACCGGTAAGACCGATAAATATCATACCGTGCTCAAGTGAATCCGAATCGTAAACCTCGGGAGCATTGTCGTACATCTTATATGCGGCGGCAAATACACGCAGAGCCTTGTTACCCATACGTGTGTTTTCTTCGGCAATTTTAGCGATGATTTCCTCGGTCATATCAACGACCTGACCGCCTACAAAAGCGTGTGTACACTTCTTGAGAATTTCATCAGGTGCTCCCTTTGTAAACTGAACAAACTGATTGCCTGCTCTGTGTACGGTAGACATCATCTTTCTGCCGGAATCAAACGGAACTTCGCCTACTCTGGGAGAAGCGGCAACAAGCTCGCCTTTATCAAGACCGAGAGTCTTGGCATAATTGATAAGAGCAACCTCATCCGGCTCGCCCGTACCCTTACCGTCCGCTTCAACTTCTGCGTTGGTACACAGTGTCATCGCCGTAGCAAGCTTCTTCTCGTCTTCTGCATAGTGGTCAACAACGGTCATAACGTTCTGTGTGAGGGTACCGGTCTTGTCTGAACAGATAATCTGTGTACAGCCAAGCGTTTCAACCGCAGTCATTTTACGGATGATTGCGTTCTTTTTGGACATATTGGTAACGCCCATTGAAAGAACAATCGTCATAACCGCAACAAGACCTTCGGGGATAGCGGCAACCGCAAGAGCAATAGCGGTAATAAATGACTTGAGTGCGATTTCGAAGAATTCGGGCTTTTCTGCAACCAGAACATATTTTGTGATAATGTCGTATGCAAAAATAAATACGCAAACGCCGATAACAAGCTTTGTAAGAATCTTTGAAAGCTGTTCAAGCTTGATTTCAAGCGGAGTCTTACCTTCTTCAGCAAGAGAGATGGCATTGGCGATTTTACCCATCTCGGTATCCATGCCCGTTGCGGTAACAACAGCCTTGCCGCGACCGTAGACAAGAGTCGAGCCCATATAAGCCATATTCTTACGGTCACCCAGAGGAATTTCCTCATCATCCTTTTTGCCCATAAGAGCATTGACAAGCTTATTGACAGGAACGGATTCACCCGTAAGTGCCGCTTCCTCAATTTTCATACTTGCACATTCGAAAATACGGCAATCGGCAGGAATAGCATCACCTGCATCGAGAAGCACAACGTCACCAACAACAAGGTCTTCACTCTTGACCGTTACAACCTTACCGTCACGCAGTGTCTTGGTGGTTGCGGCAGACATCTTCTGCAGTGCTTCAACCGCTTTTTCAGCCTTACTTTCCTGAGCAACGCCGAGTATTGCATTGATAAGAACAACAACGAGAATAATTATTGAATCCGTCGGAGTAGTCCATCCGCCGTGCTCAATCATCTCTGTAACGGCAGATATAACAGCAGCAACAAGCAGAATGATTATCATCGGGTCTTTAAGCTGATTGATAAACCTTTTGATAGCAGAATCCTTTTTAGCTTCTGCAAGCTTGTTTTTGCCGTTTTGCTCCAGTCGTTTTGCGGCTTCTTCGGAAGTCAAACCGATTTCAGAGCTTTTGACTTCGTCAAAAACATCCGCGGTTTCTTTCAGATAAAATCGCATTTTTACAACTCCTTACTGAATTTTTTTAAAAGAACAGCACTCACCGTCTTTTGTAAAAAAAGACTTTTACCGCAACAAAGCAAACCTGCCCCTATGCGGTAAAAGTCTCACTCTTTAATACACCGACGAGCCGAAAGGCTGTGATTGACAATCGATATAACACCGAAGACAGTGCAAGTTACTCCCTTTTACTATTGAGATAATTATATAACATTCTTTACGGCTTGTAAACAGTTTTCTCATAAATTTACATAAAATACATTTTCGGGCAAAAAAACTCCAATATTTATACAAATCTTCCTTATATTAAATTAATAATATATATTTTCTTTTTCTTGCAATAGGCTTTGTATTGTGTTATAATGCTTGTGTATAAGTTTGTATACAGATACCAAATAATGAAGGAGTAACAATATGAAAGGGAAATCATTAATTATTCTTGCTGTATTTGTTACGGCAGTAACCCTGCTTTTTGCAGCCTGCAACAAGCAGAACCCCGATGACCTTACGCAATTAAACCCGGAGGGACTGCACGTGTTTGTCACCGACGAAAACGGAGAGACCATTGTCGATGCCAGCGGTAATGCCCTTACAGAGGTGTGGAATCCTCCGGTAGTTTATGCAACTGACGAAAACGGCGAAACCTACACCAACGCAAACGGTGAAAAGGTTACTGTCAAGCAGACACGTCCCGGCTACAATCAGATAATTGAAGTAACCGAATTCCTTGTCGGTGAAGACGGCAAACCCGTAAAAGACGAAAGCGGCAACTACATAAAGGTTCCCAAAACCACAGCCTACTACAAAGACGTTACAGACGCCAGCGGCAACAAAGTCACACAGACCAAGGTCGACAACGACGGCAACCCCGTAACAGAAGAGCACGGTCAGGTTGTAACAGAGGTTGTAACGGAAACCATTACCGAAAAAGTAACTAACGTTATAATACATTATCCCGACGGTCAGGAGACTATGTACCACAACGTAATCACAACAAGCAAGCCTTCTACAACTTCACTTTACGATAACCCGCTTTATACTGACCGCGAAACAAACAAGCCCACTACACCTTCAGAGCCCAGGCCCGACAAAAATCTCGCTTCCGTCAGCTGGATTAAGTCGCTTGACGCAACAAAAAACGATAAGTTTGTAAAGGTTGTAAAGGTAGACGCCAAGTCATACATAGCGCTCTGCCAGACTGAATCAACCGACGGTGCTTTCAAAAACTTCACACAGACCGGCTTCTACTCAGTCCTTGTAAAATACGACTTCGACGGCAAGCTCCTCTGGAGCTGCCCCATCGGCTCAAGCGGCCATACTAAGATCCACGACATTGCAGTTCTTAAAGACGGCAGCATAATCGCTGTCGGCGAATCAAACGCAACAAATCTCGGCTACACACCCGACGGCTCTTTCGATGCAATTGTTGCCAAGGTATCCTCAAGCGGCAGCCTGCAGTGGGTCAAGAACTACGGCGGTTCTCAAACAGAATATTTCAAGTGCGTAACCGCAACACCCGACGGTGGCTTCGTCGCAGCAGGCAGATTTAACGCTCAGGACGGCGACTTTGCTTCTCTTTCTCTTACCAGTCTTACACCCGTATTTGTCAAGTGCGATGCCAGCGGTGCAATCAAATGGTTCACTGCATTCAACGGCAGCGGTGCTGATGCAGTAAATTCAGTTGCAGCAGACCCCGACGGCAACATCTACGGTGCATGTCAGATTGTTTCAACCGACCTTGATGCTCAGGGTAACCACGGCAGCACTGATATCGGTATAATCAAATTATCAGCCACAGGTTCAAAACTTTGGGTCAAGATGATTGGCGGCAGCAAGAGTGATATTGCCAACGATATTTATGCAGATAAAAACGGCTGCACATTCGCAGGCAGCTATACTTCAAGCGACGGTGACTTCACACTCAACAGAGGCGGAAAGGATGCTTTTATAGGTTACTGTGATAAAGACGGTAACGTTAAATGGATCAGAACCTTCGGCGGCCTTAAGAACGACACCTTCAACGCAATTGCACCGACTCAGTTCGGATACGCGGCAGTCGGCCTTTCCAATTCATCCAACCGCGACTTTGAATCCATCGGCAACAGCGGCGAATTTGACGGCTTCATTATGTCTGTTAATTCCGCAGGTACACTTGAGCATGTCAAATCATTTGCAGGCTCAGGCGATGATTCCGTTAACGATATATGCAAGCTCGATGACAAGAATTATATAGTTGTCGGCGAAACCTATTCAGGTACCAACGATTTCTCGTCAATCACCCCATCGGGCTGTGCATCATTCTTCAGCAAGTGCTATATTTATTAATCTGAATCGGAGTTGAGCGGTATAATGAAATCAAACCGGAATAGAATTATAAGGGTGCTTGCACTCGCACTTGCAGCTTGCTCTCTGCTCTGTGCTTGCAATAAAGCCGAAAGCGACAAAACAAGCTCCGCCGACTCAAACAGTGAATCGGCAACCGAAACCGTTTCGGCTACCGAGCTTACAACGGAACTTACAACGGAATTTACAACCGCTGAACCATCAACGGAGCCTTCGGTTACACAAACAACAACCGCAGAGCAAACCACAGCTGCAGTTACAATGCGACCGACTACCACCAAGCCTGTTTCGACAGCCGCTCCGAACAGCACGGTAAAGCCCACCGAAACAACAACCAAGGAGCACACAAAAGCTCCGCTTGAAACAACAACACGTCACAGCAACCCTATAGCAAACGCCGCAAACACTGCAGGAAAGATTATAAGCTACCGCTTGATTTCAAAAGATGAAATCAAAACTGTCGCTTCAGAAATTGCGGACACAAGTGAAATCTACTATGTGCGTTTAAACGACGGCACAAACACGTACTATATGGCGGTTGATCTGCAGACCGCTCAGGCAATAGCTCTCAGCAACCCTCGCGTATTGCGTGAGCTTTGCAAGCAGCTTGACGAGAAGCAGAAGCAGATGGCAGATAAAGATACGGAATACGTGCTTATGGACTACACTCACCTCGTAGGCGAGTTGGAGGTGCATTACCTCGGATATTTGCTCACAGGTGCTCTCGGCGCAGAGGACGGCCCTCTCGCCTCCTTCTACCGCTCATGCAGCGTTGCCGACCTCAACATAGACGAAGCACGATTTGGTCCGATAATCGCTGTAATCGGCGTAATTTACGGTTGATAAGATTTACTTTTTTAAAAAATACAATAAATTTGCGGAGGTCTGATTAAAATGAACAACATCCACCAGCTTTACGAACTCTGGCTGAAAAACGCCGTTCTCGACAGTGACCTTACTGACGAGCTTAACTCAATAAGCGGCGATGAGGAAGCTATCCTCGACAGATTCTACAAAACACTCGAATTCGGCACAGGCGGTCTGCGCGGTGTTATCGGTGCAGGTACAAACCGAATGAATGTATATACCGTTGCTCAGGCAACTCAGGGCCTTGCAAATTACCTTAACGAAGCATTTGATGAGCCGAGCGTTGCAATCGGCTACGACTCAAGAATCAAATCCGATGTATTTGCAAGAGAAGCTGCAGGTGTACTTGCCGCAAACGGTATCAAGGTCTACTTCTTCCCTCATCTTGTACCTACACCCATGCTTTCATTTGCTGTACGAAGACTCGGCTGCAGCTCCGGTATCGTTATCACCGCCAGCCACAACCCCTCAAAATACAACGGCTATAAGTGCTACGCTCCCGACGGCTACCAGATGACTGACGAAGCCGCCGCAAGAACACTTGAGTACATCAACAACATCGATATTTTCAACGATGTCAAGCGTATGGACTTTGAAGATGCACTTGCCGAAGATATGGTAGACTATATTGAAGGCTGGCTTCTCAACGAATTCTATGACCACTGCGACTCACAGCGTCTTGACAAAGACATCTGCAAAAACAGCGGTCTCAAGGTTATTTACACACCTCTCAACGGTACAGGCAACCGCCCCGTACGCACAATGCTCGGCAGACTCGGTCTTGACGAAGTAAGAATAGTACCCGAGCAGGAAAACCCCGACGGCAAATTCCCGACCTGCCCCTTCCCGAACCCCGAAATCGACCAGGTATTTGAGCTTGCAATCGGTATGACAAAGGATTTCCCTGCAGACCTTCTTCTCGCAACCGACCCCGACTGTGACCGCGTAGGTATCGCAGTAAGACACGACGGCGAATACAAGCTTATGACCGGTAACGAAGTAGGCGTTATGCT
Organism: Acutalibacteraceae bacterium; assembly: GCA_045631965.1. GTDB lineage: Bacteria > Bacillota > Clostridia > Oscillospirales > Acutalibacteraceae > UBA8612. Next base: position 7,314 of record JAZQVR010000051.1, read on the forward strand.
TTGCGAATATGTACTCTCACGTCGCAAAGCTCTGGGTACACTTCCCGAAAACCCGATTGTTATCAAGTCATTTGTTACTACAGACCTCGCTCAGGCTGTTGCAGACAAATACGGTGCAGAGGTACGCAACACTCTTACAGGTTTCAAATATATCGGCGAAATCATCAGCCAGCTTGATGAAGCAGGCGAAGCTGACCGCTACATCCTCGGTATGGAGGAAAGCTACGGATACCTCTTCGGCTCACACGCAAGAGATAAGGACGCTGTTGTTGCATCAACAATGATTGTTGAAATGGCAGCTTACTATAAGTCACTCGGCAAAGACCTCGTTGAGGTTATGGAGGATATCTATGCCGAGCACGGGATGTATATCAACACTCTCTCCAACTTCTCTTTCGAAGGCGCAAGCGGTATGGAAAGAATGAAGCAGATGATGGATGATATGCGTACAAATCCGCCCAAGGAGTTTGCAGGCCTTGAGGTTATCGGCGTATCCGATTACCTTACAAGTGTTGCACTCAACACAGTAACCGGCGAAACATCTGCAATTGACCTGCCCAAGTCAAACGTACTCCAGTATAAGCTTCCCAACAACAGCTGTGCTATTGTACGTCCTTCGGGCACTGAGCCTAAAATCAAGGTTTACATCACAGCCTGTGCTGCTGACCGCGAAAAGGCAACCGCACTTGCTGACAGCATTATTGCCGATATGAAGAAGGCACTCGGAGTTTAAAATCGCATCGGCAGAGCCGCTTTGTTCAGCGGCTCTGCTGTATAATATTGATAAAAGGAATTGAGGAATTAAAAATGAATCAGAAATTTGTAAGAATAGTTGCGCTCGTACTTGCAATACTTCTTGTCGGCGGTGTATTTATAGCTGCAATATCAAGTGTTGCTGTCGGCTGATCTATCCTTTATATATCCCTAAAAAAATAACAAGGAGAAATCAGCTTGAAAAAAAGCAAAAAAAGCAAACTTCGCTTCGATACGCAACAAAACGCGCGCTCATCACGCTTCAGGCGTTTTGTTGCGGCGTTTTCATGTTTCTTTATATTGCTTACTTCGGTATCCGTTCTGCTGTTGCTCCGCCACTATAATTTCGACCTTTCGGAAATGGTGAAGCCCGCAGACGAACAAAACACCGAAGAAGAAGCACCATCAGAACCGGCACCCGAAGTTCAGGGTATACACAATTATCTGCTTTTTTGCACAGCAGACAGCGACAACACCGTACGCTTCATATCAATTGTTACTGCTGACCTCAATCATAAGGAACTCAGCATTACCGCACTTGACCCGACAACAAGTGTTTCCGTTTCGGGCTGCACAGGCACATTCAGCAAACAGCTTGACTACGGTACAGCTCAGCTTGTGCTTGCCGCAGAAGACTACAGCGGTATAAAAATAGATAAATACGTACGCAGTACCGACAGCAAATTCAAATCAATAATCAACTATGTCGGCGGAGTTGAAGTAGATGTCGAACAACAGATAGATATTCGCACACCCGAGCTGACCGCTGTTATAGCAAAGGGCAAACAGACTATGGCAGGTGACACAATGCTCAAATATATACGCAGTTTTGAAAGCAACCCGCAAAAGCAGGCTGAAATCATCGCAAGTATAATCGAGCAGAAGCTGACACCCGCCAACCTTGCCAATGCCGATAATCACTATACCAAGATAATCAATCTCACAGAAAGCGACATTTCCGTAGTTAACTTTACCGATATGCAACAGGGCATCAAGGCACTGCTGTACGGTCATAACAGTGTAACCGTTACGGTGAAATAAGAGATGAAAATATTAATGCGTGTAACTGTGGGTATTACTGCTTTTGCGGTTATAATGCTTGTTGTGTACAATGTACTCGATAATGTATTCAGCGAAAAAGAATTCAGTACAGGTGACTATGACAGCTATTATTACCTTACGCTCGACGAAACCGAAAAGCAGGCATACACGGCAGTAAAAGAAAAAATATACGAGTTTCCCAAAACAATTGAAACACCCGTACTCTCAACATCTCAGCTTGAAGACGTGCTCAATGCTCTTGTCTGCGACGACCCGATGATGTTTATGATGAGTAACTGCAAGCTTATAATGCAGGGTTCACGTGCGTTTTTTACACCCGTATACTGTATGGACAGCGACGAATACGAAAATTACAAAGACGGCATCGAGCAAAAAATAGACAGTATTGCAAGCCGGATTCCTGAAGATGATTTTGAGGCAGAGTTATTCTGCCACGATTATATAATCAACAACTGCGAATACAGCGATACCGATGACACTCTTGAAAGCACCGTTGCGGGTGTATTTATTGACGGTCGAGCCAAATGTTCAGGCTATGCAAAGGCATTCAAGCTTCTGCTTAACCGTGCAGGTATAGACTCTGTGCTGGTGACAGGCGAAGCAACCGACCGCAACGGAGAAACGCAAAACCATATGTGGAATGCCGTAAAAATCGGCGACAGCTGGTGTTATACCGACCCCACGTGGGATGATCCGCTGACAGAGGACGGCAGCAGCATATGCCGCCATATATATTTCAATATGACTGAAGAAATGCTCCGCAAAACACACGACAAATTCAGTTTTGATGAAGATTGCGACAACGCCTCTATATATTATTACATTATATACAATGCTTATTTCACCGATTGTGATGCAAGCCTCATCAATGCTGTTTCAAGCCTTATTGCCGATGCAGCTGATAAAGGCGAAAACAAAATTGAGTTTATGCTTGCATCTGAATCACTCGCATCGCAGGTGCAGAAATACCTTTTTGATGAAGAAAGAATTTACCGTGTACTTGAAACTGCCGCATTAAAAACAGGTCTGCAGTTGTCAACCGACACAGTAAAATATTCAGCAAACATTGATGAAAGAATAATAACAATAATATTCGATACAGAAGGATGATATTATGGACAAGGCAAGAATTGAAGCAGCAGTAAGAGAGCTGCTCATCGCCATAGGTGAAGACCCTGACAGAGAAGGTCTTGTTGAAACACCAAACCGAGTTGCCAGAATGTATGAAGAGATATATGCAGGCCTTGAAGAAGACCCCAAAAAGCATCTCAAAATCTTCAACGAAGATAACAATGACGAGATGGTAATTGTACGCGATATACCTCTTTATTCTATCTGCGAGCATCACCTCATCCCCTTTATCGGCAAGGCACATATCGCTTACATACCCGGCAACGGAAAGGTTATAGGTCTTTCCAAGCTTGCACGCATAGTCAACTGCTTTGCAAAACGTCCCCAGCTTCAGGAAAGGCTCACAGCTCAGGTTGCAGACTTTCTTTACGAAAACCTTGAGCCGCAGGGCGTTGCCGTTGTTGTTGAAGCCGAGCACCTTTGTATGACAATGCGCGGTGCACGTGCATCGGGCAGCCAGACACGCACCTCTGCTATGAGAGGAATTATGAGAAGCGATGCCAGAACCAGAGCAGAAGCTCTTTCGCTCCTTTCGGGCACACGCTGAGGATATAGCTATGCCTTTTACAGCAAAAAAATTTTCAATCGACTTCAAAGACGGTGCCGGAGTAATGGCGGTCATAAATCTTACGCCCGATTCATTCTATGAGGGAAGCCGTTACAACCTGCAGGAAGCCGTAGAGTATGCCAAAGAAGCTTGTGAAAAAGGTGCCGCAATACTTGACCTTGGTGCACAGTCAACAGCACCCGACAGCACAGCCATATCCGACAAAGAAGAGATTGATCGACTGATTGAGCCGCTTGTAAAAATACGTGAAGTGTGTTCCGTGCCGATAAGCGTTGATACATTTTCGCTTGAAGTAGCCAAAGCTGCTCTTGAAAACGGAGCAGACATAATAAACGATGTCAGCGGCAAAGCATCTCCCGAAATGGCGGCACTGATTGCCGAACACAGTGCAGGCTGGATTGTTATGCACACAGGCGGATTGACCTCTGCTCAAGAAAGAGTACAGAATACCGATATAATAAACGAAATCAATGTATTCTTTGAGCATACCGTCGGTATTGCGGACAAGCACAGTCTCAACCGCAGTCAGCTCTGTCTTGACCCGGGTATAGGATTCGGCAAATCCAGAACAGATGATTTGAATATCATTGCAAACTTTTCACAGCTGAATCCTCACGGATGTGCTTTGATTGCGGCACTCTCACGCAAAAGAGTTACCAAGCTGTGCGGTGATGCACTGACAGGCACTATTATCGCAAATACCGTCTGCATTAACGGCGGAGCAAATATTATAAGAGTACACGACATTGAGCAGGGTCTTGCCACAGCAAAAACGGCAAAACTTCTTGCGGAGGCGAAAAATGGATAAAATTATAATCGATTCACTTAAAATTTTTGCTTACCACGGTGTAAATCCCGAAGAAACTCAGATGGGACAATGGTTTGTGCTCGATGTTGAAGCATGGGCTGACCTTACCAACGCCTGTCTGACAGACGAGCTTGACGATACCGTAAGCTATGCGGCAATAGTCAAAACAATAAAACGTGCTATGACAGAAAAAAATTGCAAACTGCTTGAGCACGCGGCACAGCGTACGGCAGATGCAATATTCAGCGAGCACAGTAAAATACAACGCATCAGAATAAGACTCCGCAAGCCCGATGCACCAATAAAAGCTGATTTCGGCTTTGTAGCCGTAGAAATTGAGAGGGAAAGAAATTGAACACAGTTGTTTTAGGACTCGGCTCCAACCTTGGCGACAAAAGAAAAAACCTTAACACAGCAGTACACGCACTGTCATTACTGCCCACTACTCAAATCAAAAGTGTATCATCCATATACAAAACAAAACCTGTCGGCTTCGATGACCAGGACGATTTTCTGAATGCTGCAATCTGCATCGAAACCGAGCTGTCACCCCACGCAATACTGGGAGCTTGCCTGGGCATAGAAGCATCAATGGGCAGAGTAAGGCTTCGCAAAAACGGCCCGCGGACTATCGACATTGACGTGCTTATATACGAAAGCTATCATTCAGATAATTTTGAACTTACACTTCCCCACCCCAGAATTAAAGAAAGGGCTTTTGTTATGATGCCTTTGCTCGATTTGTTTCCCTCAGGCAGAGCACCTGGGCTTTATTTCCTGCCTAATCTTCGCGAAATCGGTACTCAAGGAGTCGAAAAAACAGACCTTGACATCCTTATTCCTTAATCTTCACCTCAAAAAAATGAAACTTTTTACATAAAATTCGGCGAACTGTTGTGCAACACATACAATAAGTGCATACTGATTTGTCTAAATAGTAAATGTTTTTAAGATTTATAAAAAAATATTTGACTAAATTATGAACGTTTGATATACTATAACGTGATATTAACTATTGCTATTTCGAAAGGAGTAACAAATGAAAAAGAACATCATTCTCTACATCATTGCAGGCGCTGTTGTTCTCGCAGGTATTGTAACAGGTATTTTTGTTATCAAAGACCTTGATTTCAACAGTAATAACAGCAATGACGACGAAAAGAAAGAAAAAACCAAAACTTCAACCGTCCTCGACGGAACAGATTTCGGCGATGAAGGCTACACGATTTACAACGAAGAATCCACCACAAATCCCGAGCCTTTAACCAATGAAAACGGCGAGCTTATTGAGTATGTTACAAACGAAGAGGGTACTACCTTTATTGTCGTGCTCGAAACTCAGTCCAACGGTGAAAAAGTAACCAACAATCAAGGCGAAAATGTAACAGCCAACAAGCCTACTCAGGTTGCTACCAGACCCGCAGGCACAACCAAACCCGCAGGTACAACAAAGCCCGCAGGCACAACAAAGCCCAACGGCAGCACATCAACAACTACTCCCAGTAACGGTGGCACAACAACCGGCGGCAATACCGGTCTCAGCGGCGGCAACACAGTTCAGAAGAATCCCGACGGTTCACAGAGCATCATCAAGCCCGATGGTTCAATCGCTCTGAGCTACTCATACAGCGAATCAGGTAACTACTTCTACACAGATGATGACCCGTGGCAGAGAAATTTCGGCTTCAACCGTCTCTACGATATCGGTGCAGTATTCACAGTTATGTATCTCGATACATTCCACGTTTACTACAACCACGGCGGTTACGATTGGATGATTCAGTTCTGGAAAGGCCAGTACGGTCTCCTCTTCCTCGGCGGTGAAATCGGCCTTTACTATAAGGATCCCACCAAGACAACACCGCATTACAATTGTGCTGAAGAAAATATGGAAATCAATATGCAGATGTCTGTATACCGTGGCGACTCTTACACCGAGCTCTTCACTCGTCCCTATGCTCCCCACTGGTGGACAACAGCATTCGTTCCCGGCAAGCTCAAGAAGTTCACAGACCGTACAGAGCTTACAATGGTTGCTAAGCTTGAATTCAAGAGCGAAGAAGAGCGCGAAAAGTTCTGTAAAGCACTTGAAAAGATCGATGATGTCGACGGCAATCGTTTCAGATATTCAAGCAGCATCTCTCTCACAAGACCCGAGCAGTACACATACAACGGCAAAACAGTTGACATTGTATGGCGTTACCTCGATGAGGACCGTGTAACACCGCTCAAACCCGTTGCAACAACTACAACCAAACCTTCAAGCGGCGAAACGACAACAAAGAAGGAGCCCACTACAGCAAAGCCCACTACTCCTACAACTCAGCCGCCCGTAACACAGGCACCCTCATACGATTGATAAATAACAAAGAGCTGACTCATAAAGAGTCAGCTCTCTTTTTTTGATTATATTTTATTAATCAAACATCCCTTTGACACCGCTGCCGATCTCGCTTGCCGCATCAGAAAGGCCTTCGCTCGCATCATTTGCCGCACTGCTCAGCTCTTCCATTACTGTGCCGCGGGTTGTACTTGGATTTGTTGTTTTTGTAGCTGATGTTGCGGGGGCTTTTGTTGTTGTAATCTCACCGTCTTTTGCACCGCCGCAAGCGACAAACACAATACTCATTACAACAATCAAAGCACCTGCTATTGCTGCTTTAATTTTCATTGTATATAACACTCCCTCTATAAATCGTCGGCATCCTGCTCGGGAACAAGGTCATCTGCATCGTACGGCGTGCCCCTATAGCTTCCCAACACATCTATAGGGTCGCTTTCGCCCGCTGTTTCCCAAAGAGATACCATACTTTGAACAATATGCTTATTCTTGTTAAATTTGGTCCTTCTGTCATCTTTATCGTACATCACATAAATTCTCCTCTCAACGGAAAAAGACCGTCACAAGGGCAGTAATTCCCGCTCCTGCGACCGCCGCACCTGCCAGATAAGCTGCCGTGCGGATTTTGTTGCGTACTATTTTTGTCATTGGCGGTCGGTCCGCTTTGCCTGCGATGGCATTCGCACGCTCTTTCAGCCTGCCTTCGCTGACATTCACGCACTCCGGCTTAACAAAAAACAGCACCCGTTCAAAATATTCGCAGTCTGTTTCGCTTATCTCGATAACCTGTCTGTTGACACCTCTGAGCATTTTTGTTCCCTTTCTTTGATTGCCGTATTTTTTCGGTCTGACGCAGAGATATTTTTGGCTTTTTTACCGCCGATATACACGAAAAAACGAACTGTAAAACTTTTCAACATTTACAAGCTGTATAGTGAAAATCATTTGTTCGCTGTGGAAAACCGTGTGGAAAATGTGAAAAAACCGCTTTACTGCGTGAGTTTTCCACCAAAAAGCGCCTTAAAAAGGCACTTTCTTTACATTTTGTTAAATTACAATAAGTTATCACCGCTTTACAAAATTCGCATAATTTTACTTTTATTTTTTCTTTTTCGCCATAATATATACACATTCCGACCTTATAATTATAGTGGTATTTATTCTGATTCGGAGCTTGATAAAATGGAAATTATAAAGAACGACGGTTTTATAACAATAAAGAAATTCGGCTCGTTTGACCTTGGGCTCAGTGCCGACTGCGGTCAGGCTTTCCGATGGAAAAAAGACGAAAAAAATGTATGGCACGGAATAGTCAGCGGCAAATATCTCAAGGCAAGACAAACCGAAAATGAAATAACATTCTACACATCACCTGATGATTTCGATTCGCTGTGGAAAGATTATTTTGACCTTGAAACCGACTACGGAGCAATATGCAGCAATCTGTCTGCTGATGAAAATCTCAGCAAGGCTGTCGCCTGCTGTCCGGGCATTCATATATTAAAGCAAGAGCCTTGGGAAGCGCTCTGCTCATTTATAATCTCACAAAACAACAACATACCCAGAATAAAAGGCATAATAGAGCGTCTTTGCGAAAACTTCGGCAACGAAATTGACGGCGGTTTCACCTTCCCTGATGCGGCAACACTTGCAAAGCTTGAACCCGAAGACCTTGCGCCGTTAAGGGCAGGTTTCAGAGCCAAATATATTATTGACGCGGCACGCAAGGTTTCAAGAGGTGAAGTAGATTTTGAAAAAATCAAAAACTCGCCTATCGATTTCGGCAGAGAAGAATTACAGAAGATATGCGGCGTAGGAGCAAAGGTAGCGGAATGTACACTGCTTTACGGATTTTATAAGGTAGATGCTTTCCCTGTTGACGTGTGGGTTAAACGAATTATGGCTGAAATGTACCCTGACGGCTTCCCAGAATGTGCTGCCGGAGTTAAAGGCATAGCTCAACAATACCTTTTCCACTGGCGAAGAACGCAATTTTAATAAACAAATTATAAACTTTAATCTATTTTTGTACTCAAGTACAAAAAACTCTTTACAAATTTTAGAAAACAATATATAATAAAATCAGAAATTTAGCGGAGGGTGTGTAATGGAACAGGCAAGACGTTCACGAAAAAAAGAACAGACCCACCGCTCAATAATGCACAGCGCAAAGGTGCTTTTCGAGCAGCACGGCATAAACCATGTCACTATCGAGCAGATTGCCGAAAATGCCGACGTATCGCGCTCAACCTTTTTTTCGCATTTTGATTCACTCGACAGCCTGCTTACCGAAATTGCGGCAGAGGAAATCAACGATATCTTCTCTGCAATCGAGGCAGACGAAGCCGAGCCGAGTGTTGCGGCGGTATTCCGCCAGCTCAGCTCTGACACATACGCCTACCCTTACCTTATGGGCGAGCTGTTTATGAGGAGCATTCTTTCTCCGGGCGAAAGTGCCGTAGCAAGGGTTGACCATCTGCTCCGCACAGAAATTGAGCGTGGCAAAAAATATGAAGGTATGCTCAAAACATTCAGCTCAAAAGACATATCTGCATTTATTTTCGGTGCTTATTTCGGCCTTATCTTCCAGAAGTTTATGAACAACGAGCCTTTTGAAGACCCGACCGAAACTAACGATAAAATACAAAAATTAATTAAATTATTTAAGAATCAGGAGGAACAACAATGAGCAACGGTTACGCAATCAGCAACTGGCAGGACGCTAAAACAATTTACGCTAAGCTTGCCAAACTCACATCCCAGCCCATCTACAGTGTTTCTGACGAAGAGCTTCAGAGAGTTCTTGAGCACTTTGAAACAAAGTGTGCAAAGTCCAAGGAAATCACAACAGAGGCAAAGAAGTTTATTCCCGGCGGCGTTCAGCACAACCTCGCATTCAACTATCCCTTCCCCATCTGCGTAACAAAGGCAGAGGGTGCATATCTCTACGATATGGACGGCAACCAGTACATTGACTTCCTCCAGGCAGGCGGTCCTACAATTCTCGGCTCCAACTACGAGCCCGTTCGTGAGAAGGTTTTAGAGCTTCTCAACACCTGCGGCCCCGTAACAGGTCTTTTCCACGAGGGCGAGCTTCTTCTCGCTAAGGAAATCAACAAGCATATGCCCAACGTTGAGATGTTCCGTATGCTCGGCTCAGGTACAGAGTCTGTTATGGCTGCAATCCGTGTAGCACGTAACGCAACAAAGGCAAAGAGAATCATCAAGGTCGGCGGCGCATACCACGGTTGGTCCGATCAGATGGTTTACGGTCTTAAGATTCCGGGCAGCCGTCAGTTCCTTGAATCACACGGTATCCCCGGCGGTGCTTACAGCACAACTGACGAAGTCAGACCCAACGACCTCAATATGCTCGAAAAAATGCTCAAAATCAACAAGATGCGCGGCGGCACAGCAGCAGTTATCGTAGAGCCCGTTGGTCCCGAAAGCGGTACACGTCCGATTGATAAGGATTACAACAAGGGCGTTCGTGAGCTTTGCGACAAGTACGGCTGTCTCTTCATCTTCGACGAAGTTGTTACAGGCTTCCGCGTAGGTCTCGGCGGTGCTCAGGGCTACTTCGATGTTGTTCCGGACCTCACAATCTTCGGTAAAGTTGTTGCAGGCGGTTATCCGTCAGCAGGTGGTGTCGGCGGTAAGAAAGAATTCGTCAGCAGCATGGCAGCAGGTGTCGGCACAATGATGAAGAAGGCTTACGTTGGCGGTACTCTTGCAGCTAACCCGCTTTCATCCTACGCAGGCTACTGCGCAATTCAGGAAATCGAGAAGACAGATGCTTGTGTCAAGGCAGGTCTTGCAGGCGACAGACTTACAGCAGGTCTCCAGCAGCTTGTTGACAAGTATTCTCTCCCCTACGTTGTTTACAACCAGGGCTCAATCGTTCACCTCGAGTGTACAGGTGCAATGAGCTTCGACTTCAGCTCAATGAACCTTCTCGGCTCCGTTGTTCCCATGCTCAAGAAGAAGCCCGAAATGCTTCGCCGCAAGGTTGCAATGGAAGAAATGGGTGCAGCTTACATGGCACACGGTATCGTTACTCTTGCAGGCAGCCGTCTCTACACATCTCTTGCTGATACAGACGATATTATCGACGAAGCACTCAACAGATTTGAGGATGTATTCAAGACTGTCAAAGTCTGCACAAGAAGCCTCGATAAATAAGTTTAAATAAACCAACAAAAAGACCGATGAGAAATCTCATCGGTCTTTTTTATGTAAATTTCATTTTTGTTTCTCTGCGGCAAGCTCTTCAAGGTACTCATCATAAGTGATTTTCTTATCGAAGAAGCTGCCTGGTGTAACGTCAATCAGTCTGTCGGCGATAGTCTGGATAAACTGATGGTCGTGTGAAGTAAAGATAACGCTCTCTGTAAACTTGGTAAGGCCTTCGTTGAGCGATGCGATTGACTCAAGGTCAAGGTGGTTGGTAGGCTCATCGAGCAGGAGCACGTTTGCACCGCTGAGCATCATCTTACAGAGCATACAGCGCACACGCTCACCACCTGAAAGCACCTTCGCCTTCTTGGTTGCCTCTTCGCCCGAGAACATCATTCTGCCAAGCCAGCCTCTTACATCGGTTTCAAATATAAGGTCGGAGTAGCGACGAATCCAGTCGGTAAGGCTGTCCTCAACACCGTCAAAATACTCGCTGTTATCGCTCGGGAAATATGAGCGTGAGGTTGTGACACCCCATTTGATTGTGCCCTCATCAGGCTCAATCTCCTCTGCAAGAATCTGAAGCAGAGTTGTCTTGGCAAGAGTATCGCTGCCGATAAGAGCAACCTTCTCGCGCGGAAGAATTGTAAACGAAACATTGTCGAGAACTTTTTTACCGTCAATAGTCTTACTGATGTTGCTGACGGTAAGCAGCTCGTTGCCGACTTCTCTGTCAGGTTTGAAAGAAACGAACGGGAAACGGCGAGATGAAACGGGAATTTCCGCAACATTGATATTATCGAGCAGCTTTTTACGGCTGGTTGCCTGCTTGGACTTGGAGGCATTGGCACTGAATCGTGCGATAAACTCCTGCAATTCCTTAATCTTTGCCTCAGCCTTCTTATTCTGCTCACGGAGCTGACGCTGAGCCATCTGTGTATATTCGTACCAGAAATCGTAGTTACCTACGCTCATTGTGATTCTGCCGAAGTCGATATCAACAGTATGAGTACAGACCTTATTGAGGAAGTGTCTGTCGTGCGATACGACGATTACGGTACTGTGCAGGTCGATAAGAAACTCCTCAAGCCAGTGGATAGCGTCAACATCAAGGTGGTTGGTAGGCTCGTCCATAAGCAGGATATCGGGCTGACCGAAAAGAGCCTGTGCAAGAAGAACCTTAACCTTGATATCACCGGGAAGATTCTTCATCTGCTCGTAGTGATACTCGTTTGTAACGCCAAGGCCGTTGAGAAGAATCTCCGCATCACTCTCTGCACTCCAGCCGTCCATTTCGGCAAAAGTTTCTTCGAGCTCACTGATACGCATACCGTCTTCTTCCGTAAATTCTTCTTTGCAGTAGAGGGCCTCTTTCTCGTCGATAATCTCGACAAGCTTCGGATTACCGAGGAGCACAGTACGGATAACGTCGCAATCGTCAAACGCAAAGTGGTCCTGACGAAGAATCGAAAGACGCTCACCGGGAGTTATTACGACCTCACCCTTATTGGGCTCGATTTCACCCGAGAGAATTTTGAGAAATGTGGATTTACCTGCACCGTTGGCACCGATAATGCCGTAACAGTTGCCGCGTGTAAAAGTAAGGTCAGCACCCTGAAAAAGAGTTCTGCCGCCGTATTGAAGTGTAACATTAATTGCCTGAATCAATTCTTTTTATTTCCTTTCTTATTTCGCTTCCCAAAGCTTAATCATTATTTTGCCTGCTTTGTATATATCGCCGCAGCCGAGAGTTATTACAAGGTCACCGCTCTGAGCATTATCAACTACATACTTTGCAACCTCATCAAATGTATTAAACCACACACTGCCGGGGATTTTCTCGGCAAGCTGTGATGTATAGACGCCGAGTGTATTGACTTCGCGTGAGCCCATAATTTCGGTCATAACGACCTCATCTGCAATTGCCAGAACACGGGCAAAGTCATCCATCAGAAGAGATGTACGGGTATAGGTAAACGGCTGATGTACCGCCCAGACCTTTCTGTACTGCATCTCTTTTGCAGCCTTGAGTGTAACCTCAAGCTCCTTGGGATGGTGAGCATAGTCATCAACAAGAGTGATACCGTTCCACTCACCGATTTTCTCAAATCGTCTGCCAGCACCACCGAAGCTTTCGACTGCGGCAGCACAATCCTTGATAGCGACACCGCTGACCCAAGCTGCTGCAACAGCAGAGAGAGTATTGAGCACATTGTGCTCACCCGGCACAGCAAGCTGTACCGTACAGACAAATTTGCCTGCATGGCAGATATCAAACTTTGCATACGCACCGCGGGTATAGCTGATATTTTCGGGATAAAAATCACAGTCGGGTGTATTACCGTATGTAACAATATTCTTCTTATCGGCATTTTCGACCGCTTTCATAACATTCGGGTCGGATTTATTGATTATAAGCGTACGTGTGGTAAGGTTGCAGAACTTTGTAAACGAAGCAATAAGATTATCCATAGTCTTGAAATAATCCATATGGTCTTCGTCGATATTGAGAATTACTGCAACATCAGGCGAAAGGTCGAGGAATGTATCAACAAATTCACAAGCCTCGCATACTATGTTTTCAGTCTCACCTACTCTGCCGTTCGAACCGGTAAGCGGAAGTCTGCCGCCTATAACGGCACTTGGGTCAAGGCCTGTTTTAATCATAATATGGGTAAGCATTGAGGTTACAGTAGTTTTACCGTGTGTACCGCAGACACAAACTGCGTTATCATACATTTTTGTAATTGCACCGAAAAGCTTTGAGCGTTCAAAGGTCGGAATACCCGATGCCTTTGCCGCACACAGCTCGGGATTATCGGGCAGAAGCGCCGCCGTATAGACTATCATCTCGGCACCCTCGATATTCTCTGCCTTCTGCGGCATCGAAACAGGGATTCCGAGTGCGCGCACTCTGGCTAAGGTTTCACTTTCATTAACGTCGGAGCCGGATATCTCATAGCCCTCGGCGTGAAGAATTTCGGCAAGAGGACACATACCGCTGCCGCCGATACCTATAAAATGAACTCGCTTTATCTCTTTCAAAAGTTGGTCTATTGTCTTCAAATCAGTCACCTCGCGGTAATATCAGTTTCACAACTAATTATTATAACACATATAATGGTTTAGGGCAATTTATTTTATATAATATTTTTCGACAAAAACGGAGGCGGTGAAATGAAAAACTATCTTTTTGTCGGCGGTGATGAGCGTCAGATATTCGCCGCTGAATATATAAAACCCTGCGGCAACAAAACAGCATTTGCTTATACTTATGATGAGCTGAAAAAGTCAATTTCGCAAGCTGATGTACTTGTATTGCCTTTGCCGATGACCCGCGACGGAAAACACATAAATTCCGACCCGAAAAACGGACTTATAACCTTGGAAGAGCTGATTTTTTTACTCGACCAAGGCAAAGTTCTGATGGCAGGAATGGTCGATTCCGATATTTCACAGCGTATAACGCGTAAAGGTGTAACGCTTTACGATTATTACAAATCGGAAGCACTTGCAATATCCAACTCGATACCAACTGCAGAGGGTGCAATTTACGAACTTATCGGCAACAGCAAAATCAATTTGCAAAGCTCCAAAGCCCTTGTAACAGGCTACGGAAAGGCATCTTCGGCAATCTGCAGGCTACTGTATTCGCTTGGCAGTGAAGTAGTAGTTGCGGCACGCTCCGAAAGAGACCGCGCAGCCGCTCAAGCGCATAATTGTAAAGCAATACCGCTTTACAGTTTAGAGGAAATTGCAAGCGAATTTGACTTCGTTGTAAACACTGTACCTGCACTTGTGATAGATGAAAAAGTTATATCGAAGCTGAAAAAAGACTGCTTTGTGCTCGAAATTGCTTCGGCACCCTACGGAGTTGATTTCAAAGCTGCAGAACGGCACGGAATAAGAGCAAAAAAAGCACCTTCTCTGCCCGGCAGAATATCGCCTCGCAGTGCAGGCGAAGCAATAGCCAAGACAATTCTCAGCATTGAAAACGGTGAGGTGAGCCTGAATGGATAACCTTAAAATCGGCTTTGCAATGTGCGGCTCATTCTGTACTTTTGACAAAGCAATTGAACAAATGGCAAAGCTTACGGCAAGCGGAGCATCAATAACACCTATTATGTCGCAGACGGCTTACACAACAAATACACGATTCGGCAAGGCGGAAGATATAAACAGACGGATTGAAGAAATCTGTCAAAAAAGCATCATCCACACTGTAGCAGATGCCGAGCCGATTGGCCCGAAAAAAATGTTTGACATTCTGCTCGTAGAGCCTTGCACAGGCAACACACTCGCAAAGCTCGCCTGCGGAATAACCGACACAGCCGTAACAATGGCTTGTAAATCACACATACGCAACGCTCGACCCGTTTTGCTTGCAGTATCAACAAACGATGCGCTCGGCAACTCTGCCAAAAACATCGGCAATCTGCTCAATTATAAAAATATATATTTCCTGCCTATGCGGCAGGATAACTGCACTGCAAAGCCACGTTCTGTAGTTGCCGATTTTTCATTGACTCAGGCAGCTATAGAATCTGCACTCAAGAATGAACAGCTGCAACCCATTATAACAGCATAAAAAGAGAGGTAATACGGAAAAATCCGCATTACCTCTTATTTTAGATTCTGGGTATGTGATTATTCTTCCTCAAGACCACAAAGCCAGTTGATGCTGACGCCAAGAACCTTTGCAATAGCAACAAGCTCAAAATCGGTTACATAACGAAGCTGACCCTCGAGCTTGGAAAGACCTGAAGCATTGAGGTCGACACCGTTTATCTGGAGCTGTGTAAGCAGATCCTTCTGCTTGAGGCCGATAGCCTTACGACGTTGCTCAATTCTTGCACCTACAATGTTTCTGTCGCCAAGCGACTGCTTTCTGATTCTCATTATTATAAATCTCCTCTCGATATTACAAACCGTATAAAAAAGCAAGAAAATATTATCCGACTTGTTGTGCGCTTATTCGTTAAGCATAATTATATCACTCTTACTGCAAAAGTCAATTGATTTTAAGACTAAACTTTTGTACTGCAAGTACAATGGTTTTTCAAAAAAGCAAAACTAATATACGTCTTGTATTATCGATAAAACAGTTGTAAATTTATATATTTATGTTATAATATTTAAAATCGGTTTAATTTATATCCAAAACATATCTGTAGTTATGGGGTGTATAAAATGACATTCAAACGTGACGGTGAGCGCGGCAGAAACCTTACTGCGCTTATGGACTTTTACGAATTGACTATGGCCAAGGGTTACTTCAACAACGATATGGGTAACACCGAAGCTGTATTTGATATGTTTTTCCGCCGTGTGCCGGACGGTGGCGGCTTTGCCATTATGGCAGGCGTACAGCAGCTTATTGAGTATCTTGACTCCCTTGTGTTCAACGATAACGATATCGAAATGCTTCGCAGAAAAGGTTTTGATGAGAAATTTCTTGATTACCTCAAAAACTTCAAATTCACCTGCGATGTTTGGGCAGTACCCGAAGGTACACCCATATTCCCCGGTGAGCCGATAATTACGGTAAAAGGTCCTGTTATTGAGGCACAGCTTATTGAAACAATGGTACTGCTCTGCATCAACCACCAGAGCCTTATTGCAACAAAGGCAAACCGCATTGTCCGTGCAGCTGACGGACGAGCCGTTATGGAGTTCGGTTCACGCCGTGCGCAAGGCTTTGACGGTGCAATTTACGGTGCAAGAGCTGCATATATCGGCGGCTGCGTAGGTACTGCCTGTGCAATGAGCGAGCGTGATTTCGATATTCCCGCACTCGGTACAATGGCTCACAGCTGGGTTCAGATGTTTGATACGGAGCTCGAGGCTTTTTGTGCTTATGCACGTGAATACCCCGACAACTGTACACTTCTTATCGATACATACAATGTACTTGAGAGCGGTATCCCCAATGCAATTGAAGCTTTCAGACGTGAAGTTCTTCCCAGAGGCTTCCGTCCCAAGGGTGTACGAATCGACAGCGGCGATATCACTTACCTCTCAAAGAAAATGCGTAAGATGCTCGACGAAGCAGGTTTTGAAGACTGTGCTATTGTTGCATCAAACTCACTTGACGAAAACATTATACGCGATATGCTCATTCAGGGAGCAAAAGTCGACTCCTTCGGTGTAGGCGAGCGACTTATCACAGCTTCATCAGCTCCTGTTTTCGGCGGCGTTTACAAGCTCGTTGCAATCGAGCGTGACGGCAAGTTTATACCCAAAATCAAAATCAGCGAAAACGTTGAAAAAATCACTACACCTTGCTTCAAGGATTTGTGGCGACTTTACGACAACGAAACAGGCAAAGCACTTGCCGATGTCATAACACTCGACGGAGAAGTTATTGATGACTCACAGCCGTACGAGCTGTTCGACCCCGTATACACATGGAAGCGTAAAACCGTTACAAATTACACAGCAAAGCGTCTGCGTGTAAAGATTTTTGAAAACGGCAAGAGCATTTACACCTGCCCCAACCTCAAAGAAACTCAAGCCTTCTGCAAGCAGCAGGTTGATACACTTTGGGATGAAGTAAAGCGATTTGAGAATCCGCACAAGTACTACGTTGACCTCTCTCAGGCACTTTGGGAAGAGAAAAACAGCCTGCTTGCTGCTAAAACAAAAAAATAAATCAGGAGAATTAAAGCTATGAATAACATCCCCCGTTCAGAATATCCGCGTCCTCAGTTTGTCCGCGAGAGTTATATCAACCTCAACGGCGAATGGGAGTTTGAATTTGATTTCGGCGTAAGCGGCAAGGCACGCAAAATGTACGAAGCCTATGCAGAGTACACAAAGAAGATAATTGTACCCTTCTGCCCCGAAAGCGAGCTTTCAGGCATCTGCTACAAAGACTTTATGAACAGCGTATGGTACAGACGTAAGTTTGACATCACAAAAGGTGAAGGCAGAACTCTGCTTCACTTTGAGGCTTGCGACTACGAGACAACAGTTTGGGTAAACGGTGTTGAGTTTCCCGCCCACATCGGCGGTTACACAGGATTCGTAATTGATATTACAAAAGCTGTAGTTGACGGCGAAAATACAGTTGTTGTAAACGCTGTCGACCGTCTGCTTCCGGGCACACAGCCCAGAGGTAAGCAGAGCGAGGAGTTTTACTCACACGCCTGCGACTACACAAGAACAACCGGCATCTGGCAGACAGTATGGATTGAGCAGGTTGCCGATACATATATCTCAAACTCAAAAATCAGAACAGCTGACCTTTCCGGTATCATCAACTGCGATATTTCTCTTGTCGGTGATATTACAGATACAGAGCTTCAGCTCACAGCATATTACGACGGTGAAGAGGTCGGCACAGCAGTTGCAGACGTTATGTGCAACACCGTCAACGTTTCAATGGCTCTCAACGAAGCTCACCTTTGGGAAGTCGGCAACGGCAGACTTTACGATATCAAGTATGAGCTTGTAAAGGGCGGCGAAATAATCGATACCGCAAAGGGTTACTTCGGACTCCGTACAGTATCACTCAACAAAAACGCAATCTGCATCAACGGCAAGATTGTATTCCAGCGTCTTGTACTTGACCAGGGCTTCTACCCTGACGGTATCTACACAGCACCTACTGACGAAGCACTTGTCAAGGATATCGAGCTTTCACTTGCTGCAGGCTTCAACGGTGCAAGACTTCACCAGAAGGTATTTGAGCAGAGATTCCTCTATCATTGCGACCGTCTCGGCTACATCGTATGGGGCGAGTATGCAAACTGGGGTACAAACCATACCGAGCCCTATTCACTTGCACAGTTTGCTCCGCAGTGGCTTGAAGAAATCGACCGTGACTACAGCCATCCTGCAATTGTAGGTTGGTGTCCCTTCAACGAAACATGGGATATGTTCGGCCGTCAGCAGTATGACGATGTGCTCAAGAACATTTACCTCATCACAAAGGCTGCCGACAACACACGTCCCTGCATCGACACAAGCGGTAACTACCACGTTTTAACTGATATTTACGATATCCACGAGTATGAGCAGGATGTTGAGAAGTTTACAGCTATGATGGCAGAAAACGATCTTGCCGCAGGCAAGGTACACGAGCCGCATCCGCACCGCCAGAGCTACGGCGGCCAGCCCTACTTCGTCAGCGAGTACGGCGGCACATGGTGGGCACCGGGCGAAGCAGGCTGGGGCTACGGTCAGACTCCCAAGACGGAAGAAGAAGCCGTCGAGCGTATCTGCGGCCTTACAAAGGCAATCCTCGACTGCGACCAGTGCTGTGCATACTGCTACACTCAGCTCACAAATATCGAGCAGGAGCAGAACGGTATCTACTACTACGACCGTTCAATGAAATTCACTGAAGAAAACTTCAAGAAAATCCGCGACGCATTTGCCGCACCCGCCGCAATAGAAAAGTAAGTTTGAAAATATCCTGTTTTCTTAAAAGGAAGCAGGATATTTTATTTTTTACCTGAAACATCAAACCAATTTTCATTCTAAAACGTATACTTTTTGAAACAGTAATCCAATATGTCTGAAATGCAAAGCAGTTTTGAAAGAGAAGATTTTTGTCACAGCAAGGCAAAAATCTGAAGGAATACGAGGCTATTGCAAGGATTTTTAACGAAGCTGTGGCGGAAATATTCCTTTCAAAACCATATTCATTACTGTTTTAAAAAGTATAACTATTGAAAACCAATCTGATAAACTGTTTTATTTTCGTTATAAAAGTGTTATTATAATATTAATATCAATATTTCTGAATTGCGGTGACTTGTTGTGCAACAAAATGAAAGAATAAAAAAGCTGATTAGAAAAATAAAAAAAGGCGATAAAAAAGCCTTTAATGAGCTATACAAGTTTACAAGTGGACAAACATATTTTTTCATATTAAAAATCGTACAAAACGAGCAGGATGCAGAAGACATCTTGCAGGAAAGCTACATAAAAATGCTTGAGAAAATCGACGAAATAGATCCTGACCGAAATTTTACAAGCTGGTTTTATCAGATTGCAATTAATAAAAGCAAGGACCTGCTCAGGAGGAAAAATAAAGTGTTTTTTGAAAGCATTGACAACGAGGAATATGATTATGCTCTCGAAGAAAGCCCGGAATTTTACCCCGAAGAAAAAGTTGACAAAGATGAACTTTGCACACAGGTTATGACAGCTATTGATGAACTCACCGCAGAAAAACGTGCTTGCGTAATTATGAAATATTATGCACAGATGAATGTAAACGAAATTGCCGAAATCCTCAACGTTCCCATCGGTACGGTTAAGCACAGACTTTTCAGCGCCAGAAAAGATATTAAGTCAAGCTTTGAAAAGCTCGGCAAAGCCGCCCTCTATACTGCCGCACCTATAGGAATTGTTGTCTGGGCTCTGAACAGGTCTTCTCTCACTGTATGCGCCGCTTTTTCGGCAAGCACTACCTCGGCGGCTGTTTTGACATCTATAGGTAATTCAATATCAATTGCGAGCAGCTCTGTTGCGGCAACAAGTACAGGAGTTGCCGCAAAGGTCGCAACAATGTCGGTCGTACAAAAAATTGTTGCAGGCACTGTAGCTGTAACAATTGTCGGCGGTTCAACCGTCGGCACAGTAACCGTTATAAAAAACGCGGTACAACAAAACAAACCTGCCAACGTATACACCGAATACGTAACCACCGCCCCCATAAATGCCGATAATACAAGCTATTCCGAATTACCGTTCACCGAAGGAACAACTTTCTCGCATACACAAATCCCTGCGATTGCCGCTACTGATTTGAGCACACAAATCAGCACAAACCCAACAAAAACTCCTGCACATTCTATTGCATCAACATCGGCACCAACCACTGAAAATCCCTACTCGACAACCAAACCTGTAACAACTGCAGCCACAACAACGTCACCGACAACAACAAAAACTACAACCACTACAACAAAACCGCCGACTACGGCTGTAACCACAACCGAAAAGCAAACCACCGAAAGCCAACCTGCAACAACAGAAAAAGCTATGCAGGCACCCGCAACACTTATTATTAATGTTTTGGATTATGAAGATAATGTTGTCGACACCTTAACACTTAATGTTGATGCAGGCACTGCACTCACGTGGGACTATCTTATCACTTTGGTCAGTCGAAACGGCTATGAGGCTATGGCAGGTATTTACGGCGACGGCATTGACACTGCCGCCCAAGAAGGTAAAACTTACACTTTTGAAGCATTGCTTTAAACATAAATGCTATAAAAGGAGGCTTTAATATGAAGAAAATATTATCTTTATTATTATGCTTGGTGATACTCTTCACCTCTGTCCCAACTGCTTTTGCAAATGATGACACGGATACCGTGCAAAGCACCCTGCCCGAAGACACGGTAATAAAAAGCGGACAGAAATACTACATAAGCACCGTTGACGATTTAAAAGCACTTGCAAAAATCGTCAACGAAGACGGCAACAAATGCGAGGGTGCCAGCTTTTGGCTCACAAATGACATTGTTGTGAACAGCGGTGAATTTTCACTTTCCGAATCAGGAGAACCACTTTATAACAACAAACCTGTTGAAGAATGTACAGACCTTATTGTTTTAGAGTCAATCGGCAACAAAAGCAGTAAAGGATTCAAAGGCACATTTTTAGGCGACGGTCACACAATAAGCGGCCTTTATCTCAACAGCCTTTTCGGAACGTACTTTCAACCTACTATAACTAATCTCAGCATAAAGAACTCTTTTGTAACATCTAAAGGTATTCTTGCAGATACCTTTTCCAATTCAGGATATATAAGCAATTGTTCAGTCGAAGGTATTGTTATATGCGAAGACGATAAGGTCGGCTTATATGCAGGTTCAATGTTGGGAACATCGATAAGGGATTGTTATGCTGAAGGATATGTTAAAGGCAATTCTATAGTTGGCGGATTTGCAGGATATATGTCTGTATGTGAAGTCAGCGGCACTATGAGCAACTCACATATCACTGCAAGCAGTACAGCAGGTGGATTCGCAGGAAAAATCACAGGTGATGACACTTTGTTTGAGCATTGTGCCGCAATAGGTACAGTTAACTGTGCCGACGAAACCGCAGGTCAGTTCGCTTCGTCAGTAGATCTTTACTATTTTGATGACGGTTATGACATTCTGAGAACACTGAATATAAGTTACGCAGCTGTCGAGACAAATAACAATGCCGGTTTTTGCCACAGCTTTACAGGTGACACTGCAGGCGTTAATCAGTGCTATTATATGGGCGAAAAAGATGAAGAAAACATCTTTAAAGCTTACACCGAAGAAGAGATGAAAACGACAAATTTTGTGGATGTTTTACACGCTGATATTTTTGCACAGCTTGAAGAATATCCTATGGAATGGGGTTATTTCGGAATATATTTTGCCGGTAAAAGCGGTGAATTCCCTGTTCCTTTCGGACTTCACTATGATGGCATAGGCGTCCCGAGCTGTGATTACGGTGAATGGGAAATGTATAGTAGCTCTGAAAGTCGCCAATGCATATATTATGCTTGTGACGGTATAGAAAGAAGATCACATTATCACACATGGGGAGAGTACGTTTATAATAACGATGCCGCTAACGACGTTGACGGCACCAAAACAGCACATTGTACCAAAGAAGGCTGTAACGAAACAAACACTTTGCCCGACGAACAACATTTAAGATTAAATGCTGTTCCGCTCTCCGAATCCGTAAGCTTTGAAAAAGGCAAGCTTTACACTATCAGTAATCTTGATGAGTGGAAAATCTTCACAGAAATTTGCACACAAGATACAGCCGACGTTTCATTCGCACTTATAAACGATATTGAAATCCATTCTGATAACGGATACAAAATGCAGCCTATTGAAACCTTCTGCGGTGCATTCGACGGCTTGGGACATTCCTTAACCAACGTTGAAATTAACACTGAGCAAGCTAATCTCACGGGGATTTTTGCTCTATGTGACGGTGCAGAAATCCGTAATATTAATATTTCAGGTAAAAACATATCCGGTAACAGCGAAGCAAGTGAAGCAACAGCTGTTTTGTGTGCAAAAGCAATAAATTCAAAAATTGAAAACTGCAGTATCGAATGCTCGGTAACAGCCAACAGCACATATACAGGCGGAGTAATAGGCTATGCCGAAACCTGTGAAATCATCGGTTGCAGAAATCTTTCAACAGTTGAAGGCTCTGCAAACAGCTGTATCGGAGGCGTTATAGGAAAAGCTTCGAACTGTACGATTGAAGAATGTTGTAACCAAGGTGATATTGCCGGCGGCAAAACAACCGGCGGTCTTATAGGATATATTGATAAATGCCGAATATCATATTGCTACAACACAGGTAATATTGCGGGTAACAACTACGCCGGCGGATTTGCAGGCGGGATATACCCTATTGACGAAGACAACACAATAAACTATTGCTATACGGCAGGTACGGTAACCGCAAGCTACAGCGGGAAATTCTGCGGCTCTTATAACACATCAAACATCTTTGCAATGAACGGTTGCTTTTTTGTAGGTAACGACGTATCTGAAGCAGACTCGGACGGTATTATCGACCTTATGTACGATATGTATCGGGATTCGCTATATGACGACGGTTATAATTATGCGGTATGGGAGGGCAAAGATCTCGGCATATCAGCATTCAGTGAAGCTACTTTAAAAATGCGTTATTCAGACGGCTCAGAAAAATTTATCGGCGACGGTGATAATACAAACAAAGGTTTTGCTCAGCTGAGAAGATTCCATACAGAACATATATGGGGCGAATATAAGCTCACTTCAGATACTGAATTAACAGCAGAATGTGTTTTTGGTGGTTGCAGATATACAAATACCCAACTGCACGAGCACTGCTTTGAAGATTATATTGTAAACCCGGATAAAAGCACTGAGACCGCAGAATGCTCCTGCGGTGAAACCAATATCAGAAATCATAAGCACGAATGGGGAGAATATATATACAACAACGATGCGGATTGTGAAAATAACGGCACGAAAACCGCCGTTTGTATCGCCAACGGTTGCGGAACAACAAACTCTGTCGAAGATACTGAACATCCGGCAAAAGGGCACAATTTCAATGACTTTGTGCCTGACGAAAACGGTCTTGGTGAAACAGCAGTTTGCCAAAATGAAGGCTGTACCGCAACTATCACCCGTGAATATAAGGTATCTGCTTCAACGGCTTACGGTGTAACCGCAACATACTCGCAGGATTGCTTCAGCGAAGATGTAACGCTCGAAGTAAGCGAAATAACAAGCGGCAGAGAACCCGGCGGAATTTATATGGTAGACGGCGACACCTACAGACAAATAGGAGTATTCAATATTAAAACTACAGGCAAAAACGGTACAGTAGTTCAGCCAAACGACGGCTTTACCGTCAAGGTTAAAATGCCTCTTCCCGACGGATATAAAGACAGAACCGACGTTGTAATTTATCATCATTTCACTGACGGAGGCAGAGAAAAGCTCTCGACCGCAGACTCAACGTTAAAGGTTGAAAACGGCTGTATGATTTTTGAAGTAAGCCGATTCAGCGAATTTGAAATTCTTCTGCCTGCTGCATCTGCTGAAATAACCAAGCTGCCCGACAAAACAAAGTATATATATAAGTTTTCGGCATTGGATTTAAGCGGAATTGAAATTACAATCACAGAGCCCGACGGTACGGTAAAAGTCATTGATGACACATCGCTTATGACGGTAAGCGGCTTTGACAGTAATGTGAAAGGGGTACAAACCGTCACCGTAACGTACGAAGAATACAGCGTACAGTTTGATGTTGAAGTTTACTACTCCTGGTGGCAGTGGATAATAAGAATTATTTTGCTCGGTTTCTTTTGGTTTTAAATTACAATAACAACAAAAATCCCAATGTCAGTAAAAGTATTTCTGACATTGGGATTTTATTTTACTTATAATACTCTTTATACCACTCGACAAATTTTTTCATACCCGTACGGATATCGGTTTGGGGGGCGAAGCCGAAATCATTCTGCAGAGCGGATATATCGGCATAGGTACGGTAAACGTCACCGGGCTGCATAGGCAGGTACTCGATTTTCGCTTTCTCACCTATCGCCTCTTCAATTGCGGCAACAAACTCCTTGAGCGGTACGGGATTGTTATTGCCGATATTGTAAACCTTTGCTCTTGCATCGTTTTGCTTTTCGGGCGGTGACGGAATGATACGCACAACGCCCTCAACAATATCGTCGATATAAGTGAAATCACGCTCAAGCTCACCGTAATTAAACAGCGTTATCGGCTCGCCTGCAAGAATTTTGCGGGTAAAACCGAAAGCAGCCATATCAGGTCTGCCGTAAGGGCCGTAAACCGTAAAGAAACGAAGACCCGTACAAGGTATATCAAACAGATGGCTGTAAGTATAAGCCATAAGCTCGTTGGTCTTTTTGGTAGCGGCATAAAGGCTTATCGGGTTATCAACTCTATCGTCAACGGAAAACGGCACTTTGTCGCTGTTGCCGTAAACCGAGCTTGACGAAGCATAGACAAGATGCTCTATCGTGTTTGCACGGCAAGCCTCAAGAATATTGAAAAAGCCCGTAACGTTACTGTCGATATAAGCCTGCGGATTTTCGATACTGTAACGCACACCTGCCTGAGCGGCAAGGTTGACGACAACATCGGGTCTGACATCGGCAAAAGCCTTATCAACAGCCGCTTTATCGGAAATATCGGCTTTTATGAATGAAAAATTATCGTAATTTTCAAGCTCGGCAAGCCTTGATTCTTTCAGACTTACATCGTAGTAGTCGTTCAAGTTGTCAAGCCCTGTTACTTTACAGCCAAGCGCAAGCAACCGTTTTGCAAGGTGAAATCCTATAAATCCTGCCGTACCGGTCAGCAGTATATTTTTACTTTCCATTTTTCTTCTTCGCTTTCTTTTTTGCAGGTTCTGTTTTCTCTTCTATAGCTTTTTCATCATCAGGATGAGGAGTCCAGAGAGTGAAAACAATGCTCGATTCTTTCTCGCCTGCAAAACGCTGACGGCTTACGGTATAAAACTTACCGTCAAGCTCAACAGTATAAGGTCTGCGGCAATTTTCTGCCGCAGAAATGACCAGAGCGCGCTCCTCAAGCCAATTGTACTGTCCGTCAAGGCTTAACATACTGCGGATTGAAACCTTTTTATCGGGCTGCACATAAGTGAGAGCCATTATGCCGTCGGCACGCATACAGATGTTGGGCGATGTACCCTTCACGTTGAGCATATGCGGCAAGCTCCAGCGTGCACCCATATCATCGGAATAAGAAATAAACAACTCACCCATTGAAGAGAATATGCAAACAAGTCTGCCGTTTTTGATTTTCGCACAACTTACCTGCGACACAAGTCTGCCGCCGGGAATAGCGGGCACACTGCCGATTTTTGTAAAGGTGTTGCACTTGTCAGAGCTCTTGTATGCAACAGCAGCACCGTTTTGAGTTCCCATCCACAAAAGCTCGTTATCCGAGAGCATAATCGCGCCCTGAGTAAACTCGCAGGGTGCTTTTTTATACTTTAATTCATCATTTTCACTGTCAGGAAGGAAGGCATAATATGTGCCGCCTTCTTTTTCTTCGGCGGATAGTGCGGCAAAAAGTTCTGCATTTTTTGCTTTAAGGCTCTGCGTAACAGCGCTTTCGTTACGGGAAGGTACGTGAAGCTTTGAAGCAAGCTTTGTACGCCAGCTGATAAGCACGCCGTAAGGCGTTGAGGTTGCTGTGACATTGCCAATCTGCATAGGTGAATTGAAAATAAAGCGGCGATCCTCCGACGAAATCGCAAGAGGGTTATCGCTGCGACAATGGCAAAGCGAATATATAACCGCACCGTCAACAGTACGGCTGCAGGCAAAAACAACATCAACACCGCCGCCGACACGTGCAGCAACAGCAGGCGAACCGCAACCACCTGTAATATCAAGACTCTTACGGCAGATAAAGCCCTGCTGCCCTAAATTAACAAGCGCCGCTTTATCGCCCTCAGTCTGACGACGTATAAAAGTGATAATCAGCGAGACGATATACGGTATCATCTGTGCCGGTGCCTTGAGCATTTTGATAAAGGCTATTATGCTTTTGATTGCCTTTTTATTCATCGCCATACCTCACAAAACATAATTATGTGCTTATAATAACATTTTATTTTTGACATTTCAATATAAAGTTAATTTTAATTATTTTCAATCCTCCGTCATTGCTTCGCAATTCCACCTCCTTTCAAAAGGAGGTTTTCAACACAGGAAACGAAAAAGTGCACCGACCGTAAGGTCGATGCACTTGAATGTTCTTGCCGATTTATCCAAAGGTCTTTAAAACTGCAATAAATCGTGCAAGATGTCGCGTTATTTGCCCCGAAGCTGTATGCAGATACCGCGAGTGGTCGCAAAGTCAACAAACAAAAAGGAATCGACCTTTCAGTCGATGCACTTGAATGTTCTTACAGCTTTATTCTCAGGTCTTTAAAACTGCAATAAAGCTTGTAAGATGTTGATTTTGCGACCCGAAGCTGTATGCAGATACCGCAAGTGGTCGCAAAGTCAACAAACAAAAAGGCATCGACCTTTCAGTCGATGCCTTGTGTGTTCTTACAGCTTTATTCGCAGTTTTAGGCTTATGCGAGCTCTGCGAAGTACTTGATTGTACGAACCATCTGGCTTGTGTAGGAGTTCTCGTTGTCGTACCAAGAAACAACCTGTACCTGATATGTGTCGTCATCAATCTTAGCAACCATTGTCTGTGTTGCATCGAAGAGTGAGCCGTAACGCATACCGATAACGTCGGAAGAAACGATCTGCTCGTCGTTGTAACCGAAGGAATCGTTAGCAGCAGCCTTCATAGCAGCGTTGATACCGTCAACTGTAACATCCTTACCCTTAACAACAGCAACAAGAAGAGTTGTTGAACCTGTGGGTGTGGGAACACGCTGTGCGGAACCGATAAGCTTGCCGTTGAGCTCGGGGATAACAAGGCCGATAGCCTTTGCAGCACCTGTTGAGTTGGGAACGATGTTTGCAGCGCCTGCACGTGCACGGCGGAAGTCGCCCTTTCTGTGGGGACCGTCGAGGATCATCTGATCGCCTGTGTAAGCGTGAACAGTTGTCATAATACCGCTCTGGATAGCTGCATAATCGTTGAGAGCCTTTGCCATGGGAGCAAGGCAGTTTGTTGTGCAGGAAGCAGCGGAGATGATTGTGTCCTCAGCTGTGAGTGTGTTCTCGTTTACGCTGTAAACGATTGTGGGAAGATCATTGCCTGCGGGAGCAGAGATAACAACCTTCTTAGCACCTGCATCGATGTGAGCCTGTGCCTTTGCCTTGGAGCAGTAGAAACCTGTGCACTCGAGAACAACGTCAACGCCGATCTCGCCCCAGGGGAGCTCTGCTGCGTTAGCCATAGCATAAATCTTAAGAGTCTTGCCGTCTACTGTGAGAGTACCTGCTTCATCATCAGCAGAAACTGTGTGAGCGTTCTCACCGATGTAGCCGCAGTAACCGCCCTGAGCTGTGTCGTACTTGAGAAGAGTAGCGAGCATTGAGGGCTTTGTGAGGTCGTTGATAGCAACAACATCATAACCTTCTGCGCCGAACATCTGGCGGAATGCGAGACGGCCGATACGACCGAAACCGTTAATAGCAACTTTAACTGACATTTTACATACCTCCGAAAAAGTTTTAATTTTGGATTTTTATACCTTTGTTATTCTATCCGTTTTTTTGTCGATATGCAAGCGTTTTTCCAACTTTTGTAACTTAGCACAAATTAACAAAAAACGGCAGAGATTTTTTTGATATTCTGCCCCTATTTTGACAGTAAAACCAATGCCTCAGCCGCCTCCTGCGGAGTATAGCCGCCGGGAGTACACTCAAAATTCTTCGGTATTGAACTCCAGCGTTTTATAAGCTCAGCCGCACGCTCTTCGCTTATCACTATACCGGAGCAATCGGCAAGAGTCTTAAGCGTATATATAATATTCTCTTTGCTGTCGCCAAGCAATGAAACAAGCGACTGTGCACGCTCAGCTGCATATATATCCGCTTTCTCCATCAGCCTGTCGAAAAATGCCGCACAAGCTCTGCCGTGAGGTATACCGTAGTGCTCGGTAAGAATATATCCTACAGGATGCGGAAACAGTGTGCCGCAGTAATTGAGCGTAAATCCTGCACTGAGTGATGCGTGATAGAGCACTCGCCTGCCTTCATCATCGGGAAGTTCACCGTCAGCAAGGAACTTTTTGAGGTAGCCGTAAATCTTCGGCAGACACTCTGCGGCAAAAGCTGTCGCAGGCTCATTACACTTCGGGCCGAGCCAGCCTTCTGCAGCGTGCATAAACGCATCGAGTGCCGTCGAAACAGTAACACTTATCGGGCAGGATGATGTGTAACGCCAATCGGCAAAGACAAGGTCAAAGTAGCCGAAATCGCCCTTGATACTGCGTTTTATGCCCCTGGTGTCGGTCAGGACACTGACAGCGGAAATCTCACTTCCTGTGCCTGAAGTAGTGCCTATACCAACTGTCGGAAGAGGAGCGTTTTTGTAATTCATAGCATAAACTTCTTCCGATTCAAGGTACGGATTCGCGGCAAAAACAGCCGCCGCTTTTACAGCATCGAGAGCAGAACCGCCACCGATACCTGCAAGGAAATCCGCATCGAACTCCGCCGCAATAAGACCTGCCTCACGGCAGGAGGTAACAAGCGGATTTTCGCCTATTTTGTTGTAGATTTTATATTCAATATTTTCTTTATCGAGTGCCGTTTGCAAATCGGCAAGAGCGCCGCTTTTCACTGCACCCGTACCGCCCGTAACTATTACACATTTCTTGCCCAAACGGCTGAGCAAAGCGGACTGTGCGAGCACAACACCTTCGCCGCCGACAACACGTGCAGGCATATAAAAATCGTAAGCCATATTTAATCCCCTTTCGGTTATATAACGATTTTAATTCTAACAAAACAAAAGATAAAAAACAAGAGTGCTTTTATCAATTTTATACAGAAATAACTATAATTTACTCTTGATTTATATATTATTTTATTATATAATACTACATTGATAAAGTAGTAGATTGGAGGTATGCGCCTGATGAAGAAAAAGCTTATAGCTATCGCGGTTGCTGTGTGTGCTGTGGTGCTTGCGGTTATCATCGGTGCAGATTTCCTTTTTTCGAAAGAGACAAATGAAGTCTTCATTTCGATGAACACAACCGTCAGCCTCAACGTTACCGGTCTGAAATCCGAAAAGACCGCCAAAGAAATCAAAGACGAAATAATGCGTCTTGACTCCGCTCTGCTTTCAAGGACAAATACTTCGTCCGAGCTTTATGCACTCAACAACGGTCAGACTCAGGTGAGCGATGAGCTGGCAGCACTACTCACCAAGCTCAAACAAATTGAAACCGATACCGGCGGTGCATTCTGCATAGGTCTCGGTGCACTTTCCGATTTGTGGGGAGTCAACACCGAAAAACCCAAAGTACCGACACAGGCAGAAATCGACAGCGTGCTCAAAGACGCAAAAAGCTGGAGCATCAACGGCAACACCGTTTATCTGCCTGAAGGCGTAAAGCTCGATATGGGCGCTGTAGGCAAAGGCTACGCCTGCGACAGCATAACGGACATAGTCTGCGGCACAAATCATATCGAAATTGTAGCCGCAGTAGGCGGCAGTGTGCTTGCCTATTCATCCGACGCAAAAGAAGCCTTCAAGCTCGGTATCCGCGACCCGCAGGGTCAGGCAACCGATTACTGTGCAGTGATAGAGACAACAGGCACCTGTGTTTCTACTTCAGGTAACTACGAAAGATTTTTCGAAGACGAAAGCGGAAAGATATATCATCATATTTTTGATCCTTCAACAGGTTATCCTGCAGATAGCGGTCTGATAAGCGTTACGGTTATTTCAGCCGACGGTTGCGTATCCGATGCACTTTCAACAGCGTGCTTCGTACTCGGAATCGAAAAGAGTCTGCCTTTACTTGAGAAATACAACGCCGAAGCAGTGTTCATTACAAACAATAACGAAATTATTTCAACATTGAGTGACGGCGACAACGCCAAGCTCACAATATCAAACAACAATTATAAACTCGGTGAACTCAAATGAAAAAGCTCATCAAGCCACTCGATATAATACTGATTGCCGTTTTACTGCTCGGAGGCATAGGCGTAAGCCTTTATTCAAAGCGTACAACCGACAGTGCAACCGCAACGGTTTATATTGACGGAGAGATATATAAGATTATAGAGCTCGAAAAGGTCGGCGAAAGCTACGAGCTTCCCCTGCCATGCTCACCCAAGGCAACACTGCTTGTAGAAAAGGGCTGCATATCATTCAAGCAGGCTGATTGCAACGACAAGCTTTGTGTCGGCTCAGGCAAGTTGAAGCACAGGGGCGACACAGCCGCCTGCCTGCCTGCAAAGGCAGTTGTAACCATAGAAAACGGAGGAGAAAAAGAAATAGATGCCCTCGTTTACTGATAAAAGAAGCCCTGCACGCAGGGTGGCACTTGCAGGTATACTCGGTGCCGAGGCACTTGCGCTGTCGTGGCTTGAGTCGCTTTTACCTGCCTTTCCGTTTTTGCCTCCGGGTGCAAAGCCGGGTCTTTCAAACATCGTAACAATGTTTGCGATATCAACGCTCAGTATATCCGATGCCTTTTTCATCGTGCTGATAAAGTCTGCTTTCGCAGGCATTACACGCGGAATTACGGCGTTTTTTATGAGCCTTTGCGGCGGACTTATGAGTCTTGTCGCCATGTTGCTCATCTTCAGGGTTTCAAAGAAAAACCGACTCGGTCTTGTCGGCGCAGGAGTTTGCTGTGCGCTGGCACACAACCTCGGTCAGCTTATTGCCGCCGCGGTTATTACCGACACGGTAACGATAACAGGCTACGCCCCTGCACTTCTGATTTTCGGCGTATGCACAGGTATAGTAACGGGCTGTATTTTCAAAGCAGTCAGACCGCTATTAATAAAGATAAGTAAATATTTTGTTTCCACCCCAAAATCCACAACGGAAACAAATTAACAGGAGATGATATTATGAAAGGATACTCCGCAAGCGGCGTGCTTTCAGCCGTCGTTAAAGGCAGAGGCGGCGTAAGTGTTTCGCACAGCAAAAACACTCAGGATTTCAAAATCGTCCGTATGCCTCCTCCCGAAAAAGTTGTATTGCCGATGCAGCAGCACATCGGTGCACCGTGTGAGCCGCTGGTCAAAATCGGCGACGAAGTCAAGGTTGGCCAGGTTATTGCCGACACCGACAAGTTTGTAAGTGCCCCCATACACTCATCCGTATCGGGTAAGGTTACTGCAATCGGTGAAGTCAAGCTCGCAAACGGCTCTATCGCAAAAGCTGTCACAATCGAATCCGACGGCGAAATGACACCGTATGAGGATATCACACCTCCGAAAGTCGAAAACGCGCAGGACCTTATCAAAGCTGTACGTGCATCGGGTCTTGTAGGTCTCGGCGGTGCAGGTTTCCCTGCTCACGTCAAGCTTGCACTTATGCCCAACGAAAATATTGATACACTGATTATCAATGCCGCTGAATGTGAGCCGTACATTACGGTTGACTACCGCGAATGTATGGAAAACAGCATAAACGTTATCAAAGGTGCTGTAACGCTCAAGAAATATCTCGGCTTCAAGAGAGTTGTAATAGCCGTCGAGGATAACAAGCCTCAGGCTATCGATTTACTCAACGAGCAGATACTCAACAAGCAGATAGGCGCTGAGGACATCAGCATAATGGCACTCAAATCCAAGTATCCGCAGGGTGCCGAAAAGGTTATGATTCAGTCCGTTACAGGCAGAAAGGTTCCGCCCGGAAAGCTGCCGTCCGATGTCGGCTGCGTGCTGATGAATGTTGCCAGTGTCGCTTTTATTCAGCGTTATATCGAAACAGGCAAGCCGCTTGTCAGCCGTTCCGTTACGGTTGACGGCTCTGCAATTCACACACCCAAAAACGTACGTGTACCGATAGGCACAAGCCTTCACGATATAATCGAATTCTGCGGCGGCTTCAAAGCCGAGCCGTTCAAGATTATTTCAGGCGGCCCGATGATGGGTGCCGCCGTTATCGGTACGGATATTCCTCTGCTCAAGCAGAATAACGCAATTCTCGCATTTGCAGAAGACACTTTCAAGGTCAAGCCCGAGCGTGACTGCATCCGTTGCGGCCGCTGTGCTCAGGTCTGCCCGATGAGCCTTATGCCAACACTTATTGCACGCTATGCAAAATCCAAGGAAGCAGACAAGCTGACTGAAAGCGGTGTTATGGTCTGTATGGAATGCGGCAGCTGTGCATATGTATGTCCGGCAGGTCTGCCGCTCGTACAGCATATGCGTCTTGCAAAATCAGTTATCAGAGAGGCAGGTGCAAAGAAATGAGCGTAAACAAAAAGCTTACCGTCAGTGCTTCGCCGCATGTGCGTTCGCCGCACACTGCATCAGGCATTATGCTCGACGTTATAATAGCACTTATCCCCGCACTCATTGCGGCAGTTGTTATCTTCGGCACACAGGTGCTTCTGGTAACACTTGTCTGCGTTGGTGCTGCAGTGCTTTCAGAATATCTCAGCCGTAAGGTTATGAAGCGTCACCAGACTATAGGCGACCTCAGTGCGGTAGTAACAGGTCTTCTTCTTGCATTCAATCTGCCTGTTTCCGTTCCGCCCTGGATTGCGGCACTCGGCAGTATCATAGCAATCGTAGTTGTCAAGCAGATGTTCGGCGGCATCGGACAGAACTTTGTAAACCCTGCACTTGCCGCACGTATCATTCTTCTTGTTTCATTCCCCTCAAAGATGACAGATTGGACTCTTGACGGCGTCACAACCGCAACTCCTCTTGCTTCACTCAAGTCAGGTGCTGTTGACAACACAGCTCTTCCGTCTATGGTCGATATGCTTCTCGGCAAGCACGGCGGCTGTATTGGCGAAGTTTGCTCGGTAGCACTTATCCTCGGCGGTATCTATCTTATCGTCCGCAAGGTTATCTCCCCTGCTATTCCGCTCAGCTACATCGGCACTGTTGCCGTATTTATGCTTATCGCAGGCAAGGGCAGTTTTGAATTCACCGCATATCAGCTTCTCAGCGGCGGTCTTCTTATCGGTGCAATATTTATGGCAACCGACTACACAACAAGCCCTGTCAGCTTCAAGGGCAAGATTATATTCGGTATCGGCTGCGGCCTTATAACTGCGGCAATCCGCATATTCGGCGGATATCCCGAAGGTGTATCCTTCTCCATTATTCTTATGAATATCCTTGTTCCTCATATCGAAAGGCTCACAACAGCAAAGCCCTTCGGCACACCCAAGAAGGACAAGAAAGCTGAAAAAGCTGCCAAGAAAGAAGAAAAGGAGGCAGCAAAGGCATGAAAAAATTCAAACCAAGTGACATCCTCAAACCTTTGATTGTGCTTACGGCAATCTGCCTTATTACTTCTGCACTTCTTGCTTATACAAACGACCTTACTGCAGAAAAAATTACAGATAACAACATCAAAACCGCAAACGAAGCCAAGGCTATCGTTCTCGCTGACGCTGAAAATTTTGATGACCTTAAACAAGGCGATATTGAATATTCCGTCGGCAAAGATGCAAGCGGCGCAACCGTAGGCTATGTTTTCTCAACATCAGCCAAGGGATACGGCGGCGACGTAAAAATAATGGTCGGTGTCGATACCGAAGGTAAAGTAACCGGCGTAAAGACACTGGAACTTAGTGAAACACCCGGTCTCGGTATGAACGCAGAAAAAGAAGACTGGCTCGCACAGTTCGTCGGCAAGGTGGCCGATATAGGTGTTAACAAAAACAACCCCGGTGAAAACGAAATCAAAGCACTTACAGGTGCAACGATAACTTCAAAGGCTGTCACTCAAGCAGTCAACACCGCTCTCGCAAACTACAAAGCTGTAACAGGAGGTGCAGACAATGGCTGATAAAAAACCGCTTATCAAAGAATTTACCAAAGGCCTTATAGCCGAAAACCCGGTTCTTCGCCTTGTTCTCGGCACCTGCCCCACACTTGCTGTTTCAACATCCGTTATGGGTGCACTCGGTATGGGCGCTGCCGCTTCGATAGTTCTTATTTGCTCAAACATCGTTATTTCCGCACTGCGTAAAATCATCCCCGGCAAGGTCAGAATCCCTGCCTACATCGTTATTATCGCTTCGTTTGTTACGATAGTACAGATGCTTGTCAAGGCATTCGTGCCCGAAATCGACAAGAGCCTCGGCGTTTACCTGCCGCTTATAGTTGTTAACTGCATTATCCTCGGCAGAGCTGAGGCATTCGCAGGTAAAAACAGTATTGTGGCCTCCGCTCTCGACGGTATGGGTATGGGCGTCGGCTTCACTGCCGCCCTGCTTGTAATGGCATTTATCCGCGAGCTTATCGGCACAGGTGCGATTAACGGCACTCAGATTTTCCCTGCAGATTTCTCCATGCTTATATTCATTCTGCCTCCCGGCGGTTTCTTCGTATTCGGTATGCTTATCGCTGTTGCAAATAAGCTTGCTGAAAAGAAAGGTAAGCCCAAGGCAGAGCTTCACGGCTGCGAAAGCTGTCCGATGGCTGCAAGCTGCTCACTTATCAAGAGCGGTGAAAACTGCGACGTAAAGGAGGCGACCGTAAAATGACAATGACTAAAGAGCTTATGGCTATTCTCATGACAGCCATTCTTACGGAAAACTTCCTGCTCAGCAAGTTCCTCGGCATCTGCCCGTTCCTCGGTGTTTCCAAAAAGCTGAACACTGCAACAGGTATGTCGATGGCGGTTATCTTTGTTATGCTGCTCTCAACTGCAGTTACCTACCCCATCAATAAGTTCATCCTCGTGCCTAACGGTCTTGCTTACCTGCAGACTATCGTATTTATCCTTGTTATTGCGGCACTCGTTCAGCTCGTTGAAATCGCACTCAAAAAGTATATTCCTTCACTTTACAGTGCACTCGGCATTTATTTGCCGCTTATCACAACAAACTGTGCAGTACTCGGTGTAGTTATTCTCAACGTTACAAACACTTACGACTTTGTTCATTCTATGGTCAACACACTCGGCGCAGGTCTGGGTTTCCTTGTTGCGATGGTAATGTTCGCAGGTGTCCGTGAAAGGCTCGAAAGCTGTGATGTACCGAAATTCCTTCAGGGTCTGCCGATAACACTTGTTGCAGCATCGCTCACATCAATCTCATTCCTCGGCTTCACAGGAATTGTAGAAAACATTTTCGGTTAAGAAAGGCGGATAGAAAATTATGGTTTCAGCAATAATAGTTGTATCCGTCATCGGTGTCATCGCCGCACTTATGCTCGCTGTAGCATCTATTGTTATGGCAGTACCGGTCGATGAAAAGGCGGAGCAAATCAGAGAAGAGCTCCCCGGTGCAAACTGCGGTGCCTGCGGTTTCTCCGGTTGCGACGGTTATGCAGCCGCTCTCTCAAAGGGCGAAACAACCTGCACAACCCTCTGTTCACCCGGCGGCAGCGAGGTTTCCAAAAAGATTTCCGCTATCGCCGGCCTCCAGGCAGGCACAATCGAGCCTCAGGCAGCAGTTGTACTCTGCCAGGGCAATTCACACAATGCAGGCACAAAGCTTGTTTACAGCGGTGTTAAAAGCTGTAAAATGGCAACTCAGCTTTTCGGCGGTCCGAAAGATTGCATCTACGGCTGTATCGGTTTCGGCGACTGTATTGAAGTTTGTCCTTACGATGCAATTCATATCTGTGACGGTGTTGCAAGAATCAACCCTCTTGCCTGCCGTGCTTGTAAGGCTTGTATCAAAACCTGTCCCAAGGGCATTATTGAGCTTATGCCTCTCCATCAGGCAAAGGCAACCGTGCTTTGTGCAAACCACGATAAGGGTGCACTTACACGTAAAGAATGTAAGGCAGGCTGTATCGGCTGTATGAAGTGCGTTAAAGCTTGCGAATATGATGCAGTTAAGGTTGAAAATTTCTGTGCCAAGGTTGATTATGACAAGTGTGTCGGCTGCGGCAAGTGTCACGAAGCTTGCCCCGTAAAGGCAATCGATGTTATCGAGCTCGGCAAGCTTGCACTCCAGAGCATAAACAGAATATAAAATCGTGAAATAAAATTAAGGCTTGCACAGTTTAATCGCTGTGCAAGCCTTTTTACTTTGTTTATTCAATTATTTCTCAAGCACAATCTCAATATCGTACTCGGGAACATATACGCCGTTGCCGAAATCTCTTGCTCTGAAGATTACCTTGTCGCTGTAAACCTCGGTAACATAACCTGTTGCAGGCTCGTTGTAGTCACCGTCTTTGTTTACGATTGTTGTTGAAGGAACATTGACACCGTGGATATTGCCGATTTTCTCATATGAATACTGGCCGAAGCCTGTGTGAAGATGACCTGTAATAAGAATGATATTGGAGTACTTGTTCATAACATCGTACAGTGCATCACTCTGGTCACCTACATGGCCTGCGTTTTCGTTTGTGCCGTTACCCCAAGTAGTGGGAAGGCCGTGAGTCTTCTTAAGAGGCTGGTGGAGAACAACGAATACAGGCTTACCGTTTACTGCCTTTGCCTTGAGTGTGCCGTCAAGCCATTCAAGCTGTTCATCGCTGATGTAGGATTCCTCAAATACGCTCTTATCTGTACCCATAACAACGAATGTGTATCCGTTAATTTCATATGTGTAGTTGAGCTTATCTATTGAAAGGTCGCTTTCTGCAGCTGTATTAAGGTCATTCTGGAAGCAGGTAAAGCGGTTTACAACCTGCTTGTAAGAGCGAAGGCGTACATCGTGATTACCAACGGCCATAATATAGTTATCAACACCGGTGCCCTTGAGATGATTGCTTACAACCTCATACTCTTCTTTAAGTCCGTTTTCAGCAATATCGCCTACGATAAGAAGTGCATCGAGGCTGCTTGCCGCATTTGCAACATCTTCGGTTGCGGCACGGAAACGAGGCTCTCTGTCAAACATATAGTTTGATACCTGAGGGTCGCCCCATGTGACAAAAGCGAGCTCAACCTTACCCTCATCAAGCACCTTGATAGGCTCTGCCGTTGACGGAGCAACATAAGGTGTAATCATATAGTAGAGTGACAGAAAAAGCGCAAAAAGCTTAGAAAACATTTTTATCTTCTCCTTTTTTCTTAATATGGTAAATTATATCATCTTGTATTTATTTGTCAATTAATTATCACTTTAATACAGCAATTTTTTCAATACCGTAATATTCAAATAATCTTATATGCTCATCGGTTATTATCTCGCCGCTCACGGCAATCGGTATTGCAGGCGGACACGAAACAGTCGGCACCGCACATATTCTTCCCTTAGCCTGAGAAACTGCAACTTCTTCGTTAAGAGAAAAAACAGCCTCACGCACCGTAACAGCGGATTTGCTCTTCGACCAAGCAAGCTCTGCCTTATTGAGCTTTGTAAGCTTTATATTTTCAAACGCTTTTTCAAGAAGTTGAAAATCATTTTCACTGTTAAACGGTGATGCCATAAACACTATAAAATCGCCGTCGCAATACTCAGGTTCAATATCAAAACTGCGGAAATAATCACCTATACTCTCAAAACCTTCAATACCGTTACATCTGAAATCAGCAGTGATTTTCAGCGGCTCGCAGGATATATCTCTTATGCCGTTTTGTTTCATTACGTTACGCACACGCTCAACACGCGCGGCACAGATTTCTATATCGGTACGGATTTTTTCGCTGATATATCCGTTACACATATCAAGCGACTGCATTATAAGATAAGACGGACTTGTTGACCCGAAAAGTGACATCGCACGCACAGCATTTTCGGCAAAGCCGTATTTATCATCAGCCGCTATGTGCAGATATCCGCCGCCCGTTAAAACAGGAAGGGTCTTATGTGCCGAGTCACAGCACATATCTGCACCGAGTGCCATAGGGTGCATATTCTCTTTGCAAAACGCAAGGTAAGCACCGTGAGCATTATCAACAAGAAGCGGCACACCGTATTCTTTACAAACATCAGACAGAGCTTTTATATCACTTATACCGCCGAGATAATCGGGGCTTGTGACATAAACGGCAAACGGCTTATATTCGCATTCACCCAGTGCTTTTTTCAGCATATCGGGATTTATAACACAGCTGCATATGCTGTCGGTTGCTTCGGGATAAATCCATTCAATATCAAAATCAAGCTTTGCGGCGGCATAGATAAAAGCTTTATGTGCATTTCTGCCTGCAAGCACAAGCGGCTTTTCGCCTTTTTCAGCTTTGATATAAGCAAGGTACAGCATTGCGTGAATGCTCTGCGTAGAGCCGCCTGCAGAATAGAGCGTACACGATGTGCCGAAAAGCGAGGCGACATTACGCTCACTTTCAAGGATTATTCCCTCGGGCACATACAGCTCGTCTGCACCCTTTATTTCGGTTATATCAAGGCTTTCACAGCCAAAAAAAGGCACACCCTTATGACCCGGCATATGAAACCGGGCCTTGCCGCTTTGTGCATAAGCTTTCACAAAATCAACAATGGGTGTGTCCATAAAATTTAAACCTCGTCAGCAATCTGAAGCATTACGGCACATTCTATACGCTTCTTGAAAAGCTCACAGCCGTATTCGTAGATGCCTGTAATTTTACCTGTTGCGTGGTATGAGTTGGCGGCACATCCGCCTGAGCAGTAGAGCTTTGCCCAGCAATCGTCACAGTCCTTGCGTGCGTATGCGTTGCAGAGCTTGAACTCATTCTGTACTTCTGTATTTGAAATACCGTCGTAAATATTGCCGAGCAGATATTTACTGTCGCCTACAAACTGGTGGCAGGGATAAATATCGCCCGTAGGTGTAACCGCAACATACTCCGTACCCGAGCCGCAACCCGAAATCCGCTTATAAATGCAGGGACCGTGCTTAAGGTCGAGCATATAGTGGTAGAATGTAAAGGGTCTGCCCTCACGCTTGCGCTTTATCATCTCTTTGGCAAGTATCTCATATTGCTCAAAGAGTACGGGCAGGTCAGCCTCGGTAAGTGCACTCGCATCACTCGGAGCACACACGACAGGCTCCATACTCAGCTCTGTAAAGCCCATATCCGCCATATGGAAGATATCGTTTGTAAAGTCTGTGTTTGCGTGAGTAAATGTACCGCGCATATAGTAGCTCCTGTTACCTCTGCGCTCAACAAACTCCTTGAACTTAGGCACAATTATATCGTAGCTGCCTTTACCTGTGTAGTCCTTACGAAGTCGGTCGTGAACCTCTTTTCTGCCGTCAAGGCTGAGGACAACATTGCTCATTTCTTTATTGCTGAACTCGATAACGTCGTCATCAATCAGCATACCGTTTGTGGTAAGAGTAAAGCGGAAGTTCTTGTTATGAATCTTCTCCTGCTCACGGGCATAGGCAACAAGCTGCTTTACAACATCCCAATTCATAAGCGGCTCACCGCCGAAGAAGTCAACCTCAAGGTTGTGGCGTGTGCCTGAATTTTCGATAAGGAAATCGAGTGCACGCTTGCCGACCTCAAAGCTCATAAGTGCACGCCCGCCGTGATACTTACCCTGGCTTGCAAAGCAGTATCCGCAGTTGAGGTTGCAGGTATGTGCAACGTGGAGGCACATCGCCTTAAGCACTGTATTTCTGTTTTTGAAATCAAAAGCCATATCGGCATAATTGTCCGGCGTATAGAGCTTCTGCATCTGCTCAAGGCTCTTTACATCCTCAATGCAGTCAAGGCAGTCCTGCTTTGTAACACCGTCAACCGCATACTTCGCGCTGATTTCGTCTGCTATTTCTTCCGCACTCTTTTCTTTGAAAAGTGCGATTATATCGTAAGCAACATCGTCAACAACGTGAACGGAGCCGCTGCACGTATCGAGCACGATGTTGTAGCCGTTAAGTTTATACTGGTGTACCATTTATCTCTCTCCGAATTCAGTCAGTGTTTACTACAAAAAAGCAGGTAATACAGCAAACTGTATTACCTGCTGATTTAATTAGACGCTTAGATTAGTTCTCCTGAGCGTTTTCGCACTGCTGGTTAGCAACACCGCAGGAAGTCTTGCAAGCGGACTGGCAGGAAGTCTGGCACTCGCCGCAGCCGCCCTTCTTAGCGCTCTCGCAGAGATTGCGGGTCTCGATGGTCTTGATGTGCTTCATGATGGATACCTCCATAAAAATTCTACGGTTTATTATAACATAGATTTTCGCCGTTGTCAAGACGTTTGGGAAAATTTATTGGTTTCCCCCGTTATTTTGCCCGCCGTTCGGGGCGGAGACCCGACGGGATACCTCGAAGGCCAGCACCGCCGCCGAGGCCGCCGAGGAGAGGGAGCCGCGGAAGCTGCCCCGATAACCGATGCGCACGTTGAAATC
Organism: Acutalibacteraceae bacterium; assembly: GCA_045631965.1. Classification (GTDB taxonomy): domain Bacteria; phylum Bacillota; class Clostridia; order Oscillospirales; family Acutalibacteraceae; genus UBA8612. Next base: position 48,514 of record JAZQVR010000051.1, read on the forward strand.
CGCCTCGGCCAGCACGGCGCGGGAAATGCCCCGCTTCTCCCCGCCGATGACCAGGAGCAGAGGCAGGCGCAGATCCGCCTCGTAGAGGTCCACCGCGTCGCGAATCTCGGCGCAGGCGGCGCGGTAGCCCTTTTGGTGGAACAGGGGAATGACCTCGGCAGGCTCGGCCACGTAGAGGGGCATTTTTTCGGAGGTGCCCGCCGAGGAGCGGGCGACCAGCCCCGCCGCCCCCATCCAGTTGCGGGGCGGGAGGATCACTCCGTCCACCCCCGCGGCGTAGAGGGAGCGCACCGTGTAGCCGAAGTTGTAGGGGTCTTCAATGCCTTCCAGGAATACGTAGAAGCCGTCCTCTCGGATGGCGTCCATGGAGTCGGCCAGGCGGGGGAGGGTACGGTCGGAGCACACCGCGGCGATGCCGCCGTGGGTCTTGCCGGAGGTCAGGGCGTCCAGATCCTCGGGGCGCACCCCTTGAATCTCAAAGCCCAGCTCCTCGGCGCGGTGGCGCAGGAAGGCCAGCTCACGGGATTTCTTGTCGGAGCGGGTCTTGTCCACGAAGACGGTGAGGATGCGGCGGTCGTTGAAGGCGCGGATATCGGGATCCAGGACGGCGGAAATGGCGGTCATGCCCTCGAAAAGATCGGGGGCGGTCATCTGTTCTTCAAGCATGGAAATTTTCCTTTCGTGTTTAGGCACTTTTTTAGGGGGCTTTGCCCCCTGACCCCCACCAGGACCTTTTTGCAAAAAGGTCCTGGACTCCAAAAAACTTTTAAAAAACCTTGACAAATAATGGTTTTAAGGTTTTGAAGATTCTTGCCTTGTGTGGGGGATATTTCCCCCCGCGCCTGCATAGAGTGGATTGAAAACACGCGCAGACACGAAGGGGGAGATGAGCATGATGTACATAGCGGCAGACAAGGAGCGTTGCGTGATCCTCGGCACGTATATCGTGGAGAACCGAGCCACCGTCAGGCAGGCCGCCGCCCGATACGGCGTCAGCAAGAGCACGGTGCACAAGGACGTGACCGAGATCCTTCGCCAGGTCAACCGTCCCCTCTGCGAGGAGGTGGCCAAGGTGCTGGCGCAGAACAAGAACGAGCGCCACCTGCGGGGCGGGGAGGCCACGCGGCAGAGACACCTGGCGGCAGGGGGAGCGCATCGGAGGGAGCCGTAATTCACTCCTCCCCCAAGAACTCGCGGCGGAGAATGGCGCAGGTTCCGATGGTGCGGTACCTGCCCTTGATGCGCATGGAC
>JAZQVR010000052.1:0-39639 GCA_045631965.1 Acutalibacteraceae bacterium
GGTAGCTTTTGAGGCAACCGTTGCTGTCAAGCTCCACCTCATAGCGCGCAAGCAGGTATCCGTTTTCTTCACGCACTGCATTTGCAGAAGAATCGTTTGAAGAATCCTTGCCCTCGCCGTAGCCCTTGCGTGTAAAGAGCAGATATTTTTCTCTGTTCTCTTTTTTCTTTGTGACAATACCGCCTGCAAAGCCTGACGGCCACTTATCCTCGTCATAAAGCCAGGCAAGCATCTTCTTATCCTTTGCGGTTTTGACACTGCCCTTAATAAGATTCATAAAATCGTCTGACAGATATTCGGTAGACATACCTACACGAACATGCATATGGAATCCGCCGAAGCCCATATCCTGCATATAGCCGATTTCACGGTCGAGTAAATCCTGATTAAGCTCACAGTTCCACGCCCAGAACGGTGTAGCACGGTACTCGCTGGTAGGGTTGCGGAATAAATCCTGAGTCATTGGAGCGGAGTTTTTCTTGTAAAGCATAAGTTGACCTCCCTAATTTATAAAAATATCCGTTGACAAAACGAAGTATCTTCTATATAGTTATATTAGTGTATTATAATATTTTTGTCAAATGTATTTTTGTCAATTTTTACTAATGCTTAAGGAGAGAAAAAACTATATGCAAACAGTAAGCAAACCTATTTCTCTTAAAAACACTGCTGTAACGGGTGGCTTCTGGGCAGACAAGCAGAAGCTCAACCGCGAGGTTACAATTCACAGCGTATACAACCGTTTTAAAGATACAGGCAGATTCGATGCTTTTAAACTTGACTGGAAAGACGGCGACCCGAATCAGCCCCATATTTTCTGGGACTCCGATATTGCAAAGTGGCTCGAAAGTGCCGCTTACATAACAGACAAAACTCCGTCACCCGACCTTGAAAAAATAATTGACGAGGTTGTTGACCTTATCGAGAAAAACCGTTGGGACGACGGCTACTTCAACATCTGCTATACACTTTTCCAGCCCGAAGACCGCTTTACTGCACGCTACGACCACGAGCTGTACTGTGCAGGTCACCTTATGGAGGCGGCTGTTGCCTACTACAACGCTACGGGCAAGGATAAATTCCTGAAAATTATGTGCGACTATGCCGATATGATTGAAAAGGCATTCGTAACCGAAAAATGGGCAGAGTTTGAGTCACCCGGCCACGAAGAAATCGAGCTTGCGCTCGTCAAGCTCTGGAAGGCTACGGGCGAAAAGCGTTACCTTGATTTAAGCAAGCACTTTGTAGATATACGCGGTCAGGAGTGCGACGAATACACTCAGGCACATATGCCCGTCAGAGAGCAGGCGGATGCTGTAGGTCACAGCGTGCGTGCCGTTTACCTCTACTGTGCTATGGCTGACCTTGCCGCAGCTTACGGCGACGAAACACTTTTCAATGCGGCAGACAAGCTCTTTGATTCAATGGCAAAGAAGCGTATGTATATTACGGGCGGAATCGGTCAGACCTGCGTTGGCGAAGCATTCCTCGGCGACTATGACCTGCCCGAAACTTCTTCCTACTGCGAAACCTGTGCTGATATCGGCCTCATCCTTTTTGCACAGCGTATGTACGCAATAAAGCCCGACAGAAAGTATGCCGATATTGCAGAGCTTGCTCTCTACAACGGCTTCCTTTGCGGTCTTTCGCTTGACGGTAAGTCCTTCTTCTACGACAACTCAATCGAGGTTGACCTCATCGGCATCAACAATCCGCACGATAACCGCCACAGACCCTTCTACCCGATTACACAGAGGCTTGAGGTTTTCAGCTGCTCCTGCTGTCCTCCCAACGTGACGAGGCTTATTGCTTCAATCGGCGAATACGCCTGCTCCGCAAACGAGAGTACACTCTGGCTTCACCAGTTTATCTGCGGCGAATTTGAGGACGGCGACAAGAAGATTGCAGTTGAAACCGCATACCCCGAAAACGGTATAATAAAAATCACCTGCAAGGGCGATTTCACTCTTGCACTCCGTCTGCCCTCATGGTGCAGAAATTACACTTTGAGCAAAGCTGCAGAGGTTAGTGCTGACGGATATATTTACATCGATGTAAAAGACGGCGAAGTAATCGAGTACACACTCGATATGCCCGTACGTTTTGTGCAGGCAAACAGAATGGTGCGCCAGTGTGCAGGCAGACTCGCAGTGCAGAGAGGTCCCGTAGTCTACTGTGCAGAGGGTGTTGACAATCCGCTTCCCCTGCGTGCACTTTTCGTCGACCCGACCGCACCTGCAAAGCTTACAAAGGACGAGGCTCTCGGCGTTACGGCAATCGAGCTTGACGGCTACATCCAGCCCGAAAGTGACGAACTTTACTTCGACTACAACGACAGCTTTGTTGAACAGAAAATCAAGCTGATTCCCTACTACGCTTACGCTAACAGAGGCGAAACGGATATGCTCGTATGGCTGACAAAAAAATAATTCGGAATTATGAGTGTGGGCAAAGCCCACCCTCTATTCCGAATTCCTAATTCCGCATTCCGAATTCTCAACAATACATAAATTAAATTCTGAAAGGATTATCATTATGCTTCACAACTCCGAATTCAACCGTGATTTAATGCAAAGAATCGGCTTCCCTGAGGAAGCACAGTACTGCTTTACAAAAGTTTTCACACAGCTTGACGAAAACAAAGAATGGGGCGACGAGCTCGACGCTATTTACGAGGAATATATGTTCCCGTGGGCAAACGAGCTTGGCAAGGCTCTCGAAAAGGTTACAAAGCTCGCAGTAAAAATGGAGAAGCCTGCACCCACAATGCACATGGCATTCCTGCTCTGCTGCGGTGAGGAGCTTCTTCGCCGTTACCGCGACAAGGGCCTTTCCGACAAGATGTACTACGACCATATGTGCGACCTCAAGTACAAGCTCATCGAGTGCCGCAACTGCGAAAACTGCTGGGGCACATTTGTCGGCGGCTGGTTCCACGGCCAGTACGAGGTTGACCGCTTTGCACTTGGCAGATTCCAGTTTGAGATGCGTGAACTTGACGAAAAACACGACGGCAAGGTGCTTTCAAGCGGTCACGTGCTCCATGCAGGCGACAAGTATGTCAACTTCCACATCCCCTCATCAGGTGTACCGCTGACTGACGAGGTAAGATTCGACGCATACAACCAGGCTGAAGCATTCTTCAAGGATGAATTTAACGGCGGCCTGGTACTCTTCGGCTGCGGCTCATGGCTGCTTTACGATAAGTATCTCGACTTCCTGCCCGAAAAGAGCAACACTGCAAAGTTTATCCGTGATTTCGAGCTGCTTGAGCAGGAAGAAAAAGAAGAATTCACCGACGGCTGGAGAATTTTTGACCGTTTCTCCGACCTGCCCGTTGAGCAGTGGCCGAGAGATAACTCTCTCCGCAGAGCATTCGCAGAATATGTTGAAGCAGGCGGCAAAACAGGTCACGGCTTCGGCGTAATCCTCTTTGATAAAGGTAAGATAATCAGATAACTATGAAGGTTTTAAGCCTGAAAACCGAAAACTACCGCAACCTCGCCGCCAAGGAGTATTTCCCGGGCGGCGGGGTCAACATAATTTGCGGTGAAAACGGATTGGGCAAAACAAACCTTATCGAAAGCATCTGGCTTTTCACAGGCTGCCGCAGCTTCCGAAGCATACGCGACAAGGATGTTGTCCGCTTCGGCTGTGACGAAGCAAAGCTTAAAATGGAGTTTTTCTCAGGCAACCGCAACAAGGAAGCCGAAATAAAAATTGACGAAAAGCGTCACATCACGCTCAACGGTATCGCCCTGCCCTCGGGCAGAAAAATGATGGGCGAATTCACATCCGTTGTGTTTACACCTCTCCACCTCTCGATAGTTAAAGAGGGACCTGAAGAGAGAAGAAAATTTATTGATATTGCAATCAGCCAGCTCAGGCCAAACTATGCCAAAACTCTGCTCGAATACAACAAGGCACTTGCACAGCGCAACGCAACACTGCGTGCGGCAAAGGATAACCCTGCAATGCTTGCAATGCTCGACATATGGGATATGGAGCTTGCAAAAAAAGGTGCAGTTATAATCGACAGCAGAATAAATTACCTCGATGCACTCAAAAATTATGCCTGCACGGCATACGATGAAATTTCATCGGGCAAAGAAAAGCTCGGGCTGAAATATAAAGAATACGCACGCGAAAAGGCAAGCGGCAAAAAAGAGATTGCCGAAAGTCTGCTCAAAGCTCTGCAGGAAAAACGCGAGAGCGACACAGAGCGTTGCATCACAAGTGTCGGTGCTCACCGTGAGGATTTTTCGATTGAGCTTTCGGGCAACAGTGCTCGTCTTTTCGGCTCGCAGGGTCAGCAGCGCTCTGCCGCACTTTCGCTCAAGCTTGCAGAGGCAAACATAATAACGCAGGTAACGGGCGAAGAGCCTGTAATTCTGCTCGACGATGTGTTCAGCGAGCTCGACCCGCAAAGGCAGAAATATGTAGTAAGCCATTTTGAAAACAGGCAGGTTTTCATCACCTGCTGTGACGAAGAAAATATCAGCCGTATCGCAGACCTCGACGTTACAATAGAACGGCTTTAAGGAGTATAGATATGTACGAAAATTGGGAACAGCTTAAAAGCGAATGTATGGGCTGTATGAAATGTGAGCTCGGCAAAACCAGAACAAAGCTCGTATTCGGCGTAGGCAACGAAAACGCAAAGGTGCTTTTCATCGGCGAAGGCCCGGGCGCAAATGAGGACCTGCAGGGCGAGCCCTTTGTCGGCAGAGGCGGACAGCTTCTTGACAAATTCCTTGCCGCGGTAGACCTGGACAGAAAAAAGAATATCTATATTGCAAATATGGTCAAGTGTCGCCCTCCGCAGAACCGCGACCCGCTGCCTGCCGAGCAGGATATGTGCATCAACTGGCTGCGTGAGCAGACAAGACTTCTCAAACCGAAAATCATCGTCTGCCTCGGCAGAATTTCGGCAACAAGAATTATTTCACCAGACTTCAAAGTCACCAAACAGCACGGTCAGTTCATTGAAAAAAACGGCACGCTGATGATGGGCACTTTCCACCCTGCGGCACTGCTTCGCAACCCCAACCAGAAGCCCGACGCACTCGAAGACTTCCTTGCACTCAGAGAGAAGATTATGGAAGTTTGTCCTGAGACTTATGAGATGTAAAAATGAATTGATTTATCAATTCAAATCATGTTGCACAGCAACAAATCATGGCGACAAGCCAAATCATGCGCAAGCAAATCATTAAAGGACGATTTAAATGAAAGATAACATTCTTGTTGCCCTGTCGAGAAAATTTGCAGTAGATATAATAAAGATATGCGAAAAGGTAAAAAATGAAAAGCATTGCTCTGTGCTTACAAATCAGTTGTTACGCTGCGGAACAAGTATTGGAGCAAACATTCATGAAGGCAATTACGCTTCAAGTCGTGCAGATTTTATCAACAAGTTTCAAATTGCTATGAAAGAGTGTTATGAAACTGAATACTGGTTGTGTATTTTCAAGGATTCCGAGTTGATTACCGAAAACGAATACACGATATTATTCAACAACTGCAGTAAAATCAGAAAATTACTGACAGCTTCAATTACAACAGCCAAAAGCAATGATTTGCCTACGGCATGATTTGTGAATTTTCATTCACATGATTTGCAAAGCTTTGCTTTGCACGATTTGAATTGATATAAAATCAATTCATTAAACAAAGGTGATTTACAATGTCATTTATCACAGCTATAACAGATATTTTTTCATACGACTTTTTATTTATTCCGCTGATTGTCGGAGTGCTTGTTTCGCTTTGTGCGGCACTGCTCGGCTCAGTGCTTGTGCTCAAGCGTTTTTCGATGATTGGCGACGGGCTCTCTCACGTCGGCTACGGTGCACTGTGTATTGCCGCCGCCGCAGGAATTGCTCCGCTTAAAATCGCTATACCCGTTGTAATCGTTGCGGCATTTTTCCTGCTTCGTATCAGCCGCAACAGCCGAATCAACGGCGACAGTGCAATTGCACTGATATCGTGTACAGCTATCGCGGTAGGCGTACTGACCGTAAAGCTTGCAGGCAACGTAAATATCGACGTTGCAGGCTATATGTTCGGCAGTATGCTGGCAATAGACAAGTCCGATGTTGCGATAAGCATTGTACTTTCTGTTGTTGTAATACTTATGTATCTGCTTATGTACAACGGAATTTTCAGCGTAACGTTTGACGAGAGCTTTGCGAAAGCAACAGGCACAAAGGTATCGTTTTACAACACCGTTGTTTCAATCCTTACTGCCGTTACAATCGTTGTCGGTATGCGACTTATGGGTGCGATTCTTATTTCGTCCCTGCTGATATTCCCTTCGCTTACCTCAATGCGATTCTTCCGCAGCTTCCGCGGTGTCGTTATGTGCTCTGCCGTCGTGTCAACTCTCAGCCTTTTTGTCGGCTTTGTCGGCGCATATATTTTCAACACTCCCACAGGTGCCAGCGTAGTCGCGGTAAACGCAATTATGTTTGTGCTCTTTGCCGTTGCAGGAAAAATCAAACAAAAAACTTCAAAGAAAAATTGCTGTTGATGAACATCAATGTTGCGGAGCAACAAATCATGGCGAAGCCAAATCATGCCGCAAGGCAAATCATGGCGAAGCCAAATCATTAAAGGGTGTTTCAAAATGAAAGAGAACCTCCTTATATCATTATCAAGAAAATTCGCAGTAGACATAATCAAAATATGTGAAAAATAAAAAAAGAAAAACACTGTTCTGTTCTTGCAAACCAGTTATTAAGATGCGGTACAAGTATAGGTGCAAATATACACGAAGGTAACTATGCCTCAAGCCGAGCAGATTTCATTAACAAATTTCAAATTGCAATGAAAGAATGTTACGAAACGGAATACTGGTTAAGTATTCTCAAGGATTCCGAAATAATTAACAAAGATGAATTTATTGTATTGTTCAACAGTTGCAGTAAGATAAGAAATTTACTGACTGCTTCTATTACCACCGCAAAAAATAATGATTTGCCTAACGGCATGATTTGATTTTTTCAAAATCATGATTTGTAAAATAAATTTTACATGATTTGCGTTTTTTCAAAACGCATTTTCTGAAGAAAGGAAAATCAATTATGAAAGTTTCCGAAATTATGAAAGTGCTCGATGCAGAGCTTATCTACGGCGAAGAATTTCTTGACAGAGAGGTTTCCTCCGCCTGCGGCAGTGACCTTATGAGCGACGTGCTTGCATATGTAAAAGAGCAGGCTGTGCTCCTGACAGGTCTTGTCAACCCGCAGGTTGTTCGCACTGCAGAGATGATGGATATGAAATGCATCGTTTTTGTCAGAGGCAAAATGCCTGATGAGAGTATGATTGAGCTTGCCAAGGAAAACGGAATCCCTCTGCTCAGGTCAAAGCGAGAGATGTTTACTTCCTGCGGCATTCTTTACGAAAACGGACTCAGGGGAGGAGGGCATCCTTACAATGGCTGAGGTAAAGACTTATCTGAAATTATCTCTTTATCTCGTGGCATAATTTGTAAAGGAGGAAGAATAACTTGTCTGAGGTAATTAAACAGCATTATATAGTTGACGGCACCGATTTCACTCGTGCAGGTGAAGCATCGGGTAAAATAAAGAAAACTCTTAAGGATATCGGCTTCCCGCCCGAAGCTGTGCGCAACACCGCGATTGCGGTTTATGAGGCTGAGATCAACCTTGTAATTCACGCAGGCGGCGGCGAAATTGACGTAGATATAACACCCGAATATATAAAGGTAGTCCTGACAGACCACGGCCCCGGTATTGAAAACATTGAGCTTGCAATGCAGGAGGGCTACTCGACTGCTCCCGACCGAATCCGTGCTCTCGGCTTCGGTGCAGGTATGGGTCTGCCCAACATAAAAAAATACAGCGACGAAATGGATATACAGACCGAGCTTGGTGTCGGCACTGTTATGACACTTAAAATCAACGCATAAAAATTATTCAAGGAGCAAAACGCCATGGCTGATTTTTATCATTCCGTTCGCCTTGACCGTGAAAAATGCCGCGGATGCACAAACTGCATCAAGCGTTGCCCGACAGGTGCAATCCGCGTGCGTGACGGTAAGGCTGTTATAATAAACGAGCGTTGCATCGACTGCGGCGAATGTATCAGAGTTTGTCCGCATCACGCAAAATATGCCGAGCACGAACCGTTGGAAAAAATAAACGAATTCAAATATAAAATCGCTCTGCCCGCACCAAGCCTTTACGGCCAGTTCAACAACCTTGATGATGTTGACTACGTGCTGACCGCACTTAAAGAAATCGGCTTCGACGATGTTTTTGAGGTTTCGAAGGGCGCAGAGCTTGTAAGCGACGCAACCAGAAAACTTTTTGAGCAGGGTCAGATCAAGACACCTGCAATTTCCTCTGCCTGCCCTGCGGTAGTCAGGCTTATCAGGGTAAATTTCCCCAATCTTATCGACCACGTTGTGCCGCTCAACTCACCTATGGAGATTGCGGCAAAGCTCGCAAGAGAAAAGGCAAAGGCCGAAACAGGTCTTGACGACAGCGACATAGGCGTATTTTTCATCACACCCTGCCCTGCGAAGATGACCGCAATCAAAGCACCGATCTGCCTTGGCGGCTCGCAGGTAAGCGGTGCGATTGCAATAAAAGAAATTTATCCTGTTTTGCTTTCGCGTATGAATCACCTTAAAGAGGTTGAGTCAATGCAATCATCAGGTATTATAGGTGTAAGCTGGGCAAGCAGCGGCGGCGAAACCAACGCACTCCTGCGCGATAACTGCCTTGCTGCTGACGGAATTGAAAACGTTATGAAGCTGCTCAACGAAATTGAGGATGAGAAGCTTGAAAACATCGATTTTATTGAGCTTAACGCCTGCACCGGCGGCTGTGTCGGCGGCTCACTTACATACGAAAACCCTTATGTTGCAAAAGCAAGAATGAAGAGGCTTCGCAAGTATCTGCCCGTTTCGTGCAACAGGCTTGACACAAACAACGTGCCCGACGATATGTACTGGTCAAAGCCGCTCGAGGCAACAAATGTAATGCGGCTTGCCGACAGCGTGCCCGAAGCGATGAGAAAAATGGCTGAAAAGCAGGCAATTCTCAAGCGTCTGCCCGGCCTTGACTGCGGCACCTGCGGTGCACCCTCGTGTGCGGCACTTGCAGACGATATCGTACGCGGATTTGCAACTGAAACCGACTGCGTTTTCAGGCTGCGTGACCAGCTCAGCGGCGAAGAGCGTGAGTTTCTTCCTGCACCGTACCGACCCGAAAAATAAGACAGCTGAAGGAGCTGAAAAAATTATGACAGTACAGAATCTTATAGACGAATTTTCACTTGAAGTGCTCTGCTGTGCAGACAAGGCGGCAGAAAAGCAAGTAACCGGCGGCTACTGCGGCGACCTGCTCAGCTGGGTTATGTCAAAGGCAAGCGAAGGCGATTGCTGGCTTACCGTTATGGGTAACGTAAACTCAATCGGCGTAGCTGTGCTGGCCGACGTTGCCTGCATATTGCTCACCGAAAACTCCGCATTTGATGACGATGCAAAGCTGCGTGCCGAGCAAAACGGAGTAATCGTGCTGCGAAGCCAAGAAAACGCATTTGACCTTGCTGTAAAGATTGCAGAAAAGCTATGAGTATTTTTTACGATTTTCATATTCACTCCTGCCTTTCACCGTGTGCCGAAGAGGATATGACACCGTACAACCTTGTCAACCTGTCCGCATTGATGGGTATGCAGGCAATCGCACTGACCGACCACAACTCGTGTCAGAATTGCGGTGCGGCAATGCGCGCAGGTGAGGAGGCAGGTATAACCGTAATACCGGGTATGGAGCTTTGCACAAGCGAAGAGGTGCACGTAGTATGCCTTTTTGAAGAGCTAAAAGCGGCGGAGGAATTTTCCGACTTCGTGTTGAGCACAATGCCTCCGATAAAAAACCGACCCGAGATTTTCGGCACACAGCTTATTATGGATAATACCGACAAGGTGCTCGGCAATCAGGACTTATTGCTGACCACCGCAAGCGGTATTTCTATAAGCAACGTCGAAAAAATTGTTGACGGATACGGCGGAGTGTGTTACCCTGCTCATATAGACCGTTCATCTTACAGCGTAATATCAAACCTCGGTATGATAACGCCTGAAATGGGCTTTGAAATCGCAGAGATTTCACCGAAAGGCAATATAGATTTACTGCTCGAAAAGCACCCTGTGCTAAAAGAGATGAAAATTCTCACCTCATCCGATGCACACAGACTCGAATCGTTGCCGCCTGCGAATCTGTCACTCCACACAGACAACGATATCAAGAGCATCATAGCTCACTTGAAAAACAGATAAAAAAATAAAGAAAGGAAGAAACAAAATGAAAAAGATTATGGTTGTTATCGCAGCGTTTGCAGTAATTTTCTGCTTTGCCGCGTGTAACAAAAACAACGACAAATCTTCGCAAACCACAACTCCAGAATCCCTTGCCGACGAAATCTCCGGCAACGTAACCGAGGTCATAACCTTTAAGGGCGGTCAATCCACCATTATTGAAGTTATAACCTTTGAAGACGGAGTAACCGCAATATACGAAATTGTAACCGAAGAAAACGGCGAGATTGCAACAGACGCTGAAGGCGAAACCAAGTACATACCCTATGTGCCGCCCGTTACCGAAAGCGACGGTGCACTCGCAACCGATGCTGACGGCAGCACAATCCCCAGCCGCCCCGCAACAACAAGACACCCTGCGATAACCAACTCCGACGGCACAAATGTTGACACCGACATAGGCGACTTTGATGAAACAGTAGTCGGCAGCACGACAAGACCTGTCTCCGCAACAAATCCTGCTTCCACAACTAAACCTGCTTCCACAACTAAACCCTCTACAACCAAAGCACCCTCATCAGGCTCATCTGATACTCCTACCGCACAGCCTACCACACAGCCTGCCTCAACTGAAACCGTAACCCGACCGATTGACGGTACGCTCACATCCGCAAAGGCACAGAAGCTTGTCGATATTATGGAAAGTGTCGAAAATCCGTTTGACGAAGACCTTGCCGATGCAGATTTCAACGCAGCTTCAAGTTCGATTGATACATACATCACAAACGTTGAATCAGCCATAAAAGAAATTCAGGCTGACAAAACACTCTACCAGTTTGTCGGCAACCAGCAGCTTACACTCTGGCTCAACAATATGTATGAAGCACGTGAGAGATATCAGGTGTTTATGACAATGTACAGGCAGGAAGCGGGCAAAGATGAAAAGAGCCCTCTCTACTACAAATCCTACACCGATTTCCAGGAGGCTTATGCAACTTCACTTGAAGCATACTACTTCATACTCTTTGCCGCACAGGACAGAGTATAAAAATGCGATATGTGCCGCGAAGCACTTTAAAATGAAATTTTAAGATACAAGAAAAGGAAAATCCCACAGATAATGCTTTTGACGCATATCTGTGGGATTTGACACATTATTGTGCTGAAAATTCACATTTTAAAGAAATACTGCCTTATCGGGTGTGGGCGAAAGAGTTGCACCGTTTTATTATGTTATATTGTTATTATTTTGATGTGTCGTACTCGGCTATGTAGGGCAGGTTGCGGTACAGCTCGCCGCAGTCGAGACCGTAGCCGATAACAAAGTAATCTTCGATTTCAAAAAGCGCCATATCGGGCTGGAACTCAACAAGACGCCTTGACGGCTTATCGAGCAGAGTAACAACACGAAGTGACAAGGGATTGCGAGCTTTAAGGAGCTTGACAACGTCGTTGAGGGTTCTGCCTGTGTCGATGATATCCTCAACAATTATTACGTTGTAGCCGCTGATATCCTGCTCAAGGTCCATTGTGATATTTACAATACCGCTGGATTCGGTAGCCTTGTAGTAGCTCTTTGCACACATGAACGCAATTTCGCACGGAACTGAAACGGCACGGCACAAATCAGCCATAAAAACAAACGCACCGTTGAGGATGCTGACAAGCAGTATCGGTCTGCCATCGTACCAAGCATCAATCTGCTTGCCTGCTTTTGCAATCTGCTCACGGATTTCCTGCTCGGTGATTATTACACGCTTGATTCGGCTGTTGAATTCTTCGATGGTTAAGATGTTTTCCATAACAAACAATCTCCCCAAAGCTAAAAATGATATATCCCTATTATATTATCTGATAACATTATTATCAATAATTTTCGACAAATTTTATTAAAAAATTTTTTAAGACAAAGCAAAAGAACCAGCAGAAAATTCTCCCGGTTCTTTTGTTGCTTTATTTTGCGGAACGGTCAAGACCGTTCCCTACATTATCGAAGTCTCAGAATATTCTGAAGGTCTTTACTTCAAACGGACGATATGCAAACTCGAAGCTCTCGCCGTCAAACTCAACGGGAGTTTCATCCTGCTCGATCATATTACACTCGACAACCTTTGTGCCGCCGAGCTTCCATGTGAGCTTTGCCTTGCCTCTGCGGCGTTCCTCTTCGGATACACGAACGATGATACCTCTGCCGTCCTGTGCAACCTTGATACAGTCAACTGCGAAGTTATCGCTGCTTAAGGTAAGGAAGCTTGTACCGCTCTTGATAGCGCCGTCCTGCTTTGAAGCAACTGCACTGAGCACGGGCACGTTCATGCAAAGACCGTTCTTGACAGTTTCAGCATCCTGCCAGGAGTTCTTATGGGGATAGTAAGCATAGATGAAAGTGCTGATGCCGTGGTCACCTGTTCTGTCAGGGCAGGTAGGTGCACGCATAAGCGTGATTCTCATACGGGAGTTGTGGATATCGTAGCCGTACTTACAATCGTTGAGCACACTGACACCGTAGCCGCCCTCGGAAAGGTCAGCCCACTTGTGAGCAGCAACCTCGAAACGTGTGTAGTCGAAGCTTGTGTTCCAGTGAGTCGGGCGCTTGATAGCACCGTGAGCGATGTTGTATGTAGCATCGGTGTCGATAACTGCAACGTTGAACTCTGCCTTGAGCACCTTGTCGCTCTCGTGCCAGTCAACCTCTGTATCGAATACAACCATATCGCTGTCGCGATTGAGGATGAGCTTCTGTGTGATAACGGACTTGTGGAACTTGCGGACAATTTCGATTACGCCGCGCTGCTCGTTAGCTTCGAGCACACGAATACTCTCTGCCTCACGAAGCTCCCAGACCTTTTTCTTGTAGTTGATTTCAAGGTTCCAAGCTGTTTCGTGGATACACTTGTCGAGTGCGATTGTGAGCAGGTTGCCCTCGCCCTCAAGTGATTCGCGGTCGTTGACCTTATCATAAACGCTTGTGATAATGCCGTTCTCATCAAGCTCAACGCGGAGCTTTGCGTTTTCGAGAAGAGTAGCTGTAGCGGTAACAGCATCGTACTGTGCATCCTTCTTGCCGAGTGCAAATACCTTGCAGCCGAATGCAGGCAGAGCCTCATCGGGAGTAAATGTGATATAAAGCTCGCCGTCGATTGTTTCAAATGTGCAGGGCAGAGCCTTGCCGTCAGCACCGAGAGGTACAAGAGCATCGGACTCAACCTTTGCGGTAATCGGCAGAGCGTTTTCGCAGCTGATAAGGTTCCAGCAGATAAGGCTGTCGCCCTCTGTTGCGACCTGTGCGTTAAGGGAAGCAAGGAGCTCATCCTTAAGCTCACCGTTCATACGGCGAAGCTCGGCATATTCTTTCTTGCAGTCCTCAAATACTTCGTGGATTGAAGTGCCGGGAAGAATATCGTGGAACTGATTTGTAAGGAGCATTCTCCAAGCCTTCTCAATCTGCTCTTTCGGATAATCGGAGCCGAGGAGCTTGCCTGCGATAACGCTGAGCATTTCGTTACGCTCGATTGCGTATTCGCCCTTACGGTTGTTCTTCTTGACAAATGCCTGGCTTGTGAATGTACCTCTGTGGTTTTCGTAGTACATTTCACCGTTCCATACGGGAAGCTCTTCCTTCTTCTCTGCAGTGATTGCAAAGAAATCGTCAACGTGGCCGATTTCAGCCTTGGGAAGACCGGGGAAATTCTGAAGGCGTCTGCCACGCTCAAGCATCCAGTTGGTCGGGCCGCCGCCACCGTCACCGTAGCCGTACATCTGCATAGCGGTGTCGAGCTGCTCCTTGTTGTTGCACTCGCGGTCGGAAGTCATAAGCTCGCTTACGCTGAATACGCCGTTGTAGCCGGGGTGCATCATATGAGCCATAACCTGTGTGCCGTCGTTACCCTGCCAGCGGAACATATTGAACGGGAACTTATTTGTATCGTTATAAGAAAGCTTTGATGTGATGAAGTTTGTCATACCGCAGCGGTTGATAATCTGCGGAAGTGCCCAAGTGAAGCCGAAGCAGTCGGGCAACCAGTATGTCTTGGAAACCTTGCCGAACTCGGTCATAAAGAACTCTGTGCCGTAAAGCACCTGACGGATGAGAGCCTCACCGGAAGCAACGTTTGTGTCAGCCTCAACCCATACGTTACCGCAGATATCCCACTGACCGTTTGCAACCTTCTCCTTAATCTTTTCGTAAAGCTCGGGATAGTGGTCCTTTGCCATCTGGTAGAGCACAGCCTGGCTCTGACCGAAGGTCATTTCGGGGTATTTATCCATAAGAGTTACAACGTTGGAGAAAGTACGGGCGCTCTTGCGGATACTCTCCTGCACTCTCCACAGCCAAGCAACGTCGATATGGCTGTGACCTGTGAAGATAACCTTTGATGTTGCTGCCCACGGAATTTTTGCGAGCTGCTCGCCGTAGAGCTTGCGTGCCTGAGCGATAGATGCACGAACTGCAGGCTCATCAAAATCATAATCGACAACGTGAAGGCTGTCGTCAATAGCTTTGTAAACAAGTGACTTGATATGCTCATCCTTGATAAACTCAAGAGCCTGGAATGCAACCTCAAGGTCGTACCAGTAGCCCTCGCAAGCCTCATCGGGAGTCCAGACGTAAGCTGTGCGGAAGGTGTACTCGGTGTTCTTTGCACCATCCATACCCTCGTCACAGAATTCCATTGAGTTAACAGTTGCTTCAAGCTCGATATTAAGCACGTCGCCCTCGTTATATGTACCGCCAAGCACGATTGTGCCACGCTCGGGTGCATACTTTGAGCAGGAAACGGAACCGCTGAAGTTGCCGTTTACCTTAACAAGTGCTTCACCGCCGATAAAGAACTCGATGCGAAGCTCTTTGCCTGCCATTTCTGCGGGCACAGTGAAAGCTGTGCGGAAGAAATGAGCCTCATCATAGCCTGAAATCCAGTGGTCGCCAAGGCTGATTTCACCTTTTTCGGGGTTCATAAAGTACTCGCCTGCTTCAAACATACCCTGCTCGTGTGACCAGTGGGTAAGGTCGACCTTGTACAACGCATTGTACTTGCGAAGCTGGTTGTACATATCCTTAAGGACGCCTAATTTTGGTGTTAACATGGTTTTCGCTCCTTTTATATGGTGTATTTTTATCTTCTGTTTATATCACGGTAGTTGAATACCTTGATTCGCTGACGTTTTCTGTTGCGGTTTACGTAAATATTGGCACCGATAAAGAAAAGTATGACGGCGACAATAACACCCACAGCAATCATAAAGCCTGTGCTTGTGACTATATTCTTCGTTTTTCCTATTATCATTGATAAACTGTTTCGCTTGACATCCTCTGCAGCAACGAGATTAATCCTTGCAATCTCTTCGCCTGCATATTTGACAACAGCCTGTCCTATAATATCTCCCTTTTTAACCGGAGCTTCGATAAAATCCGGTATGGTATCCTTGACCGGCTCCACAAGCACGTTTTTCGAATCGACATTTACAGGCACGAGTGCGGCATATTCTTTTTCGGGCACGAGCTTAACGTGGTCTGTCTTGTTGCCGCCGTACTTTACCTTTACCTCGGTAATCATATCCGTCGGGTCGGTTACAACCTTCAGCTTTATGTTGTCGAAAATCCACTCAAGCATTGCCTTCGCATCAATAAAAGCAAAGTTTTCTTTATAAGTATCGTTATCGTAGTCATAATAAGGCGCTTTCATAATAACTACAATATAGCTGTAACCATCCTTGGTAGCGGTTGTAACGAGGCACTTGCCCGCCAACGAGGTAGAGCCTGTTTTTATTCCCTTTACCTCGGGCAGATAATACTCTTTATATCCGCTGGAGAGCATAAAGTTTGTCGATATTATTTTACGCTCCGCCTGCTTGTTTGTTTCGGGCATTTTGTATTCTACAGTGTTTGTGATTTCGTTGAATATCGGGAAACTCATCGCGTGAATCGAAAACTTTGCCATATCCTGTGCGCAGGAATAGTGACCGTCCTCATCAAGGCCGTGAGGGTTTTTAAACTGCGAGTTTGTGCAGCCCAGACGCTTTGCCGTTTCATTCATCATTTCAACAAACTTCTCAACCGAGCCGCCGCCGATATAGTCGGCAATAATCATAGCCGCTTCATTGGCGCTGCTGATAAGCAGGTAGTAAAGAAGATTTTTCATCGTGATTTCTTCGCCCGGCTTGATACCGCCCATCGAGCTTCCTGTACCGTCGAGCGCACGTATGCTCTCCTCTTTGACGGTTACAACGGTTTCAAGGTTATCACAGTTTTCGAGTGCAACCAATGCGGTAACTATTTTGGTAAGTGATGCGGGAGATGCCTGCTTGAGAGAATCCTTCTCAAAAAGCACCGTACCCGTATCAAGGCTGGCGACATAAATAATCTCTGATTTTGTCTCTACATTGCTGTTATAAATTGCAGTTGCGCCAAGCGGTGCATACATTCCCAGAATAAGGCAGAGAGAAGTCAAAAAAATTATTGCTTTTTTCATAGACAAAGCCTCACAAAATGTAGTATACTTTTAAAAAAGTATTATATTTTTAAAACATCTTATTTACTGATGTATTATTTGCAAAATTATTTGTTCAAGGGTGAAATTATGGTTTACATAACAGGAGATACTCACGGCGATTTCGAGCGACTTGATTCGCTCCGCCTCAAAAAAGGTGATACGCTTATTATCTGCGGCGACTTCGGATTCATATGGGACGGAAGCGCACGCGAAGAAAAGATACTCAAACAGCTCGGCAAGAAAAAATTCAATATCTGCTTCATCGACGGCACTCACGAAAACTTTGAGCTGCTCGACGAATATGAGCAGTGCGTTTTCTGCGGCGGCAAGGCACACAATATTTCAGGCAACCTCTACCACCTTATGAGAGGTCAGGCATACAACATCGAAGGCGATGTCTACTTCACAATGGGTGGCGGCGAAAGCCCCGATATCGATATGCTGTTTGACAACGGTGCGTGGTCACGCCGCGAATTCCCCAACAAGCAGGAATTGGCAGAGGGTGCCGACACACTTGAGAAGCTGGGCTGCAAGGTCGACTACATAATCACTCACGAGCCGCCTGCAAAAATCAAGAGCTTTATGAAGCTCAAAACCGAGATGCCTGCAAGAATCACGGGTCTCAACGCCTACTTCGACGAGATGAGCAACATCTGCGAGTACAAGCGCTGGTACTTCGGCAGTATGCATATCGACAAACATCTCTCGACAACACATATTGCCGTATTCAAAAAAGTCATCAACGCAGAAACAGGGGAAATAATAAAATAATTCGGAATTAGGAATTAGGAATTAAGAATTATTTCTTTACTTCTACAGCAATTTATATTAAAGTAGCTACCAATCAGCAGGGTTTATCTCTGCTGATTTTTTATACTCTTGACTTTTTATGTTAATTAAACATATAATATCTTTAGAGCTATAGTTATCAAGTCGGCTTGGGTATTGTACCTTTGACTTCTTGAATATACTATAAGCTCTTTTTAATTTGGATTTCTCAATTATTCCCTTTAACTTACAACTATTTATATTAAGGTTACTACCATTCAGCAGAGTTTATCTCTGCTGATTTTTTATTACACTTTAATTCGAGCCAATTCCTAATTATTAATTTGGAATTCGGAGTTAGGAATTATGAATTATTCCCTTTATCTTTACAACTATTTATATTAAAGTTACTACCATTCAGCAGAGTTTATCTCTGCTGTTTTTTTATTTCACTTGAATTAAGAATTAATTCCTAATTCCTAATTCCTAATTCATAATTCCTAATTGATTACCTTCCCCAGAACTTTCTGTCCAGACTTCGGAACTGGATTGCGCGGCTGATATGCTGCACGTCGATTTCTTCGCTGCCGTCGAGGTCGGCGACAGTGCGTGCAACACGCAGAATTTTATCGTAAGCTCTGGCAGAAAGACCGAGCCTTTCAAACGCATTTTTGAGCAGCTCGTTTGCTCTGTCCGTTACGACGCAGAACTGACGGGTCTGTGCAGGTGTCATCTTTGCGTTGCAGAGTGTTGACGTGCCTTTGAATCGCTCACGCTGAATCTGCCTTGCGGCATCAACACGCTTTTTGATTTGGGCAGAGGACTCTGCTTTTTCCTTACGCGAAAGGTCGTCGTAATCGACGGGCGGCACTTCGATATGAATATCAAGCCTGTCAAGCAGCGGACCTGAAACACGGTTGAGGTAACGGCTTGCCGAGCCGTGGGAGCAGGTACACAGCTTTGTCGGGTGACCGTAGAAGCCGCACGGACAAGGATTCATCGCACACACGAGCATAAACGAGCAGGCATAGGAAGCCGTACCTGCTACACGGGTGATATTTATAACGCCGTCCTCCATAGGCTGACGCATAGCTTCAAGAGTAGTTTTTGCAAACTCGGGCAGCTCATCGAGGAAGAGCACACCGTTGTGAGCAAGCGACATTTCACCCGGACGAGGCATAGAGCCGCCACCGCCGCCCGAAAAGCCTGCGGGCGACACCGTATGGTGCGGCGAGCGGAACGGACGCGAACGGATAAGTGAAACACCGGGAGGTAATGCACCCGCAACAGAGTGCACCTTTGTGGTTTCGATTGACTCCTCAAAGCTCATATCGGGCAGGATAGAGGGTATGCGTTTTGCAAGCATACTCTTACCCGAGCCGGGAGGACCGATCATCATAACATTGTGACCGCCTGCGGCGGCAACTTCGAGAGCAAACTTTGCCTCATACTGACCCATAACGTCACTGAAGTCGGGTGCATCAGGCTCAAGATACTGCTCGGAGAAATTTTCTTTATGTGCAGGGGCAATAGGGTCTGTCCCTCTGAAATGAGCAAGCAGCTCAAACACATTATTTACGGGGTAAACCTTTATACCTTCAACAACACAACTTTCTGCCGCATTGAGTGCAGGCACAAAAATCTCTTCAACTCCGCACTGCCTTGCTTCAATTACCATAGGCAGTGCACCGTTTACGCGGCGGATATTACCGTTGAGCGAGAGCTCGCCGATAAAGGCTTTGCTTTTCAGGTCTGCCCTGAGCTGACCTGAAGCTTTAAGCAGGGCGACAAAAATCGGCAGGTCATACATCGGACCTTCCTTACGCTTATCCGCAGGGGCAAGGTTAACTGTAATTCTGCCCACAGGAAAAGAGAGACCTGCGTTTTTCATCGCAGAGCGCACACGCTCACGCGACTCGCTGACAGCCGTATCGGGCAGACCGACAACGTCGAAGCGAGGCATACCGCCTGAAACGTCTGCCTCAACCTCAACCATATATGTCGCCAGACCGAAAATCCCGACACTGCTGACCTTCGAAAACATTTAAACAACCTCTTTACAGAATGAATTGATTTATCAATTCAAATCATGTTGCAACGCAACAAATCATGGCAGTATGCCAAATCATGCGAAGCAAATCATTTATATTATATTATATTTTATTTGATTTTTGTAACGCATTAATATCGTAGAGATAGTGGCAGCTGATTTCTTCGTGCCTACGCTCTTTACTCTGTGTATCAATTTTATTGAGGTATTAAAAATGATTTGCCTTAACAGGCATGATTTGATTTATTTGAAATCATGATTTGCAAAATTAATTTTGCATGATTTGCGTTTTTTAAAACGCATTACTTATTCTTCTGCTTTGAATACTTCAGCTTATAGACAGTGTTCATAATAACGCTGTCGAGGCGGCTTATGTACTTAACCGCATCAAAAGCTTCGGCTGCAAGGTAAGCCTTACAGTTTTTATCAACAACCATTTCTACTGCCTTTGCATCGTCCTCATCAGGGCCGCAGCAGAGTGCTGTACCGTCGGGCATAAATACTGCGTTTCTGCCCTTGAGTGCCTTTACAATCATATCGCTTGACTTTGCAACGCGTACGTTTACGCCTGCAATCTGTGCAAAGTCGTCGAGGAGAGGACGGAGCTTCTTGCCGCACTTCTTTGATGCACCGAGGATATCGGGTGTACCCGACTGTACGAGAGCGTTTATATCCTTGCGTGCCATATAGACATCTCTGTGTACTGTTGCGGCTGCAACACCGTTGAGGTCTGCACGATGGGAAATAAGGAAGCCGTACTCGGAGCCGTCGTCACCCTTGAGGATGAAGTTGGAGCCTGCACGTACAGAGGAGTAGCAAATCGGCTTATTGTCGGTAACAATGTCATACTTTGTTGAAAGGTGCTCGAAACAAGCATCCTCAAGAGTCTGGGCGATGAAGAAAGTATCCTCACTGTCAGTACCCATACATACTGCACCGTGGTTGGACATAATTACTGCCTTTGACTGCGGATACTGCTCGATTGCTGTGTAAACGCCTTTCTTGAGCTTCTTTGTGCTGGGCATACCGTAGGAAGCAAGCGGCACAACCTCACCGAGTATTCTTGCGTAAGCAGCGTTGCTTACATACATATCCTTACCCATAACGCTGACAACGGAAGCGTTGAGCTGATGGGTATGAATTACAAAATTACAGTCGGGGCGAAGCTTATAAGCGGAAGCGTGAACGCCCTTTTCTGAAGAGGGTTTTACATCGCCTGTATAGGAAAGGTCATCAATGCTTACAGTGACAATCTCATCGGGTGTAAGATCCTCGTATGATCTGCCGCTGGGTGTGATTACAAACTCTGTTTCGCTTATACGGCAACTTACGTTACCCCATGTTCTTGCGATAAGACCTGTTTCGACAAGCTTTTTGCCTGCCTCAATTACTG
Source organism: Acutalibacteraceae bacterium (assembly GCA_045631965.1). Classification (GTDB taxonomy): domain Bacteria; phylum Bacillota; class Clostridia; order Oscillospirales; family Acutalibacteraceae; genus UBA8612. The sequence continues at coordinate 20,997 of JAZQVR010000052.1, forward strand.
CGAGTTTAGCCTGCATAATATCCATAAATAATCCCTCTTTCTGCTGAAATATATTTTAATAAAAATTTTTATCCGAGTAGCTGATTTTCCTGCTGGGGTTTATCGAGTGTGCCCATCTCGTTAAAATAATAGTCGTAAATCGAAGCGGCAATCGGAGCCAGCGAGGAGCCGCTGCCTGCACCCTCAGCCGCAATACAAATTGCAATCTGCGGATTATCTGCAGGTGCGTAAGTGATAAGGAAGCCGTTATTTGTTTTAATTGTCTGTCCGTTAATCTTACGGTCAACCTGCGACGTACCTGTTTTTGCCGCCGCCTTTACGGGCAGATCCTTAAAAGCGTTTTTACAGTAACCTACCGTACCGACAAGCTCCATACCTCTTCGTACGGTGCTCAATGTGTCGGCGGAAATTCCCGTTTCAAGCAAAATCTCTGCGCTGTTGTCTACCAGAGTTTTGCTGTAATCTGCCGATTTTACTGTTTTTACAAAGTGCGGACGGTAGCGTGTGCCTCCGTTTGCAATAGTCGAGCAGTAGTTTACAAGCTGCACGGGTGAGAACATACTGCCGCCGTTACCGATAGCATTCTGGAGCGTAAAGCCGGGCATCCAATCCTGACCGAGCGATGCACGGTACTCGGGGCTGTCAAGTCTGCCGTTTGCCTCAGGCAGCTCAACACCTGTTTTCGAGCCGAGGCCGAGTATTGAGGCATACTCGTTGATAGTCTGTATATTTGTAAGTCCGGCAACATTATAGAAAAAGATGTTACACGATTCATTGATTGCCGAAACAACATTTATCGACAAATTCTTGTGACCTTGCAGACACTGGAACTTATGGTTGAGATATGTGTAAGCACGCGTACATCTGAAATAGGTATCTTTTGTGATGAGTCCCTCTTCAAGTGCACATATTGCCGTACACGGTTTAAAAGTAGAGCCGGGCGAATAAGTGCTCATCAGTGCTCTGTTCCACAGCGGTGAATTGGTTGCCGTGCTGAGCTCTGCATAGTTTTCCGAAAAGGTCGAGATATCGTAGCTCGGGTAAGAGTAACTTGCCAGAATCTCACCGTTATTTACATCCTGAATTATTACCGCACCTGCCGGGTCAACAAGGCTGTCTTCGCGGAGCTTTTCAAGTCCGGTTGAAAGTGCGTCCTTTGCAACCTGCTGCAGGCTGCTGTCGATTGTAAGCTGTACCGTATTACCCTGCGTGGGCTCAACCGTATAGGCAGTTGTGACCTTGCCGTTTGTGTCGGTAGTAATAGTCTTTGTGCCGACTGTACCGCGCAGGTATTTTTCCATTGAGCTTTCAATGCCTTCTTTACCTATGATTGCATTGAGTGCATAGTTTTCGCCTGCATCTTTTTTTGCTTTATACTCTTCGGCGCTGATAAGGCCGACTCTGCCGAGAATATGCGGCATCAGCGTACCGTCGGTGTATTCGCGGTAGGAAACAATCTGCACATCTACGCCAAGGAAAAACGAGCTGTTTTCTTTTATCAGTGCTATGACATCGTTGGGCACATCGTCGGCAAAGGTATAAGGCGTGCTGACGGAGAAAATAATTCTTCTCATCTCATAGCAGACCGAAGCAATTTTTCTTGCCTGCTCAGGTGTGTATGACTGCAACGAATAGTTTTCAATAAGTGCATCCATACAGTTTTGTGCAGTAGCATAATTCTGCAAGCCAAGGAAATCCGTACGAAGCTCATCAATATCTTTTTCCCTGTCCGGAGCAAACTCAACACCGTTGCCGTCAGCCGACATTACAATAGGCAGGTTATCAATCCACTCAAGGCCCTTATCCTCAAACATCATAATGAGTGCATTGATTATCTGGTTGCGTTTGCTCTGCTCATCGGGCGAAGGAAAGTAAGAGTAGTCAAAAATTATCGAGTTGCCCTGCCTGTTTATTACAAGCGGATTACCGTTTCGGTCGAGTATTTCACCGCGTGCACCCTCAACGTTTACGGTCTTGACCATAATCGCGTTGCCTGCTGCGGCATATTTCTCGCCGTCGATTACCTGGATTTTAAAAAGCACACCCGAAAAAACACCGAATATAAGGCAGAGAGCAACAATCGATGATATGCCGCGTGCGCTGTATTTTCTTTTTGTCGGCACTGTCGCTCACTCCTTTTTTTAACATCGTTGATTTTATCAGAAAGAGAGCTCTTCGCTTTCTTTCTGTTTGAAGTTTTTCATTATTTCGCGTACACCGTAATAGTAAACCGGAAGCGTTACGATATTGAGTGCCGCCGTAGGCAGACTCTGATAAATAAGAATCGAAATACCGCCGTCATAACCCTTTATCGCAACAAAAATCAGCCAGTCAAGTAAAAAGTAAAGTACTGTAGCGGCAGTACAGAGAATACTCGCCGTAATGAGGTTATTCATCATAAGATACGTCATCAGAAGTCCGCAGAAAAATCCGACAAACGCAAAAAACAGTGCATTGAATCCGTCGCCGAAGCCAAGATTCATATCCCACATAATGCCTGCAAGCAGGCCGTAGTAAAGGCCATAGGTCTCGCGCTCAAACATACCGAGCACAACCGTAAGCGGCAGCAGCGGCAGAAACTTTATTCCGAAGAAGGTCGGCAAAACATCGGAAATCTGAAGAACTCCGAGCAGTATCACCACGAGAAAAAAGCATCCGCGGCGCATTATTTTAGGTCTGTTTTCTTTCCACGCCTGCGGTATCATTTTCGCTTTCTCCTCTCTGTAAAATTAAATCAACTAATTCCGAATTCCTAATTCATAATTCTTAATTAACGTCACCTACGCCCATACCTCTGAAATCGGTTATTACAAAAACATCGCGCAGTTCCGAAAAATTAACAGGCGATTTTATAACCGCATAGGATGAGATATTGGTAGTGTCGTTTTTAACTTCCTCAACAATTCCGATAATAAGGTCGGCAGGATAAATTCCGCCTATACCCGAAGTGCATACAATACCGTCAGGAGTGATTGATGTATCTCGTTTCAGACCCGAAAGAGAGCACTGTCCGTTTTTGGCGAGAGCTATATCGGTTTTGACATAGCCCGAATCACCTGTGCGTGTTTCGTATGCGCTGACATTTACTTCGGGGTTAAGTATTGTATTAACAACACAATATGTCGGCGCAACTTTGACTACCACGCCGACAAGATATTCTTTATATATTACGGGGTTATTGACAGCTATACCGTCAAGCTCACCCTTATTGAGCGTAAAAGAACCAAACGCATCCGTGCTGTCTCTGCCGATGACGGAAGCGCTGGTAAATTTGAAATCATCATTTTCTTTTTTCAGGTCAAGAAATTCCTCATAAAGTACAAGCTTTTTCTTTGTTTTTTCGTAGTCAACAAGCTGTGCACGGCTGTCGGCAAGCTCTGATTCAAGCTTCTCTACCTTGTCGGACAAGGTTTTAGCCGACCTGAAGTAGACAGAAAAATCCCGCACACCGTCGGCAATACCGGCAGAAGCACGCTGAAGAGGCGAAAAAACAGTACCGAGTACGGTAGAAGCAGGCGTAGTGCCGTTTTCGGTAACCGCCGCAAAGACTATGCCGAGCAACAGTACACCGAAAACCATGAGGAAGCCCTTGAAACGGGGACTTCTGAAAAAGCTGCGCATTGCAGATTACCTCTTCTTTTTCTTTTCGCCGCTGAGTGTGCCCAGAGCATCACTCTCAAGGCAGATACCTGTACCGTCAACAACACAGTCAAGCGGATTCTGTGCGATATGAACGGGCATTTTTGTTTCGATTTCGATAAGCTTGTCAAGACCTCTGAGCAGTGCACCGCCGCCTGTAAGCATAATACCGTGGTCGATAATATCGGCTGCAAGCTCGGGCGGAGTCTTTTCGAGGGTTGAACGGATAGCGTCGATAATCTGGCTGACCGGGTCGGAAAGAGCCTCACGGATTTCTTCGCTGGTAACCTCAACATTCTTGGGCAGACCGTCCATAAGGTTACGGCCCTTTACGTTCATTGCACCCTCACCGTCGTATGCGTAAGCAGAGCCGATGCGGATTTTGATATCCTCGGCTGTACGCTCACCGACAAGCAGGTTATATTTCTTCTTGATGTATGCAATAATTGCATCGTCAAAATCATCGCCTGCAACTCTTGCAGAGCGTGAAGTAACGATATCGCCGAGTGAAAGCACGGCAACCTCAGCAGTACCGCCGCCGATATCGACGACCATGCTGCCTGTAGCCTCGCTTACGGGCAGACCTGCACCGATTGCAGCAGCCATAGGCTCTTCGATAAGTGAAACGTACTTTGCGCCTGCGGAGCGTGCAGCATCGTGAACAGCTCTGCGCTCAACCTCAGTAACGCCTGAGGGAATACAAATCATAACTCTTGCCCTTGAGAAAGGTGAAGAGCTGATTGCACGCTTGATGAAAGCCTTGAGCATATCTGCAGTAACGTCAAAGTCTGCAATAACGCCATCCTTAAGAGGACGCACAGCAGTAATTGAGCCGGGTGTACGGCCGATCATTTCCTTTGCCTCTGCACCGACAGCAACAACTCTGGGGGGCTGAGTACGTACGTCAACAGCAACAACGCTGGGCTCTCTGATGACAATGCCCTTACCCTTTACAAATACGAGGGTGTTGGCAGTGCCGAGGTCAATACCGATATCCTGTGAAAAAAGCATAATTTTTACTCCTCCAAAATACTTGATAATATAAGATTAAACTCTGTATTCAACAGTGTCGAGAATAGCCTTGAAATCAAAGCCTCTGTCTTCATAATTGCAGAAACAGTTAAAGCACATTGTACCGTTCCTGTTTTCAAGATAATATGATTCCATATAAGAATTAGCACCGTTATTTGTGACTTCGATTACTACCTTTAAAGCATCGCGGCCTGCAACCTGAGTTGTGCTCTTTGTAATTTTTGCAGTGCCTTCTTCGACCATAGGCTTGAAGGATTCTTCAATCTTTGCAATACGCTCGTCGACAGTCATATATTCTTTTTCATCTTTTCCGAGATATGAATACTCGATTGACTTGCCTTCTTTGTAGTTCTTAAATCTGAAGTTTACATTACCCGAGCTTTCCCAACCCTTGGGCAGCTTGATTGTAAACTGCTGGCAGGACATATAGTTACCGTCCTCAACGAGGAATACAGGATAGGAAACAGGATGAGTCTGGTCAACACCCTGTGAATCTGTAACTTTCCAGAGCAGGTTACCGTTTTCATCAACTACGGTTACACCGTTTTTGTCGGTTACAAGCTCGTAAGCATCGTCGCTTTCACTCTTACGGTAGAAAATCTTACCGTCTTTTTTATAAAGAAGTGCACTTTCATCTACCTTTGAACAGGCTGCGAACAAAGTAATTATTGACGCAAAGCTGAGCAAAATTGCAAGATATTTTTTAATATTGGTTTTCATTTAAAAATCGACCCTTTCCGCCTATATATTATTTATATTCATACAGATAAAAGTATAGCATTATAATTATTATTTTGTCAATACAATAAAACAATTCGCAATTAAATAAATCAATGTTATCCTGAACGCGTAGGGGCGACCCTGTGTGGTCGCCCGCATAAAAAAAACGGACGGAAAAAATCCGCCCGTAATTAAAAAAATTTAAACTCTGTACTCAATCGTATCTAAAATAGCCTTGAAATCAAAGCCTCTGTCTTCATAATTGCAGAAACAGTTAAAGCACATTGTACCGTTCCTGTTTTCAAGATAATATGATTCCATATAAGAATCAGCGCCGTTATTTGTGACTTCGATTACTACCTTTAAAGCGTCGCGGCCTGCAACTTGAGTTGTGCTCTTTGTAATTTTTGCAGTGCCTTCTTCGACCATAGGCTTGAAGGATTCTTCAATATTTGCAACACTCTCGTCGACAGACACATAGCTGTTATCTTCTTTTCCGAGATATGAATATTCGATTGATCTGTTTTTATCAAAGTCTTTTATTCTGAAGTTTACATTACCCAAGCTTTCCCAACCCTTGGGCAGCTTGATTGTAAACTGCTGGCAGGACATATAGTTACCGTCCTCAACGAGGAATACAGGATAGGAAACAGGATGAGTCCGGTCGTTACCGTTTGAGTCTGTAACTTTCCAGAGCAGGTTGCCGTTTTCATCAACTACGGTTACACCGTTTGAGTCGGTTACAAGCTCGTAAGCATCGTCGCTTTCACTCTTGCGGTAGAAAATCTTGTCATCATCTTCATATATAAGTGAGTTTTCAAAATTTTTTTCAGTTTCTTTTTCTGCTGATATCTCTTTTTTCTCTTTCTCTTTTTCTTTTTTGTTTTCATCTTTTTTGCAGGCTGTAAACAAAGTTATCAATGCTGCAAAGCTGAGCAAAACAGCAAGATATCTGATAAAAATTTTTTTCATTTTTTATCAATTCCTTTTTTATTGAATTCTGTACTCAATCGTATCAAGAATCGCCTTAAAATCAAAGCCCTTATCTTCATACTTACAGAAACAGTTAAAGCACATTATACCGTTTTCGGTTTCAACATAATATGATTCCATATAAAATGCGTTTTCACCTGATGCATCTACTACAAATTTTACGGCATCTCTGCCTGCAACCTGAGTTGTGCTTCTTGTAAGCGTTGCAGTACCATCATCAACCATGGATTTGTAAGTATCTTCAATAAATTTTATACGCTCATCAACTGTCTTGAAGTTTTCGTTTGACTTATCAAAGAATGAATATTCTATAGATTTGCCTTCACTTTCATTCTTGAATCTGAAATTCAAATTGCCGGAGCTTTGCCAACCGCCCGGACAAACTATTGTAAACTGCTGGCAGGAAATTTTCTGACCGTCGTTAATAAATTCGGGGAATGTTGCAAGCTCGGTTACTTCGTTGCCCTGTGCATCCGTAACTTTCTGAATCATATTGCCGTTTCTATCTACTACTGTTATACCGTTTTCATCTGTTACAAGCTCTTTATCTTCGTAAAAGATTCTGCCGCTTTCATCAGTAGAAAACAGTTCTTTTTCTGTTTTAAATTCACTCGGCACATATTCTGTAGTTGACGTTGCAGCAAGTGCTGTTGTTTCAGCTTCCTCTGCATTTTTTGTGCAGGCGGCAAACAGAGTAATAACCGTAGCAAAGCTTAATAAAACTGCAGTATATTTTAAATTTTCTTTTTTCATTTTTATCAGTCCCTTTTTTTATTTGATTCTGTATTCAATCATATCTAAAATTGCTTTAAAGTCGAAGCCCTTATCTTCGGGATCACAGAAACAGTTGAATATCATTGTGCCGTTTGCTGTTTCAATATAATAGCTCTCCATATATGACGGATATTCGCCCTTTATTTCTATCACAAATTTTACGGCATCGCGGCCTGCAATTGTTGTTCTGTCTTTTGCAATTTCTACAGACCCTTCATCAACCATCGGCTGAAAAGTTGATTCAAGCTCTGCAATACTTTTATCAATACTCACATAGCTTTCATTTCTTTTATCGGAAAAGGAGTAATCGACAGAAATATCTTCGCTCTCACTTTTTATTCTTAAATTATAACTGCTGTCGTCAATCCATCCCTCAGGCAAAGTGATTGTAAATTGCTGACAGGCAACCTGATTACCCATACTGATAAATTTCGGGAATGAAACGGGCTGAGTTTCTTCATTACCCTGTGCATCGGTAATTTTCTGAATCATATTACCGTCATCATCTGTTAACGTTATACCGTTTTCGTCGGTTGCAAGCTCATTACCGTTATAAAAATATACTCCGTTTTCATCTATGTAGAATGACTCGGTTTCAGTTACATTTTCATTCGGGCTGTAGTTTGTTTTTGCAACCGCATTTGCTGCAGTTTCTTTTTTCGCCTCATCAATCTTTTTTACCAATGAAGCAAAAAATACAACCGCGGTTGCAAAACTGAGCAGAATCGCAGTATATTTTATTGTTTCTTTTTTCATTAATTACATCGCCTTTTTTGTATTTGTACAGAAATGAATATTAATCATTTTTTAATCACTGAAATTGATAAAAAAACAGCAAAAATTCATTCAAGAATAATCGCTGTTTTATTATAAAAATCAATATTCAAGGTCTGCCCAGATTGCAAAGTGGTCAGAGGCATAGTTGCCGTTGATTTTATCCTTGCAGACTCTGTATTTATAAGCCTTTACCTTATCGTTGATAAAGATAAAATCGATAATATGACCCTCGTGCTTTTCGGGACAATCACCGTGATATGTAAGGTAATCCATAGAATCGGGTGCCTCAAATTTTGAATCCTTGAGGAACTTTACGATTTCGTTGTATTCTCTGCCGTTCTGGAATGAATTAAAATCGCCCGAGCATGAGAGAGGATACTGCTCAATCATCGGCATAATCTTCTCACGCAGAATCGGAACACTCTTATAAATAAGGTCAAAATCACAGTCCATATGAGTATTTACGTGGACAAATTTTTTATCTTCTGCCTTATCGTAAAAAATACCCCATGTGCAGATGCGGTTATGCTTTGAATGCCAGCACCTTGACATAACATCAGGTGTGTCGGAATACCAGAAATTACCGCTGTCGATTACCTCAAAGCGGTCATTCTTATAGAAAATTGCGCTGTATTCGCTCTCGCCGCCCTCATCGTCACCTCTGCCGATGCCGACATATGACCAGCCGTCGAGATTTTTTGTGAGATCTGCCATCCATTCGGGTGTAGCTTCCTGCACGCCGAGCATATCGCAGCCCGACTCAAGAATTTCCTGAACGCAGTCGTCAACTCTGTCCCACTGCTCACGCTCACCAACATTTGAACATCTGAGGTTAAATGACATCAATCTGACCATAATTTTTCACCTTATCTTTTTTTAACAACAATATTCATAAAAGGCACGCTTGCAGTATCGCCGTCACGCAGTTTTTTACCGCGCATGGTACAAACCTCACCGTTTACTTTTACTTCGCCGCCCTGAATTACAATCTTTGCGTGACCGCCGCTCTGTACTGCATCAGCCAGCTTGAGTGCGGAATCAAGGCGTATAAAATCCGTATCGATAAAAATTTCTTTTACCGGTTTTTCTTTTACTCTTGCTGTAATTTTAATTGCCATCGGTTATCAGTCCTTCTTGAATCTCATAGGAAGAATAAGGAAGAGGAAATTGTCGCCCTGAGTCGGCAGAATAAGGATAGGTGCTGCGCCGCTGTTGAGCTCAATCTTTACTTCGTCTGCATCACATACTCTGAGTGCATCAAGAAGCAGCTTATTATTGAAGCCGATTTCAATCTTGTTACCCTCATATTTACAGCCGAAGCTGTCGTTAGCTGTACCGAGTGCCGTTACGGATGAAATTCTTACAAGGTCGTTATCAAAAATAAATCTGACAGGGCTCTTGAATTTATCTGTAATAATAAGGCTTGTTCTGTCAATACTCTCAATCATCTCGCGTGTGTTGACAATTGCAGTTGCGGAGCAGGTAGGCGGAATTGCATTCTTATAGTTTAAGAATTCACCGTCGAGCAGACGGGAAACAATGCAGTAATTGCCGATTTCAAATACTATATGTCTCTTACCGACACCGAGCGAAACAGTTTCCTCATCGTCGCTTATAAGCTTTGTAACTTCGTTAAGTGTTTTTGCAGGAACAACAAAGCTGAGTTCATCACCCATATAGTTGATGGACTCTGTTCTCATTGCAAGACGTGAACCGTCAACAGCAACAAGTCTGATAAGATTCTGAGTTACTTCAAACTTTACACCTGTATGAACAACCTTACTGTCGTTTACCGAAACCGCAAATATAGTCTGGCGTACCATATCTTTGAGAAGCTTCTGCTCAACTACAACGGGATATCCGCCGCTTACTGTAGGAAGCTCGGGAAATTCGTTACCGTCGATACCGATAAGTGAATATTCAGCCTCGCCGCCACGGATAGTTGCAAGCAGTCTTTCATCTGTTTCAATATAAACCTGCTCGCCGGGAATCTTGCGTACGATGTCGCAAAGAATTTTTGCGTTGAGGATAATTGCACCCTGCTCTACAACTCGACAGGGAATAGAAGTAGTAATACCTACCTCAAGGTCGTAACCGGTAAGAAGAAGCTCGTTACCGATTGCTTTGATAAGAATACCTTCAATTGCAGGTATTGTTGTTTTGTTTGAAACTGCTCTCTGAACATTTAAACAGGCTTCGCTGAGCACAGCGGTGTCGCAGTAAATTTTCATTTTTCGTCAGCCTCCGGAAATAAATGATATAAATGAATATTTAGTAGTATTAGTAGAGGGCGTGAAAAAAGTGGAAAAGCCCTGAACTTGTTGATACTGTAAGAATAGCGGGTTTTTTATGTTGTGAAACCGATATGAAAAGATTTTCACGCTGTCCACGGGGAAAACTAAAATGGGAGTATTGTGGAAAAAACAATGTGAAATGTGAAGAAAACTGTGGAAAAAATTTTGCGTCAGTTTGACTGCACATTCTTCATAATGTCTGCAATAATTGTTTTGAGTGAGTAGTTGCCTTCTCTGTCTGCAGAGATTTTTTTGTATGCGTACATTACCGATGAGTGGTCACTCAGACCGAAAAGCTCTGCAACCTTTTTGTTGGTAAGCGGAGTCATCTCGCGGATTATATACATTGCAACGTGACGCGGGAAAACAAATTTTGCATCGTGCTTTTTGCTCTTTATATCGGCAACGGTAACACCGTAAGTGCGAGCAACCTCATCAATAATTTTATCGATAAGTACGGGAGTAGGGTCACCCTCGCTGAAAATGTCGCGTATTGCCTTTTGTGCAGTTGCAAGGTTTGCATCTTCGCCAAGCTCGATATATGCCTTCATCTTTTTGACAGCACCCTCAAGCTGACGGATATTGCTCTTTATTTTTTCTGCAATAAAGAGAATTATTGAAGAGGGAATATCGAGTCCCAGTGATTCAGCCTTACTCTTGATGATTGCAACTCTTGTTTCAAGGTCGGGCGGCTGAATATCGGCAATAAGACCGCTTTCAAATCTGTTGCGGAGTCTTTCTTCAAGTGTTGCCATCTCTTTAGGCGGACGGTCAGAGGTAAGAACAATCTGACTCTTTGCCTTTACGAGTGTGTCAAAGGTGTGGAAAAATTCAAGCTCTGTTGAAGTCTTACCTGCAATAAACTGTACGTCGTCAACGAGAAGCACGTCAGCGTTGCGGTATTTGTTATGGAATACAGATGTATCTTTTTTATTCTGAAGATAATCTATAAGCTCATTCATAAAATCTTCGCTGCGAACATATATAATGTATGCATCGGGATTATTTTTTATTATTTCATTACATATAGCATTGAGAAGATGAGTTTTGCCGAGACCTGAGTTGCCGTGAATAAACAGAGGATTGTATGTATTACCGGGGTCGGAGGCAACCGCAACAGAAGCGGCATGTGCAAATTTATTTGAGTCACCTACTATAAAGTTTTCAAAAGTAAGATCATTTGCATCAAAGGTTTTATTTTCGGTTTTGGTTTCGGTTTTTTTCGGTTTGTCTTGCTTGGGCATAACAGATACGTTTACTCTGAAACCCATTATTTTTTCAAAACATTCTTCAAGCAGAGGAATAAACTTTTCGTTTATAATTTTACAGCGGAACGGATCATCCGTCAGCACAACGGATTCGCCGTCGAAGCTCTCAAGTGCAAGCTCATGAAACCATACGGAATAAACGGTTTCGGAAGTATTCTTTTTTAATTCTGCTTTTACATTTTCCCACAACTGGTAAACGAGATCCATACTGTCCACATCCTTTCTTTCATAATTTTTTAAATCTTTACTAAAAACACTGCCGTAACAGCAGTTGAGATAGTAGTCATTATAAGGTCTGTTATTACATCCGTACAGACCATAAGAGTATATCATATTTCGGCCTCCTTTTCAACTTTTCGTCAGGAGCAGAGTTTTGAACAACATCTTGTTAAAATGTGAAAAACTTCTCCTATAAGTAGTGCAAACAGGCCGATTTTTCAATGTAAATACGTGATATTCCTGAAAAAATTTCTAAAAAAATTATTTGAGATATTTTGAGCTGAAATTTGTCGCTTTTAACGAATTTTTATTTTTAGCGTAATTTTAACAATTTTGCACTTGACAAGATTTCAAATAAGATAAATTTAAATCCAAAAAAATTTGCCAAAAAAACTGAACAAAAAACGCTTGACAGATTTGGTTATTTCTGCTATAATCCGATGTTGCCGCACTATGTAAGCGGTAAATCCTTGCTTCAGGATAAAAAAATGAGCCTGAGGCCAAAGACCATAAGGAGGTGCAAAACAATGTCAGCAAGCTACAATTACGAGATCATGATGGTTTTCTCAGTCGCTAACGGCGAAGAGGGTGCAAACGCTCTCCTCGAGAAATTCAAGGGTATGATCGAGGCTAACGGCACTGTCGACAACGTTGATGTATGGGGTAAGCGTAAGCTCGAGTATCTCATCAACGACGAGGCAGAGGGCTTCTACGTAGTTATCAACTACCAGAGCGCTCCCGAGTTCCAGGCAGAGCTTGACCGTGTACTCAAGATCACTGAAGGTGTTCTTCGTACAATGATCATCCGCAAGTAATTAATAAGGAGGAAATTGCAATGCTCAACTGTGCAGTTTTAATGGGTCGCCTTGTTGCCGATCCTGAGCTCCGTACAACTACTTCAGGAATTTCTGTTACCTCTTTCCGTATCGCTGTTGACCGCAGCTTTGTCCGTCAGGGCGAAGAGCGTCAGGCAGACTTCATCGACATCGTTGCATGGAGACAGACTGCAGACTTTGTCTGCCGTTACTTCCGCAAGGGCTCGATGATTGCCGTTCAGGGTTCAATCCAGACACGCAGCTACGAGGATAAACAGGGTAACAAACGCACAGCTGTCGAAGTTGTTGCAGATAACGTAAGTTTCTGCGGCTCCAAGGCAGAAAGCGGCACAACAGGCGCTAGCCGCCCCTACGAGAACGCAGCTCCCGCAGCAGCTCCGGCTGTTTCATTTGCGTCGGGCAGCATGGGTGATTTTGAGTCTATCGAAGACGATGACGATTCACTCCCGTTCTAAAAAATCTATAAGGAGGAAATAACATCATGGCATACGAGAAAAATAACGGCCGTCCTAACAGAAAAGGTCGCAGAAAAGTCTGCACATTCTGTGTTGATAAGGTAGATTACATCGACTACAAGGACGTTAACAAGCTTCGCAAGTTCACATCGGAGAGATCAAAGATCCTTCCCCGCCGTGTAACAGGCACATGCGCAAAGCACCAGAGAGAGCTTACAACAGCTATCAAGCGTGCACGCTACGTCGCTCTTCTTCCCTACACAAGCGACTGATAAAAACTCAAATAAGAATTTTTACCTGCATTTTGAAAAAGATGCAGGTTTTTTTATTTAATTATGAATTAAGAATTATGAATGCGGAATAAAAAATCTGACTTTCTACGCAATATCAACCTATAATGATAGTAATAATCCAAATTATACCTTTGCTTTCTGCAACTGATTATATATAATTTAATCAACAATAAAATTTATTTAAAAAGTGCAGAAAGGAAAGAAGAAGAACATGAAAACTTGTATAGGTGAAAGAATTGCTTACTATAGAAAATTGAATGCAATGACACAAGAAGAACTTGCCTCAAAGTTAAATATTTCCACTCAAGCTGTTTCAAAATGGGAACAAAAAATTACATCGCCTGATATTATGCTTTTGCCTGAAATTGCAAAAATATTTAATATAAGTATAGATGAATTGTTCGGAATGAAAGTTAATAAAGAACCTGTCTTTAATCTTATCGATAATGTTCCTTGGAATGATGACAGACAAATACGGATTGCGGTTTATCACGGGCAAAAGCTTATGCAACAATCAACATATGAACTTCAACACGGAATAAATGAAATAAATATCCATTTTGACTACGGAGATGTTTATAAAATACACGGTATTTGTAAACTAAACTTATAAAATTGAATTTTTTTCATTGATATAATTCCTAATTAAAAAACCTGAGTACTTTTCGGTACTCAGGTTTTCTGTTATTCGTTATTCTTTTTTTCAAGCTCAGCCTTACCTTCGGGAGTATCGCGGTAGTAATAAGTTTTAGTATCTTTATGAACTGTGGAGTTCCAAACCTCATCGGCAACCGGTGCCCACTCTGCCGCAAATTTTCTGCACTTTGAGCACAGATCCTCTGCAGATTCCTGGTCAATAAGGTCGGTTGACTTTGCTCCTGTTTCCTTGACTATCTTGCAAAGATAATCGGGATTTTCAAGCATCGGGCAAGGTCTCATATGATTGTCGTTGAACGGCTGATTTTTGTAGAACGACATAAACAGCGGATTCTGAAGTGCCTCAAGCAGAGTGTGAGTGCGGATATTTGAGTCGGAGAAGTGAATGAAAACACAAGGCTCAATATCGCCTGCAGAGTTGATATGGAAGTAGTTTCTGCCACCTGCGATGCAGCCGCCGACATACTCGCCGTCACCCTGGAAATCCATAATAAACATAGATTTACCGCTCTTTGAGTTACGAAGCTCACGCACACGCTTGTACATATATTTTCTCTGCTCAGGGTCAGGAATAAGCTCGGGCAGAGCATTCTTACCCAAAGGCATATAGTTGAAGTAAAGGCCGAACATGACGCCCTTATCTATCATATCGTCGAGGAATTCATCGCTTGTAACGGAGTAGATGTTTTTGCTTGTGTAGCAAACGGAAATACCGAACATACAGCCGTTTTTCTTGAGAAGCTCCATAGCCTCGATTGAGGTTTTGTATGCACCCTCACCGCGGCGGAAATCGTTGCTCTCCTCATCGCCCTCTATGCTGATTGCAAGTGCGAGGTTGCCTACACGCTTCATATCGTCACAGAAAGCCTGATCGACAAGAGTTGCGTTTGTATATGCAAGGAAAGCACACTGCGGGAATTTTTCGCAGAGCTTGAGAATCTCCTTTTTGCAGATGAGAGGCTCACCGCCTGTGAACATATAAAGGTGAGTGCCGAGCTCTCTGCCCTGCTCGACTATGGATTCCATTTCCTCATAGCTGAGACGTAGCTTATGACCGTATTCGGCAGACCAGCAGCCCTTACAGTTGAGGTTGCAGGCACTTGTCGGGTCGATAAGAGTAATAAACGGAATGTTGCACTTGTATTTCTCGCGGTTTTCTCTTACAGTCTTTGTGCCTGCGGCAACGCCAAGACCGAGAGCCATAGTCATACCGTTGAAAACATCAGGGTGAAGGTCGTTTATTGCGCGAATAAGGAGCTTTGAATAAACGTTGTCAGGGTCAGCCGCACCCTCACGGAATTTGTCGAAATTCTTTGCAGGGAAAACAGTGCCGGCAAAACGCTGCACTGCGTCAACCAGCTTTACAAGATTTTCCTGCGGATTTTTCTTGACATATTTAATTAACGGCTCAAGCACTGCAAGTGCTGCTTTACGCTGTGCTTTTTCTTTTAAAGTCATAAAAAAGGCTGCTCCTTATAAAAAATGGACATACAGATAGTTTCACCCATACTCTGCTATTCTAACACAAAAAAATATAAATGTCTATATAATTATTAATATTCTTAAAGCGAATTTTAATAACTATTGCAATTGTTTACTTTTTTTTATATAATATATATTTGTATAATTATGTTACGAAGTAACAAATGCGTTTTATTAAAACGCATTTTAAGAGGTGAAAACGTGAAAAACACAACCGTTGCCGCAATTTCAACTCCTGTTGCAGCAGGAGGTATCGGAGTTATCCGAATTTCGGGTGATGATGCAATCAATATTGCTTCAAAAATATTTGTACCGTCAGGCAAAAAAACTGTTGCCGATATGAAGGGCTATACTGCCGCACACGGCATAGTTTACGATGGCGACAAGGCTATCGACGAGGCTGTACTCCTTGTTTTCCGTGCACCTCACAGCTATACGGGCGAGGATGTTGCCGAGATTTCGTGCCACGGCGGTGTTTACGTTGTCAGCCGTGTACTTCGTGCGGTGCTTTCAGCAGGTGCAGTGCCTGCCGCACCGGGTGAATTTACAAAGCGTGCCTTCCTCAACGGCAAGCTCGACCTCACAAAGGCTGAGGCTGTTATGAGCCTTATTTCTGCCCAGGGTGAGCAGAGTGCAGGTGCGGCTATGACTGCGCTTGAGGGAGCACTCAGCAAAAAAATTATTGCCGCCGCACAGACTCTTATTACCGATTCTGCATATCTTGCGGCTTGGGTTGACTATCCCGATGATGAAATTGAGGAGATTTCAACCGATAAATTATTAGACGATTATAAAGTTGTTCTTTCCGAAATCGAGGGTCTGCTCAGTAATTATGACGCAGGCAGAGCTATTACCGAAGGTGTTGATACAGTAATTGCAGGCAAGCCGAATGTAGGTAAATCAACGCTTATGAATTACCTCGCAGGCTTCAGGCGTTCGATTGTTACCGATATTGCAGGCACAACGCGTGATGTTGTTGAGGATACGGTAAGGCTCGGCAACGTCGTGCTCCACCTTGCAGACACCGCAGGAATAAGAGAAACAGGCAACGAGGTCGAGAAAATCGGCGTTGACTTTGCGGTAGGCAGAGTTGAGAGGGCAGCACTTGTGCTCGCTGTTTTCGATATGTCCCGCGAGTTTGACAGCGAAGATAAAGCGGTGCTCGACCTTTGTAAAGATAAATGTGCAGTTGCAGTTGTAAATAAAGACGACCTTGAGCCTAAGTTTGATTTATCTGTGCTCGAGAGTTTTGAGCATATAGTTTATATCAGCGCGAAGGACGGTAAGGGTGCAGAGAAATTAGCCGAAGCTGTTGAATCGGCACTGGGTACAAACGGTGTCGATACATCGGCGGCTCTGCTTGCAAACGAAAGGCAGAGGCTCTGCTGTGAAAAAGCGGCAGAATGTATCCGTGAAGCAATAGCGGCACTTGAAATGAATATGACTCTCGATGCCGTTACCGTCAGCACAGATTCCGCAATAAACGAGCTGTTGACTCTGACAGGTGAAAAAGCAACGGATGCGGTTATAAACGAAGTATTTTCCAGATTCTGTGTGGGTAAATAATGAATCGGTTTACCGATTCAAATCATGTTGCATAGCAACGAATCATGGCTGCAAGCCAAATCATGCCGTAAGGCAAATCATAAAAAGTAATTATAAATGATTTGCTTCGCATGATTTGATTTCTTCGAAATCATGATTTGCAAAATTTATTTCGCATGATTTGCGTTTTTTTAAAACGCATTAAAACGTAAAAACAGTGCCATAAACTTTCTTCGGTGTCTCGATGTCACTCTGAGGAAGCCAGTTAATTGAGGTATTAAAAATGAAATACTTTGCAGAAGAATTAGATATAGCCGTAATCGGTGCAGGTCACGCAGGAATTGAGGCTGCGTTGGCGGCGGCACGCCTTGGTTGCAACACAATAATGTTTGCAATCAATCTCGACTCTGTCGGAAATATGCCGTGTAATCCGTCAATAGGCGGCACGTCAAAGGGTCACCTTGTGCGTGAGATTGATGCACTCGGCGGCGAAATGGGTATAGCGGCAGATAAAAACACACTGCAGACACGTATGCTCAATACGGGCAAAGGCCCTGCGGTGCACAGCCTTCGTGCTCAGATTGACAGACGCGGCTACTGTGCATATATGAAAAACGTAATAGAAAACCAGCAGAATCTGCAGCTCAAGCAGGCAGAGATTGTTTCGCTCACACGCGATGAAAGCGGTTTATGGCACCTTTTTACACGCCTTGAGGCTGAATATACCGCAAAATGCGTAATTCTTGCGACAGGTACTTTCCTCGGCGGCAGAATTTTTGTAGGTGACGTTTCTTACGACAGCGGCCCCGACGGTATGTTCCCTGCAACCGAGCTTGCACTCTCGCTCAAGGAGCTTGGACTTCAGCTCCGCCGTTTCAAAACAGGCACACCGCCCAGACTCAACCGCAACAGCATTGATTTCAGCGTAATGGAGCCTCAGTATGGTGATGAGCACAAGGTGCCGTTTTCATTCGGCTTTGAGGGTGAAATTGAGAATACCGAGGCTTGCTACGTAACATATACAAATGATAGAACAAAGCAGATAATTCTCGACAATCTTCACCGTTCACCGCTTTACGGCGGCAAGATTGACGGTGTAGGTCCGAGGTACTGTCCGAGCATAGAAGACAAAATAGTCCGCTTTGCCGAAAAGGAAAGGCATCAGCTTTTTGTTGAGCCCTGCGGCGGCGATACGCAGGAAATGTACCTGCAGGGTCTCTCCTCTTCTTTACCCGAGGACGTACAGCTTGAATTCTTACATACAATCAAGGGTCTTGAGAATGCGCAGGTAATGAGAACTGCTTATGCCATAGAATATGACTGCGTTGATCCGCTTTCATTAGCATCTACGCTTGAATTCCGTGATTTTGGCGGATTATTCGGCGCAGGACAGTTTAACGGCTCCAGCGGATACGAGGAAGCTGCCGCGCAGGGTCTTGTAGCCGGTATTAATGCCGCAAACAAGATACTCGGCAGAGAACCGCTTGTGCTGGACAGAGCAAGCAGCTATATAGGCACACTTATTGACGACCTTGTAACAAAAGGCTGCTCTGACCCGTACAGAATGATGACCTCACGCTCTGAATACCGATTGCTTCTCCGTCAGGATAACGCTGACCGCCGCCTGACACCTATCGGCAGGCAGATAGGCTTGATCAG
>JAZQVR010000053.1:0-49749 GCA_045631965.1 Acutalibacteraceae bacterium
GAAGCACCGAAACGCCGCCTGTGGCGGATACAGTGAGGTGCTGAGAGGAAGAAACAAGGAGCAGTGCCGACGCTCCAAGGAAGGCAATGCGACTATGTTTCTGAAGGGGGTGGATTTTGCGAAGCAAAAGACGGAGGATTGTAAGAATTTATGTTTGTTTGATTTTTATGACAATTAATATTTTTATCACGTGTAGGGCAGAGGCTTGCCTCTGCCGCTGTAAAAGCAATATATAAAACGGATGTGTGTATATGGTCTTGATTGATTTGTTGAAAATCGCCGAAACCTATATAACACGGCAAACTGTTTTGTACTTTAATTCAATTTGATTTTTTCTCTTCCTCTGCCAATAATAGCAGGGGAGGGAAGTTGATTTGACTTTTGAAAAAATACGTGTTAATTCGAGGGTAAAACTCATCGGCAGAGTAAAAACCGGTAATCTTCTCGTTGCTTTTTCTGCTTTTTTGCGTATTGCCGTTTATACGCTTGCGGCGTTGGTTTTGCTTCGTTTCAATGATTATTATAAGAGTGTCAATGGTAGGGCTTTTCTTGCTTTATGCGGAGTCGGCTTGCTTTTCGGTGTGTTGCTTCTCTGGTGTGCACGCACTGTCAAAGACAGATGGTATGCGGCACTGAGCGACGGATGCTATATGAATGTTATCGATATTATTACCCGATTTACATTTTGTGATGTGTTGAATTCTGTCAGTTGTGGTCTCTTATCTTCGTTTTTGTCTTTTGTGCGGATTGTTGCTTTTATGGGCTTTCCTTCTGCTGTTGCGGCTATGATTCTGCTTGTTATGCAGGAAGGTGTCAGCAGAGCTGTTTTTATTGTGTTGGTAATCGGTTTCGCAATAATTGCAGTTTGCTCTGTGTTTTTTCTTGTGGTATCACTCAGTTGTGTCAGCCTTGCACGCTCGCTTTGCTTTTGCAGTGTTTACAGGTTTAAGTATATATTGAAGATGCTTGAAAAATATTGTTTCAGCCTTTTTTGTTTTTCGTTGTTTCTAAGCACATTCAACCGTTGCGTGCGTCGTTTTTCCAAATTGGAATTTGCACGCTTTATCTATACCTTTTTGTAACGTCAATTCATAACGGATTATTGACTTTTTTTTACAGTAGTGTTATAATCAGTTCGCAAATTAGTCTGTACTGGCTAAAATATTATTTTTTAAAGGAGTCAACACAATGAAAAAGTCATTCAAAAAAGTAATTGCGGCAGTTATGTGTGTAGCAGTTCTTCTTTCCGGCACAAGCATTCTGTCTCTTGCTGCAACACCCGGCGAGAATATGAGCGACGCTCTCAACGATTGGGTTAACGCTCTCTCCAACTACAAGTGGTCCGATTTCTTCGGCTTCGTTACAGCAATTCTCGGTCTCTTCGGTTTCGAGGGCAGCTTTGAGGGTGTACACAGCCTTCCCGAGCTTGTAAACGAGTGGTTCGAGATGCTCGGCCCGATCGGCGACATCTACGAAAACTTCATCAACAGCACCGACACAGCCGGTCTTCTTGCTTTCCTTATGGGTCTGATCGGTTAATTAACTGACATAGCAAACCAAAGCCTCCCAAAGAGGGAGGCTTTTTTGATAGAATTTATTATGGAGTGATAGTTTATGTACGAAAATAATTGGGAATCTCTCAACTCTCGTCCCGTACCCGAATGGTTTGCCGATGCAAAGTTCGGTATTTTTATCCATTGGGGTCTCTATTCGGTGCCTGCATACGCACCTGTTAAGGATTATGCAGAGTGGTACGGCTATGCTTGCAATATCGAAAAACCCGAGCATCCGTCACACGATAAATATAAGGCTTACCATAAAGAGCATTACAACTCAAGACCTTATTACGATTTTATCAATGACTTTACGGGCTACCGTTTTGATGCAAATAAATGGGCAGAGCTTTTTCAGCGTGCAGGTGCAAAGTACATAAACTTTGTTTCAAAGCATCACGACGGCTACTGCCTTTACGAAACTCAGTATGCTCCGGGTCTCAATTCCGTTGAGTGTGCACCCAAGCGTGACTTCCTTATGGAGCTCAAAAACGCTATGGAGGGTACAGGTGTTCGCTTCGGCGTTTACCATTCTGTTTATGAGTGGTGGCATCCTTACTACCTCGAAGACCCCGAAAAGTATGCTCTTGAGCATCTTCATCCCATGCTCAAAGAGCTTGTCGAGAAGTATCAGCCCAACACTCTGTTTACCGACGGCGAATGGGCACACGAAAGCTCCGTATGGCATTCAACAGAGTTTCTTCAGTGGCTTTACAACGAGTCTTCAGTTAAGGATTTTATTGTACCTAACGACCGTTGGGGCAAGGAAACAAGAGGCAGACTCGGCGGTAACTTCACAACGGAATACGGCATTATAGATGTTTATCTCGGCACAGAAAGACGAATTGAAGATGTTGAGCTCGACAGACCTTTTGAGGAATGTCGCGGTATAGGTTGCTCTTTCGGCATAAACAAGGAAGAGCGTTGCGAAAACTATCTTTCTGCAAAAGAACTCCTCGAAACTCTTTGTTCACTTGTTTCTAAGGGCGGTAACTTCCTGCTCAATATCGGCCCCGACGCAGACGGTACAATTCCCGTAATTATGGAAGAGCGTCTTCTTCAAATGGGCGATTGGCTTCGTGTCAACGGCGATGCGATTTACGGCACACGTATTTATACTAAGAAACTGCAGGACGGTGTCTATTATACTAAGAAGGGCGACGATGTTTACGCAATAATCAACCGTTTCCCATTCGGCTCACAGGTGCTCGACCACGTGCCGTATTCGGCAGACCTTAAGGCAACACTCCTCGGCAGCGATGCCGTTCTTGAGGTTAAGGATAATGACGGCAGGGCAGAGGTTGTATTCCCTGCAATTAACCCCGATACCATCGACAGCAACTGGCTGTATACAATCAAGCTTTCAAAGTAAAATCACCATTATATGCCTTCTGCGATTGCGGAAGGCATATTTTATATAAATTTAGTATTTAGTATTGAAATTTGCTTTAAAAGAATGTAAAATATAAAAGGTTATAACTAAAATTATGTCCGAAAGGAAGTTTTTAATATGGCAAAGCTTAAAATGGCAGTTATAGGTACAGGCGGTATCAGCAACGAGCATATCAGAGGCTACATAAATAATCCCGACACAGAGCTTTATGCTTTTTGTGATATCAACCCCGAACAGCTTAAAATGATGGCCGAAAAATATGGTGTTCCTGCTGAGAGAACTTTTACCGATAAGGATGAGATGCTCAAGGCACTTCCCGAAATTGATGCTGTCAGCGTATGTACATGGAACAGTGCTCATGCAGAGTGTACCATTGCTGCTCTCAATGCAGGCAAGCACGTTATCTGCGAGAAGCCTATGGCTATGAATGCAGAAGAAGCCAAGCAGATGCTTGAGGCTGCAAAGCGCAATAACAAGCTTCTTATGATAGGTTTTGTCAGACGTCACGGTAACGACTGTGACGTTGTACGTGAAAACGTTGATGCAGGTACTTTCGGCGACCTTTATTATGCAAAGGCTACCTACCTTCGCCGTAACGGTAACCCCGGCGGTTGGTTTGGCGATAAGTCACGTTCAGGCGGCGGCCCGCTTATTGATTTGGGCGTTCATGTTATCGATCTTGTCCGCTTTATCTTCGGCAATCCCAAGCCTGTTTCTGTTTACGGTGTTACATTCCAGAAGCTTTTCAACCGCCCGAATGTTGTCGGCGGTAAGGCTTGGCAATCCTGTTCAGCAGGTGTGCAGGATAAGTGCGATGTTGAGGATCTTGCAAGCGCAATCATCCGTTTTGACAACGGTGCAGTGCTCAGCGTTGAAGCTGCATTCAGCCTCAATATAAAAGAGGATGAGGGCAATATCGAGCTCTTCGGTACAAAGGCAGGCGCAAAGCTCAGCCCGAATGTTGAGATTTTTACAGAGCTTAATGACCGTATGGTAAATATCAGCTTTGCTCAGCCTACTGCACTTAATTTCAACGGTCTTTTCCAGAAGGAAATCGACAACTATATTGATGCGATTCTCGGCAGAGCAGAGTGTCTTGCACCTGCTCAGGACGGTGTTGAGATGATGAAGATTCTCGATGCTGTTTATGAGTCTGCAAGAACAGGTCACGAGGTTATACTGTAATGGCTGAAAATAAAAGACTTTTCCTCTCGTCGCCCAATATGAGCTCGCAGGGTTATGAGATGGAATACGTAAAGCTCGCGTTCGATACCAACTGGATTGCTCCTCTTGGCCAGAATGTCGACGGATTTGAAAAAGAAATGTGCGAGTATACGGGTGCAAAGCAGGCAGCGGCACTCAGTGCAGGCACTGCGGCACTTCACCTTGGCTTAAAGGCGGCAGGTGTCAGTGAGGGGGACAGAGTTTTCTGTCAGTCCCTTACATTCTCTGCAACCGCTAACCCGATTGTCTATCTCGGTGCAGAGCCTGTTTTTATCGACAGTGATGAAACTACGTGGAATATGTCTCCCGATGCATTGAGAAAAGCATTCGAAAAGTATCCCGATACAAAGTATGTTGCAATTGTACATCTCTACGGTCTTGCCGCAGATATGGATGAGATTATGAGCATCTGCAACGAATACGGTGCAGTTATAATTGAGGATGCCGCAGAGAGCCTCGGCACAACCTATAAGGGAAAGATGACGGGTACTTTCGGCGACTACGGTGTTTACAGCTTCAACGGCAACAAGATAATTACAACTTCGGGCGGCGGTATGCTCGTATGCAATCTTGACGACGAAACTGCCGATGAAAGAATTAAAAAGGTGCGTTTCTGGTCTACCCAGAGCCGTGACCCCGCAAGGCATTATCAGCACAGCGAAATCGGCTATAACTACCGCATGAGTAACATTGTTGCAGGTATCGGCAGAGGTCAGCTCAAGGTGATCGATGAGCGTATTGCTCAAAAGAGAGCAATTTTTGCAAAATACAAAGAGGCTTTCGCAGATATTGCCGATATACATATGATGCCGATGAATGATTTTTGTGAGCCTAATTGCTGGCTTACCTGCATTACTCTTACAGGTGATAAGGTTAAGCCTTACGATATTATGGATGCACTTGAGGCAGAGAATATCGAGTCCAGACCGATATGGAAGCCTATGCATCTCCAACCGTTTTTCGAAAAGTACGATTATATCGACAACGGCAGCGTGAGCGAAAAGCTGTTTGAAAACGGTGTGTGCCTGCCCTCGGATACAAATATGACAGAGGAGCAGCAGGATAAGGTTATCTCAATTGTGAGAGCCTTGTGGAAATAACTTTTTGGAGTAGATTGTTTGAGAAAGTTTTATGACTGTGTAATAAAAAGAGCTATCGATTTTTTTGTTGCGTTGTTTGCTCTTGTTTTGCTCAGCCCCGTTTTGTGTGTGCTGTGTATATTGGTGCGTGTCAAACTCGGCAGCCCCATTGTTTTTAAACAACAGCGACCCGGCAAAAACGGAAAAATCTTTACTCTGTATAAATTCCGCACAATGACCGATGAGCGTGATGGAAACGGTGAGCTCCTTCCCGATGAAGTAAGGCTCACAAAATTCGGTCAGCTTATGCGTAGCCTTTCGCTTGATGAGCTGCCCGAGTTTATCAATATTCTCAAGGGTGATATGAGCTTTGTCGGCCCGAGACCTCTGCTCGTGGAGTATCTCGAACTTTACAGTGAGCGTCAGGCGATGCGTCATAACGTGCGCCCCGGTCTTACGGGTCTTGCTCAGGCTAACGGACGTAACCTCCTCACTTGGGAGGACAAGTTTGAGTATGATGTAGAGTACGTCGAAAATATAAGCCTTTGGCTTGATATAAAAATCTTGTTCAAAACTGTTTCGGGTGTACTTAAACGTGAAGGCATCAGCAGTGAAAACAGTGCTACAATGGAGCGCTTTACCGGTGAAAAAACAGAGAAAGAGGCGGTGGAAAAGTAAATGAAAAAAGTACTGCTTACCGCAAGCGTTGAGCATCATTTCAATTCTTTCCATCTTCCGCTTATCGATATTTTTCACGAAAACGGATACGGTGTTGAGATTGCCGCACACGATGTAATGGGCGGCGAATATCACGAAATTCTTACCGATAAAACCGAAAAAATTTACGATATACCTTTTGAGAGATCGCCTTTCAGCTTCAAGAATAAGGAGGCTTATCGCCAACTCAAAAAAGTAATAGATGAAAACGATTACGATATAATAAACTGTAACACTCCGGTTGCGAGTATTGTGACAAGGCTTGCCGCACGAAAGAGCCGAAAAAAAGGCACGAAGGTTGTATATACGGCTCACGGTTTCCATTTTTATAAAGGAGCTTCAAAGTTAAACTGGCTTATATTTTATCCTCTTGAGAAAATTTTCGGCAAGCTTTTTACAGATTGCATAATCACAATCTGCGATGAGGATGAAGCAAACGCAAAGAAATATAAGTTGTGTAAAAACATAAAGCGTATTCACGGTGTAGGTGTAAACGGCGAAAAGTTTAAGCCTGTCGCTGAAGAAATAAAGCAGGAAATCCGCAAGGGATATAACCTTGATGCAGATGTAAAAATCTGCCTTTGCACAGGCGAACTTAATGCCAACAAAAACCAGCAGATGTTTATATATGCTATGCCTCAGGTTGTCAAAGAAAATCCCGGCTTCAGACTTATGTTTGCAGGTGTAGGCGACAAAGAGGATGAGCTTCGTACTCTTGCCAAAAATCTCGGCGTTGAGGAAAATGTTATGCTCCTCGGATACAGAACGGATATTGCTGAACTTGTGAATGTAAGTGATTTTGTTGCTTCCGGAAGTATCCGTGAAGGTTTGGGTGTTAATATAATCGAGGGTATGCTTTCTGCAAAGCCTGCCGTTGTTTCACATAACAGAGGTCATAACGAGCTTGTTGCAGACGGCGTGAGCGGCTTTTTTGTTGAGTTCGGCGATACGCAGGGTGTAGCGGATGCGTTCAATAAGCTTTGTTCCGATAAGGCACTTTGCGAGGAAATGGGCAAGGCTGCATACGAACGAAGTGAAAAATATTCCTGCAAAAGTGTTGAAAAAGAACTCAGGGCAATATATAATGAATTTGTAAAATAAATCCAAGGAAAGAAAGGTATAGAAAGATGAAAGTTATCGTACTTGAAAATGCAGCACAGATAGGCGAGGAGCTCGGCAAGTTTTATGTTGATTTTATCAATGAGAATCCCTCTTGCGTTCTCGGCCTTGCAACAGGTGCAACTCCCGTTCCTACTTACAAATACATAACAAAGGCTTATGCCGACGGTAAGGTCAGCTTCAAGAATGTAAGCACATTCAACCTTGACGAGTATTGCGACCTTCCCAAGGAGAATAAAAACAGCTACTACACATTTATGTTCCAGAATCTTTTCAGCCACGTTGATATCGACCCTGCAAATGTCGGCTTCCTCGACGGTAACGTAACTGATTACGATGCAGAGAGCAAACGTTATGCCGAGGCTATCAAGGCAAAGGGCGGCATCGATGTTCAGCTTCTCGGTATCGGTCACAACGGCCATATCGCATTCAACGAGCCTGCTGATGAGTTTACCGATGAGGCTTTCCGCGTTACTCTTTCCGAGAGTACAATCAACGCAAACTCAATCTATTTCGACGATGCTCCGATGCCGAGATATGCCATGACTATGGGTATCGGCTCAATTATGCGCTCAAAGAAGATTGTTCTTGTTGCAACAGGCGCAGGTAAGGCACAGGCAATCAAGGGTATGATTGAGGGTGAGGTTACACCTCAGCTTCCCGCATCAATCCTTCAGAATCACGATGATGTAGTTGTCTACCTTGATAAGGATGCAGCTTCACTTCTTACAAAGTAAGTTTTATTCGTAAAAAATCCTCGACTGTATGTCGGGGATTTTTGATAGGAGTTGTTATAATGAAAAAAATAATTTCCGTATTTCTCTGTGTTTGCTTGATTTTCTCTTGTTTTGTTTTTGGCGTAAACGCTGAAGATGACGGTGCACTCCGTTTCGGAGACGACGGCAAGTTTACGGTTTTACAGATTACCGATCCGCAAGATGATGCTTATATCGCTCACGGTCTGGTTGAGTTTATCGAGAAGGCTATTGAGCAGACTAATCCCGATTTTATCGTTATAACAGGCGATATTGTTGAGGATTCGCGCGCAGGCGATATTTCGGACGATAAGCTTTTTCAGGAGGGTGTAACGGTTGACGGTGATTATGCCGCAACTCTTGCAAATGCCGAAAAAGCAGTTGCCGATATTTTTGCTCCTATCGAGGCTTCGGGTATTCCTTATGCAATTGCACAGGGCAATAACGACTATAAGAGCGGTGTAACCAACGAAGATTGGCTTAAGATTTACGCTTCGTATCCCAATAATATGACTGTTGATATGTCCGATGATGCCGACGGTAAAATCGACTGCTATATTCCCGTGCTTTCTTCCGATTCGGATGAGCCTGCCTTCGGTTTATGGATGCTTGACAACGGCAGAAGTTTTACCGAGGGTCAGCTTGAGTGGTTCAAGGCTTATGATAACGGCAATATTCCGTCTGTTGTTTTTGAGCATGTACCTGTTGATGATATTGGTAATCTTTATGAAGAATGTGATGTTTGGGATGAGGGTGCACTGATTGATGGCACAAAGGCTTACCGCCTCAAAGCCGGCGTAAACGGCCACGCAGAGGGTATCGCTAAGCCCGGTGAAACAACCGAGGAATTTACCGCATTTAAGGCGAAAAATGTTGTCGGCGCTTTCTTTGGTCACTGGCATACAAGCGGCTATACAGGCGTGTGGGACGGTGTTACACTCGGTATGACCTACGGCTGTCAGTTCTCAAAGCAGGGCCCATACGGAGTGCGTACAATAACACTTGATGAAAATACCGGCACGATAGAAACGGATATTTACGTTTATGAGAACGGTGAGTTCAGTGTTCAGGTCGATAAGCCTTATGCCGAGTATAGCAACGCTTTCGAAGAGATGATTGCAAAAGTAATCAACTTATTCAAAAACCTTTTCACAGCACTTACATATCTTCTTAAATTCTGATATAGCTAATAATAAAAACAGCAGCGATTTTAAATCGCTGCTGTTTGATTTTCATATGTTGTATTTTTCTTTCATCTCTGCCGCTCTGCCGCAGGTGAGTCTGCCTTCGGGGCAATAGCCCTGCACATAACAGCTCGGACCGTAGTAGCGGAAAAGCTCAGGCTCTTCGCTTCGGAGAATTTCGAGCATTTTGTTTGCATAAATCTGGATTTCCCACTGTGCTCTCGTGCAGCTTCTCAGCTTCATAAACAGCATAAGCTCTCTGCCGTTCATGGTTGATACGATGCTGAGTGTGTTACCGCTGAGGATGAGGTAGGGTAGTGCATTATCTTCGCCTGCTGCTTTAAGCTCTTCGTACAGCTTTACGCTGTTTTCAAAGCAAGCGTTGTATGCCTTGTTTATATCTGCGTCAGCCGTAATGCTCTCGGGTTTTACCCAATCACCTCGGTCAACAGTGCTCAGTGCAGGAATCTGAATTGAGTGGATTCTGTGCCTTGCAAAGTGGGTGAGAGTTGAAAGCGAAACTTTGTTGAGCGCAAAGGTGAATTGTACGCTCTCGAGTGCTCTCGGACGTGAGCAATCTATAACAGCCTTGATGATTTTTGCTCTTGTTTCGCTGTTTTCTACGGCATTCTTTACCGTGTCGGCAGAGTAAACGTTTGCTTCAAGCATTGCCGCTGTTGCAACCGTCTTTGCCGCATCCTTACTGCCGCTGATGTATTCAACAAGCTCGTCGGGTGAAGCCTTGCGGTCTGCCTTGATAAAGCTCAGGTCAAGTACGTCTTCTTTTTTAGGTTTGCGCTCTTCAAAGCCTGTGAGCACACCGGGTGCAATCTTGTTTACCTGCTCGAAAAGCTGCTTGCCGAGTGCGTAGATTTCGGGTATCTTACTGCCTCTGCCGTGTAGCATTGCGTGAAGCACGTGGAGCATTTCTCTGCCGCCGATTGAGCAGAAGAAGTTACTGTAGAAGCAGTAGGGGAGTACGAAACGTGCGTCTTCCTTGGGCACACCTGCATCTGTCATATTCTTGTATGTTTCAAAAAGTGATGTGATGTGAGCTGTGTATTTCTCTTTGCTTTCTTCTGATTTGAATTCGGGTACATAAAAACCTGCATCGTAGAAATCAACGTATCTGCGAGACTTTACGGTGAACGATGCAAGTCTGAACTCAATCATAAACTGCTCAACAATAACGGAAACATCGTTGAAAGCAAGGTTGAACATAATGTGCTCAACCGTTGAATTGTGACCTGAACGTGTGACTTTATCTATAAGGTTTGCGTTCTTTTCATCGTCCTGTGACTTGTCCCAGATGCCGAGTGCGTTGCCGGGCTGTGTAGAAATTCTGCCGCCTGCGGCACACATCTTTTCGCCGCAGTTGCTGTAGCCGAGTACGTATACGCCGGATTTACATTCCATATTTTAAACCTCCGTGTCAGAGTGGATTTTCGCATATTTATTATATAATAAATCATTCTGCAGTAAAAAGTCAAGAAGTTTAAATTTATGTTGCTTTATCAGCCGTTGACTGTGATAAATGTATTTGGTAAAATATAATCAGAATAAAACATCAGGGAGATTCCTATGCAGATTATACAGACTATTATTTCATATCTTGTTATAGCGGCAGGCTTTGTTACTTCGCTTTTTTCGTGGGGCAATAATGCGTTTGTGCCGTATACCAACGATTATGTGATTCCCGAAACAATTCCAGAATACAGCACTATTTCCACCGAAGCGAAAACCGATTGGTCGGCAAAATGGATATGGAACAAAGATAACCTGACTGAAAATAATGTATGGATGTGCTTTAATAAAACTATTAATCTCGAAACTATTCCCGATGAGCTTATTGCCAACATATCGGCAGACTCGAAATACTGGCTTTACATAAACGGAGAAACCGTTGTTTTTGAGGGAAGCGTAAAGCGAGGTCCCGATAAAACCAGCGGCTATTATGACAGCATCGATATTGCTCCCTATCTTAAAGAGGGCGAAAACTCAATTTGTGCTCTGGTGTGGTATTGGGATGATGAAACAAGCTATTCCTACTGTGGCAGCGGTCAGGGCGGATTTATTTTTGAAGCCGTAAATGATGATGTTTCCGTAATTTCCGACAACAGTTGGAAAGTAAAAAGAAACAGTGCTTATATTGACAGTGCTCTTTATCCGCCTAACTACAGGCTCGCTGAGTACAGCGTTTATTATGATGCAAGG
Organism: Acutalibacteraceae bacterium; assembly: GCA_045631965.1. GTDB lineage: Bacteria > Bacillota > Clostridia > Oscillospirales > Acutalibacteraceae > UBA8612. The sequence goes on from JAZQVR010000053.1 coordinate 11,239, forward strand.
AAAGAAATCGGCGATTGGTTAAATGCGGATTTTGATTTTTCAGCTTGGGAAAACGCAACAGAATACTCTGTCGGCGGTGAAGGTGTTTACGGCTCTCTTTATCCGAGAGGAATACCGTTTCTCAAAGACTACGGACTTAAAGAGTACGAAAATTCATCCGATTACGAAAACTATACGGTAAAAAAGCTTTCAGGTGAAAAAATTACCGTAGATGTTCCGTATAACGCACAACTCACAGCTTATCTCAAAGTAGATGCGCCTGCAGGCAAAAAGATTCGGATAACAACGGAAAACACTTTGAGCGGTGCGGTTTCAACTACCTATATTACCAAAGACGGTGTGCAGGAGTTCGAATCTTTAGGTTGGGTCAACGGCGAGCATATCACCTATGAAATCCCCAAAGGTGTTACGGTTATTTCTCTGATGTACCGTGAAACCGGTTACGACAGCTCGTTCAGCGGTGATTTTAAGTGCGACGATGAATTTTTGAATTCGCTCTGGCAGAAGTCTCTGCGTACGCTCTATGTTACAATGCGTGATAATTTTATGGATTGTCCCGACAGAGAAAGAGCACAGTGGTGGGGCGACGTCACGAGCGAAATGATTATGACGATGTACTCTATGGACAGCAATTCCTATCTGCTGTACCAAAAGGGTGTTGAAGCTATGCTTTCTCACGTTGACGATACGGGCGTGCTTCAGACTGTTGTACCTATCAACGGTGATTATTTTGAGCTTCCTGTTCAGCAGCTTGCAGGAATTGTAGGCTTCCTCACTTACTATGAGTATACGGGTGATATCGCTTTTGTCGAAAAGGTTTATGATGCTTCGTTCAACTATCTTAAGCTTTGGGAAATCGGCAAAAATAATCTTGTTGTTCACCGTGCAGGCTCTTGGGACTGGGCCGATTGGGGCAGTAAGGCAGATATGACAGCTATCGAAAATGCGTGGTTTTACTATGCTCTTTCTGCTGCAGAAGAAATGGCGGAGCTTCTCGGCAATGATAAAGATCTGGAGTTTATTGCCGAAAGAAAATCAACTATAGCAGCCGGCTACAAAGCTCTCTGGACAGAGGATGGCTATAAGAGCAAGGATGTCAGAAAGCCTGATGACAGAGCGAATGCACTTGCTGTTTTGTCGGGTCTTGCAGATGAAACGCAGTACGGTACGATTAAAAATGTGCTCACAACTACTGCAAATTCAAGTCCATATATGGAATATTACGTGCTTGAAGCACTTTGTGAAATGGGTGAGTACGAAGCCGCAAAAGACAGAATCAAGGACAGATATGAGGGTATGATGAGCGAGGATTATTCTACCCTCTGGGAATTCTGGGACTCATGGCGAGGCACTAAGAATCACGCCTGGAGCGGCGGACCTCTTGTTATAATGAGTAAGCATTTTGCGGGTATCACTCCGCTTGAGGCAGGCTACGAAAAGGTTGAAATCAAGCCACAGTATGATCTTTCGGACAGTATGAGCTGTACCGTCCCGAGTGTAAAAGGTCTGATTACCATGAGCTATGAAAAGGTCGGCGGTGATTATGTTGTCAACCTCACTCTTCCGCAGGGGATGAAGGCTGTACTGTACGTTCCGTCAGGTGCAACCGTAAACGTAAACGGCGGCGATGCAGAGATTACAGAAATAAATTGAAACTTTGTAACAGTATAAAACGAGCTGTAAAAAACGAAAGTTTTTTACAGCTCGTTTGGTTGTTTATATCAGGGATTTGCCTTCCCATTCGTCATCGGGCTCTGCTCCGACAAGCTCTGCAATTGTGGGCGCAATATCCAGAATACTGACGTTTTCGATAGCTTTACCTTTTTCAAACATTTCGCCGTTAAGTATAACAGGTATTGTCATATCTTCGGGCATTTCACTGCCGTGTGTTCTGTCGTGTCCTCCGTGGTCGGCTACGATAATGTAAGCGTATTCTTCGCCCAGCTCGGTCATAACTTTGTCAATATTGTTCCAGCTGCTTTGCATTGCGGATAAATATTCGTCGCTCATCCAGCCGAATTTATGTCCTGCCCAGTCGGTGTAGCCGAGATAGAGGAATGTGAAATCCGTGTCATATGTTTTTACGTAGCTGATAAGCTCATCTGTGAGCATTTCGCCTGTTTCGAGATATCCCAGCTTTTTGCCTGCATAAAAAGCAGCATGAGTAAGCGAGTTGGGACGCGAAATATCGCGCAGGTCTTCCCAGTTGTAGAATATGGCAGTTTGCTTGTTGGATTGCTTGAGCACCTCGCACAAGCCGTTTATGGGTCTTACCTGGGGCATATAAACGTTTGTTGTTGTGCCGTGCCTTTCGGGTGTTACGCTGTGGAAAAGTGACATATGGCAAGGTAACGTTACAGAAGGGTATACTGTCTCAGCATTCATTGTATATGTGGAATTTCCAATGATTTTCTGTGCGGTTTCGATTTGCGTCAAAGAGTCGGGACGCATACCGTCAACAACAAATAATACGGTTTTCATAATAAACAACACTCCTTACATCAGCTTATAAAGTATTATACCATACATAGATGTATTTGCAACAAATATTTGGAATTGAAACAGCTTAACTGTTAAAATAAATTAAATAATTGAAATATGTAAATTATTGTGTTATAATGTACAATGTATAATTAGGTGTATTATGTTTTGCTAAATTTTGGATATACGGAGGAAAGCTGTTTTAATACAGCTTGTTTGAAAATATGGGTAAAATGATAGTAATAGAAGGTCTTGACGGAAGCGGTAAATCAACCCAGATTTCACTGCTTAAAGAGTATCTTGAGTCAAAGGGCTGTGCATATAAACAAATTAAACTGCCCGATTACGAAGACCCGTCAAGCACACTTGTTCGCATGTATCTCGGCGGTGCATTCGGCAAAAAGCCCGAAGACGTCGGTGCTTTTGCCGCTTCTGCATTTTTTGCTGTTGACAGGTTTGCAAGCTTCAAGCAGCACTGGCAGGCAGATTATGAGTCGGGCAAGCTTATACTTGCCGACCGTTATACTACCTCCAACGCATATCATCAGCTCGAAAAAATGCCGCGCGAGGATTGGGACAGCTACATCGAATGGCTCGAGGATTTTGAGTATGTAAAGCTCGGTATCCCGAAACCCGATGCCGTTATATATCTTGATATGCCTATCGAGATTTCACAGCAGCTTATGTCACTGCGCAGTGAAAAAACAGGTGAGAAAAAAGATGTGCACGAGGCTGATGTCGGCTACCTTTACCGTTGCCGCGAGGCTGCTATGTATGCCGCAGATAAAATGGGCTGGCACGTCATAAAGTGTGCCGAGGACGGTAAGCCGCTTTCTATCGAAAGAATTGCACAGATGATTATTGACGCATTACCCGGAGAGTTAGTTTATGCTTGAATTTCATCCGATAACAATGGCTGATAAGTCACGTGCCGAAAAAATACTGTTTGCTACCGACAATATGGGTTGCGAGTACTGCTTCGGTACGCTGTTTATCTGGAAAGACGTATACAAAACGCAGGTTGCGTTTCACGGTAATATGTTTGTTGCAAAGTATTATATGCAGGATGCAGTCAATTACTGTTGTCCTACCGGTGAGGGCGATTTTGCTGAAATGGTTGAGCTTGTTATTGAGGATGCTCACCGCGAAGGTGTAAAGCCTGTTATTGCCGGTTGCTCCCTTGCTGAAAAACAAAGGCTCGAAGAGCTTTTTCCGGACAAGTTTACTTTTACTGCCGATGACAGCAAGTTTGACTATATTTACAGAAGTACCGACCTTGCCAATCTTTCAGGCAGAAAGTATCACGGCAAACGCAACCATATTTCCGCTTTTATTAAGAATAACCCCGACTGGAGCTTTGAAGAGATAAGCCCTGCCAATATCGGTCAGTGTGCATCGATGAATGAGCGTTGGCTTATGCTCAACGAATACAAGGATGAAGAGGCGATTTCTGCCGAGCATAACGCGCTCAATGTTGCATTGGCTCATTTTGATGAGCTGGGCTTTTACGGCGGCATTATACGTGCAGGTCACGAGGTTGTTGCATTTTCGTTTGGCGAAAAGCTCAAAGACGGTATTTTCTGTACTCATTTTGAAAAAGCTTATTCATCCGTGCAGGGTGCATACCCGATAATTAACCGCGAAATGGCAATCCGCCTTTGTGATGAATACGAGCTTATAAACAGAGAAGAGGATACGGGTGCAGAGGGTCTTCGTAAGGCAAAACGCTCGTATTACCCCGAAATATGGCTTGAAAAATATATTGCCGAGTGTGATTGATTTTGGTTAAGTTTGAGTTTGATGAGTTAAGGCATAGTGCTGTTGAGCTGTGGCACGAAGCATTCGGCGACAGCAAGGAGTATATAAGCTTTTTTCACGGTACGCACGATGGTTGTACTTGTATTATGCAGACCGAAGGCGATGAGCTTGCAAGTGCACTTTACCTGATTGACGGTGAGCTTTGCGGTCAAAAGGGCTGTTATCTCTTTGCGGCGGCGACCTTCAAGAGGTTCAGAGGTCAGGGTCATATGGCGAGCCTGCTCAGAAAAGCAGAGCGCTTTGCAAAAGGTAACGGCAGAAGCTTTATTGCTCTTGTACCTGCGGAAAGTTCACTTTTCGGTTATTACTCACGCTTTGGTTATAAAACTGCTTTTTATGCAAAGCAGCAGCCTTTAACAAATGAAATCGGTACTGCTGAAAATGTGTTTGAATGGTGCAGTGAGCATACGGATTATATAATGCGTGAGCACGAAAAATTCGGCACCGATATTTTAAATTATAACGGCGATATCTACTCTGTTTTTGACGGAGAATATATAAAAGTGCCTGCAGAAAAAAGCGAGGCATACCGCTACGGTATGCTGTTGCCGCTGGATGACGGTGCTGATAGATTGACAAATCTCAATTCATATATAGGTCTTACGCTTGAGTAAAGGAGGAAGTAAAATGATTTATGTTTTTCTTGCCGAGGGTTTTGAAGAGGTCGAGGCCCTTGCAACGGTTGATGTGCTCCGCAGAGCAGGTCTTGTTGTTAAAACCGTAGGCGTTACCGGTGCAACGGTCATCGGCTCACATTCAATTCCCGTTGTTTGCGATACGGTTATCGATGCTGTTGAGCCTGATGACAGCATTGAAGCAGTTGTTTTGCCGGGCGGTATGCCGGGCACACTCAACCTTGAAAAAGATGAGAAGGTCAATGAGTTTATTGACTATGCGGTTGCAAACGGCAAGTATGTTTGTGCAATCTGTGCCGCTCCGAGTATTTTCGGCAAAAAAGGTCTGCTTGAAGGCAAGGAGGCAATCTGCTTCCCCGGTTTTGAGGAGTATCTCTACGGTGCAAGCGTTAGCGAAAAATCTGTTTGTGTTGACGGTAAAATAATTACTGCAAAGGCTTGCGGAGTTGCACTTAAATTCGGCAAAGTTATTGCAGAGCAGTTTGTCGGTAAAGAAAAAGCGGATAAGCTTTGGGAGACACTTTACAATGATTAAGGATATAAGACCTGAAAAAAACGCACTCAGAGCTTCATCGCTTGAGTGGCGCAAGAGCCTCGGTCGCAGTGAAAAACAGCGTATGGATTTCAAAATCCAGAACAAGTTTCTTACTTTGTGGAAATTCCGCGAGGTCAGCACGGTACTTGTTTATTGCTCAAAGCCGCTTGAGGTTGATACATCTTTTATAATCGAGCGTGCTCTTGCAATCGGCAAAAAGGTTGCGGCACCCAGATGCGTACCGGGTACACGCGATATGGATTTTTATCTTATAAAGAGTAAGTCCGACCTTGCTCCGGGAGCGTTCGGTGTGCTTGAGCCTGATCCTGAAAAGTGTGAGCTTCTGAAGGATTTTACATCGAGCGTGTGTATTGTGCCCGCACTCATGTATGATGCTGAAGGTTACAGACTCGGCTACGGTAAAGGGTATTACGACAGATTTCTTTCCGGTTACAGCGGAGCTTGTATAGGACTCGGATATTCAGCGCTTATAAAAGATAATTTGCCGCATGGTAAATTTGACCGAAAAGTGGATATAATAGTAACCGAAAAAGATAACTATTTTTGCTGAACGGATTTAATTCCGATATACAAAGGAGTTACATATGGACGAAAAGAAGAAGTTTAAAATTGAATTTGATGACGACTTTGATTCCTGGCTTGCCCAACACGAGCAGGCTACCAAAGATTTAAAACCGCCTACGCCGCCTGTGCAACCCGAAACTGCAGTGTCGGCAGAGTCTGCCTTTGTGCCGCCAACGCAGCCTGAATCTGCACCGGCTATGCATCCTGCTTTTGTGCCGCCACAGTTTGCACCTTCATCACCGGTACAGTCTGAGCCTGCAGTGCCTAAGGCTCCTTTTCAACCCGATTTTGATAAGTCTGCTCAGGTTGGTAATACAATACCTGCACAGCCTGCTGCCAAAGCATCTGAGACGGTTGCTCCCGGCACAAAATCACAGTCTGAACTTGATCCGCAACAGTTCAAGTCTGTCGCTTCCAACAGTGGCTCGGATGTTTATATAAAGCGTAGCGATGCAGTCAAAAACTTCAAGGTTGAAATCAAAGATGAAGATTATAACAGGCCTGCGTATGTTGAGCCTGAACAGCCTATAAAAAGGGATAAGTCTGTATATTTTGCCGGCCGCAAGCCCTCAAAGCCACAGCTTGATGACAGAGCTGCGTTGGAAAAAGCATTGGAAGCAAAAAAGATGCGTGAAAAACGGGCTGTTGCTGAGCAACGCAAAAAAGAGAACAAGCAGGTTAACAGACTCAGACGTTTTTTGATTTTCTTTGTGATTATTATATGCTCTCTTTCAGCTGCAACCTACGGTATTTCCTGTATGAACGATATTATCGCACTCAAGAGAAGTACCGAGCTTGTACAGGTAAACATTGAAAAGGGTGCCGGATATGAAGAAATAATCGACACTCTGGGCGAAAACGGCCTTATCAAGCACAAGTGGTTTTGCAAGCTTGTGTGTAAGTTCAGAGGTTTTGACACAAAAGAATATTTGTACGGTGTCCATTACCTTACACCGAGTATGGGTGTTGAGGGTATGCTGACCGAGATGCTTGCAACTCAGACGTCTGATAAAACAATCCGACTTTCATTCCCTGAGGGATGGTCTTTACCGCAGATTGTCAGTAAACTCGAAGCAGAGGGTGTTTGCCCTGCAGAGTATATATATACTGCTCTCGAAGAGATGGAGTTTGATTATGATTTTATCGACTCTATTCCCGAGGACGGAGCACGTTGCTATGCTCTTGAAGGATACTTTTTCCCCGATACCTACGATTTCTTTGTCAGCGATAAACAAAACGGTATAGGCGAAAATCCGACAAGTATTCTTAATAAGCTTCTCGGTAACTTTGAGTCCAGATGGAGCGAAGTGTACACCAAGCGTGCCAAAGAGCTCGATCTTACTATGGATGAGGTTATGATAATAGCTTCAATTATCCAGAAAGAGGCAGCTGACAAGAGCCAGATGGGCGTTGTTTCTTCGGTTATCCATAACCGACTCAAAAATTCAACATCATATCCGTTGCTTGAGTGTAACTCTACAAAGGATTATGTTACCAATAATATTGTTCCTGTGCTTGGTGATGCGGGAGCAAGTGCTTATGTTACTGCGTACGACACGTATAACAGTGCCGGTTTACCGCCCGGACCGATTTGTAACCCCGGTATCGATGCAATTGAGGCGGCACTTAACCCTGATGATACAAATTACTTGTATTTCTGCCATAATGAGGCAGGTAAGATTTACGTTGCAAAGACCTATAGCCAGCACCAGTCCAATTGGGCACAGGTGCTCAAAGATAATGAGGCAAACTGATTATGATTAAACCCGAACTTTTATCACCGGCAGGCGACAGAGAGCGTCTTGAAGCTGCCGTTATGTATGGTGCAGATGCAGTGTACCTTGGCTCTACGAGCCTTGGTATGCGTGCTGCTCCGCAGAATTTTGATGCTGGTCAGCTCGGCAGCGCAGTCGAGCTGTGTCACAGCAAAGGCAAGAAAGTTTACCTTACTTGTAACGTTCTTGCCCATAACAGTGACCTTGCAGATCTGCATAGTGTTATCGACTCTGCAGTAAATGCAGGGGTCGATGCTATGATTATTTCCGATATGGGTGTGCTCTCCGTTGTCAAAAGGGTTGCACCCGATATGGAAATTCACATTTCAACCCAGACGGGTCTTGTCAATTATGAAGCGGCACGAGCTATGTACGATATGGGTGCAAAGCGTGTCGTTCTTGCACGTGAGCTTTCACTTGAGGAGATTGCCGAAATAAGAGCAAAAACACCGTCAAATCTCGAGATTGAGTGCTTTGTACACGGTGCTATGTGCGTTTCTTTCTCCGGCAGATGTCTGCTTTCCAACTACTTCCTCGGTAGAGATTCAAATAGGGGAGAGTGTGCTCAGCCTTGCCGCTGGAAGTATGCGATAATGGAGGAGAAGCGTCCCGGTTTCTATCTTCCGATAGGTGAAGACCACAGCGGTACATATATTATGAATGCACGTGATATGTGTATGATCGAGCATATTCCCGAAATGGTGAAAGCAGGTATAACATCATTCAAAATCGAGGGCAGGGCAAAATCGTCATACTATACCGCAGTTATAACCAACGCATACCGTGCGGCGATTGACGGTTACCTTAAGAATCCTACGGATGATTACAAGCCCGAGCAGTGGATGATTGACGAAACACGCAAGGTTAGCCATAGGGAGTATTGTACAGGCTTCTTCTTCAGCGACCCGAGAGATGATGCGCAGATTTTCTACGACGGTGTGTATAAGCGCAACTGGAATGTTATGGCAGAGGTCAACTGTCAGGAAAACGGCAGAGTTTACGTTACCCAGCGTAACCGCTTCTTTGAGGGTGACGAGCTTGAGATTATGGTTGCTGGCTCCGAGCCGCTGACAATTAAAGTTGAGGAGCTTCAGAACGAGAAGGGCGAGCCGATTGAGGTTGCACCGCACCCGATGATGAAGTGCAGCTTCAAGTGCGATGTGCCCGTACACGCAGGTGCACTTGTTCGTAAAATTGCAGACGAAGAGTAATATTATAAATTTCAGATAACGGCAGACAGAGGCTCAATAGCTTCTGTCTGCTTTTTGCTTAATAAAAAGTTTAAATTAAACTACTTGCCTTTTATATGTATCTATAGTAAAATATAACCTATCTTATTATGGTGGTATATTATGTTCAGTCAGAAATTTATTGAGTTAAGAAGACAAGTTATAGAGAAGCAATTCAGCAGGATGAACGGTATGCAGCAGAGTGCTATTTTCAGCACTCAGGGTCCCTTACTTGTGCTTGCAGGTGCGGGCAGCGGCAAGACTACAGTGCTTGTTAACCGAATAGCAAACATTATGCAGTTCGGCGGTGCTTACTATTCCGATTATTGTTGCCGACCTGTTATGCAGAGCGATATTGATGCAATTGAAGCATACCTTGCAGGCGACGATTTTGCATATGTCGAGATTGATGACCTTATGCGTGTCAATACACCGCGTCCGTGGGAGATTCTTGCAATCACCTTCACAAATAAGGCTGCAACCGAGCTTAAAGAAAGGCTTGAGCGTATGCTTGGCCCCGATGGCTCGGAGATATGGGCAAGCACCTTCCATGCCGCCTGTGCACGCATTCTTCGCAGATACGGTGAGCGTATAAACTTCTCAAATCACTTTACTATTTACGATACAGACGATTCACGCAGAGCAATGAAGGAGTGTCAGCGTGCACTCAATATTGAGGAGCGTGTTATCAGCGGTAAGGCGGCTCTTGCCGAAATCAGCAGAGCGAAGGACAGTCTTATTGGCCCGGAAGAGTTCAAGCAGAATGCAGGCAGCGATTTCAGACTGCAGAAGATTGCATCGCTGTATGAGCTTTATCAGCAGAATCTTCAGCGTGCAGACGCTATGGATTTTGATGATATTATTTACAATACAGTCAAGCTCCTTGAAACAGATAAAGAAGTTCTTGAGTATTATCAGAATCGCTTTAAATACATAATGGTTGATGAGTATCAGGATACCAACCACGCACAGTACAGGCTCGTCAGTATCCTTGCCGCAAAGCATAAGAATCTCTGTGTAGTCGGTGATGATGACCAGAGTATCTATAAATTCCGCGGTGCTACTATTGAGAATATTCTCAATTTTGAACAGCAGTTCAAGGCAAAGGTTATCCGCCTTGAGCAGAATTACCGCTCTACCCAGACTATTCTCGATGCCGCAAATGCCGTTATTGCCAATAACGATCAGCGTAAGGGTAAAAACCTCTGGACAGATAACGGCGAGGGTGAGAAGATTAATCTCAACACCTCTTACGATGAGCAGTCCGAGGCGAGGTTTATTGCTGATACAGTGCTCGACGGTGTTGCAGCGGGTCAGCGATTCAGCGATTTTGCGGTGCTCTACCGTGCAAACGCACAGTCCAATGCGGTTGAAAATGCGTTTGTGCGTATGGGGATTCCTTACTCGATTTTCGGCGGCCATAAGTTCTACGACCGTAAGGAAATAAGAGATGCAATAGCATATCTGACAGTTATAAACAATACTGCTGACGATATCAGACTTCGCAGGATTATCAACGAGCCCAAGAGGGGAATAGGTGATACCACTGTTTCAAATGCGGCAGATATTGCGACTTCTCTCGGCATCAGTCTTTTTGAGGTTATCTCAAACTCCGAGGATTATCCGCAGCTCAAGCGTGCTTCGGGTAAACTCAAGGATTTCTCTGATATGATAAGCTCTTTTGTCGAAAAAGCGGAGGAGCTTTCGCTTAAAGACTTGTTTGACACTTGTATGAAAGAGAGCGGCTATGTCGATTCGCTTGCTCTTGACCCTGCTACTTATACCGAAAGGCTCGCCAATATCAACGAGCTTTCAAATAACCTCCAGCGTTATACCGAGGAGAATGATGAGCCTTCGCTCACAGGCTTCCTCGAAGAGGTTGCACTTATGACCGACCTCGATAATATGAATGAAGAGGCGGACAGAGCCGTTATGATGACTCTGCACTCCGCAAAAGGTCTTGAGTTCAACAACGTGTTTATTGTCGGCATGGAAGAGGGAGTTTTTCCCGGTATGCAGGCAATTTACAATCCGGGTGAAATCGAAGAAGAACGCAGACTTGCTTACGTTGGTATTACAAGAGCAAAGAAAAAGCTCTATCTTACCAAGGCTCGTACAAGAATGCTCTACGGCTCTACAACCCACAACCGAGTTTCTCGCTTTGTCGATGAAATTCCCGTAACACTTATAAAGAATACAGGTGTTGCGGCACAGCCTCCGATGTTTGGCGGCGGAATGGGCGGCTCGAGAGACTATCAAGGCAGCAATCCGTATGCAACGCAGTTCAAAAAAGCAACTGCCGCACCCAAGCCTGCACCCAAACCTGCAGAGCAGCCGCTTGTCAGTCTCTCCGTAGGTGACAGTGTTTCTCACGGTACATTCGGTACAGGCGTTGTGCTTTCGGCTAAGCCTATGGGTAACGATATACTTCTCGAAATCGCTTTCGATAAAGCAGGTACAAAGAAACTTATGGCAAAGTTTGCCAAGCTCAAAAAAATATAATTTTTCAGGGGGATGAAAATTATGATAAAATCAATTCCTAACGGTGTTTACCCGACAATGGTAACACCCTACACGGCAGACAATAAGGTAGACTACAATGCCGTTGAGCAGATTATCAACTGGTACTGTGAGCGAGGTGTTGACGGTATTTTTGCAATCTGCCAGTCAAGCGAAATCTTTTTCCTTTCTTTTGAAGAGAGATATGAGCTTCTCAAGTTTATTATCGAGCGTACACCGAAGAATATATCTATTGTCGCTTCAGGTCATACTGCAGACGATATTCCCACACAGCTTGATGAGGCAAAGCGTTTTATCGACCTTGGCATCGACGGCTATGTATTTATATCAAACCGACTTGCAAAGCAGGATGAGAGCGACGATGTGTTTCTCAAGAATGTCGATATCTTTATGAATGAGATTCAGGATACAGCATTCGGTATTTACGAGTGCCCCTATCCCTATAAGCGTCTTCTGACTCCCGATACTCTCGGTAAGCTCGCTCAAACAGGTAGATTTACTTTCCTCAAGGATACCTGCTGTAACCTTGACCAGATTAAAGCAAAGCTTGATGCGGTAAAGGGTACAGGCCTTAAGATTTATAATGCAAACTCTGCAACTCTGCTTGAAAGCCTTAAAATGGGCTGTGCAGGCTTCTCGGGTGTTATGGCAAACTTCCACCCCGAGCTTTACTCATGGCTTTGCAAAAACTTCGAGAAAGAGCCCGAAAAAGCACAGCTTGTGCAGGATATTGTCGGTTTCTTCTCTGTTGCCGAGCGTCAGGTTTACCCTGTTAACGCAAAGTATCATATGACTCTTGATGGCCTTGATATGGGCTATAATTCGAGAGCAAGAAGCATCGATGAATTTACTCCTGCCTGCCATATGGAGATTGAAGAGATGCACAGACTCACGGCTTATATCAAGCAGCAAATCGGTATCAACTGATAAATACAAAAAGAATAAAGAAAGGCTTTGATTATTATGAAAAAGTCATTTAAAGCTGTAATCAGCGTTATTATTGCGCTTGCTCTTGTTTTCGGTACGGCTTCCGTAGCTTTTGCCGATGAGACTTGCAACTGCGGTAAAACTCCCGTTATTTTCGTAAACGGTATCGGCGGTATGATTTACGCAACCGATGAAAACGGCGAAGAGTTTGAGATATTCCCGATTGAGAGCGACACTATGACAAGTGTTATTCTCACATATCTGCCTGCTGCCCTTATCAACGGCATCTTCGGCGGCTGGGATTCTTTTGCGGTATCGCTCGATAAAATGCTCTGCGAGCTTTTTGCCGGTATGGATTGCGATAACGAGGGCAATTCAGTCTTACCTGCCTATGCAGATGATTGTGACGCTGTTACAATGGACGAGCACCTTTACGATAATGAGTTCAACTTCCTCTATGATTGGCGTCTTGATCCTTATGAGTCAGCCGCACAGCTCGATGCTTATATCGATGAGATTATTGAAGTAACAGGTCACGATAAGGTTATTATCAACGCATACAGCGAGGGCGGCGAAATAGCCCTTGCTTACTTTGACGCATACGGCTCAGAGAAGGTTGAAATGTTTATTTCTCAGTGCTCTGCTTTCCAGGGCCTTACTCTTATCGGCAAGCTCTTTACAAACGATTGCTCTGTTGATGCAGGTCAGCTTGCAAACTTCCTCGGCACAATGCTTCCTGCAGCAAACGTCGACAGTAAGGTTACAACAGCACTTACAGTGCTCAAGTATACAGGTATCTATAATTTCCTTACAGGCATTGTAAATAAGGTTCTTGATGAGTGCTTTGATACTATATACAACGGCTTTGCAAAGGAAACCTTTGCCTGTATGCCCGGCGTATTCAACTTTGTGCCTGCCGAGTATTTTGACGATGCGATTGATATGGTTTTCGGCGATGACCCCGAATATGCAGTGCTTGTTGAGAAGCTTACAAGATACCACAATGCACAGGTCAATGCAGAGAATATTCTCAAAACAGCACAGGAAAACGGTATGGCTGTAGCTGTTGTTTCCCACTACGGCTGCTATCCTCTTCCGCTTGTAGGCGATATGTCATATCAGTCAGACGCACTTATCGACTCCGCAAATTCTTCGGGCGGTGCAACCTTTGCACCTATAGGCGAGCCTTTTGGTGAGTCTTATAAGCAGAAAGTTAATGACGGCCACAATCACGTTGCACCCGACGGCAGTGTAGATGCATCAACCTGTATGTTCCCCGAAAGCACATGGTTTGTCAGCGGCTTCTCACACTGGAGCTATTCTACAAACCTTATCGATTGGCTTGTTGAGTACAAGGGTCAGCCGACAATCACATCCAACCCCAAATTCCCGCAGTTCCTCGTAGGCAACCCTGCAGACAATACCGTCAGCGCAATGAAATAAGTTGTATTAAAGCTTGTGTATCAACTGATGCACAAGCTTTTTTATGACTGTAACAATAAATATTTTTTTCTCTTTATTGCGACTGAATTTTCACCGCTCTTGCGTTAGTATTGATGCAAGGGCGGTGAGTTGTTTTTGAAACAGGTTATATATGTTGACGTGCTTTTTGCACTCAATATGATAGTCAGCTTTTTGCTGATTAAGGCGGCAGGCTCGTTGTGCCGTGAAAAGCCGCATACTCTGCGTGTGCTTATCGGTTCTTTACTCGGCGGAGCTTATTCGCTGAGCATATTTTTGCCGGCTTTACATACGGCATTTGTTCTGATTGCAAGGTTGATTTTCCTTTGCATAGTCAGTCTTTGCGTGTTTGGCTTTGGCTCTGTGCGGCGGTTTCTTCGTTGCTTCGGTTTACTCTGCGGCGTTACTCTCGGCTTTGCAGGGTTGATAACAGCGGTGTGGTTTTTGTTGAAGCCGCAGGGGCTTGCAATCCGCAACGGCTCCGTTTATTTTGATGTCAGCTTTTTCGGCATTGTGCTTGGCGGTACGGTTATTTATGTTGCGGCTCGGATTTTTGGTAAGATTTTTGAAAAAAATCACCGTGAGCAGATGCAGGTAAAAGTCAATATCAGCTATAATGGCAAAACAGTAACGGCAGACGGGCTTGTCGATACAGGAAATACGCTCAAAGACAGCTTCAGCGGCAAAAGTGTCAGCATAATTGATAGAAATCTTGCGCTGGAATTGTTGCCGCTTGAATGTGCGGCAGCAATTTTTTCACCTGTCGGCGGTGATTTGCCGCAGGGTATGCATCTCACAGTTTCAAATACCGTAGGCGGTACTTCGCTTATGTGCGTGTTTAATGCAGACAGTATTAAAGTTATGTCAGATTACGGTAATGGTGAAATTAAAGATGCGGCTGTTGCCGTAGGCGCGGTTACAAGTTTTGGTTCAGGGTATTCAGTGCTTCTCAATGCGGATATCGCAAACTATATTACGGGAGGAAGAGAGTATGATAAAAAGAATCAGAGAGTGGATAAGAAAATTTCGGGCAAAATTCGACAAAAAGGAAGTTTATTACATAAACGGCCCCGAAACCTTGCCTGCACCGCTGACGTCACAGCAGGAAAGAGAGGCGATGAGCCGAATTGAATCGGGTGATGAAACCGCACGCGAGCTGCTGATAGTACATAATCTTCGCCTTGTGGTCTATATTGCACGCAAGTTTGAAAACTCGGGCGTAGGTATCGAAGACCTTATTTCAATCGGTACTATAGGTCTTATAAAGGCGGTCAATACGTTTTGTCCGTCGCGCAATATAAAGCTTGCAACTTATGCCTCGCGTTGTATTGAAAACGAAATACTTATGCACCTGCGCAAGATTTCAAACACAAGGACAGAGGTATCTATTGATGAACCTCTTAATATTGATTGGGACGGAAATGAACTGTTGCTTTCGGATATTCTCGGCAGTGAAGCAGACAGTATCAATACCGATATTGAGCATGAGGATGAAGCGAATATGCTGCTGAGAATTGTCAGCACGCTCAACGAACGCGAGCAAACTATAATGCGGCTTCGCTTCGGTATAGGCACTGAGCGTGAGCATACGCAAAAAGAGGTTGCCGATATGCTCGGAATATCGCAAAGTTATATTTCACGGCTCGAAAAAAGAATTATTGAACATATTAAAAACGAAATGGTATTGAATTAAACTTAATATTGTTATAATATATAAGCAGGTGTGATGCCTGCTTATTCTGTTTGCGAGGTGAGTTTATGAAAACTGCGGCTGTTGTTGCCGAGTATAACCCTTTCCATAAAGGGCACGAGTATCAGCTTGAGATGACACGCAGTGCAGGTGCAACGCATATTGTTGCTGTTATGAGCGGCAATTTTGTTCAGCGTGGCGAAGCGGCGGTTTTCGATAAATTCCAGCGTGCATCTGCGGCTGTCAGGTGCGGTGCCGACCTTGTTGCCGAGCTTCCTCTTCCTTGGGCTGTGAGCGGTGCACAGAGCTTTGCACGCGGTGCGGTAAGTATTGCCGATGCTCTCGGCTGTGTCGATATGCTGTCCTTCGGCTGTGAGTGCGGTAAAGCGGATATGTTAAAAGCTGTTGCATCAGCTTTATATTCCGATGAGTTTGAGGAGCGTATCAATGCTGTTTTGCCGGAATGCACTTCTTTTGCATCAGCTCGTCAGAGCGTGGTGGGTGATATGCTCGGCAACGAATATGCGTCCTTACTCAAAAGCCCGAATAACATACTTGCTGTTGAGTATATTGCTGCAGTAAAACTTCTCGGTGCAGGTTTTGATTTAAACGCAGTATGCAGAAGCGGTGACGGATATAATGATAAAATTCATTCGGGCAGCGGTTTCGCTTCCGCTACGGCTATACGCGGTCTTATCAGAAGCGGTGTCGATTATTCTTCACTTGTACCTTCAAAAGCAAACGAGCTTTATTCGGGCGATTTTTCCGATGAAAGCAGGCTCGAAACGGCTGTGCTTTATGCGTTGAGAAGATTAAGCGTAAACGATATTTTGCTTGCTCCCGATGTTTCGGAAGGGCTTGAAAACAGAATTTATTCTGCTGTCCGTGAAGCACGCAGTGTGGATGAACTCATTGAAAAAATAAAGACTAAACGCTATCCTACAGCAAGACTGAGAAGGATAGTTCTCAGCCTTTTCCTGGGAATAAAAGCAGAGCATTCGGATGGTGTGCCGCCGTATATACGTATCCTTGCCTGCAACGAAAAGGGCAAAGAGATACTTTCTGCGGCGAACCCGAAACTGCCGCTTATATCGCGTGCTTCGCAGTTCAACTCACTTGAAGGCAGAGCAAAAGATATTTTTAATCTTGAATGTACGGCAGACGATATTTATGCACTCAGCTTTTCTCCTGCAAGAGAATGCGGTGCTGATTATAAAACAAAAATATTTTAACGGAGGTTACTTAATATGTATCTCGGAATTATAAACGGTTGGTCAGACGGCTGCATCAAGGCTGTCAGTGAAAAAGGTCTTGAGTGGGTTGAATTCTGTGTCAACGATAATTACGACAGTGCCGAGGTGCTGGCTGAGGCTGATTCAATCAAGGCAAGCTGTGAAAAGTACGGCGTGCGTGTAGGCTCAATAGGTCGCTGGGGTATGGATAGGGTAGACGACAACGGCGAAATTATACCCGAAGCTTTACAGCACGATAAAAACTGTATCGACCTTGCTTCGAAGCTCGGCTGTCCGGTATTTAACTGCGGCTGTAATGAAATCGAAGATAAGAGCTTTATGGAAAACTGCGATATCGCAATAAATTATCTTTCAAAGCTTATTGAATACGGTAAAGAGAGAAATGTTAAAATCGCTGTATATAACTGTGACTGGGCGAACTTTGTTGTTGAGGATAACGCCTGGTCTGTTGTGCTCGGCAGACTTCCGGAGCTTGGCATCAAGTACGATACATCGCACTGTATCAACAGAGGCGGCGATTACCTGAAAGAAATGGAAAAATGGGGCGACAGATTCTATCATTTCCATATCAAGGGCACACTCTATATTAATGGTGAACATTACGATGACCCGCCTGCGGGTCTTGACGACGTTAAGTGGGGTCCCGTATTCGCTCTGCTCTACATAAAGAAGTACAACGCTATGCTTTCAATCGAGCCTCATTCAGGTAAATGGAAAGGTGCAACAGGGCAGTGGGGCGTTGATTATACAATCAACTTTGTCAAGCCTTTCATTATGCCCGAAAATTATGTTTACGACGAAAATCCCTATATGCCGTAAAAGGTGATTCTAATGAAAATGTTGTTAAAAAAAATTTGCGTATTTATAATTGCAGCATTATTGATTGTTTCCGCTTTGCCTTTATCTGTTTCGGCGGTTGTATATTCGGGTAGTTGCGGCGATAATATTACCTATAACTTTAATATGAGCACGGGCTTGCTTGAAATAGCCGGCACAGGCGAGATGGATAACTTTATAGATTCGTACGTGGTGTCCCCACCGTGGAGTTTGTATCGTTACAATATCATAACCGTACAAATCAGTGAAGGTGTAACGACCATAGGTGAAGGCGCGTTTAGCGATTGCAGAAATCTTGAAACCGTAATAATTCCGGACAGCATGACAGTTATAGGAAGCAGTACGTTTAGTTATTGTGAAAATCTTGAAAACATCGATATTCCCGACAACGTAACAGAAATAGGGAGTTGTGCGTTTGAATTATGCGGTAAGATCAGAAGTGTAACGATTCCTGCAAGTGTAATTACCATAGGGGATATGGCTTTTTCCAATTGTGACAGCCTTGCTGAAATTAAAGTAGACAGTAATAACAGAAATTACTCAAGTGATAGCTGCGGTGTACTGTTTAACAAGGATAAAACTGTGCTTATTCAGTATCCGGCAGGTAATCCGAGCGAAAATTATACTATCCCTCACAGCGTTACATCGATAGGTGATAGTGCACTTTTTAGTTGCGATAATTTGATGAGCTTTGATGTTGCTGAAAATAATATAAATTACTCAAGTGATAGTGATGGTGTACTGTTTAATAAAGATAAAACTGTGCTTGTACAGTATCCTATAGGTAGCACAAGGACAGGTTATACAATTCCCAAAAGCGTATCAACCATAGGAGAAAGTGCATTTGCAGCTTGCCAAACTCTTACTTCTATAACAATTCCTGATAGTGTTACATATATAGGTTGGTCGGCGTTTGAGTGGTGTTCTGAGCTTGAGTGTATAAATTATACCGGCAATAAAGCACAGTGGAACGGAATATATATGGAAGGCCATAGTGAAAATCCGTTTGAGGAAATTAAGTTTCAGTATAACTATACGGTAGCAGAGACTGAAAGTGATTTGGCTGACAACAATATCAAAAACGAAATGAATGAAAATAACGGTAATCCGGAAAATATCGGTTTTGTAATTGTTATTGTTGTGCTTTCTTTTGTTATTATTGCGCTTGTCGCAGTTATTATCGTTATTACGCTTAAGAAAAAGAGTAAATAACAACAGCAACTATTCGCAGATTGTATCAAATAATAACTTGGCAATTATAAATATTTATAAAAATAGCTTGCATATTTTGTTTTTAAGTGTTAGAATAGCATATATTTTATCTTTGTAACGCTTTAACTTATTAAAGCGGAGCGGAGAAAGGAGATTTTTATGACTAGTGCTCAGATTCAGCACCTTGCGGCTATGGTTGTCTATATGCTCTTTGTTGTTGGTATAGGCATCTTCTTTGCAAAGCGTGCAAACAAAAACGCAGAAAACTATTTCCTCGGCGGCCGTTCACTCGGTCCGTGGGTTGCCGCCTTCAGTGCCGAGGCATCCGATATGTCAGGCTGGCTTCTTATGGGTCTTCCGGGTCTTGCTTACTGGACAGGCCTTGCAGATGCAGGCTGGACTGCAATAGGCTTGTTTGTCGGTACATATTTCAACTGGCTTGTTGTTTCAAAGCGTCTTCGCCGTTACAGTGAGCGTGTAGATGCTATTACAATACCCGGCTATTTCTCAAACCGTTTCCGTGAGAAGAAAAACGTTCTTCTTATAATCGCTTCTCTTTTCATTATTGTGTTCTTCTCGGTCTATGTAGGTCAGTGCCTTGCAACCTGCGGTAAGCTGTTTGCTAATCTCTTCGGTCTTGAGTATCATACAATGATGATAATTGCAGCTATCTTCGTTCTTTTCTATACTTTCCTCGGTGGCTTCCTTGCAGAGAGTGCTTCCGACTTTATGCAGGCTGTTGTTATGGTTGTTGCACTTGTTTCAATTCTTGCAGTTGCCATTGTCAAGGCAGGCGGTATCGGCGAGGTTATTGAGACTGCTCGCGGTTTCGACGGTTATCTTTCTCTGTTCACTACTTCAACTCCCGCTGAAGGCGGTGCTGTTAATGAGTTCGGTGCAGGTTCATCGTTCAAGGCGCTCTCAATTGCATCTGCTTTTGCATGGGGTCTCGGTTACTTCGGTATGCCTCAGGTTCTCCTTCGCTTTATGGGTATCCGTTCCGAGAAGGAGCTTACACGTTCACGTCGTGTAGCTACCGTATGGCTCTTTATCGCTATGGGCGCAGCAGTGCTCATCGGTATTGTAGGTCGTAGCGTTCCCGGCATCGATTACCTCAACGGTACAGATGCAGAGGCAGTATTTATGGATACTGCAATCAAGTTCCTGCCTCCCATTGTTGCTGGTCTTGCTTGTGCAGGTATTCTTGCTGCTGCAATCAGCTCTTCTGACTCTTATCTTCTTATTTCTACTTCAGCTCTTGCAGAGAATATCTACCACGGTATTCTCAATAAGAAGGCATCCGATAAGAATGTTATGTGGGTATCACGTATCGCAATGGCTGTTATCACAATCTTTGCTATGATTATCGCATGGAATGAAGACAGTACAATTTTCGGTATTACCTCGTTTGCATGGGCAGGCTTCGGTGCTACCTTCGGTCCGATTCTTATCTTCTCTCTCTTCTGGAAGAGAGTCAACTTTGCAGGTGCACTTGCAGGTATGCTCAGCGGCGGCGGTATGGTATTCCTCTGGAAGCTTGTTCTTAAGCCTCTTGGCGGTGTGTTCGGTATCTACGAACTTCTTCCTGCATTCATCGTTTCCTGTATCTTTATCGTTGCTGTATCGCTTCTTACCAAGAAACCCTCCAAGCAGATTCTTGATGACTTTGATGCAGTAAAAAACGTTAAAGCACAATAAATAAAAGACAAAGCCGTACGGTTTCTTTACGATTCCGTACGGCTTATTTTTTATTGTTTGTTAACTTGTTTTCGGAGTGCTTCCATTCTCAGGTCGAGTGCGGCACTCTGCTCTGCACATGCTTTCAGCTCGTCTGCCATCTCCTGTGTGAATTCAAAATCCTTTTTGTACCTTAACTGATGCTCAAGGCTTGCCCAGAAGTCCATAGCCAATGTGCGCAGCTGGATTTCAACCTTCATCAGTCGCTTTTCGTGTGCCAGGTAAATCGGCACCGCAACAATAAGGTGCAGGCTTCGGTATCCGTTTTCTTTAGGCTCTGCGATATAATCTTTGCGCTTGATAAGCATTATATCATCCTGCTTGAGCAGTGCATCTGCAAGCAGATATACATCCTCCGGAAAGGTGCAGATTACTCTTATACCTGCTACGTCATTTATATACTTCTCTACTGAATCAACATCAAAGGTAAGGCTTTTTCGTTTGAGCTTTTCGGTTATGCTTTCGAATGATTTGATACGTGTTTTGATTGAGCTTATCGGGTTGCGGTCGTGCTCAAGTGAAAAATCCTCATTCAGCACTTTGAATTTTGTCTCTATCTCCATCATCGCACATCGGTAGTAGGACATCAGCAGGTCAAATTCTTTCATCTTTTCCTGAATCCACTCTATAGTTTCCGAGTCGATGCGTTTCATAAGTTTTACGGCTTTTTCAGCCTTGATCTTCTGTTCCATTTGATAAGTCCTTTTTTATTTGTTTGATATAGAATCCGAAAACAACACCGCCCTCAACATTTTCGACCGAATAGGGCATACAGTGGAGCTCCTGGATTGCCTTGACGATCGAAAGACCGATGCCGAAATGACCTTCAGCTCGTGAATGAGCTTTGTCGGCACGGTAGAAGCTGAGCCAGAGGTTAGGCATTTCTTCTTCAGGGATATGGTTGCCTGTATTGAAAACGCTTAGCTTGATACCCATATCGGTTTCTGCCGCCGAAATTATAATTTTCTTTTCGCCCGTTGCGTGTGAAAGTGCGTTGGAAACATAGTTGTTGAGCACCATTCCAAGCTTGTCCGGGTCGCCGTAGCCCGTCAGATTTTCGGGAACATGACGTAATATCTCTGCGTCTCTTTCTTTTGCAAGTATATCGTATGAATCTGTGACGTCAGTAACAAATTTTCTGATATCGAATTCACGAGGGTCGAGAGGATATGCACCGGATTCGTATTTTGAAAGCTCCATCATTTCGCATACAAGACGATTCATCTTGTGTGTTTCTTCGATTATGACATCGCAATATTCGTCGTTGTTGGGTGAATTTGTTTTTACACCGAGCTTGATACCTTCAGCATATCCCTGGATAATCGCAATCGGTGTTTTAAGTTCGTGTGAAGCGTTTGAAACAAACTCTTTTCGCATTTTTTCAATACGCCTTTCGTGCTCGATATCAGCCTCGAGCTTTTCGTTTTTGTATTTGAGGTCACGCAAGGTTGCATCAAGCGAAGCTGAAAGTGTATTGATACTCTGACCGAGTTCACCGATTTCGTTATTGCTGTATGGCGGACACTTTTGCGTAAAGTCCATTTTTGCCATCGCTCTGGTGATTTTGTTCATTTCAACAAACGGCTTTGTGAAATGATGAAGGTAGATATAAAGCGAAATAATAATAAGAGCAAAGGTTATAATTGCAACAAAACTGACGTAACGCGTTGTTGCGTTGGATGCGTTTTCGAGGTAGTTGAGCTGTGAGTAAACGTTGAGTGTAGCACCATAACCTATCGGCGACGAGTAAAGCATATACTGCAGTCCCGTTCTTTCGTCAATAAGCCTCTCAAGGCAAGCTCCCGAAGGTAAATCCTTGTGACTTGTAACCTTGAGCTTTCGTATGTTTAATGTATCGAGCAGGTCAAATCCGTCACTGTTATGCTGACCCTGCCTGAGGCGATTTATTGTTGTGTTGTATATAATTTTACCGCTTTTATTGTAAATCTCCACTTCGATATTATTACTTTCTTCAATAATCTCCATATCATTGTAGAAATCGTCATCGTTGTAGAAATCATCGCTTTCGAAAATCAGAGTCTCTATTTCTTCGCCAAGGTCTTGCAGATAGTAACTTTGTCTGATTGTATAAATGAGCGGTATCAACTGTGAGTTTGCAATAATTATTGCAAAGCTTCCTATACATATGAAAAATGCCGCAATTCCGAAAAGCTGAGTACGCATTGAGTATTTTCTGCTCATCAGCTTCGGGAAAAGTTTTCTGAGTAATTTCATTTGTTTATTCCGCCTCTATTTTGTATCCGATTCCGTAAACGGTCTTCAGGTGTGTTTCGCCCCAATCGCCGAGTTTCGTGCGGAGTCTTGCAACGTGGCTGTCGACCGTACGGATATCACCTGCGTAGTCGTAACCCCATATGTCATCGAGCAGTTGCTCGCGGGAGAATACTCTGCCGACAGAGGAGAGAAGCTTGAGAAGTATGTTGTACTCTTTAAGCGTAAGCTCCAGCGCATGGTCATTGAGTGCTATTACGTGAGCAACTTCATCAACCGTAAGTCCGTCGAGTGAAACGGTTTCGTTTTTGGTTTCTGTTTCGCCGCATGACCTGCGTATAAGTGCGGCAACTCTTTTCATAAGTACGCTTGGGCTGAAAGGTTTTGTAACGTAGTCATCCGCACCGACTTCAAAACCCATGAGCTCGTCAAATTCTTCGCTTCGTGCTGTCAGCATAAGTATAGGTACATCGGAAGTTTTGCGTATTCTTCTGCAGGTTTCCCAGCCGTCGATATTCGGCATCATTACATCGAGAATAATTGCGGCAATATCGTTGTGTGCAGCAAACAGCTCAAGTGCTGTATCACCGTCGTTTGCTTCGAGCGGCTCGTAACCTTCGCTTGCGAGAAAGTCGCATACAAGTCTGCGGATTCTTGCCTCGTCATCGGCAACAATTATTTTTTTCATATATACAAACTCCATCCTTTTTGTTTTGTAAATCTATTTTATCATAAGCGTTTTTTTACCGCAATATTTTTAATAATCAGTTTACAAATTTGCAACAGCTTTATGTGATATAAGTCAAACGGATTACATAAATATATACTGAATAGTAAAAAATTATTATAGAAGGGGAGAGCTGAGTGGACGGCTTTGACGAAACATATTCTAATTCCCGGAAGAAAAAGGCGGAAAAGAACAAGAAAAGAAACGAAAGAAAACGCGATTGGCTCGTTGCTGTATCGTCTGTGCAGCTTGTGCTTGCGCTTTTAGGTGTAGCTCTGACTTTTCTTATTTCGAAAGTTTCTCCGGCGACTTTTTCAGCACTTAAAGCTGAGTTTGATTTGCTGATGCAGAAAGATATCGGTGCAAGTGAAACGGCGTCGGTGATTGCGTTAAACGGCTTTTTGGCGGCAGGCGGTGAAGATGTAAAGTATGAAGCAACAGAAAATGTGTGCTTTGCACCGCTTGATACAACTGTGAGTATTGTTATGCCGACTGAAGGCAGAATAACATCTCGTTTCGGCTACAGATATCATCCCATTACAGGTAAATTCGGTGTGCACAACGGTACGGATATTGCCGCACCCGAAGGAACTCCGATTTATGCTGCGTTTAACGGCAATGTGGAAGAGGTCGGCTATAACAATGCAAGAGGTAATTATATCCTTCTCTCTCACGGAGGAAATACACAGACTCTGTATCTGCATTGCAGTGAGATTACAGTGTCCGAGGGTGCAGTTATTCGCAGTGGTGAAATAATAGCCAAAGTCGGAAGTACAGGATATTCAACGGGCCCTCATCTTCATTTTTCTATACTGATAGGCGGAAAATACTGCAATCCGGAGTGGTTGATAAATGACATTTAAAATCAAAGGAAGCTGTGTAAATATCAGCTTCTTTTTCTTTGTAACGGTGTGTGTCGCGCTTGTGCTTGATACAACCGATACGGCTGTGCTTGCTCTTTGTGCAGCGGGTCTGCACGAGGGAGGACACCTGCTGTGTATGCTTTTTTACGGAGAGCGACCGTCACATTTTACCGTAACACCTTTCGGCTTCAGCATAACGAGACTGTGCATCGGCAGCTACCGCAGAGAAATGATAATTGCGTTTGCAGGCCCGCTTGCGAATATAACAGCCGTTGTTATTATGACAGTTATAATGCTCGCTTGTCATCTGCCGCAGCTCATCAAACCTATCGCCGTCAATCTTTCGCTTGCTGTGTTTAATCTTCTGCCGATTGAGCCTCTCGACTGCGGCAGAGCGATGCGTTGTTGGCTTATGTGCAGAATGAATACCGTAAGGGCAGAAAAAACAGTTTTTATAATCGGTGCCTTATGTCTTGTCCCTGTTGCGGCTACAGGCTTTTTGGTGCTGATTAAGAGCAGGTATAACATAACTCTTTTGCTTGCAAGTATTTATTTATCGTGGTTACTCTTGAAAAGACGAG
Source organism: Acutalibacteraceae bacterium (assembly GCA_045631965.1). Taxonomy (GTDB): domain Bacteria; phylum Bacillota; class Clostridia; order Oscillospirales; family Acutalibacteraceae; genus UBA8612. The sequence continues at coordinate 36,337 of JAZQVR010000053.1, forward strand.
AATAATCCTATATAATAAATATAATTTTGTTTTCCCGGAGGATTTTATGATTTCCGAAAAGATAGAAAGAATACTTACGCTTGTTCAGAAGCCCGGCAGATATACAGGCGGCGAATTGAACAGCGTTGTCAAGGATGCTTCAAAGGTTGATATCCGATACGCCTTCTGCTTCCCCGATACTTACGAGGTAGGTATGTCGCATCTGGGTATCAAAATACTTTACTCTCTCGTCAATGCCCGTGAGGATGCGTGGTGCGAGCGTGTGTTTGCTCCGTGGGTCGATATGGAAGAGAAGATGCGTGAGAACGATATTCTGCTTTACGGACTTGAAAGCGGTGACCCTATCAAGGATTTTGATTTGGTAGGCTTTACGCTCCAGTATGAAATGAGCTATTCTAACGTGCTCAATATGCTTGACCTTGCAGGTATACCGCTTTATTCTGCAGACAGACACGACCTGACACCGATTGTTATTGCAGGCGGTCCGTGTGTATGCAACGCAGAGCCTATGGCGGATTTCTTTGATATTATGCTTCCGGGCGAGGGTGAAGAGGTTACAAATGATCTTATAGACCTTCTCAAAGAGCATAAAGCCAAGTGCTCAACAAAGCAGGAGTTTTTGCTTGAGGCGGCAAAGATAAAAGGTGTTTATGTGCCGTCACTTTACGATATCGAATATAATGATGATAATACCGTTAAAGCGATAAATCCTCTCGGTACAGCACCCGAAAAGGTAGAGAAACGCATTGTTTCCGACCTTGATAAGGTGTATTTCCCTGAAACTTTTATCGTGCCTTCGGTTGAAATAATTCACGACAGAGCTGTTGCGGAAATTTTCCGCGGCTGTATCCGCGGATGCCGTTTCTGTCAGGCAGGATATATCTACCGTCCTATCAGGGAAAAGCAGGCAGATACAGTCAACCGTAACTGCAAGAGCATCTGCGATTCAACGGGTTACGACGAGGTTTCGCTCTGCTCACTCAGTACAAGCGACTACACTAATCTTGAGGAGTTGCTGAATAAGCTTCTTGATTGGACAGAGAAAGATAAAATCAATATTTCTCTTCCGTCACTTCGTGCCGATAATTTCTCCAAGGAGCTTTCGCAGCGGCTTGCTTCCGTCAGACGAAGCGGTCTTACCTTTGCTCCCGAAGCAGGTACGCAGCGTATGCGCGATGTTATAAACAAGAATATTACAGAGGAAGAAATCCTTTCTGCCGCACGCAAGGCTTTTGACAGCGGTTGGACAAGCGTTAAGCTTTATTTTATGCTCGGTCTTCCGACAGAAACCGATGAGGATATTGTTGCTGTTGCTCAGCTTGCACAGAAGGTTGTTGAGGAGTTTTATCGCAATCCCAATAAGCCCAAGGGTAAGGGCGTTAATGTAAGCATAAGTGTTGCACCCTTTGTACCCAAGCCGTTTAGTCCTTTCCAGTGGGAGGCTCAGAATACAAAAGAAGAGCTGCTTCGCAAGCAACAGCTTGTTATCAGCAGCCTTACCAGCCGAAAGATTTCGCTTACAAGACACAATACGGAGATGAGCTTCCTCGAAGGTGTTTTCGCCCGTGGCGACAGAAGACTTTCCGCAGTAATCGAAACCGCATGGAGAAAAGGCTGTAAGCTCGACGGTTGGGAAGAATGCTTCCGTCTTGACGACTGGATGCAGAGCTTTGAGGATTGCGGCATTTCACCCGAATTTTACGCCAACCGTGAACGTACGCTCGACGAAATACTTCCATGGGATCATCTTGATTACGGTGTAACCAAGTCACATCTTGTAAGGGAATATAATAAAGCTCACAATAATGAAACCACACCGCACTGCCGTGAAAAATGTGCAGGTTGCGGAGCAAATAAACTGAACGGAGGCGAATGCGATGCGTTGCGTGAGAGTGTTGCTTGCAAAAAAAGGCAGAGCTAAATATACATCACATCTTGATATGCAGCGTTGCATGATGCGTGCCGTACGCCGTGCAAAAATTGAGCTGTGGTATACCGAGGGCTTCAACCCTCATCCTTATGTTACTTTTGCCCTGCCGCTTCCTCTCGGTGTTGAGAGTGACGGTGAGCCGGTCGATATCCGCCTTGAAGGTGATATGACCAACGATGAAGTGCGCGACAGACTCAACGAAACAATGCCCGAAGGCATAGAGGTCGTTTCCGTTGTCGATGCTGTAAATAAGCCGGGTGATATCGCTTTTGCACGCTATCATATCGAGCTTTATCCCAAAGACGGTCTTGCAGACAAAATATCCGCTGCGCTTGCAAGCGACAATCTGCCCGCGGAAAAGTTAGGTAAAGCAGGCCGTAAAAAGGTTACAAAGCAGATTAACGTAAGCGAGTTTATGGGCGACTACACAGTTGACAATAAAGATGACTGCGTGTTTATAGACATAATTCTTGCGGCAGGCAGTCAGCGTAATGCAAGCCCGTTTATACTTCTTGAAGCGCTTTCTTCGGCGACAGGTGAGAGCATAGAATATAAGAAAATTACCCGTAAAGCAATTTTACTTGCAAACCTCAAAAATTTTTAAAAAAGTACTTGCAATTTGGAAATGTTTGTGGTAATATACTTAAGCGTTTGTTGTCCGTCGTTATCCGCGACGGGTATTAATGCAAATAACATTAAGGCTGGCGGTCCTCTTTCGCAATAATCTCATTCGATACGAACGCCTGAAAAATTTATGGAGGAAATCAAAATGGACGCATTGAAACTTATTGCACAGGACAGCATCAAGGCTGAGAAGCCCGTTGCCGAAGTAGGCGACACAGTCAGAGTTGACGTTAAGATCCGTGAAGGTGACAGAGAAAGAATTCAGGCTTTCGAAGGCATCGTTATCGCTCACAAGGGCAGCGGTGTTTCCGAAACATTCACAGTACGCCGTGTTTCCTACGGTGTAGGTATCGAGAGAGTTTTCCCTGTTCATTCTCCCAACGTTGCTAACGTTACCACAATCAGAAAAGGTAAGGTTCGCAGAGCAAAGCTCTACTACCTTCGTGACAGAGTCGGTAAGGCAGCAAAGGTTAAGCAGGATCTTAAATAATTTGATTTTTGCTCAACAAAATGAGGAACAAGTCTTGTACTTGTTCCTTTTTTTTGTTATAATATAAAGTGAGCTATTATTTTTGCTCGTATTTCATGCGTTTTTAGCAGGTGACGAATTGAAAATTACCGAATACAACAAAAAATATAATATTCCTGCCGAGGCTTTGCCTCAACCGCGTGCCAAAAAATCCGGGTTAGCCGAAGCTTTGTTTGATTGGATCACTTCTGTTATTATTGCAGTTATTTTCCTTTGCTTTGTGTTTACTTTTATTGCTCGCCCCGTTAAGGTTGACGGCGATTCGATGTTGCCGACACTTCAGGATGGCAACTGGCTTATTGTTTCCGCTTTTGAAACCAAACCGGAGCAAGGTGAAATTGTTATTGTTACACAGCCTAACGATACGTCAAAAGGCGGTCCCGTTGTCAAGCGTGTAATTGCTGTCGGCGGTCAGACGGTTGATATCGACTTTGAGAAAGGTATAGTCTATGTCGATGACGAAGCTCTCGACGAACCCTATATTCGCGAAAAAACCCACCGCAGTTTTGATGTCGAGTTTCCGCTGACAGTACCCGACGGTTATCTGTTTGTTATGGGTGACAACAGAAACAATTCGCTTGACAGCCGCTCAACCCGAATAGGTCTTATTGATGAGCGATATGTGCTTGGCAGTTGCCTTTTCAGAGCTTATCCTTTTGGCGAAATTGAAGACGGAGGAATTTGAAAATGAATGAAGAAAACAAAAACATATTAAACGAAGAGAATGAGCAGAACCCCGAACCCACTGGTGGCAGCAAGTCTGCAACCAAAACGGTTATTGAGTTCCTTTCGATTATTGCGACCTCAATTGTTGCGATTATGGTTATATTCACATTTGTTTTCCGCATTGTGGGAGTCAGCGGTCCGTCTATGATGAATACGCTCAATAACGGTGATTGGCTTATCGTTTCCGCGTTTATTACCGAACCCGAGCGTGGCGATATTGTTATTATAACTCAGCCGAATGCGTATGATGAGCCTATTGTCAAGCGTGTAATTGCTGTCGGTGGTGACACTATAGACATTGATTTTAACACTGCTACCGTAAAAGTAAACGGTGAGGTTATCGATGAGCCGTACCTTGGCAGTTCTACAATAAATGACGAGGGTGCATGGCAGTATCCTCTGACCCTCAAAGAGGGTCAGGTATTCGTTATGGGCGATAATCGTCAGCGTTCGGACGATAGCCGTTCTCCCAAAATCGGTCTTATCGATGAAGACTATATTCTCGGTCAGGTTTTGTTCAGGTTTTCTCCGATAAGCGAATTTAAATATTTCGGTGATTACGATTATGAATGATACACAAAAGCAAGTAGTACAGTGGTTTCCCGGTCATATGGCTAAAACCCGCAGACTTATTAAAGAAAGTCTGTCTATGGTTGATGCCGTAACCGAGCTGATTGATGCACGCGTGCCTGTCAGCAGCAGAAACCCTGAGCTCGATGAACTGACAGGTAAAAAGCCCAGAATAATTCTTCTCAATAAATGCGATGTTGCAGATGAAAACGCAACCCGTCTGTGGCTTGACTATTTTAATTCAAACGGTGCTCACGCAATAGCGGTTGATTGCCGCAGCGGTAAGGGTCTGCAGAATTACCGTCCGCTTGTACGCAAGGTGCTTGCCGACAAAATCCGCGCCAACGAAGAAAAAGGTATGGCAGGCAAGACGCTCCGTGTTATGGTTGTCGGTATTCCGAATACGGGTAAATCTTCTTTTATAAACCGTATGATAGGTACAAGCAAGGCAAAAGTTGCCGACAGACCCGGTGTAACAAAGCACAATCAGTGGTTTAATATCGGCGGCGGAATAGAGCTGCTTGATACTCCGGGTGTGCTCTGGCCAAAGTTTGATGACCCGAAGGTCGGCGACAGGCTTTCGTTTATAGGTTCTGTCAAGGATGAAGTTGTCGATGTCGAAACGATGGCGGTCCGTCTTATTGAGGTGCTTGCAAAGGACTATACCTCAATGCTGACTGAGCGATATAAGCTTGGCAATATCGAAGGGCTTGAGGATTACGAAATACTTGAGCTTATCGGTCGCAAAAGAGGTATGCTTATAAGCGGCGGCGAGATTGATACAGAGCGTGCCGCAAACACTCTGCTGGATGAATACCGTGGCGGTAAGCTCGGCAAAATTACACTCGAAAGGCCGTGAGGTAAATGCCCGATTACGAATACGAATCAAGAGCATCCGAAATGGGTTACGGCTTTGTCTGCGGTGTAGATGAAGCAGGCAGAGGTCCTCTTGCGGGTCCTGTTTATGCGGCGGCTGTTATTCTGCCGCAGGGTCTTGTTATCGAAGACCTCAACGATTCGAAAAAACTCAGCGAAAAAAAGCGTGAGCTGTTATACGATAAGGTTATCGAAAATGCCGTTTCGTGGGCTGTAGGTATTGCTACCGAGCAGGAGATTGATGAAGTGAATATACTTCAGGCGACCTATCTTGCTATGCGTCGTGCTGTCGAAGGACTTGAAGTCAAGGCTGATTATGCTCTTATCGACGGTAACCGTATGCCGCCTCTTTCAATAGAGGGCGAAACGGTAATCAAAGGCGATACGCTGTCAATGAGTATTGCTGCGGCTTCAATAATTGCCAAGGTAAGCCGTGACAGATTTATGCTCGAGATTGATAAGAATTATCCAGAATATCAGTTCAGTAAACATAAGGGCTACGGCACTGCACTTCACTATGAGATGATCGAGAAGTACGGCATTTCACCCGTGCACAGACGAAGCTTTCTCAAGAAGTTGTTATGAATATAAAACGTATTAAAGGCGACGTCGGCGAAGCTTATACGGCAAAATGGCTCAGGCGTCATTTATATAAAGTAATTGATACCAATTATTCCTGCCGTTTCGGTGAGGTCGATATAATTGCCCGTAAGGGTAAGTTTATCTGCTTTGTCGAAGTGAAAACAAGGTCGGTCAACGCTATCGACAGGCCTGCAAGTGCGGTGGGTTTTGCAAAACAGCGCAGGTTGATTACAACTGCACAGCATTATCTTACCTTGAATCCTACCGAGCTTCAGCCGCGATTCGATGTGGCGGAAGTAATAACGAAGGATGATAAGGTTACGGATTTTAATTATATAGAAAATGCTTTCGATGAAATTATTTAAAGGTGGTCTTTAATTTGATGTACACAAGCACAAGAGACAATTCCGTGCGTGTTTCTGCCGCACAGGCAATCGCAAACGGTATCTCAAAGGAAGGCGGACTTTATGTCCCCACACAAATCCCGACTCTTACTGCAGACGAGCTTAAAGAGCTTGTCGGTAAGGATTATCAGGGCAGGGCAGTTGCTGTGCTCTCAAAGTATCTTTCCGACTTTACCGAGCAGGAGGTTACTGAATGCGTCGGCGGTGCATACGGCGGCGGTAAATTCAGCAGCGACAAAACTGCTCCCGTCGTAAAGCTCGACACATCTGCATATATCCAGGAGCTCTGGCACGGTCCTACTTGTGCTTTCAAGGATATGGCTCTGCAGATTCTTCCTCATCTTCTTACACGTGCTGCAGCCAAGACAGTAGGAGATAAGCAGATTGTTATTCTCGTTGCTACTTCGGGTGATACAGGTAAGGCTGCACTTGAAGGCTTCAAGGATGTACCCAACACAAAAATTCTTGTTTTCTATCCGTCTGAAGGTGTCAGCGCAATGCAGAAGCTTCAGATGATTACGCAGGAGGGTAACAACGTCGGCGTAAGTGCAATCAAGGGTAACTTTGACGATGCACAGAGCGGTGTTAAAGCTATCTTCACCGATGCTGAGGTTAAACAGCTCCTTGAGGATAACGGTATGCAGTTCTCTTCTGCAAACACAATCAACTGGGGTCGCCTTGCACCGCAGATTGTTTACTATATTTCAGCTTACTGCGATATGGTAGAGCAGGGTGCAATCAACCTCGGCGACAAGATTAATGTCTGTGTTCCCACAGGTAACTTCGGCAACATCCTTGCCGCTTACTATGCAAAGGAAATGGGTCTGCCGATTGAAAAACTCATCTGTGCTTCCAACGCAAACAACGTTCTTACAGATTTTCTCTCAACAGGTACTTATGACCGTAACCGCAACTTCTATGCTACAATTTCACCCTCAATGGATATTCTCATTTCCTCTAACCTTGAGAGACTTCTTTATATCCTCAGCGGTTGTGACGATAAGAAGGTAGCAGGCTATATGGCTGAGCTTTCCGCGACAGGTAAGTATACTGTTGATGCAGATATCCTCGGCAAGATAAATTCTCTCTTTGCTGCAGGCTGCTGTGATGATGACGAAACTAAGGCAACAATCGGTGCTGTTTACAGCGATAAGAAATATCTTTGCGATACACATACCGCTGTTGCCGTCAAGGTTTACGATGAATACCGCGCCGCAACAGGTGATGCAACTCCCACTGTTATCGCTTCTACAGCAAGTCCGTTCAAATTTACCGCAAGCGTGCTTTCTGCTGTCGATGCTTCACTTGTCAAGGGTGAGGAGTACGAGATGGCGAAGATTCTTGCCGATGCAACAGGTGTTGAGTGCCCCGTACAGCTTACAGGTCTTGAGAATAAGACAGTACGCTTCAGCGAGGTTATCGACAAGAGCGATATGCGTAAAGCAGTTTACGCAATGCTTGGCATAAACTAATTTATGAGAGGCTAATCGGAATGTCGTTATTTGCAATCGGTGATACACATCTGTCTTTCGGTGTCGAAAAGCCGATGGATGTTTTTCACGGCTGGAATGATTATGAAAAGCGGCTCGAGGAAAACTGGCGCAGTGTAGTAGGTGAGGATGATACCGTGCTTATCTGCGGCGATGTTTCCTGGGGAATGAAGCTCAGCGAAGCTTTGCCTGATTTCCGCTTTATTGAGTCCTTGCCCGGCAAAAAACTGCTGATGAAGGGTAATCACGACTATTGGTGGGAAACCAAAGCAAAGATGCAACGCTTGCTTGACGATAATTCTGTCAGCTCAATCGGCTTTTTATTCAACAATGCGGTGCGTCTCGGTCCCATAAGTGTTGCAGGCACAAAGGGCTGGTTTTACGACAGCGGTGCTGAGGATGAAGAAAAAGCTCTCAACCGTGAGCTTTGCCGTTTGCGGCTTTCTTTGCAGGAGGCAACAAAGCTCGGCGGCGAGCCTGTAGCTTTCCTTCATTATCCGCCAATCAGTAACAGAGCAGTGTGCGAAGAGATTGTTGACCTGCTTGTTGAGTTTGGCGTAAAGCGTTGTTATTATGCTCATCTTCACGGTGCTTCAATCAAAAATGCCTTTACAGGTGAGTATAAAAATGTCAGATTTTATCTGGTTTCGGGTGACAGCCTCGGATTTTGCCCTAAATTAGTGGAAAAATTTTGAAAAAATTCAAAAAATTGTTGGTAAAACTATAGCCTTTTTGAATATAACGTGTTATAATACCTTGGTTATAAAAATAGGAGGATTTTAAAAATGAGCTTAAAATCAGTCAAAGAAGTAGAAGCTAACGTACATGAACTTACCGTAACAATCGATGCCGACACATTCAAGGCAGCAACGGTAAAGGTTTACAACAAGCAGAAGAAGGATATTTCCGTTCCCGGTTTCCGTAAGGGCAAGGTTCCGATGTATATGATCGAGAAGCTTTACGGCAAGGGTGTATTCTATGAAGATGCTCTCAATGACCTCTTCCCCGCAACAGTTGATGCAGCAATTGCAGAGTCCGGTATCGACGCCGCAAGCGCACCCTACGATGCAAACGTTGTCGAAATCGGTGAGAACGGTGTTGAGATGACGGTTAAGGTTGCAACAAAGCCCGATGTAGAAGTTGGCGAATACAAAGGTATGAGTGCAGAGAAGCCTGCAGTTGAGGTTTCCGATGACGAAGTTGCTCATGAGCTTGATCACTTCCGTGAGCAGGGCTCAAGACTTGTTAATGTTGATGACAGAGCTGCTAATGACGGCGATATCGTTACAATCGATTTTGAAGGTTTTGTTGACGGTGTTGCATTCGAAGGCGGCAAGGCAGAGGGTTACGACCTTACACTCGGTTCAGGTTCTTTCATCCCCGGTTTCGAGGAGCAGATTGTCGGCAAGGCAATCGGCGAGGAGTTTGACGTAAATGTTACTTTCCCCGCTGAGTATACACCTGAGCTCGCTTCCAAGGAAGCTGTTTTCAAGTGTAAGCTCCACAAGATTTCCGTTAAGGAGCTTCCCGAGCTTGATGATGAGTTTGCAAAGGATCTCGGCGAGTACGATACACTCGATGAGCTCAAGGCAGGCATCAAGAAGGATATCACAGAGCGCAAGCAGCAGGATGCTGACAATGCATTCGAGAACGCACTTCGCGAGCAGCTTGTAGAAAACCTCAAGGCAGAAATCCCCGAGATTCTCCTTGACGAGGCTTTCCAGCAGAATAAGGATAGCTTTATCCAGCGTTTCGAGTCACAGGGTATCAGCTATCAGCAGTACCTTCAGTACACAGGTATGGATGAGAAGATTCTCGACGAGCAGATCAGAGAAGAGGCTGTTAAGCAGCTTAAGCTCCGCTATGCTCTTGAGAAGATTGCTCAGCTCGAAGGCTTCGAGGCTACAGACGATGATGTAGCTGCAGAATACGACAAGATTGCTACAACATACGGTATCGATATCGAAACAGTCAAGAAGGTTGCTCCCGTAGAGAGCATCAAGGCAGACATCGTTGTTCAGAAGGCTATGCAGGCAGTTGTAGACAACGCAAAGGCTGCAAAGAAGAAGGCTGCCCCCAAGAAGAAGGCAGCTCCCAAGGCTGAGGCAGAAGGTGAGGAGAAGCCCGCTCCCAAGAAGAAGGCTGCTCCCAAGAAGAAGGCTGCAGAGAAAAAGGCTGAGGACGCTGAATAATTTCAGGTCTTAACGGTCTATAATAAATTTCAGCAAAACGACCGGCAGGCCCTTCAGTTGTAAGAGTCTGCCGGTTTATATCAATAATTTAAGGAAGGAAGATGTAACTATGAGTTTAGTCCCGTACGTTATCGAGCAAACAAGCAGAGGCGAAAGACAGTTTGACATTTTCTCCAGACTTTTAAACGACAGAATTATTGTCCTCTCCGATGAGGTTAACGATGCAACGGCAAGCCTTGTTGTTGCCCAGCTCCTTTTCCTTGAGGGCCAGGACAGTGAGAAGGATATCAGCCTTTATATCAACAGCCCCGGCGGCTCTGTTTCCGCAGGTCTCGCAATTTACGATACAATGCAGTACATCAAGTGTGATGTTTCTACAATCTGTATGGGTATGGCTGCAAGTATGGGTGCGTTCCTGCTCTCATCAGGCGCAAAGGGTAAGCGTTTCGCTCTCCCCAACAGCGAGATTATGATTCATCAGCCTCTCGGCGGTACAAAGGGTCAGGCTTCCGATATTCAGATTGAAGCTGAGCACATTATCAAAATCAAGAATAACCTCAACAAGATTCTTGCCGAGAATACAGGCAAGTCTGTCGAGACAATAGCTGTTGATACCGACAGAAACAACTGGATGAGTGCAGAGGAAGCTGCAGCATACGGTCTTGTTGATAAGGTTCTTTACAAGAGATAATTTTTTAAGGAGATTTCCGAAATGTCCAGAGATGGCGAAATGAGAGAAAAACCTGTTCGCTGTTCGTTTTGCAATAAGCTTCAGAGCCAGGTCGATAAGCTTATCGCGGGCCCCGGTGTGTTTATATGCAACGAATGTGTCGAGCTTTGTTACAATATAATTGAGGATGATGAGGCTAACGCTCCAAAGGCAAAGTCTTCATCAAACGGCGGCTTCACTCTGCCCAAACCTATGGAAATCAAGCAGAAGCTTGACGAATACGTTATCGGTCAGGAAGAAGCAAAGGTAGTCCTCAGTGTTGCTGTTTACAATCATTATAAGCGTATCTTCTTCGGTGCCGATTCCGATGCCGAGATTCAGAAGAGCAATATTCTTATGCTTGGTCCCACAGGTGTAGGTAAAACTATGCTTGCTCAGACCCTTGCAAAGACACTTGACGTACCTTTTGCAATAGCTGATGCTACAACTCTTACCGAAGCAGGCTACGTCGGCGAAGACGTTGAAAATATTCTTCTCCGTCTTATCCAGGCAGCTGATTTCGATATCGAGCGTGCTGAGCGCGGTATTATCTATGTCGATGAAATTGATAAGATTGCCCGTAAGTCCGAAAGTACATCTATTACTCGTGACGTAAGCGGTGAGGGTGTACAGCAGGCTCTGCTCAAGATTATCGAAGGTACGGTTTCCAATGTTCCTCCCGGAGGCGGCAGAAAGCATCCTCAGCAGGAGTTTATCCAGATTGATACATCCAATATTCTCTTTATCTGTGCAGGTGCGTTTGACGGACTTGAGAAAATAATTGAGAAGCGTATCGGTGGCTCTGCCCTCGGCTTTGAGGCTGCGATTAAAGATAAGCGCCAGCTTGAAACCGACTATATTATGGGTCAGGCTATCCATCAGGATATTGTCAAGTTTGGTCTTATTCCCGAGCTTGTCGGCCGTATGCCTGTTCTCACAGCTCTTCACGAGCTTGACCGCGATGCCCTTGTCAAAATCCTCAGTGAGCCTAAGAATTCCATCGTCAAGCAGTATACTCAGCTTGTCGGTATGGATGATGTTGAGCTTATTTTTGAGAAGGATGCACTCGAGGCTATTGCCGATAAAACGCTTGAAAAGAAAACAGGCGCAAGAGGTCTCCGCTCCATTATGGAGGAAACCCTTATCCCTGTTATGTTCAATGTGCCTTCCGATCCTACGGTTGCCAAGGTTATTATTACGGCTGACTGCGTAAAGAACGGCACTATGCCCGAGGTTGAGCGTGACGAAACACGTACCGAGCATAAGCTTACTACAACTCTTGACTTTTCAGCTAACCATACCAAGAAAAAGAAAGTATCACATAAATAATTAAAATGTCATTCTGAATGTAAAGTTCAGGATGACATTTTTTATATCATTGTAAATTTTTTGCCAAAAGCTCCTATTGAAAGGAGCTGTCACCGCAGGTGACTGAGGATTGAAAAGAATAAAACACCGATGTTTTCAAAATAGAAAGCATCGGTGCTATTTATTATAATAATTATATTACATTGTAGAAAGGTCGTACGGTGTACGCTGGTAAACAAAGTAGTTCAACCAGTTTGAGAAGAGCAGGCTGCCTGCACCTCTCCATTTGATAACCGGAACCTTTTCAGGGTCATCATCAGGGAAGTAGTTGACAGGTACATCAATCTCAAGCCCGGCGTTGACATCTCTGAAGTATTCTCTTGCAAGTGTGTCGCGGTCATATTCAGCATGACCGCAGGCGTAGAAGTTGCGGCACTGCATATCAGAGAGAAGATGAACGCCTGCCTTTGTCGAGTAAGCAAGTATCTGCAGGTCTTTGATATGTGCGATGTCGTCTATTCTTACTTCAGTGTGTCTTGAATGCGGTACATAAAACTCTTCATCAAAACCTCTCAGCAGGGGATGGTAGAGGTCGAGCGCTCTGTGTTTGAATACGCCGAACATCTTTTTGTCGAGCTTGTGCTTTTTGAGCCCGTATCTGTGGTAAAGTCCTGCCTGAGCACCCCAGCAGATATGGAATGATGAATATACGTTTTTGTCTGCCCAATCGAAAATTGTGCACAGCTCATCCCAGTAGTCAACTTCTTCAAATTCCATCTTTTCAACAGGTGCACCTGTTACAACCATACCGTCGTATTTGTTGTTCTTTATCTCATCAAATGTTTTGTAGAAAGCAAGCATATGCTCGGCTGATGTGTGCTTTGACTGATGTGTAGCTGTCTGAAGCAACTCAATCTCAACTTGAATAGGGGAGTTGCTGAGAAGTCTGAGCAACTGAGTCTCAGTCTCAATCTTTGTGGGCATAAGATTAAGTATAAGTATTTTAAGCGGGCGTATGTCCTGCGAGACAGCACGCTCGTTTGTCATTACAAATATGTTTTCACCCTCAAGGCTGTTTTTAGCCGGCAGATGAGCGTCAATTTTAATCGGCATTACCAAATCTCCGTTTATTAATGTAATAAATATATAATATAATAGCAGAAACCATTAAAATATACAAGACTCTTTGACTAATCTTTTGATTTATGGGTAAAATTAATAATATGTTAAAAACACCAAAAAAATTGGTAAAAAGGTGTTGACATTGACGGAACATTATGTTAATATAGCAAAGCACTCGCAAGAGCGCAGCACAACATAATAACGGACTGAAAAAAAGTTCAAAAAAGTTGAAAAAAGGTGTTGACAAAGCTAAAACATTGTGATATAATTCAGAATGTTGCGGCGAAAACGCAACGCCGAACGCACCTTGAAAATTAAACAACGATTGAAAGAACAAAACCCTTGAAGATT
>JAZQVR010000054.1:0-5061 GCA_045631965.1 Acutalibacteraceae bacterium
AGCTCAAGGGTTTCGTCCACCACCTCGATAGGCCTTGCGCCGGGCCTGTCCACCTTGTTTACCACCAGTATGGGGGTCTTGCCAAGGTCCAGCGCCTTGCGCAGCACAAAGCGGGTCTGGGGCATGCAGCCTTCGAATGCGTCAACCAGCAGCAATACGCCGTCAACCATCTGCAATATGCGCTCAACCTCGCCGCCAAAATCGGCGTGGCCGGGAGTATCAACAATATTTATCTTTGTATTCTTGTAGTGGATTGATGTGTTTTTGGAAAGGATTGTGATACCTCTCTCACGCTCAAGGTCGTTAGAGTCCATAACTCTGTCGGCGACCTGCTCATTCTCGCGGAATGTGCCGCTCTGCTTGAGAAGCTCGTCGACAAGTGTTGTCTTGCCGTGGTCAACGTGAGCGATGATAGCAATATTCCTTATTTCTTTACGTGCCATAAATAAAACTCCAATTAAATAAAATCACAGTTAATTATTATATACCATAAAAGCGGATTTTCCAATGGTATGATTGCCAAAATTAAAGCAGGTTACAAGAATAAAATTGTAGAAAAAAAGCAGTCCTTAAGGTAAAGGACTGCTTAATGTTTACAGTTTGAGCACTATGCCAAGCACTGCACACGCACCGATAAAAACAATCGGGTGAAGCTTTTTTGTTTTTTTGAAAAGGGCAAAGAACATTACAACTGCAAAAATAATAACTGCAGGGATGTTTATTGCCTCCCAGAATCGTGCGATGTTGAAATTCGTCAGGTCAAGCAGAGTAAGCTCGATAACGCTCCAGCCTGCTGCGGCAATAAGACCTGTTACTGCAGGTCGGAGTCCGCCGAATGCCCACTGAACAAACTTGTTGCTCATATATTTGTTCATCATTTTTGCGATGATAACAATAATGATGAGTGAGGGAAGTACAAGCGAAACCGTTGCAAGGACTGAGCCGACAATGCTCCAACCGAAGCCGTAATCGCCCATTACACGGAAACCGACATAGGTAGCCATATTTACGCCGATAGGTCCCGGTGTTGATTCCGAAACGGCAATCATATCGGCAAGCTCGGCGTGTGTAAACCAGTCGGGATATTTGTTTGCCATTTCAGACAGGAAGGGCAGGGTAGCAAGGCCGCCGCCTACAGCAAGCAGACCTGTTTTGAAAAACTCATAGCAGAGGATGATAAGTGTCGTTAACACACTCATTTCTTTTCACCCTCCTTGCTTTTAGCGATGAGGCCGAATTTGCCGAGCGCAAGGCCTGCGACAGCAGAGCCGATAACTACCACAACGGGGCTTGCGCCGAATACGGCAATCACAACAAAGGCGGCAGCTGCAATTATAATCTGCACAAGGCTTTTGACGTTGCTCTTTGCGAGCTTGATGACCGCACAGGTGATAAGCGCACATACTGCGATTCGTATGCCTGCGAATGCGTGCTGTACTGCAGGAATATCCGCAAAGTTTGAGAGCACTGCGGCAATAGCAGCAATTATGACGACCGACGGGAAAACCACACCTGCCGTTGAAAAAATCGCACCGAGCACCTTTGACTGCTTGTAGCCTACAAAGGTTGCCGTATTGACCGCTATGATACCCGGTGTGCACTGACCGACTGCATAGTAGTCGAGTATTTCTTCGGTTTTAACCCATTTTTTGTTTTCTACAAGCTCACGCTCAAGCATCGGCAGCATTGCAAGACCGCCGCCGAAGGTCGTTACGCCTATTTTGGCAAACGACAAAAACAGCTGGCAAAGCAGCTTGAATCTGCTTTGTTTATTTTGATTTTCTTCCATTTTTTACTCACTTTCCAATTCTTCATTGATTGCCGCTCTGACCGCATGGGGCAGCGGTAATTTTTCGAGCTTTTTCATAATGTCGCCGTCTGCGCCGAGAAGTCTGCAGCAGATTTCTTTTTTGAGCGAGAAGCCCTGCCAGCGTGAGAATATGCGTATTGCACGCTCGTGGCGGCTTTCACCCGTAATTCTGCTTGCGTGTTCTGCTGTTACGGTGTGAGCTGTAGTTATATCTGCAACCTTGATTTCAAATACAAGCTCTTTGCCGTCAACCGTCAGGTCGCGCACTCTGACAGTGTAGTTTCGCTTTTGAGGAATGACGCAGGTGTCGCCCTCGGCGGCATTGACCGTAAAGCTGACTTTGCCGTTTTTATAGCTGATTTCAAATTTTGTTGAAGCAGTGTGATTCTTGAAATCAACCGAGCCGTCATCCTCTTTGAGCACAAACTCACCGTTGCCCGAGAATGCCCATATCTCAAAGCTTTCGGGGTTGGCAGAGGAATTGCCCTCGTCAGCCGACATCGGTATAATTGCACCCTCTTTTGCAAGTACGGGCATTGTGTCGGTGTCGCGGAAAAGCTCAAGCGACTTTTCGCCCGTATATGATTTGAGTGTAAAAATATCAGTCCATCTGCCCTCTGGAATCCAGGCTTTTGTGCCGCCCATAAGGATTTTTTTGTTGTTGGGGCTTGTAATCGGGCAGACCATAAGCTCCGAGCCGAACATAAACTGATTCGGCACATTGTAAGCGTTTTCTTTTTCGGGATATGAATAGTACATCGGCTCACACAGTGCAACACCGTCGGTGTGTGTACGGTGATCCATTGTGTAGATATATGGAATCAGCTTGTGACGCAGATTCAGCCAGTATTTTGCTGCACGGCAAACCTCTGCGCTGTATTTCCACGGCTCTTTGCCGAGGGCAAGCATATTACTGGAATGAAGTCGCATAATCGGTGAAAATACACCGAGCTGAAGCCAGCGGATATAAAGCTCGTCATCTCTTGTGCCGAACATGTGGCCGCCGATGTCGTGACTCCACCAGGTGTATGCGGCATTTGCGGCATTTGCGGTGAAGTAGGGCTGGAAGTTCAGGGATTTCCAACTGATGAATGTGTCGCCGGAAAAACCGAGCGGATAACGGTGAGAGCCTGCACCGCTGTAGCGTGAAAGAATGAGCGGCAGCTTACCGTTTTCTGCATTGTCGAGGAAGTGGTAATGATTGAGTGCAAGGAGCGGGTCAAGACCCTGTGCGTCACTCTTTTTGCCCTGCTGCCAGTCAATCCACCAGAAGTCAACACCGTCACGCTCATAGGGTTTATGAGCTATATCGAAATATGCGTTCCAGAAATTATCATCGGAGCAGCTGAACTCAACAGGCTTTTTAGTGCTCGGGTCAATACCTGTAGCCTTTGCCATATCTTCGTACATATCCTCAAACTCACGGAATCCGTCAGCAGGGTGAAGGTTGAGCGTTACGGAAAGGTTCATATCATGAAGCTCTCTGAGGAAGGCTTTGTAATCGGGGAAGAGGTCGGTATTCCAGGAGTAACCTGTCCAACCGTTATACTTCATACCGAATTTATCTTTTATTTTTACCCAGTGCCAGTCCATATCAACCGTAGCAACAGTGAGCGGGATGCCTTCGTTTTTAAACCTTATCATAAGGTCGAGATATTCCTGCTGCGTGTATGCGTGGTATCTGCTCCACCATACGCCGAGTGCAAAACGGGGAATCATCGGCACACGGGATGAGATGTTGTAGAAAGCATTTATTGTTTCACGGTAGTTTTTACCGTAGGCAAAAAGATAGTAGTCTTTGCCTTCGCCATCTCGCTTTACAAAACGGCCGTTTTCGTCAATCAGCAGTGAATCACTGTCGTCGAAAAGATATGCTCCGTTTTTGGTAATGAAGCCGTCGCCGAGCTTTGCTTTACCGTTTGTCATATCAAGCGTACGGCAGGTACCCTTGAGATTTTTCTGCTTTGCAAAAACCTCTGTGCTTTTTGTATCTTTGAAATACACGCTGTAGGGCTTAAGATTTTTAACGGTAAAAACAGCGTCGTCTGTTTCAATCGTGATTACCGAGCCTTTTTCTTCAACCTTAATATTGCCGCCGTCAAAACGTCTGAACCATACAGCAACACTCGGCAAATCCGTAAATGAACCGACTTCAAATCTTATAAGGCGTGAGGTCAGAAATGTAATACGCCAGCCTTTGCCGCAGTGAAGTTGCGATTTATCAGCTACGGCATCTGTTTTTGCAACGAGAGTTTGTTTGAGCACTTTTTTATCCTCCGTTCAGAATAACTTAAGTAACTGTTATAAAAGTAATTATATTGCCGTAATGTGGTTTCGTCAAGGAAAAACACGAAAGATTGTTGACTGCGTATATAAAGGGTGATATTATTGAATTTATAAAATGTATTCATTTTTCAAGGGGGTACAGAATGTGAAAACTTTTAAGCGAATAGTTGCAATCGTTTTAGCGGCTCTTATGATCTTTACTTGTTTTGCAGCTTGTGACATCGGTAAAGATTCGAATAAAAGGAACGATAAAAAAACATCACATAACACAGATGACGAGGAATCATCGTACAGGAAGTTTGATTTGATGCTTACCCCTGAAGAGGGTTTTTCCGGAACCGGAGAAAGCTATACACTCCTGTCAGAAGATCTTATTGATTATACGTATAATCAGAACGAATCTGTTCTTGAATCCGGTAACCAGAGTTCAATTGACGGCATTCTCAAGCAGTGGTATAATCTCGGCGGCATAATGGACAAGGATTATGTCACAAACATACTTCTTCTTGGTGTTGACGGCGAAAACGGTGTCAAAAACGGTGGTAATTCCGATGCGAATCTTCTTGTCTCAATCAACAGAAAAACAAAGCAGATTATACTTACATCATTTTTGCGTGACAGCCGTACGTACTATAATAATGCGGATAACAGCGGCAGCGGAACGTTTGCAAAGCTGAATTCGGCATTTGGTCGCGGCGGTGCAGAAGGAACAGTCAGAACTATAGAAAACAACTATAAGATAGATATAGATTACTATGTTGCGGCTGATTTTTCGTCATTCTCCGACCTCGTTGATGCTCTTGGCGGCGTAACGGTAGATATTCAGGAGTATGAGCAGAAGTATATCAACCGTACAACTACAAAAATCCAAAAAATCCCCAACTACGGTAAGGTTACTCTCGATGGTGACCAGGCTCTGGTTTATTGCCGTATCAGAAAGTGTGATTCCGACGGTGACGTTTCAA
>JAZQVR010000055.1:0-21643 GCA_045631965.1 Acutalibacteraceae bacterium
GCAACGGTAGAATTTACCGTCAAGCCCGATGCTGACGGATGCATACGCATCAAGCATGTATTCAAGGGCGAGCAGGAGCATTACATCCGCTTTCTCAAGGATGACATGAGAAAGGATTTTCAGTTTTCCGTATATTCGGTCAGCGAAGACCTTTGCGGCAGATACCCCTTTGCAGGTGACCTTCACATGCACACCTTCCGCTCGGACGGCGGTCAGTCCCCTGCAATTGTTGCGGCAAACTATCGCAGACAAGGCTATGATTTCCTTGCAATAACCGACCACCAGCGTTACTACCCTTCACTTGAGGCTATTGACGCATACAAGGATGTTGAGCTTGAATACACACTTATCCCCGGCGAAGAAGTGCATATGCCTCAAGGCAAGCCCGACCACGTTAACGACGTGCATATGGTAAACTTCGGCGGTAAGTTCAGCGTAAACGCACTCACAACCGCAAGCTCACACGTCAAAGAAGTCGGCGACGGCAAGGACAAGCGAAGCATTGACGGCAGCTGTCCCGACACAATGACAAAAGAAGAATTCTGGAATATGATAGACAAATATGCTGACACGCTTGACATTCCAGAAGGTGTCGAAAGATTCCCGTTTGCCTGCTGCACATGGATTACAGAGCAGGTACGCAAGGCAGAGGGATTGAGCATTTTCGCACACCCCTACTGGATTGCCGACGTTTTCCACGTGCCGGATTCACTTTCAGATGCACTGTTTGAAAAGAAAGCGTTTGATGCATTCGAGGTGCTCGGCGGTGAAAACTACTTTGAGCAGAACGGTTTCCAGACAATCTACTACTATGAGCAGTGTGCAAAGGGCAACAAGTTCCCGATTGTAGGCAGCACAGACAGCCACAGCAGCATAAACAACCGCAACGGTTTCATCTGCTCAACAATCGTATTCGCTCCCGAAAACACAAGAGAGAGCCTTATCAGCTCAATCAAGGATTTCTACAGCGTTGCAGTTGATACAATCAGTGCCGAATACCGTCTTGTCGGTGATTTCAGACTTGTTCGCTACGCAAACTTCCTTTACAAAAACTTCTTCCCGCTTCACGATGAGCTTTGCTACGAAGAAGGTCTGCTGATGAAGAGATATGTCACAGGCGAAGAAGATGCAGAGGCTCAGCTCAAGGCAATTCAGGGCAGAATGAAGCGCCAGAGAGAGAAATACTTCGCATTTTAAGACAAACCGAAGCCTTTAAATCAACCCCGATTTGTACTACTCTACAAATCGGGGTTATTTCTATATATAAAGTTGACTTTTTTATAATATAAAGGTAAAATAAGGGATGTTGTAATTTAAGAAGTTACTTTTGGAGGTTTTGTAAATATGAAACTTGACAAGCTCGTCGGCGAAAGATTTAAAGAAAAGCCGTCAGACTGTATAATCGAAAGCCATGCTCTTACCGTCAGAGGCGGCTACATCAAAAACGTTGCCAACGGTATTTACTCCTCATATATGCCTATGAGAAGAATCACAAAGAAGATTGAAAACATCATCCGTGAGGAGATGGACAGAATCGACGGCCAGGAAGTTCAGTTCCCCGTTGTTATGCCTGCTTCTCTCTGGGAAGAAAGCGGCAGATACGAGTCAATCGGCAGTGAGCTTCTTCGCTTCAGCGACAGAAACAAGAGCCCGATGGTACTCGGTATGACTCACGAGGAGGCTGCAGTTCACCTTGTCCGTGACTATGCAAACAGCTACAACAAGTATCCCTTTATGATATACCAGATTCAGACTAAATTCCGTGACGAAGGCAGACCCAGAGCAGGTCTTATCCGCGTACGCGAATTCACAATGAAGGACGCTTACTCATTCCACACCTCACAGGAAGACCTTGAGCAGTATTATGACCGCTGCTACGAGGCATATAACCGCATTTTCGCACGCTGCGGCATTCCCGAGGTTGTTACTGTTAAGTCCGACTCAGGTATGATGGGCGGCAGTGTATCACACGAATATATGCTTCTCACAGCTGCAGGCGAAGACAGCATTGCTGTTTGCAGCGAGTGTGATTTCAGAGCAAACATCGAGGCTGCACCCTGCATCGTAGAAAACGAAGCTGACGCCGTACTCGAAGAGCTTACACTCGTACACACACCCGATATGCACACAATCGAGGAAGTCTGCAACTTCCTCAACTCAACCGCCGAGAAATCATGCAAGGCTGTTGTCTACCAGAGAAACGCTGACGACACATACATTGTTGCATTTGTCAGAGGTGACCTTGAGGTCAACGAAACAAAGCTCCGCAACACAGTCGGCTGCGAAATCCACCCTGCAGAGATTACAGACGGCTGCGGCATTATAGCAGGCTTCATCGGCCCTGTAAATATGGACGAACGCGTCACCGTTGTTATTGACGGCTCACTCAAGGGTGCGACAAATCTCGTTTGCGGTGCAAACAAGCCCAACTACCACTACACAGGCTTCAATGTTGAGCGTGATCTCGGCGAAGTTGAATACGCCGACGTTGCCGCTATCAAGGACGGCGGTATCTGCCCGCAGTGCGGCAAGCACTCTGTCACCCTTTCAAGAGGTATTGAGGTTGGTAACATCTTCCAGCTCGGCACAAAATACACAAAATCAATGGGTATGACATACCTTGACAGCAACGGTCAGGAGCAGTACCCCATTATGGGTTGCTACGGCATCGGTGTAGGCAGACTTGCAGCAAGCGTATGCGAAGCATACCACGACAACTACGGCCCCATCTGGCCGATGTCAATTGCCCCCTGGCAGGTACATCTCTGCTGTGTACGTTCCGACGATGCGGCAACAAAGGAATGTGCAGACAAGCTTTACGAAGAGCTTCAGAATGCAGGCGTAGAAGTTATTTATGACGACCGTAAGGTAAGTGCAGGCTTTATGTTCTCCGACGCTGACCTGCTCGGTATACCGCTGAGAATTATCGCGAGCCCGAGAAACCTCAAGGAAAACGTTTGTGAAATTGTCAGCAGAGACAAGACAATCAGCCAGAAGACAGAAATCAGCGAAGTTGTTGACACAATCAAAAAGCTCATCAGCGATATGATGAAATAAAAAAACAAACAAAAAATCAGTGATTAACCTTAATCGGATAATCACTGATTTATTTTTTATTCTGTAGCCTGTGTAGGGATTAAAACATTATCTGTCGGCTGTTCAGTATCCTGCTCAGTGGGAGATTCGGTAACCCGCTCCGTCGGAGACTCGGTAACCTGCTCAGTAGGACGTTCCGTAGTCTGCTCCTGATAAGGATTGGTATAAACCGGAGTATCGGATGTAACGGGTTCATCTGTAACCTGCTCTTCCTCTACGGGAACAGGGCCCCATACATAAATTGTAACTTCTGTACCTTTAGAGCAAGTTGTGCCGGGGCCGGGAATTACTCTTGCAATTTCACCCTCGGTTTTTGTGCCGTCGTTTTCTTGCTCTTCTTTGACTACTTTGAATTTAAGATTTTTAAGAGTTTCGTATGCTTCATCATACTCCATACTGGATATACCGGGCGGTATTACAAACTCTTCATCACCTTTAGAAACAGTAAGAGTAATTTTTTTGCCTGCATTTACTTCACTTCCTGCCTCTTCGCTCTGTGAAATAACAATATCTTTAGCTACTTTATCACTGTATTCATAAACTATTTCGAAATTGAAGTTATTTTTCCAAACAGGATTAGAAGTTACTTCAACATAGTTACGGTTGACAAAAATCGGAACTTCAACAATTTCCGCTCTCGTCTCTTCTTCCAAAACTTCGGTTTTACTTTTTTCTTGAGTTATATTCAAGCCTATTTTATCGCCTGCCACTATAGCAATAACAAGGAAAATAACCAGACCGATTATCGCACTGATAAGTGCGGTACGGATAATTATAATTCTGTTCTTTGAAACAGCACTGTTCTTTTTATTTGATTTGGCAGGCTCAGCTCTCCTTTGTGCAGCGGGCTGGTTAGCGTATGGCTGCGCCGCAGCGGGAGCTTGCATAGGCTGGAACTCCGCACCGGATGCTGCAGCAGCTACGGGAGATGCCGAAAGGTCGGCACGAAGCTGTTCGACAGAGCGTGTTCGCTCCTCAGGCATTATCTGCAAAGCATTTATAAGACCGTTGATTACATAAGCAGGAAGCTGCTCGGCAAATCTGCCGGGCACCATAAGCCTGTCATTTGTAAGTCTGTCGGTAGCTGCAATAGGATCGCTGCCGATAAGTGCACGGTAAAGCGTTGCCGCAAAGGCATAGATATCAGTACCGGGACCCTGCTTGCCGTCAAAACCATACTGCTCAACAGCAGCATAGCCCGGGAAAAGCTGGGCTGAAAGGTCACTTTTTGCAGTACGTGCCTGCCAGATACTGAAACCGCCTATACGCATTTTACCGTCCTGACCTATATGGAGAGTGAGCGGAGAAATACCGCGGTGGATTATACCGGCAGTGTGAAGCATACCCAGTGTAGAAAGCACAGGCATAAACAAAGCCCTTGCTCTCTCCCACGGAATATAGCCTGTTTTAAGACGAAGAAGATAATCACGAAGAGTTATACTCTTAACATATTCGCAAATTGCATAAGCCGTAGAATTCTCTTCAAAAACATCATAAACATTGACAAGTGCAGAAAGGCCGCCCATTCGGCTGAGCTTGCACCAAAGCTCAACAAAATCCGCCATACAATCTCTGTAAGAAATCTCGCAGCCCGGCATAGCAGTAACTTCTTTTGCACCGACAACTCTTGAAGCGAGAGTATCGGGAAAAAACTCGCGTATTGTAACAGGCTTTTTCTCATTGATATCCCATGCAATATAGGTAGCACCGTCGCCGTTATACTCGAGCAGCTTGCCGACAAGGTAACGGTTTGCGATAACGGTCCTTACAGCAAGGTAAGGTGCTATCTGTATGGTATCGGTATGGAAGCCGCAATGAGGACACTGCTGCACTTCGCCGATTTCCTTCATACAACCCATACAAAGATGCTCACTGTTAATCATAAATCGCCACATAGCACACGCTTTGCCTGCACAAAAGCAGGACAAATGCCGTTGTACCGTCTTCCTTTCTTGCAGAATTGCTGAAAACTCAAAGCATTTTTCAACATAAAACTACGGTTATTGTAGCATTTTTATCAGGATTAGTCAAATACATAACAGTTACAAATAGTTACAGAATAAAAACAGCGGAGTAAACTCCGCTGTTGCAAACTGTCAAAAAATCTGACAATATCATATTTTTGCTGTAAGTCTGGAATAATACTCATCAACCGCGGCAAAAAGACGCGTTGTAGCTGTTTCGCGGTCACAGCCTGCAAGCTGTGCTGCCGCCATAGTCTGATGGCCGCCACCGCCGAGAATTTCCATTATAACCTGGACATTTATTTCGCCGAGTGAGCGGGCGGAAATATTCATCGTACCGTCCGTATCAAACATAACAAAAGATGCCTTTATTGAATCTATGTTGAGCATTTCGTCTGCAGCCTGAGCAGAAATTGTACGCTTATCCGGCGAATTGATATCTGCATAGGCAATAGCACAATCACGATAAACTTCTGCACCGTCAATAACGTCGTTACGCATTTTGAAATTTTCCATTTTATTCATAAACAAACGGCGTACTTTGACCGTATCCGCACCCTTGCTTCGCAGGAATGCCGCAGCCTCAAACGTACGCACACCTGCTCTGAGAGCAAAGTTACGCGTATCAAGCATTATACCGGCAAGCAAAGCATTTGCTTCGCAGTCGGTTATAATCGGCTTTGCAGGCATATACTGAAGAAGCTCTGACACCATTTCACCGGTTGAAGAAGCGTTGGGGTCATGCTGAAAAACAATGCTGTTATTTATAAAATCAACATTCTTACGATGATGATCGATGATAATAACCGTTTTTGCCTGACGGTAGAGTTCGGCACTTTCAAGCACCTCTGCTCTGTGAGTATCTACAATTATGAGCAAAGTGCCTTTTGAAACATCCTTCTCAGCCTCAGCAGGTGTAATAAATCCGTCCGGATACTTAGCCTCCGCCATATCAATAAGCGACTTTGCAAGCGACTGCTTGCGATTGATTACAATATGTGACGGCTTACCCAAAGACCTGGCGGCACAAAGCACACCTATGGCAGAACCGACACTGTCAAGATCGGAAAACCTGTGGCCCATTATCATAACATCAGAGCTGTTTTCCATCAGCTTCTGAATTGCTGAAGCAACTATACGAGTGCGTGCCTTACTGCGTTTTTCAATTCCCTTTGACATACCGCCGAAAAATTCGTAAGAATCATTTTTAAGTATTGCCGCCTGGTCGCCGCCTCTGCCGATTGCCATATCAAGTGCCTGACGGGCATTTTTTTCACCCTCACGCAAAGTTGCACCGCTGCTTATGCCGATTGAAAGAGTTATGCCGACAGCTTCACCCTCATAACTGTATGCACGGATTTCATCAAGGATATTAAATTTACGCTCTGTCATTCCGACAAGGTCGCGCTCTTCACATACAACTATAAACCTGCCGTCACCGAGTTTACGGATAACGCAACCGTATTCACCCAGCCAGTTGTCAATCATCTGCTCTGCTCCGCTTCGCATTGCATTGGCATCACTGTCAGAATACTTCTGCATAAGCTCCTCTATATTATCTATACAGATAAGCATAACACTCGGACGCGAAAGCATGTATTCATAATAAACTTTACGCATCTGAGTTTCATCTGAAAACAACAGTATAAAGCAAGACTCTTCACGATATTTTATCGGAAAAGGATAGACCGAATATGAGCGGTCGGCTATATCTGTATAAAGCTTGTCGTGAGTCGCAATATCCTTTGCTGTCTGACCGCTGAGAAACTGTCCTACATTATCGTCCGAAAGTTTCATACCGTCGAGCACACGTGACTCAAACAGAGAATTGAACCACAGCACCCTGCCATCTGCCGTAGTTACAAGCACAGGCAACGGAAATGCCGATAATCGCTCCGTCTCAGAAAAGTCGAGAGCACTCTGCACGCTTTTTATAAGCTCATGCGAGCGACTTATTGAAATTGCATTTGTAACAAAGCTGAGTGCAATAAGCACAAGCAAAAGTGCAAGCTCAATAAGTGCAGCGGTTGTATTGTAGAAAAAAGTAAGCAAACAGGTTATGAGGCAAACAGAAAATATGCACAACATAACCAGATTGTTTTTAAGGAAACGCAACAATTCTTATACCTCCATAATAATGGGCACTATCATCGGACTTCTTTTGGTTTTTTCAAAAACAAAGCGAGATATATCATCTCTTACCCTTGTTTTTGCCGCAAGAATATCCGACGGATTTCTGCCCAGACGCTCATCGAGCGTATTGTATGCAAGCCGTTTTGCCTGCTCGATAAGCTCTTCGGATTCTTTCACATATACGAAGCCTCTTGTTATAACCTCGGGACCAGATACAATATAACCCGTATCCGCCTCAACGCAGGCTGTGATAATAATAATACCGTCCTGAGAAAGATGCTTACGGTCACGCAGAACAATGCTGCCCACATCACCTACACCTGAGCCGTCAACATAAACTTTACCCGCAGGGACACTGCCCGCTACACGGATGCTGTCGTCACTCATTTCAACAAGCAGACCGTTATCGGCAACAATTATATTCTTGCGGTCTATTCCCATAGACTCGGCAAGAATTCTGTGCTTCTGCAGATGCTTCTGCTCACCGTGCACCGGAATAAAATACTTCGGCTTGACAAGGCTCATTATCATCTTAAGCTCTTCCTGACAAGCGTGACCTGAAACGTGCACATCGTACATCTTTTCGTAAATAACCTCTGCGCCGAGTTTCATAAGCTCGTTTACAACCTTGCCGACAGTTTTTTCGTTACCGGGAATGGGTGTTGCGGATATAATTATATAATCCATAGGGCCGATTTCGACCTTGCGGTGGTCGGAAAAAGCCATACGGCTGAGTGCTGACATAGGCTCACCCTGACTGCCTGTTGTGATAATTACAAGCTTATCGTCGGGATAACGCTTGATTGTATCGATGCTGACAATCAGACCTTCGGGTACATCAATATAACCAAGCTCCTTGGCAACAGCGACAACATTTTCGAGGCTTCTGCCTGAAAGGACAACCTTTCTGCCAAGAGCGGCAGCACTGTTGATAATCTGCTGTACGCGGTGGATATTGGAAGCAAAGGTTGCAACAATAATTCTGCGGTTGCCTGCCCTTTGGAAAAGGCGATCGAAAGACTCGCCTACCTTGCTTTCACTCTCGGTATATCCGGGTCGCTCGGCATTGGTAGAGTCGGACATAAGACACATTACGCCTTCGGTGCCTATCTGTGCAAAACGTGCAAGGTCAATAGGCTCACCGTCGATAGGTGTAGTGTCGATTTTGAAGTCACCCATCTGCACTACCGTACCGCCGTTGCAACGAACGGCAAGTGCAACTGCATCGGGAATAGAGTGGTTGACATGAATAAGCTCAACCTCAAACTCACCGAGCTTAATACGGTCACCCGGTTTTACAACATTCAGCTTTGCAGAAGAAAGCAGATTATGCTCCTTGAGCTTACCCTGAATAAGGCCGATAGTGAGCTTTGTGGAATAGATGGGAATATTTACGGATTTGAGAAGATATGCAAGGCCTCCTATATGATCCTCATGGCCGTGAGTGACAACAATACCCTTGATTTTATCAATGTTTTTTTCGACATAAGAGAAATCGGGCAAAACAAGGTCGACACCCGGAAGGTCGGCATCGGGAAAAGCGAGGCCGCAATCGACAAGGAACATACTCTCGCCGTATTCGTAGAGAGTCATATTCTTACCGACTTCGTTAAGGCCGCCGAGAAAAGCAATACGGATAGGCTTTTTCTCGATTTTCTTCTGGGGTTTCTGCTTCTGACGCTGAGTCCTCTGCGGCTTTGCAGAACGCTGGTGCTGAACCTCCTGTGCAGCACTGCGTTTTTGGGGTATACGCGAATAACGCGAAAACTTAGAAGACTTATTCTGCTTCTTTTTTTCGTTGGCGGGCTTATCGCCGCCGTAATGTTTATCTGCCATAAATTACAGTGTGTGGCTGAAAAAGATAACAAACACTCAAGCCGAGGGCAAAAACCGTCAGCCTGCAAAACAATTCAAGATTGATTTTAAAGCAGCCACAAAAATTCCTTTCTCTGATTTTTTTAAAAAATATATATGCTCCGCCTAACGCCCAAGACGGAAAAATCCAAATTATTCCACTTAAATTATATATTATAATACTTCAAAAGTCAAGTTGAGAGAAGCTTACAGATATCTGCCGCAAGTTCATCAGCGGTTTCGCTGTTTGCGGCAAGCACCTCCATACATACCTTTGATGAGTTGCGATAAGGGGTAAAAAGTATTTCACCCTGTTTCATACGCATATATATTCCGCCCGACTCATCGGATATAAGCTCGTCGCAAACTATAGAATCGGCAAAATGCGACAATTCATCAGCGATCAGAATGCTCTTTCTTTTATGTGATACGGCGGGTAACAAGCCGTAAAGTGCAGACAAGCCCATCCCCTGCTCTGCCATATTATTCATAAGCACGGCAACAAGAAAAAGCCCGTCATTCTGCCACAGCTCATTACCGCCGCCAAAGCTTCTTTCAAGTTTGACACCGTGTTCTGCTGAAAGCTCATCCAAAAATCTCGGTGCAGAAAACGGTACACACAGGCTTTCGCCTCGTTTAATGGCACAGACACAGCATATATTTACAAGCTCTTCGTTTGTAAGCACCCTGCCGCTTTCGTCGCACGCACTAACACAAAAGCCTGATTCACTGACAAAAAAGCGTGGCTTTGCACCCGTATAACCGCCAAGGAGATTCAACACCGAAATCAGAGTATCTTTTATATTTTTATTGGAGCTTTCAACAGCGGCACTGATATCCTCAAGGCTGTTTGCCGCAGTTAAAAGTGCTCGAAGATATGCATCCGACGGATTAATTTCAACTATTTCTCCGCCTTGCTTTTTATCTGTTTCTGAAGAAAAAACAAGTGACGATATATGCTCCTCTTCATACGCGGAAAGCGGTTTACCAAATGAATTATAAACACTGACAAGCTTTGCACCACCGACAAAAAAAGCTCCCGAAAGCGAAAAACGTCGCACAAGAAAAGACACAGACGATTCATTCATACAGCCGAAAACGACAGCAGCACCGCCTGCGGATTTCACGCCCTTTGCAAGGTAAGACACAACGGCGGCAGAGCGTGCATCGCCATCGTGCAGAAAGCCTATTTTGTTTCCCAATGCCGCAACAGCCGCCGCCCCGAGTGCTGCACCTGTTTTTTTATTCAACGGTTTGTTTAAAACGCAAAAAGATTTCATTGGCGTTTCCTCCGATAATTCTGATATGTATGCAAAGCGATTATTGACGGATTGATATAAATTTATCCGTTATAATGTTGTAAGAAACGAAAAAAGATGATAGAATACAAAACAGTAACAAAAACACGGACGGTATGATATATGAGTAACGAACTGAAAAAAGTAGAAATTTTTGCAGACGGTGCCTGCTCCGGCAACCCCGGTCCTGGCGGTTGGGGTACAATACTGCGATGCAACGGAGTTGAAAAAGAGCTTTCAGGCGGTGCGCCGGACACAACTAACAACAGAATGGAAATCACCGCCGTGCTCGAAGGTCTTCGTGCACTTAAATACGCTTGCAGCGTTACTGTAACAACAGACTCACAGTATGTGTACAACTCAGTCACAAAAGGCTGGGCTGAAGGCTGGAGAAAAAACGGCTGGGTCAAAAAAGACAAAAAGCCGGCACTTAATGCCGACCTTTGGGAAGAGCTTCTGAATGAAATTGCAAAGCACGAAGTCAATTTCATATGGATAAAGGGTCACAACGGACACAGCGAAAACGAGCGCTGTGATGCACTCGCCGTCGCACAGTCCGAAAAATATAAAAACATCAGAGTATAATACAGATAAGACCGCTGCAGCCCTCGTTTATGACTTTCTCTATTGTTTCCTGCAGCTTCATACGGGCATCAGTCGGCATTCTGCCGAGCTTGTTTCTCAAGCCTTCGTTGACAAGCTCATTGAGCGACTTGCCGAAAATATTGGACTCCCATATTTTAAGCGGATCTTCTTCAAACTCTTTGAGAAGATATTCAACAAGCTCTTCGCTCTGCGATTCAGAGCCAACAATCGGTGCAACCTCGGTTGTAATATCGGCACGCATCATATGCACTGACGGTGCAGAAGCACGAAGCCGTATGCCGTACTTGCCGCCCTGCTTCATAATTTCAGGCTCTGCAAGTGTCAACTCCTCTGTTGCAGGCATCACAATACCGTAGCCTGTAGCTTCAACCTCATCGAGTGCATTTTTCAGCCTCATATATGCTTTTTTAATTTTATTAAGTTCGAGCAGCTCATCCATAAGAGCCTGCTCGTTCTTTATTTTTGTGCCGGTAACTTCACTGAGAATATCAAAGAAAAGCGAAGGCTCGGCAACGGCAGAAATAACCGCAGAGCCGTTTGACAAATCCATTGACGAAACTTTAGCAGCAGTAATATATTCACAATCACAGATATCCGAAGCAAACTGCGGCACGTCACGCACACGTTTAAGCCCGACCGCAGCATTTTTAACAGCGGATGTGATTACAGACCTGACGTGATGCTCGTCATCAAGGCTCATCATCCAGCAAGGCAGGTTAACACCGACCTCTTTTAACGGAAACTCAAACAGCACCTGACGCAGGATTTCCTTTATCTGCTCTTCGGTCAGTGTCTTGCAGTTGACGGCAAGCACAGGCACGGAATAAGTATTTGTCATATCAGCTACAAGCTGTTTTGCGGCGGCGCTTTCGGGAGAAACACTGTTGACAAGCACAACAAAAGGTTTGCCGAGCGATTTGAGCTCATCTATTACACGTTTTTCCGCTTCTATATAATCAGAACGATCTATTTCACCTATTGAGCCGTCTGTTGTAACAACAAGGCCGATTGTAGAGTGCTCGTCAATAACCTTTTTTGTGCCGAGCTCAGCAGCCATATTGAAAGGAATCTCCTTATCAAACCACGGTGTTTTGACCATTCTCGGCTGCTCATTTTCTATATATCCCAGTGCACCGGGCACAATATAGCCGACACAGTCAATCATACGCACTTTCAGCCCTATTCCGCCGCCGAGTGTAACTCCTACCGCCTCTTCGGGGATAAATTTCGGCTCTGTTGTCATTATTGTTCTGCCTGCGGCTGACTGCGGTAATTCATCCGTAGCACGTTCACGCTTTGCAGAGTCATCAATATTAGGAATAACAAGCTCATCCATAAAACGCTTGATAAATGTTGATTTGCCTGTTCTTACTGGGCCTACAACGCCGATATATATATCGCCCTGCGTTCTGGCGGCAATATCGCTGTAAATACTTTTATGTTCCATTTCAATCACTCCTCCTTATATAATCAGCATTGTTTCTTGTTCAAGCACATCACCCTTTACATCATTACGGCGGCGAATGCTTTCTTCGGATGTGTTATATTTCTTTGCAATATCCCAGAGCTTTTCGCCCTTATCACCGAAATAAACGGTAACCGCGAAATCAGAACCGCTTTTTTCTGTGTTTTCAAGCTCTTCAATATCTGTAACAATTTTCATATCTTCGGTTTCAAAAAGACAACCGCCTGCTCTCAACTGTACCTTTGCACTGAGCGTAGCTCCTCTGCCGCTGACAGAAACGCCGCTCGGTTGCGCGCTGACATTTCCGACAAGTTTCCCTTTTGAATTGGGAAAATCCTTATTGAAACGGTAATCACTCTGACGGCGTGCAAAAGCAGGACTGCCCTGAGAATCTTTATACAGAACGCAAAGTGTAACCGTACCGCCCAGCTCAACCGTACCGTCTTCACCGCCGCTGACACAGGTTGCACTCTCGCACCACGAATCAATTATTTCACTTACCTCATCACCCGAAAAATCAGGCTGGAAGGTAACAAGAAAAGTATCCTCAAGCATACCTGCAAAGCGATTTGATTTAATTGGCGAAGCGGTGACATCAAGCTCTTTTTTGGTCGAATACACATCCTCAACACAAGCACAGTTAAGCGGCTTATATGCACACACATAGGCTCTTACGACAACAGCGGCATCAATTTTTTGTGATTTGCTGTCATCATCGGTTTTGATTTTTATATCAACAGAAGATGTATCTGTTTTAATATCGCATATACACGAATCATCAACACCGTCAAGCTCAATTATCTGACTTATAGGCATTGAATGTTCGATTTTTTTAATATTTGAATCCTCACAACACACAGTAGCGCTCAGCTGAAGTTCACCTTTGACAAGAAGCTTGTTACTGACTGCTTTTATTTCGCTGATAACAGGCACGGCAAACGAATGAATTACACCTTTTGCCGGAGAGTCTCCGGATGTTACAGGTACAACCTCGCTCATTTCAAATAGTTTTGATGCACAGCCTACTGCACTGTATCCTTGAAAAGGAGCAAGTTTCTGCCGTACGCTGTCGCCGTTTACAGATGACACGAACTCCGCTTTCTCGCAGCTCATTACCGAAAACATCACTGAAACACAACCGTGCACATCGACTCTTCGAGGGCTTACGGCACGGCAATTAACATAGCTTACTTTAGCTTTTACCAAAACCTGACAATCGGGTGTAAGCGAGCTCATTTCAACATACTTACTCAAAGGATAATTTTGCTCAAAGCACGCAAGTTTACCCTCGGCACTTACGTAAACCAGACGAATTACCGCATTACCGTCAGCCGTAATACGGTTACCCGTAACGTTAACGGAAACTATACCCGGCTCAATACTGCAGCTGAGCATACTTTTTATATCCGGGCAGTAATCAGGCAGAGTCAGGTCGCTGTCTACACCCTGCTCTGCTTTTGCTTCACGCACAATCCGACAGTCACAAAGCTGCTGTTTATCAACATTAAAATCCATTTATTTTACCTCGCCTTCCAAAAGTTTCTATACAATCTATATTCAACCCCTGTCCGATTTAGTACAAAAAAGAAACAGCAGTTTCACATTACCGTAAAACTGCTGTTTAAAAAATTATTTAGTTATGAGAAAAGGCTTCCGCCCTGAGAATCGATACCGACAATAAGAGGGAAATCGAGAAATTCAAGGCGTTTTACACTCTCGCAACCGAGGTCCTCAAAAGCAATAACCTCGCAAGAAGTGATACACTGAGCCGCAAGAGCACCTGCACCGCCTATAGCACAAAGGTAAACAGCTCTATTGCGTATTATCGCATCAATAACTTCGCTGTTACGAGGGCCTTTGCCAATCATCGCGGCAAGCCCGTTATCGAGCAGAAGCGGAGCATAAGGATCCATACGAGAAGATGTGGTAGGACCACAGCTGCCGATAGGCAAACCGGGCGGTGCCGGAGTAGGGCCGGCATAGTAGACAGAGGCACCGTCAAGCTCAAACGGCAACGGCTGATTATCGTTCATCAGCGATACAATACGCTTATGTGCGGCATCACGAGCCGTATAAACAGTGCCGCTGAGAAGCACTCTGTCGCCGCTGACAAGCTGCGGAGCATACTCCCTTAATTGAGCGGAAGATAACCTGTACTCTGCCACGGTTACTCCTCCTTACCGAGATATCTGAGAAGGATTTCATCAATCTCATTAAAAATATCTTCGGAATCAATCTCATCGTCCGTAGACATAACTGTGGATGCAGAGCAAGCCTCTTCATAAACAGCAAGCTTACGCTCGAGATCACTTATACGCTCATCCTTGCGTTTATTATCGGCACGAAGAGCCTGAATCATATTCATAAGCTCTTCGATATATTCCATTACATCTTTGCGGTTAAAGCCGCCGAGAGCCGATTTTTTGAAAGACCTTTCTTCACCCATGGTTAGTTTCTCCTCTTATTTTTTGAGAGCAACTGCTGCCTTAGCCTTGGCAACAATATTATCTGCTGTAAGTCCGTAAATCTTAAGCATCTCTACTGCGGGACCTGATGCACCGTATTCATCCTCAACACCGACGCGAAGTACGGGTACGGGGCACTCTTCGCAGACTACATCCGCAACTGCAGAGCCGAGACCGCCGATAACACTGTGCTCTTCTGCGGTAACAATGACACCTGTCTCCTTAGCTGCCTTAATGATAATATCCTTATCAATAGGCTTGATTGTTGCCATATTGACAACTCTTGCGCTGATGCCGTCTGCAGCAAGTGTTTCAGCTGCAATAAGAGCTTCATTTACCATAAGACCCGTTGCGATGATTGTTACATCTGTACCTGCCTTAAGCTCAACGCCCTTGCCGATCTCAAACTTGTAATCATCGCCGAAAAGTCTGGGAGTTGCAAGCCTGCCGAAACGAAGATATACGGGGCCGTCAACTTCTGCTGCTGCAAGCACTGCAAGTCTTGCCTCAACATCGTCTGCAGGATTGATAACAATCATACCGGGGATTGTACGCATAAGTGCGATATCCTCACAGCACTGGTGGCTTGCACCGTCTTCACCGACGGAGATACCGGCGTGAGTTGCACCGATTTTAACATTGAGATGGGTATAGCCGATTGAATTTCTGATCTGCTCGAAGGCTCTGCCTGCGGCAAACATTGCAAATGAGCTTGCGAAAACAGTATAGCCTGTTGTAGCAAGACCTGCTGCAACGCCCATCATATTACACTCTGCAATACCTGTATCGAAGAATCTGTCGGGGAATTCCTTTTTGAAAGCAATTGTCTTTGTAGCCTTTGCAAGGTCTGCATCAAGAACAACTACCTTGTCGTTTTTCTGACCGAGCTCAACGAGTGCTTTACCGTAAGCATCGCGAGTTGCTGTCTTAATTACGTCTGCCATAATATCACCATACAGTGCAATAAATGCACCGTTACCTTTCTTTATAAATCAAAAGCGTACCGATTACATCTGCTCAAGCTTTGCAAGCTCTTCATCAAGCTCTGCAAGTGCTGCCTCATATTGCTCCTGATTGGGAGCTGTACCGTGCCAATCGCAGTTGTCTTCCATAAATGAGACGCCTTTGCCCTTTAATGTCTTGGCAATAATTGCTGTGGGCTTGCCGACAAAGCTCTTTGCAGCACTGAATGCAGCATCGATTTCGTCGAAATTATCACCGCAGATTTCGATTACATTCCAGCCGAATGACTTGAATTTCTCGGGAATCGGATAAGGTGAGTTAACGTGTGAAACAGTACCGTCAATCTGAAGGTTGTTGTTATCGATAACAGCTACAAGATTGTCAAGTCCCTTAGCGGAAGCATACATAGCTGCCTCCCATACCTGACCTTCCTGGATTTCACCGTCACCAAGAACTGCGTAAACTCTGTACTCTGCACCGCTGAGCTTTGCACCAAGAGCCATACCGCAGGCTGCGGAAATGCCCTGACCGAGTGAACCTGTGCTCATATCAACACCGGGTGTGAGCTTCATGCTGGGATGACCCTGAAGCATTGAACCGGGCTTACGGAGAGTTTTGAGGTCTTCAAACGGGAAGAAGCCCTTGAGAGCAAGTGCTGCGTAGAGAGCGGGTGCAGTATGTCCCTTTGAGAGAACAAGTCTGTCACGACCCTCCCACTGAGGATTCTTGGGGTCAACGTTCATCTCTGAAAAATAGAGATATGTCATAACATCAGCAATAGAGAGAGAACCGCCGGGATGACCCGACTTTGCGTTATAAACGCCCTCAATAATACCGTGTCTGACTTTGTTTGCTTTGATCTTCAACTGCTTTTTAGCTGCTGCGTCCAAAACAGTCACCTCCGAAACATTTATTTTTTAAATTTATTGTAACCAATATAATTACATACTTTTTGATACCTTTGCCAAAAAATCGGTAAAGTAATCGGGAAGCTCTGCAGAAAGCTCGATATAACGACCGTCCTGCGGATGCTCAAAGCCGATAAGGCCTGCGTGCAGACACTGACCGCCGAGTGAAACACCGTTTGCAGGGCCGTACACATCATCACCTGCAACAGGGTGACCAATATGAGCCATATGCACTCTTATCTGGTGAGTTCTGCCTGTTTCGAGCTTAACTCTGACAAAGGAAAATTTTTTATAGGTTTCAAGCACCTCGTAGTGCGTAACCGCATTGCGTGAGTGAACAGATGTGACACACATCTTTTTACGGTCGTTGGGATTGCGGCCTATAGGGGCATCTATAGTGCCGACAGGCTCTTTGAAGCTGCCGTGTACAACAGCTCTGTATTCCCTCGTAAAGCTGTGCGCCTGAATCTGTGAAGCAAGGCTCATATGAGCCTCATCGGTTTTTGCCACTATCAGCAAACCGCTTGTATTTTTATCAATTCTGTGGACAATGCCCGGTCGGATAACACCGTTGATACCCGAAAGGCTGCCTTTGCAGTGATGGAGCAAGGCGTTGACCAGCGTACCGTCGGGATTGCCGGGTGCGGGATGTACAACCATACCGCGCGGCTTATTCACGACAAGCAGGCTTTCATCCTCATAACGGATATCAAGAGGAATATCCTGCGGCTGTGCCTCGAGCTCGCGAAGCTCGGGTGCAAGCACAAGCACCTCGTCGCCTTGTAATACACAGTAGCTTTTTTTACGGAGTTTGCCGTTTACGGTAACGCCGCCATTATCAAAAACCTTCTGAACAAAATTGCGTGAAAGCTCGGGAGCCATTGTGCAGATAAGCTTATCAAGACGCTCGCCTTCATCGGCAGACTCAACGGTAAAACAAAAAACTCGCTTATTGTCCATCGGTTTTTGACCTGCCTTTTTTGAAATCGCGGTAAATATCCCAAAGCAGATAGCCGACAAGCACAAACTCACCTACTGTTACAAAGCAATCAGCAAAATTGAAAACCGGAAAATCAATAAACACTGTCTCGATATAATCGACAACAAAACCGAGACGGATTCTGTCGATCAGATTACCCAGACCGCCGCCCATTATCATAACAATGCTTGCAATAATTATCTTTGACCTGAACTTGCGTGCAATCAGAAGATAAAAACCTACCGCCATTACAAGAGACGAAAAGATTGTAAGCCAAACCGTTTTACCCTCAAAAAGGCTGAAAGCAGCACCGGTATTTTCGACATATCTGAGCTGTAAAAACTTATCAATAACCGTGAATATTTCACCGCCGGCAAGCGATGAATCAAGCACGGCAAGCTTTATAAGCTGGTCTGCCGCAGCAATCAGCACAACAAGAACACAGCATATAACAGACGACATTTATTTTCCTCCGTTATTTCTTCTTGAAAAATCCTCTGAAGAATGACTCTGCATCGCTGTCTTCGTCACCCTCATCATCGTCGATATCCTCGACAACCTCGTAAACGGTACCGTTTTTGGACACGTTACCTGTTTCGATAGAATCAAAACCTTCTATTGTAAAGTTGGCATACTCTTCACTCTCTGCAAGCTCCTCTGCAAAGCTGAAGCCCATTGATGAATCGTCCGCTTCATCATCTTCATCGTCTTCGCCTACGCTGAAATCAAAGCCGTAATCCGTATCTTCTTCATCAGCTTCTTCGATTTCTTCTGACTCTTCGTATTCAAAACCGTAATCGACATCTTCATCGACATTTTCTTCGACATCTTCTTCGATTAATTCTTCTTCGTCGGCATCTTCATCGATTTCTGCTTCATAGTAAGCCTCAGATTCGTCATCCTCTTCGGATTCATCTTCGAACACTTCTGCAATTTCGTCATCAGAAATCTCTTCTTCTGCTGTTTCTTCAGCTTCATACTCAATGATTTCTTCTGCTTCGTCTTCATCTTCGATTTCGTCTTCAAAGATTTCTTCAGCTTCAACTTCAACTTCATCTTCAGGCTCTGATTCGTAGAGCTCTTCAGCTATATCGTCGTCGATTTCAGCCTCGGCATAAACAGCCTGAGCTACATCGTATTCATAAGTCTCAAACTCTTCTGTTTCAGCCTGCTCTTCAATCTCTTCGGGCTCTTCAGCAAGTTCTTCTTCCTCAACTTCGACCTCGGAAGCAGCTACGGGAGCTGCAGCCTTGAGCGCGGCAACCTCCTCAGCAGCAAGCTCGGGAAGTTTTTTGATAAGCTCAATGTGTTCTGCATAAGAAACAAGAAGTGATGAACGGAAATCGTCAGCCTCTTTCTTGAGCATATCGATAAGCACCTGCTGCTCAATCTGATCAAGTTCACACTGTGCATTGATTTCAGCGGCACGCATCTCTGCAGCAGCAATCATTTCTGTTGCTTTTTTGTCTGCTGCGGCAACCTTTTCGTTGTAATAGCTGTCAGCCTTAAGCATCTTGTCGCGAGAAGCGGCATCTGCCTTGGAAAGCTGCTCGGAAGCGATTGACTCTGCATCGGAAAGAGTTTTCTCTGCCTGTGCTGTTGCAGACTCCACAGACTGCTTGAGCACTGCCTCCGCTTCAGCAATCATTGCGTCGGACCTTGTCTGAGCATCGGTAAGAAGCTCGCCTGCTCTGAGCTGAGCTTCGGAAACTGTCTGCTCTGCGACAGCTGTTGCAGACTCAAGCTTTTCGTTTGCGGCTGCCTCGGCTTCCGCTGTGATTGAAGCAGACATTTTCTGTGCAGTAAGAAGAGCTGCACTGATATTGTTTTCTTCCTTCTGATATGCGTCTACTCTTTCGGTAAGAGCTGCGATTCGTCTTATGTATTCGTTTTTCTCCTGGTTGATATTTTCAACAGCGGTTGCAATCTCGCCGATAAATTCATCAACATCGATTGAACGGTATGTACCTCTGCCGGCTGAGGGAAAATTGTGAGCTCTGATTTCTGCAGGTGTCATTTTCTATATCCTCCTAAAGAGATTGATTTTTTAAGTTAGATGCTGTAATAGCCGTTTTTAAGGTTTTCGAGAACATCGCCCGAAAAATCGTAATTGTGGGGAAGAATGATAAAGGTCTTGTGTGAAATGCAGTTGATTTTGCCGTCGTTGGCAAAAACGACACCGCTGAGAAAGTCTATCATTCTGCGAACGTCGGGGTCACTCATCATCTCTAAATTGAGAAGAACGAGGCACTGCTTGTTGATATTTCTTGCAATACCCTTTGCTGTTTCGCTGTCGAACATAGAGGGCTTGGCAAGCACTACCTTTGTGCTGTTTGCTCTGGATTTTGAATTGAAATCAACAACGTTTGCCGAGCCGCTCTTGCGGGGCTGAGGCTCTTCGTCATAATAGTCGTC
This sequence comes from Acutalibacteraceae bacterium, assembly GCA_045631965.1. Classification (GTDB taxonomy): domain Bacteria; phylum Bacillota; class Clostridia; order Oscillospirales; family Acutalibacteraceae; genus UBA8612. The sequence continues at coordinate 20,147 of JAZQVR010000055.1, forward strand.
CTCATAATCTTCGCCGTAGTCGGCATAATCGTCTGCCTTCTTGCCGGGCATCACCTTTGAAGCGCGGCTGCGCAGATTATCGAAAAAGCCTTTTGAGCTGCGTGACTTCTTTGCGGGAGCCTCCTCATAAGCCTCCTCTTCCTCTTCTTCGTAGCCGTAATCCATATCGTCGGCACCGTCGTAATATTCGCCTTCGCTGAAGCTGATATATTTATCAACCGAATCTTTGAATTTCATTTAGCTGTTCCTCCGTTAATTTTATTAGTAAATGCGCCTGCCGAAAATCGACGAACCGACACGTACAAGCGTAGAGCCTTCAAGAATTGCATCGCAGTAATCTGACGACATACCCATCGACAGAATATCCATACTGATATTATCTAATTTTTTAGAGCGAATGTCAACAAACAAACGCCTCATTTTAGAAAAAAACATTCGCGCTTCATCACTATTTTCGCATACAGGGGGTATTGCCATAAGTCCGCGCAGCTTTATGCCCTCAATTTCGGCAAGCTGTGCCAGAGTTTCCTCTGCCGCATCCCACGCGATTCCGCTCTTGCTTTCTTCGCCGCCGACGTTTATTTCGGCAAGAATATCGGTGGTTATGCCTGCTGCAAGCGAACGCTTTGCAATCTCATTTGCAAGCCTTACACTGTCAACGGACTCAATCATAGTGACCTCGCCCACAATCTGTCTGACCTTATTTGTCTGCAGGTGACCGATAAGGTGAGCCTCGCACGGCAATAAATCGGGTTTTTTACCCAGATATTCCTGCACCTTGTTTTCGCCTATAAGGTCAATTCCGCATCTGGTTGCGTGGTTAATATACTCGGGCGCTACGGTTTTTGTAACCGCCATAAGCTTTATATCTTCGGGCTTTCTGCCGCTCTGTACCGCGGCATTTGCTATACGCTCGCGTATAACGCTGAGATTATACTCAATATCGGCAAAGCGCTGAGCGTCAACGGATTGTTTTTCCGTCATACAGATTCTTCCCCTTTACTATAATTTCGTCATACTGGACAATTTCACTTTCGGGCAGTGCCGCAAGTGCCGCCTTTGCCTCTTCATCGGTCATCTTTGACGTATCGGGAAGCGGCGGGTCTGCAGTAAGCACATAGTCTTTATCTGACCAGACAATGTTTATCTCACGGAAGCTGACGAGATTGGCACGAAGAATGAATACACCCTTGACACCCTCAACCTCACGCACAGCTTCAACGGGAATTTTAAAGCCCTTTACATTGCTGAAAATAAGCTCAATATCTTCAACGCGCATATTTGCAAGCTCTTCATCCATAACCTGACATTCGAGCACAACTGCCGCCTTATCCGCACCGCTGACGTTAACAGCGGCAACCTGTGCCTTGAGCATATTTGTGGCGGCATAGGGAAAATCAACCGTAATTTTTGAGCCGACAGAAAGAGAAGAGACCTGCTCAATATCAAGCACACATACGATATACCACTTGAAGCCCGTTACAAGCTTACCCATAA